>DGMY01000012.1 GCA_002388665.1 Opitutia bacterium UBA4506 | reverse complement strand
GCGGCGGGTTCCTTGGGATTTTTCGCTGGAGGAGGCGTAGGCTTGTGGGAGGGACGTTCGCTGAAGCGTCACGCTACGGGATTGGTCTGGAGACGTTCTTATGCAGATTCGATATTTAATCTGGTACCCGGCGCGACTCGATTGCGTCCCCATATAATTCTTCGAGACGGCCAGCTACCTGCCCTAGATCGTGGTCGAGTGCCATGCGCCCTGCTTCGGCTGCCCAACGACCGCGTGCAGTGGGGTTTCGTGCTTGATCCATCGCTTCGGCTAGAGAACGGACATTTCGCGGTTCGACTAAACGGCCGTTTTGGTCATCGAGAATCATTTCAGGTAGACCCTTGGCCCGGGGTCCGATTAGAGGGAGACCGAATGACATGGCCTCAAGGATACTCACGGGCTGGTTTTCCGTCGTACTCGCAGTCACAAACACATCACCCAAGCGGTAGAAATTCTCGGCCAATAACTGATGATTGGGAATCGGGCCGGTGAATCGAACCGCATCGCGGCAATCCATCGCGTTCGCCAGCTTTCTCAATTCTTCCTCATGAGGGCCACCGCCAACGATCAAAAGACGAACGGATTGATCCTGTCTCCAAACCTTGCCAAAGGCTTCCAGTACCAGATCGATCGATTTCTCATGAGAAACCCGGCCGACATAGAGGAAAGTGACCCCTCCGAGCCCCATCTCAGCACGCCGACCCTGAATAAATTCGTCTGGCTGCATCCGGGGCGGGCGAATCCCATTCGACACCTTCTCGAGGCGACACTTGGCCCCTCTCTCGGAGAGGGACTCGTAGACCGCCTTGGAAGGAGTCACCACGGTATGGCATCGATTGAAAAAGCCCACCGAGTACCGCCAGAGCATACCGCGGGTCAATGAACAGTTTGGAACGGGAAAATGCTTTAGATATTCGGGCTCGGCAAAGAAAGTGTGAAACGTCCCCAAAAGCGGAACCCGCCTCAACCGGGCGAGCGCCAGCCCCTCCCAACCGGTTCCAAACTCCGTATGAACGTGGATGACCTCGGGATCAATGGTTCGGAGCTTCCGCCAAGTGGAGAAGAAAGTCGGGCAAGCCAAACGCAAACGGGCAAAGGCTCGGTGGGGAATGGTGACCGGAGTATCCAGCACTCGAATCGACGGATCCAAATCGGGAACCGCATCGACTCTCTCCGATTTCCCTGGTCTCGGACGAACGATTGAAACCTCGTGCCCCCGGGCCGCGAGCGCATTCGCCTGTTGGAGGATCGCTATGGAGACTCCTGAAATATAGGGATAGAAACTATCCGAAAAAATACTGATGCGCATAAAGTGTGGGATACCCGGACCCCGCGAATCGCGGTTCCAATTTACACTACGGTGTAAATCGGACGATGAGAGTCGAACGGATTCCGCCGCCAAAACTTGACGAATCTGTCACAAAAAAAAGGCCATATGATCTGGCATGCGCGCACAACGGGCGATTTCGGGCTAGACGCCATCGCGGAATTTGGCGATACTCAGCCCTTTCTGTCTCATCACCCAATCATGTCTGACCAACCTCTTACCGAGCTCGATCCACGAATCCGCAAGCAAGTCGAAAAGGCCCGAAACAGCATCAAGAGCGGGAGTGCTGCTTTCGCGATTGAGATCTGTATGGGTCTCGTGGAAAAGTATCCGGGGTGCGTTGAAGCTCGCGAAGTGCTACGACAGGCGCAGAAAGCGGCCAAAGGGACAAAGAAGAAATCCTTCCTTTCGGGGCTCGCCTCAAAACCGCTCTCAAAAATGGGGGGGGTTACACTCAAGAAGGATCCCGCAAAAGCGATGATTCAGGCGGAGAAGATTCTCAAGGACGATCCGCAGAGTATCGACGCCCAGAAGCTCCTGGGGGAAGCCGCGATACTAAAGGAACTCCCCCACACTGCTGTTTTCGCATACGAAGGAGCGTTCGAACAGGATCCGAACAACCTCGAAACCGCCAAAAAACTGGCAGCCCTCTACTTGGAGGCCGGGAGAATTGCGGAGTGCATCCGCGTGTGCGACAAAATCATCCGTGAGCATCCTGGTGATGGCGATGCCCAAGACATTGTGAAAAAGGCTTCTGTAGCCCAATCCATGCAACAGGGCAAATGGGAGGACGAAGGCGACTTCCGCTCCAAGCTGAAGAACAAGGCCGAGGCGGAGAACCTGGAACAGGCGAGCCGATCCACCACCAGTGAGGAAAGCCTCGAACAGCTGATTAACGATGCGTACGCACGCATCCAGGAGGAGCCAGAAAATCTTTCAAACTACAAGCAGATCAGTACCTATTACCACCGTTCCGGTGATTACGAATCCGCCATCTCGTGGATTCAGGAGGCTCGTAAACTTGAGAGCGGACAGGCCGACGTCACCCTGGAACGATTGGAAACGAAGTTGTACCGCGAATACGTTGATTCGCTGATTCAAGCCAAGAAGGATGAGATTAGCGCTGATCCTGACAATGCCGAACTCAAAGAGGAGCTCGAAACGATGCTCTCTGAGCGCAAGACCTACCTCATCGAAACAACTGCAGATCTCGTCAAGCGCTACCCGAACGATTACGCAGCAAGGCACCAATACGGTGAATTGCTCCTCGAAGACGGGCAGACGGACCTCGCCATCCAGCAGCTGCAAATTTCTCTCCGGAATCCGAAAGTGCGGATTCCGAGTCTCAATCTTCTCGGCCAAGCTTATAAATCCAAGAGTTTCTTCGATCTCGCAGCTGAGCAATTTGAGACAGCCAAAGGCGAGATCAACGGGATGTCCGAGATCAAAAAAGAGATCATCTACAATTTGGCTGAATGCTACGAGAAGATGGACGAAACCACCAAAGCCATTGATCAATACAAGGAGATCTACTCCTCCGACATTGGCTACCGAGACGTCTCCAAGAAAATCGACGAGTTCTACGCGAACCGGAACAAGTCTTAGCACACTCGACAGGACAAACGTGCTGCCTCGTCAGGCGGCGCCTGATTTTACCGGATTTTTTACTGAGTCCGCATTTCGCTAAATACCCACCAGACCTCCTATTCTAGGGGATTTACGGTGAATACGTGGATGCCCGCAGCCCTCCTCGCTCAAATGTTTTGAGGTGCTTTCCCAGCGGATCGCTGTTTAAGTCAACGTCTGTATCTAATAGCTTTCCTGCGACCAAGGAAGTAGATCGGCACTTGGTTTTGACGCTGAGATGCTTTGATGGGAACAGGAAGCAATCAGCATGGAACCACAGCAAGACAGCTACCGCCGCCCACCAACCCGTTCACCAAAGAAGTGCTTTTTGGCCTTGGCTGTCTCATTCTTGGGGCTAATTACAGCGCTGACGGTCATGGTCGGCTGGAAGATCGAGAGCGCCACAATCGTGCAAATCGTACCGGGTTGGGCGCCAATGCAGGCCTCGACTGCAATCGGATTCCTTTTCTACTCCGCGGCGCTGCTCTTGATTTCGACGAACGGCAAGTGGTCAAACAGCTGGGCAGCGGTTACCCTCTCCACAGCCGTTTTGTTGTGGGGCACGATTAACCTCAGCCAACACCTGCTTCAGATCGATCTCGGAATCGACCGACTGCTGGGAGTCCCATTTCTAACGGACCGCTCCCCCGCCCCGGGCAGAATGTCGCTCCTCACCAGTTTTCTATTCGTAGTGTCGGGGACTGCACTCTTGGTCTCGATTCTCGGGCGATCGATGAAACTGTGCGGACTTCTGGGAATTGTCCTCGCCGCATTCCTCTGCGGACTCTCCGGGTCTCTGATATTTACCTATATTGCTGATATTCCGCCTGTCATCTGGCTAGGCAAACGGTACTCCGAAGTGGCAATCCACACCTCAATCGGATTTTTCGCGCTCTCACTCGGATTCATCAGCCACCAGTTCTATTGTGGTCTCGCGGCCAAAACAGGGAAGACCTCGTGGATTTGGATTCCCGTATTCTGCTCGACCTTTTTCGCGGTAATTACCATTTACATGGGCCTCGCAACAGAAGCCCAAGAAAACCGGACCAATCTTGCGAGCGAACGAGCCAAAGCGTTCAGCAACCTGCTTTCGGCCAGAACGCATGAAATGATCACTGCACTCTATCGCATGGCCGACCGGGTCGGATCGATTGAGGGCTATCAGAGGGAAGACTGGATTCCCGATGCGGAGAATTATCTCCACGATTTTAAATCCCTTCGGCTCCTAAACGTACGGAACCAGTCGGGGTCAATCGATTGGTCGTTCTCCGAGGAAACTACTGCAGTTCAAGAATGGTTCAGAGATAGGCCCAAAGAGTGGTCTCCCAGAGAAAGGTTCACATTCATCAATATCCCCCAGGAAGTCTCTCCGAACAAAATTAATTTAATCCTATTCGAAAGAGATCCTGAAAACCCAAACTCACAGGAGATCTGCCTCTCCACCGTCATCGACTGGAAGGAACTGGCCGTCGAAAATCTCCTCGAAGAGAATCCCGCAGATACTGCCGACCTATCAATTTTCATGGGGAATCCTAGCGAACTCCCTCTTTCCCAGTACGACCATTTCATTACCTCGATCTCACCGATTTCGGAGAGCCTGTTCTGGATTGTCGCGATCGACACCAATTCGCTGCACCAGCAAACTCGACTGCAAAAATTCTTCCTCGCAGGAGGAGTCTGTATCTCACTTCTTCTCTCATTTTTTGTCCACAGTCTGCAGCTCGGTAGAGCACGAGTGAAAGAGATTGAAAAAAGTCGCTGGGAATCCGCTCGGCAACAGGCAATTCTCGAATCGTTCGTCACGCATGCTCCCGCGGCGGTAGCCATGTTCGACAAGGAGATGCGCTATATCGCCGCAAGTCTTGCATGGACGAAGGACTACCAAATTCAGGGCACAGAAATAATCGGACGGTGCCACTATGAAGTGTTTCCCAATATCAGCGACGAGTGGAAAGAGATTCACCGCCGGGCACTCCAAGGGCACGTAGAATCCTGCAATCGCGACCGCTGGCGCCCGGAGGGATGGGACCACGACCAGTATTTACGCTGGGAAGTTCGCCCGTGGAAAGAGCCCGATGGGACCATTGGGGGAATCATGCTATTTACGAGCGACGTCACAGAGGACGTGGAGCGAGAGATGGAAGTCATAGCGATGCAGGAGAAGGCCGAAGAAGCCAATCGACTCAAAAGCGAATTCCTCGCAAATATGAGCCACGAAATCCGGACTCCGATGAACGGCGTGATCGGGATGACATCAATCCTCCAGGAGACACCTTTAGAGCCTGACCAACAGGATTGCGTGGAGGTCATTCGAGACAGCACGGACGCCCTCCTCAACATCATTGATGATATCCTCGACTTTTCTAAAATCGAAGCGGCCCGTATTGAGCTCGAAACAGAACAATTCAACCTCAACGAACTCATCGCGACGACGGTCGAAATGCTCTCGCCGATCGCTGCTCGCCGGAAGAATGAGATCATTTCATGGGTCGAGTTAGAAAGCCCTGTAGACCTGATCGGCGACTCAGGACGACTGCGACAGGTCATTACCAACCTCGTAGGCAATGCGATCAAGTTCACCGAGAACGGAGATATTGTCATCCTCATAAAGCCGGTCGAACAAACGAAAACCCGGTTTTTCCTGAGTTTCGAAATTAAGGACACCGGGATGGGAATGAGCCCGGAGCAGTGCCAAAAGATTTTCGAACCCTTCGTGCAGGCGGACGGATCGACTGCGCGCAAGTTTGGAGGTACGGGACTGGGATTATCCATCTCTCAGCGATTAGTAGAGGCGATGGGAGGAACGCTTGTGGTCTCCAGCGAATTGGGCAAAGGGACGGTATTTAGCTTCACCGTCGACTTCCCAGTAGCGAGCCCGAACAATCAAAGTGAAAACAAATATCCCGCTCTCGACCTCCTGGAAGGAAAACGGTGCCTCCTTCTACTCTTCAGCAAACAGGCGACAGAAATGGTGGCAGCGCAATTGAAGACGTGGCATATCGAGGTTGAGGTGGCGCAGTCGCTTGAAGACGCGAAGAGAAAGATCCAGTTTCGGGCTTTTGACATGATCATGATCGATTCGGGGCTCAGCGCCGAAGACCCTCTCTCGATCGTGCGACGATTGCCGCTCAATTCACCAGTCAGCGACAAGCACCCGAAAGTGATATTCCTGAAGCCCGTCGGACTAGCCCTGCGCCAGGAAGATCTCCAAACGGCTGGAGTGGACCAATTGCTGAAAAAGCCCATTTCTCCCTCCAGAATCTACGATGCCTTAGCCAATCTAGCGGGAGCACCGACAATCCAGAAGTACGATACCTCACAAGGAGAGGATAGCGAACTCAATGACGCGCGCAGTTTTGCAGGCCTACGGGTCCTCGTTGCCGAGGACAACGCCATCAATCGCAAAGTGATCACCATGCAACTGGAGAACCTGGGGATCGCTGTCGACACAGTATCGGATGGCCAGGAAGCAATCGAAGCCTGGCAGAAATTCCACTACCGGATAATTTTCATGGACTGCCAGATGCCCGAGCTCGATGGCTACGAAGCGACTCGGAGAATACGGGCAGCCACAAAAAGCGCCACGGAGCTAGGAACAACTGCACCGCCCAATCCCTACATCATCGCTCTCACCGCCAACGCCCTGAAGGGGGACCGGGAACAATGCATCAAGGCGGGCATGGACGACTACGTTTCAAAACCTGCCCAGAACGCCGTTCTTCGGACAGTGATGAGGAAGTGGAAAGACTCGCAGCAGTAAACCGCTGAGCCCAGCGGACTGGGGAATTTCAGGATAGTTCTATTTATTCGGCTTTGAGCTCGCGGCCCATGAGGTCGCTGAGAGCGCGGTCCGGGCTCTTTGCCTCGTAAACCAACGAATAGACCTCTTCCAGGATCGGAGTCGAAAGCCCCATCTTCTTGCAGCGCTCCCGGTACCATCGCACCGACAAAACTCCCTCGACGACGGTTTTACGGCCCTCCAATTGCTCTTCGACCCGCTCACCACAACCGAGTTTTTCTCCAAAAGTTCGATTCCGGCTCCACTCTCCGTAGCTGGTCGCGACCAAGTCCCCGATCCCACTCAATCCCGAGAAGGTTTCCTTTCTCCCCCCGAGAGCAGTACCGATCTCCATCATCTCTGCGAGACTGCGGGTCAACAGAGCAGCCTTGGCATTATCACCAAGGCCCAGCCCGTCACAGCAGCCACAAGCGATTGCAAAAATATTCTTCAAACTTCCGGCGAGAGAGACCCCGAGAGGATCATCTGAAAAATAGAGTCGGAAAGCCTCACTGCTCATCGCCTCCTGAAGATCCCGAATCCATTCGGAATGCTCATCGAAAGAAATCACGGCAGCTGACGGCATACCCTTCGCCAATCCACCGGCATGAGTTGGCCCACTTAAAATGCCCGCTGGATAGAATGGGAGCTCCTCCTTCAAGACCTCTATTGGCAGATCCAGAGACTGAGGGTCGAGCCCCTTGCAAACCGCAATGACCGCAGAGATCCCCCACGAAGTCTCGCGCATCTCCGCAATCGTTCGGCACAAATCTCGCAAAGCCTTCGCCGGGCAGGCGAGAATGACCACATCGGCCTCCATCAAGGCCGGCATGATCTCGTGGCCCAATTGCAACTCCGGGGGAATCGCAACTCCCGGAAGATAATCACGATTCTCCCGGGCCGAAGCCATATCCGCTGCATGGTCGAGGCGGCGCGAAACCAAAGTCACCGTATGCCCGCAACGGCTCAAGTGCAACGAAAGTGCGGTGCCCCAAGCACCCGCTCCTAAAACGGCGAAATTCATGATGGAAATTGATTTTGAATAACTTCTTCGCGGTACTCTTCGAACGATTGGCGAATTTGCCGGCCGAGATCCGCATACACTTTGACAAAACTGGGAACCTTCTCCGTCCCCAAGCCCAACATATCGTGGCTGACCAAAATCTGCCCATCGCAACTTGGCCCGCAGCCAATTCCGATCAAAGGAATCCCGATGCGGTCTCGGATCTCACCTGCCGTATCCGCATCGATCATCTCCCCGACGCAAGCAAAGCAGCCCGAGCGCTCGACAGACTCAGCTGCCTCCAACAGTGCTTCGGCCTCCTCCTCCGAGCGACCGAATTTCCGATAATTGCCTTCCACCTGGATTCTCTGCGGGAGAAGACCGATATGCCCGAGGACGGGAATTCCTGCGTCTACGAGAAATGATCGCAAGTCCTCCTGCTCAGCTCCCCCCTCTATTTTCACAGCGCCGGCGCCCATCTGAATAATGCGGCGAGAGACGCGCAGAACATGATCTCGATCCAACGAGGCCTCACCAAAAGGTAAATCCACAACCACCAGGGCATCTGGCACTGCCCGCAGGACCGCAGCGGCATGATGTTCCATCATCTCAATGGTAACCGGCACGGTACTGGAGTACCCAAGTACGGTCGTGCCCACAGAGTCTCCGACCAGAATCAAATCGATTCCCGCCTCATCCGCGTGAACTGCCGTGGGAAAGTCATACGCCGTCACCGCAGCAATCGGACGGATCCCCTTCAACTCACGAATGGTTTTCGTCGTTATTTTCACTCGATCATCTTTTGCTAAAACCCATAGAGTCACTATTTCCTAGTGGACCTTCAACATGATTTTTTTCCGCAAATACTACCGTTGGCGTTATTTCCGACGACTTCGGGCGCAGTCCTATCGCCCGTTCATCGGCGCTGGCAAAGGTTTCGGGGTTTCATTTGGTCGCCACCTGGCCCAATCCACGCGGGAAGGAAAACAGTTCTCCGGCTTTCGCGACCGATCCAGTCGCCGCAAACGCACCTTTCTCAAGCTAGTGCTCGGACTCATCCTACTGCTCTTTATCGTCTGGGTAGTCTATGAAAGTGCGTTCGGTCTTTCGCTATTCTAACGACCGACCCTACCTCTCGAGGAAAACCGATACTAAACGTGGTGCCCGGAGGGGGACTTGAACCCCCACTTCCTTACGGAAAGCAGATTTTAAGTCTGCAGCGTCTACCGATTCCGCCATCCGGGCCGCTTCACTTTCGTGGAATTGGACACCGTAGAAAGGTTCTAGGGTGCGAGTCGATGACGAAAATCAGAATTTCCCCCGGCTCCGGCGGACCGAAATACAAAAACAAAAGAGCCAAGAAGAGTTCCAGTAGCAGACTTGACTCTAGGCAGGGAGCTGATCAATCTGACCGTTTTCACTTTACACCAACTAGGGAAAGTGGGTTTCGGCCCGCTTTTTTTATTCTCCAGACATGAGCAGCGAACTACTTTCCGTATTAGAATACATGGAAAAGGAAAAGGGAATCGGTCGTGCCGACATGATTTCCGCGATTACCAATTCCATTCACAACGCGGCACAGAAAGGCCTTCACGCCGGACAGGAACTCCGTATCGAGATCGATCCTCGCACGGGGAGTATGAAGGCGTGGTCGCTGCTCACGGCAACCGACTCTGTTGGTGACCAGGAAAAAGAGATCCACATCGAGAACGCCCGCAAGATTCGAGCTGATGCGCAACTCGGTGAGATCGTAGAAAAGCCTATCGATCCATCCTACCTGGGACGAATCGCCGCGCAAACCGCGAAACAAGCGATCCTTCAGAAGATCCGCGAGTTCGAACGTGAGCGAGTTTTCGACGATTTCAAGGACCAGATTGGCGACATCGTCAGTGGAACCATTCATCGCCGCGACCGCAGCGATTTGATTGTCGATCTCGGAAAGACCGAGGCAATGCTCCCCCGCCGCGAGCGGATCCCACGCGAAAACTTTAACCCCGGTGACCGTATTCGCGCCCTTCTTTTGAAGATTGAAACCGGCAACCGGGGCCCCAGCCTGATCCTCAGTCGCTCCAGCCTACGCTTTGTCCGCCGCCTCCTCGACCTCGAGGTAACCGAGATTTCCGATGGAACTGTCCTGATCGAGCGTATGTCCCGCGAACCGGGCTACCGCACTAAGATCTGTGTCAACACTACCGATCCAAAAGTCGACCCAGTGGGCGCTTGTGTGGGTGCTCGTGGCTCACGCGTCAAGAGCATCGTCCGGGAACTCGGTGGTGAGAAGATCGACATCATCCGCTACTACCCGGACATCAAGGAGCAACTCGTTGAAGCCCTGAGCCCGGCAGTGCCACGAAACATTGAAATCGATGAGCGCAATCACCGGATCAGTTTTGAAATCGCCGAGGACGATCTATCCGTGACGATTGGCAAAGGCGGGATGAACGCAAAGCTCACCTCCCAGCTATTGGGATGGAAGCTCGATATCCGCCGCGAGGAAGACACCAACGTGACCATTGACCAGCAGAAGAAATCTGCTGCGAAGAACTTGGTCGACTCGATCGGCGTAAAACCACAGACCGCTATGAAGCTGGTCGAAAGGGGCTTTACCACACCGGCCGCCTTCGAGGGTGCCCGCAGCGAAGACCTCATCGATATGGGGTTCAGCGAGGAAGAAGCTCAAACCATCATTTCTCGGATCGGTTCGGAGTAATCCGTCCAGCTGGAATAGATTTTTGTCGAAAAGAAATTATAATAAGTCAGAAGAGTAAGGAGCTTCGAATTACAGAATGAGTGTCAGAATCCACCAGATCGCCAAACAGATCGGAATGGAAAACAAGGACCTGTTGAAGCTGCTGCAGGAGCGAGGTTTTGCCGTAAAGAGCGTGTCGAGCACGATTGATAATATTAGTGCCGATTCGCTGGTCGAAGAGTACTCAGCCAAGGAAGAGGAGATGTCCACAACCAAAGAAGCTGATCCAACTCCGGCCCCGGCAGAGACCAAAGAAGAGGAAAAACCTACTTTCAAACGTCCCAGTGGCCCGATTGTTCGCACTGCTGAACAAGTCAAACGCGAGAAGGAAGCTGAGAAAGAGGCCGCAAAGGCCGCCGCAGCGCCTCCTCCAGCGGAACCACAACCAGCGCCAGAGCCCGAGCCCAAGGTCGCCAGCAAGTCGGCCCCCAAGCCGCCCAAGATGCCGGCGATGACTCCGAAATCTCAACCGAAGTCTCCACGTGCACCAGCTCCGCCGCCTCCGGCGAGCAAAGCGCAGATTCCGGCCCCGCGTCCGGCGACTCCAACAGTGAAGCCAGCTCCGAGCCAGCAATCTGCCCCAACCGGGCAGACCCCGCCTCCGGCTCCCAAGGCGCCCGCTCCGAAACCACCGGCAGCGCCGGCGGCACCAAAATCGGCGGCTCCCACGCCTCCGAGTGCACCGCGGCCACCATCGGCACCAAGGCCTCCTACACCACCTCCTGGTCGCGGAGCCCCGAAACCTCCAGTTGCACCGTCCGGTGCCACAGAGGATACCGCTGCGGATTCTGCAGAGTCGACAGACTCGCAGGAAGCGGTCAGCGCGGCGCCAAAGATCATCCATGCAAAACCGCCGATCATCGTGCGCGATTTCGCGCTCTTGCTTGGACTGAAACCGTTTAAGCTTCTTTCGGACCTGATGGAACGAGGCATTTTTGCCTCGATGAACCAGACCATTGAGGAAGACGTCGCGGCGAAACTGGCGGAAACACACGGCTTCCAACTGGAGATCCGTCACCGTGGAGGTTCTGCCGACGGCGGTGAAGCGAAGAAGAAGAAAGAAGAAGTCGACGAGAGTGCTCTCCTAGAGCCTCGTCCTCCGGTAGTCTGTATCCTCGGTCACGTCGACCACGGGAAGACTACTCTTCTGGATACGATTCGCAAAGCGAAGGTAGTCGAGGGCGAGTTCGGTGGTATCACCCAACACATCGGAGCCTATCAGGTCGGATCTGGCCTCGAAGCAATCTCCTTCCTCGATACACCGGGTCACGCCGCATTCTCACGGATGCGGGAACGCGGTGCATCGACGACTGATATCGCTATTCTTGTGGTCGCTGCCGATGATGGTTTCAAACCGCAGACGGACGAAGCCCTCAAGTTTGCCCAAAAGGCAGGCGTATCACCGATCGTAGCCATCACCAAAACGGATACGAAGGGTGCCAACCTGGACCGTGTGAAGCAACAGATGCAGGAACGTGGGATTGCCCCCGAAGATTGGGGTGGCGAGGTCATCACGGTTCCCGTTGCCGCTCTCAAGGGCGAAGGGATCGATCAATTGCTCGAAATGATCCGCCTCCAAGCGGAAATCATGGAACTGAAGGCAGTACCAAAGGGCAAAAGCTCCGGTATTATCATCGAGTCCCAGATCGAGCAAGGCCGTGGCCCGACAGCCACTGTTCTCGTGAAGAAGGGTAAGCTCAAGGTCGGTGACGCACTGGTCTGCGGCACAACTTCTTGTAAGGTCAAGGCGATGCACGACGACCTCGGCAAGACCATCAAGGAGGCTGGCCCTTCCACTCCCGTCAAAGTCATTGGCTGGAGCGATGCGCCCGAATCTGGCGCGACCTACGAGTCCGTCAAGAACGAGCGAGAAGCGAAACGCGTTGCAGAGGAAACCCTCGACGAACGCAAGAAGAAGGAAGAAGAGGAACGTCTCGCCGCGAAATCCGGCGGTTCAAACCTCGACGATCTCTTCTCAGCGATCGAAAGCACCCGCAAGACTACCTTCAACGTCATCCTCAAAGCAGATGTTCACGGCTCTCTGGAAGCCCTGACTGGTATGCTGAACGAGCTTCCGTCCGATCAGGTCGAACTCAAGATTGTCGGCAAGAGCGTCGGGATGGTGACCAAGAAGGACGTTGAGCTCGCGGGCACTGCCGGGGCGACGATTGTCGGATTCAATGTACGCCTCGAGAACGGGGTACAGGGGCACGCAAAGCACCTGGATGTACGGATCATTCAAGCGAACATCATCTACCAACTCATCGACATCATTCGCGATTCGATGGCCGAGCTTCTCGAGCCGGAACTGCGCGAAAAGAAACTGGGTGTTGCCGAGGTACGGGTGGTGTTCCCACTCGGGAAGAGCTTCGTCGCCGGTTGTATGGTTACCGAGGGCAAGATCCAACGCGATGCAACGACTCGACTCCTCCGCAAGGGAGACTTGGTCCACGAGGGCCGCGTAGGCACCTTGAAACGATTCAAGGACGACACGAACGAGGTGCGCGCTGGATTCGAGTGCGGTATCGCAATCGCGGGATACAATGGCTACCAGGAAGGTGATTTGATTGAGTGCTACGAGGTGGAGAAGATCCGCCCGACACTCTAATCTCCTGACGAGCAGCTAGAAACAGCCTGACCCGTGCCGAAACGCAAAACCAGAGTCGATGTACTGCTGCGCCGAGAAATCAGCCAGCTCCTGCACACCGATTATCAGTCCGAGGGGGTCTACATCACGATCAGCGAGGTAGATGTCTCCCCGGACCTCCGTCAGGCAAAGGTATACTACTCGGTGCTCGGCGGTGAGAAACATGAAAGAGCCGCCGAGAAGTTCTTTCGCACCAAGGCCTCCGAGATTCGATTCAAAGTAGGAAAGGTAATCGTCCTGAAGTACCTTCCCTTTTTCCAGTTTGTCCGGGACAATGCTCTCGAGCGCGGTTTCGACATGATCGAGAAATTGGACGACCTAGATAAGAACCCATGAGCGAACTTCCTCTCAGTCCCCTTCTCCAACGCGAGAACTTCCAGAAACTCCTCGAATCGTGGAAAGGTAAAAAGCTCGCGGTCTGTGGGCACCTTCGTCCCGATGGGGATTGTATCGGCTCACAGGTAGCTTTCTGCCGCTTCCTTCTCTCCAAAGGGATCGAAGCCGTGGCGATCAAAACCGACAAGATTCCCCGCAACATCGCCAGCTTCATCGGAGACACTCCCTACATTGATGTAGAGGATTTCGATCCAGAAGGTTGGGACGCGGTGACCGTGGATTGCGCGGATGCGATTCGTATTGGAAAGCCACTACGAGAGAAGCTCCCTGAGACACTGTTCAACGTCGACCATCACATCTCGAATCCCGGCTATGCCGCATCCAATCTGGTCATGCCTCACGCGAGCGCGACAGCTGAGATTTTATCTGAGCTGTTCCTGGCACTGGGACACCAACCGGATGCCGTTACAGCAAACGCACTCTACGTGGGTATCGCTACCGATACGGGGCAATTTCGCTTCCCATCCACGAGTACACGCACCTTCGAGATCTGCTGCCACCTCTGTGAATTTGGTGCAGATCCGGCAAAGGTGGCCACGGAACTCTACGAGCAGGAATCGATGGGACGGATGCAGCTCCTCCAGTCGTTCCTTGCAACGCTGAAAATGTCACTGGACGGCACCGTATGCACCGGTTGCATACTCGACGGCGAATACGAGAGAACTGGGACCTCCAACGAGGACTCGGAAGGGTTTGTCGACTACGCCCGCTCAATCGAGGGCGTTCGGATCGGCGTATTCCTCGAGGAAAACAAGGGACAGATCAAGGGCAGTCTCCGTTCAAAGGATCCGGTCTACCGGGTCGATACCATAGCCCAGCAGTTTGACGGGGGCGGGCACGCCTGTGCGGCCGGCTTCCGGGTGGAGTCCACCATCGACCAATTCTATCCCAAACTCGTCCAGATCCTCGAAAAGCACCTGCAAGACACCCCTACCGCGAACTGATTGAACTCGAACCGATCCAATGCCAGCTGAACCGAATCGCGTAGAAGGACTACTCTTTGTCGACAAACCCTCGGGGATGACTTCTCACGACGTAGTCGCCCGAATCCGCAGAATCTACCACATTAAAAAAGTGGGCCACGCGGGAACACTCGACCCCATGGCAACTGGTCTCCTGATCATTCTAGTGGGCAAGGCGACCAAGGCCTCCAACTTTCTGATGAGCCAGCCCAAGACCTATGAGGGCACTTTCCAACTAGGAAAAGTGACGGACTCACAGGACGCCGATGGCGAGGTCACCGAGGAGCGCGAAGTCCCGCCGTTCACCGAGGAAGAGATGAAAGAGCTGTTCGACAGCTTTCTCGGCGACCAGTACCAGATTCCTCCCATGTTCTCGGCCAAAAAGATCAAGGGTGTCCCCCTCTATAAACTGGCCCGCAAGGGTCAAGAGGTAGAGCGCGAGCCACGCTTCGTTCACATCAAGTCGTTTGACATTCTCAATATAGACGGGCCGAACGTCTCGTTCCGCATCGCGGTCAGCAAGGGTACCTATGTTCGTACCGTCGCCCATGATCTCGGACAAAAACTCGGTTGTGGCGCCCACCTGACCAGCCTCCGCCGTACCGCGATCAACGATATGAGCATCGAGCGTTCCGTCACCCTCGACACATTGCAAGACGCCCCTCCTTCCCAACTGGGGAGATTCCTAATCCCTGTTCACCAGCACGTACCCAGCCACGTGATTTGAGGACATTTCAATGGCCAACCACCATCACCCTGCTTCTCCAGAAACTCACGGTCATGGTCACGGTCATGGTCATGGGCACCACCATCACGACCACGGGACGAAGGACATCAATGATCGCACACTGCTGTGGGCAATCATCCTCAACGTTGGTCTATCGATCTTTCAATTTATAGGTGGCGCATTTGCCGGGAGCGTTTCGGTTATGGCCGATGCGCTCCACAATACCAATGATGCAGCCGCGCTGGTCATCGCCTACGTCGCTCGCAAGATCAGCCGCAAGAGCGCCGATGAGCAATTCACATTTGGATATCGCCGCGCGGAGCTGATCGGGGCGCTCATTCAGCTAACGGCTCTAATCGTAGTCGGCATCTACCTAATCAGCGAAGCGATTGGACGTTTCTTCGAACCTGAGTCCATCAAGGGCGGTTGGGTGATGGGAATCTCGGCGGTCGCGATCATCGTCGACCTGGGAACCGCATGGCTGTTGTGGGCCATGTCCAAGGGAAACCTAAACCTCAAAGCAGCATTCCTTCACAACCTAACCGATGCTGCGGCTTCGATCGTCGTTTTATTGGGAGGGGCGGCAATCTACCTCCTGGACTGGGTGTGGGTGGATCCCCTTCTCACTTTGGTCATCGCTGGCTACATACTATATATGTCCGTAGGAATGCTCAAACAGTCGGCCAAGATCCTGATGGAGGGGACTCCGGAGGGAGTCGACCTACAGGAGTTGAGCCAGTCCGTTTCGGCAATTGATAAAGTAATCGGCCTTCACCACTTGCATGTGTGGGAACTCGATGAAGAGCACCGGGCCCTCGAGGCCCATGTGGTAATTCCCGAACAATCTACAGCCGAAGAACGGCACCAAATCCGTTCCGCAATTAAATCGCTCCTAGCGACCAAGTATAGGATCGAGCACTCCACCCTAGAGCTGGAGACAGCTGACCACGGTTGCGGCGATGAGAACTCGGAAATGATCCCGGGGCACTGAACTCGCCCACCGTAGCCCGATGCTTTAAGCGAGGGTCGATCCTACCTCTCCGAGCGCACCTCCCCCAACGGAGTAATCTCTCACCGAGGCGCTAGTTTGCCGGTTTATCCGGGAGAAAAGGCTCTCACTCTGCCGGACTCATTCTCACAATCCGCCCCGGCCCATAGGTGAGCAAGTAGACGATTCTCTCTTTATCGACGTAGACGTCGCGCAAACGGTAAGCGTCCGGTGACCGACCT
>DGMY01000036.1 GCA_002388665.1 Opitutia bacterium UBA4506 | reverse complement strand
ACCCGTGCGGAACTGGCCGTGCGTCAGCAGCAGTTCGCGATCAATCAAGCCGAACGCGCCCTCCAAGCGGCTCGTGCGAGATTGGCCGCTCTCTGGGGCGAATCCGGGGGCAGCGATTTCGCCGTCACTGGTTCGGTCGAGTTAGACACTGACTTGCCGGAGCTGGTTCAACTGGTGGCCTTACTCCCACGTAGCGCCTACCTTGCTCAATATGAGGGGCACCGGCGCAACCGGGAGGCGGCACTCAACTTGGAACAGGCTCGGGCGAAGCCCAATTTTGAAGTCTTCGGCGGAGGCCGCTACTTCAATGAGGCGTCCGGCGATGCGGCATTCGTCGTCGGCGTGGAAATCCCTTGGCCGCTCTTCGATAAAAACCAGGGGAATATCCGCACCGCGAGGGCTCAAGTCCGCGCCGTCGAATACGAAAAAGCGGCCACACGGCGCGAACTCATCGTCGCGCTGACCGACGCCTACCAAAACCTGGTGGCCGCTCACGCCGAAGCACAAAGTGTCGAAAACGACCTGCTGCCCTCCGCCGAGCAAACGCTCGAAGAAACCGAAGAAGGCTACGAGCGCGGGCAGTTCACGCTGCTCTCCGTGCTCGAAAGCCGTGGCACGCTCTTTGAGATACGCGAGACCTATCTCGACGCTCTTAGCCGCTACGCGAGTGCGCAAGCCAGGATCGAAGCGCTCACGCGGCCATCATCTATCAACTAATCAAACCATCCATTTTAACAAATCACACAAATGAATTACTTATCATTACACTTATCAAAGCAATCCAAGCGCTACGCATTTTCCGCCGCAGCACTCTTCATCGTCCTCGGCTGGGGAACAGCCGCGCAAGCGCAATCACACGCGGGACACGACCACGGCGAAGAAGCCGCGCATGGCGAATCGCACGAAACACATGCCGGGCATGACGACGAGAAAAAGAACACCGTCGAACATGACGACCATGCAGGGCACAACCATGCCGAAGAGGCTGAGCATGGCGAATCGCACGATGAACACGAAGGCCACGATGACCACGCCGACGAAGACGACGGGCACGGGAACGAGGCAGGTCACGATCACGCTGAGGAGAAAGCCCATGGCGAAAGCCACGAGGCGCATGGCGAACATGACGACCACGGCGAAGAAGGGGGCCACGGCGGGCACGACGATCACGAAGAAGAAGGAGGTCCTGTTAAGCTGACGTCTGAAGTTCGCAATGAGTTCGGCATCATACTGGACAGAGCCAGCCCGGGCACGCTGCACGAGGAAGTGGTGCTTCCCGGCGAAATACGCTTCAACCGAAAGGCCATCGCCTTCGCCACCCCGCGATACAATGGAAGCGTCCAAGAAATCAATGTCCAACTGGCCGACCGTGTGAAGAAGGGGGATGTGCTCGCGGTCTTGGAGAGCGTCGACACGCTACGTCCATTCGAGGTCAAAGCGCCTTTCGACGGTGTCATCGTGAGCTACGACATCACCCCCGGACAGACCGTGGATGCGGGCACCTCACTGTTTACGGTGGCGGATCTCTCGACCGTCTGGGCGGATCTCCAGATCTACCAGAAGAATTTCGGGCAAATCAAAGAAGGGCTGAAAGTCCGCATCACCGGCGGGCATAATCTGCCGACCTTTCGCGGCGTGATTGATTACGTGGCACCGACTGTGGACGAGCATACCCGCACGGGGCTCGCCCGCATCGTGGTGGACAATGCGGAACGCGCCTGGAAGCCGGGCATGTTTATCAAAGGCCGCGTTGCGGTGGAGCGTCACCCGGTCGATTTGATGGTGCCGCGCAGTGCCGTCCTCACCGTCGAGGGAGCGCCCGCCGTCTTCGTGCAAACTGCCGAAGGCTTCGAGCCACGCCCCATCCAAATCGGCCACAGCGATAGCGAATATGTCCAGGTCGTCCGCGGCCTCGAAGCGGGAGAAACCTACGTGGCAAAGAATCCGATCTCCATCAAAGCGGAAATGGGCAAAGGTTCTTTCGGCGGACACAACCACTAATTTTAGATAAGGAAAATTTATAATGTTAAACAAACTCGTTGATTCCGCCTTGCGGAACAAACTCATCGTCGTGCTGCTTTTGCTCGGCGTCATAAGCGGCGGCTATTGGAGCTATAAAAAGCTTCCGGTCGACGCCTTTCCCGATGTCTCGCCCGCGCTCGTGCAGGTCTTCACCGTGACCTCTGGCCTCGGCCCCGAAGAGGTGGAAAAATTCGTCACCTTCCCGGTCGAAGCCGCCATGAGCGGCCTGCCCAAGGTCGAGGAAATCCGTTCGGTCTCCAATTTCGGACTCTCAGTCGTGAGCGTCTATTTTGAAGAAGGCACCGACATCTATTTCGCCCGGCAGGTCGTGGGCGAGCGTCTCTCCGAAGCCCGCGAAGCGATCCCCGAAGGCTTCGGCGAGCCGGAGATGGGCCCGATCTCCACGGGACAGGGACTCGTCCTCTACTACAACTTGATCGACACCACTGGAGAATACAGCCTCGAAGATCTGCGAACGTTGCAGGACTGGGTCGTTAAATACAACCTCCAGACCGTGCCGGGCGTGACCGAGGTGCTCGGCATTGGCGGCTTCGTCAAACAGTATCAGGTCAATGTCGATCCGGATGCTTTGCTTCGCTACGACCTCGCCCTACACGAGGTGATCGAACGCATCAAAGCCAACAACCAAAACGTGGGTGGCCAATTTATCGAGCGGAACGGCGAGATGTTTATTGTGCGCTCCGACGGTCTAGCCAAAGACATTCCGGATATCGGGCGCATTGTGGTCAGTCATGAGGACGGCACGCCCGTCTTCCTCGAAGACATCGCTACTGTTGAAATCGGCGGTGAGATCCGCCAAGGCCTGCAAACGCGCAACGGCACCGAAGAGGTCGTCTCCGGCATGGTGATCAAGCTCTACGGCACCAACTCCTCCACCGTCATCCAAGCGGTTGAGGAAAAACTGGTCGAGATCGAAAAGGCACTTCCCGAGGGCGTTAAAATTGATCCTTACTACGAGCAAAAGACGCTCGTTCAGTCCGCAGTCGATACCGTGACCAGTGCGCTCGTCCAGGGTATTGTCCTGGTCGCGCTCATTCTGCTCGTTTTCATCGGCGGCTTCCGTCCGAGCGTCGTGGTGGCATTAGCCATTCCCTTTTCGGTGCTCTTCGCTACTGGCGCGATGAAATACTTCGGTATTTCCGCCAATCTCATGTCGCTCGGTGGTTTGGCCATCGCGATCGGCATGATGGTCGACGGCACCATCGTGATGGTGGAAAATACCGATCGCTTACTCCGACAGGCCGGGCCGGGCGAGTCAAAGACCGCCGTGATCTCTCGCGCTTGCCGTGAAGTGGTGCAACCCATCACCTTCGCCATTCTGATCGTAGTGCTGGTCTTCATCCCGCTATTCACGCTTCAAGGAGTCGAGGGCAAGATGTTCCGTCCGCTGGCTTACACCGTCTCGCTGGCCATGTTCGGCTCGCTTCTCTACGCGCTGATCGGCGCACCAGTCTTCGCCTCACTCTTGATGCCACGTCCAAAACGTGAGGAGAGCGAGAACGACGACGCAGCCAACCGCGAGATTTGGATCGTTCGTCTGCTCGTGGCGATCTATAAGCCCATCGTTGCACTCTTCGTCCGTGTCCGCATCTTGGCGGTCGTGCTCTCAGTTGTATTGCTCGCACTGGGCGCATGGGTTTTCCCTAAGCTGGGATCGGAATTCACGCCCCGTTTGATGGAGGGCGACATAATCGCCAACCTGACGATGGCACCCTCGGTATCGCTCGAAGAAACCAAACGCAATACACTGATCGCGGAGGCACGTCTGCTGCAAGTCCCGGAGATCGAACAAGCGGTCTCTCGTATCGGTCGGGGCGAGGTCGGCGCCCACGCTGACCCCATCAATACCGTCCACATGATGGTCGTGCTTAAGCCCGAGTCCGAATGGCGCGAAGACTACACTCAGGTCGATGTGGAAAACGCCATGCGTGAGGCGCTCGAAGGTATGCCCGGTGTGCAGGTCAACATGACCCAGCCCATCCAACTTTCGGTGGACGAACTGATTGGTGGCAGCAAGGCCCAATTGGCCATCAAGCTCTTCGGCACCGACCTCGACGTGCTGAAGGAAAAAGGCGAGGCGATTGCCGCCGTCGTACGCGAAGTCGAAGGCTCGGCCGACGTGCAGACCGGACAAGTCATCGGCTCTCCGCAGATCGTGGTGAGTCCCGACCGCGAAGCCATCGCACGGCATGGTTTGAACCTCTCGGAGGTTCAGGAATTGATCGAAGCCGCCGTTGGTGGTGTCGAAGCCGGGCAGATATTCGAAGGCGTGCAGCGCTTCGATATCTACGTGCGCTATCAGGAGGACGCCCGCGATACGATCAAAGACATCCGCCATCTGATCGTCCGCACCACGGAAGGTGTGCTCCTTCCACTCGATGAGATCGCAGTGATTGAGGAGATCGTCGGCCCCCGTCAGATTGTCCGCGAAAACAACCAACGCTACCTTGAAGTGCAGTCCAATGTGGTCGGGCGCGACATCGGCGGTTTCGTCGAAGAAGCGCAGGCCGCGATTGATGCGCAGGTAGAGTTGCCGCCAGGGTATCTCGTTTCCTGGGGCGGTCAGTACGAACTCCAACAAGAGGCCAACAAACGCCTCGCCGTAGTCGTGCCGGTCACGCTCGCGCTGATCGCAATCCTCCTCTACATGTCCTTCGGCTCCTTAAAGAACACCGGGCTTATCTTACTCAACATTCCGCTCGCACTGGTCGGGGGGATCGTCGGGCTCTGGCTGACCGGAGAGAACCTCTCCGTGCCTTCGAGCATCGGCTTCATTGCGCTCTTCGGTATCGCCCTAGGGAACGGCATGGTGCTCGTCACCTACCTCAACCAGCTCTACCGCGAAGGTAAAGCAATCAACGAAGCCAGTATTGAAGCCGCCTGCCTGCGTGTGCGCCCCGTCCTCATGACGGCGGGCACCACCTTGCTCGGTCTCCTTCCACTGCTACTCGCCACTGGCACCGGCAGCGAAGTGCAACGCCCGCTCGCGGTCGTGGTCATCGGTGGACTCGTTTCATCGACCATCCTCACCCTGCTTGTCGTGCCCGCGCTCTACAAGTGGTTCGCGATCAATCCCAATCAAGAAGCATAAAGGAAACATAACATGAAAGAAATCAAAGCCTACATCAAAGCCTTCCGCCGCGACAAAGTCACCCAAGCCCTTCACGCGATCGAAGGGCTGGAGGGCGCGAGTTACTCCGATGTCCTCGGCTTCGGCCGAAGCAAGGAAAATTCGTCCGGCGCTCACTCCGAACAGATGCCGGACGATTATGTCCGCCACGTCAAAGTCGAAGTCGTCTGCGACGACGGCCTCGAGTCGGAAGTTGTCGCCGCCATTCACTACGCCGCTCACACCGGGCTGCGCGGCGATGGCCGCATCTTCGTCAGCGACGTCGGGCGCAGTGTGCGCATACAGGACGAGCCGGAATGATCCTATGTGTATTGTAGCATCTATTCGCTGAGTCGTTAACCATCCTTCTTTCAACCGCGTTTCCCATGTCTCGGAAAAGACGAAATCAAGCCGTTAAGGCAAAGCGGAAAGAGGAAGCGCGGATCGCTAAAATCGCAAAGGAACGCGCCAAGGAGAAGCCGCAGAGACGACGAACCGCGATCTGTTTCATTCTCCTGTCGCTGTTCTTAATTGGCCTGCCGCTTATAGTGATCGTGGCCTCCCATCAACCGGGAGGCCACATTCACCTGCCGATCGTGTGGATCGCCTTCGATGCACTGCTCCTCCCGGCAACCGTATGGGTCATCTACGACTGGTTGAAGTAAGCGCCATCGGTGGCACTTGCTCACAGATACACCACGCCCGCAACACCCCAATGAAAAGAAAACGACGAACGAAAATGACTAAAAAACATCACAGCCATCCCATAGGGATGAGCTAAAAAGTTAAAAAGTGGTTGGCTCTGGGCGGCTTCCGACCAAGGAAGCCAGTGTGAAAAAACAACCAAAACCAACCAAGCACAGTTCTGTCGTATTTAATCAGCTTTGCAAGCTCATCCCTGTGGGGATGGTTCGCAACTTATCCGTTGAGTATGGAGTGGATAGAAAGAGTCGGACGTTCACGCCATGGAGCCATGTGGTCTGCCTGTTGTATTGCCAGCTCACTCATTGCATCGGGCTGAACGATTTGTGCGACGCCTTGCGCCACCACAGCGCGAAGCTTTTCGCCGTGCGCGGGGCGACCCCTCCGAGTCGCAACGGACTCTCGCATGCGAACAAGGAGCGCAATGCCGACATGATGGAGGCGTTGTTCTGGAAGATGCTCGATCACCTGCAAAACCAATTCCCGGGCTTCGGCCCTTCGGGTCGCTACAAGGGGTTGCCGCGCCGGTTCAAGAAGACCATTTACAGCATCGACTCTTCGACCATCACCTTGGTCGCCAACTGCATGGACTGGGCCAAGCACCGTCGGCGCAAGGCGGCGGCCAAACTTCACCTGTGCCTGAACCTGCAGACTTTCCTGCCGTCGTTCGCGGTGATTGAAGAAGGTTCCCACCACGACAGCAGCCGCATGATCGCCCTGTGCGCCAGGCTGGCGGCGGGGGAGATCGCCGTTTTCGACAAGGCCTATGTCCATTTCAAGCACCTGTTCTCGCTGACCGCGCGCGGCGTTTTCTGGGTCACCCGCGCCAAGGACAACATGCGCTACCATGTCTGCAAAAAGCGCAAAGTCTCCGGCAACATCCTGCGCGACGACGAGGTCACGCTCAAAACGAAAAGCTCCAAAGCCGATTACCCGCTACGTATGCGCAGGATCCTCGCACGGGTCGAGGTAGACGGCAAATGGGTCACCATGGTCTTCCTGACCAACAACTTCGATTGGGCCGCTTCCAGTATCTGCGGACTCTACCAGAGCCGTTGGGCCATCGAGGTCTTTTTCAAGCAGATCAAGCAGACCCTGCAGGTCTGCGACTTCCTCGGGCACTCCAAGCAGGCCATCCGCTGGCAGCTTTGGTCGGCGCTGCTGATGTATCTGCTATTGCGTTTCCAGGCATGGTGCTCGGATTGGCCTCACAGCTTCGCGCGCATCTTCACCATGATACGAGCCGTGGTCTGGGACAGGTTCGATCTCGGAGGTACCCTCGACTTCTATGGGACAGCAGGCGGTCAGTGGAGGATGCGTGTGCAACCTCAAGCCGCATTCTTACCGGGTATCGACTGGAAAAACTATGGGACAGCATGAGCTCTAAAATAGTCAAAATAGCCACTTTTCAATTCTGACAATAAGACAATCACACCCGACAACCCGCTTCAATACTCAGGCTTGATCTCGCACGTCATGCCCTGTGGGATGGCTGTGAAAAAACATCAAGGCCTCTCTCGCATGTTGACCCTCACCGAATCGGTGCCTGTCAAAGCGACTCCTAAAGCAGCTTGGAAACTGATTTCAAACTTCGAAGAAACCTGGCTCAATTCGAACCCCGACCATTTGGAGATCATGGTTTTGGGGCAATACAAACGACATATCTGCGATGGCTTCGCCTACTGGCAGCGCGAAAAGGTCGGCCGGGCGACGGTGGAATATATCGCTAAATTAGAAGACGTGACCAAGGAGAAGGCTTTCTCGTGGAGCACGGTGGCCAATTATGATATCTGCAGGACGAACTTCAAGTTGGAGCTTGGGGGCACTTTTCTCATCGAAGCGGAGAAAGAGGGGATTACGCTTCGGCATGATTTCTGGATCTTCAATCATGGCAATTTGAAGGGTCTGTTCTTCAGGTGGTTTGTGCTCCATCTATTCGGCCACAAAAGAGCGATCTCTAAACATTTCAGGACTGAGCTTGGCTACTACAAGGATCAATTGGAGAATCGAAAAAATGTCTCATAACCACAACCACTCACATAGCAGCGAGAACGTCAGCGATAGCGTCCTGCTGTGGTGCATCATCGTCAACCTCGGGCTCTCGGCCTTCGAGTTTGTCGGCGGGGTGATCGCGGGTAGCGTGGCGCTCATGGCCGACGCCGCCCATAATACCAACGACGCGGCCGCCCTGCTCATCGCCTACATCGCTCGCAAAATATCGAAAAAGGGTGCCGACGCGAAATACACCTTCGGCTACCGAAGGGCCGAATTGATCGGCGCGATGATCCAACTCACCGCGCTCATCCTAGTCGGCCTTTACCTCGTTTACGAAGCCGTCCGCTGGATATTCGAGCCGGAGCCGCTGCTCGGCGGCTGGATCATGGCGGCCGCAGGCGTCGCCGTCGTCGTGGATGTGGTCACGGCCTGGCTGCTCTGGGCGATGTCCAAGGGCAGCCTGAACGTGAAGGCCGCCTTCCTTCACAATCTGACCGACGCCGGCGCCTCGGTTGCCGTTCTCATCGGTGGCGCGACCATCTACTGGCTGGACTGGTCGTGGGTCGATCCCCTGATCTCGCTCGGTATTGCGGGCTACATCCTCTACATGTCATTCGGCATGCTCAAGAAGACGTCCCGCATCCTGATGGAAGGCACACCGCCGGAGCTCTCTCTGGATGAAATCAAGGAAGCTTTGGAAGATCTCGACGGGGTCGAGAACGTTCACCACATCCACGTCTGGGAACTCGACGAGCACCACCGGGCACTGGAGGCGCATGTCGTGATCGGCGAAAACCGCAGCATGGAGGAAGTAGAGTCGCTGAAAACGACGATCAAAGAGCACCTCGACGAGCGCTTTTCGATCACCCACAGCACTCTGGAGATGGAATCGGCCGACAAAGACTGCCGGGACGACACCGAGGGTAACTGCACTTAGGGAAATTTGATTTATCCAATGAGTTGGTCGCCTCGGTGCTCACGGATGAGCGGGAGGAAAAATTCAGATTTTCCGCGTAACGTTCCACCCCTCGCATCCGTCTTAGTCAATGAAGGCACCTTCGCGCCTTCTCACACACTCAAACAATGAAAGGAACAAAATGATGAAAGCAGGAACGAAAATATTACTGACAGCGCTGGCCGTCGTGGGACTCGCCACCAGTCTCTGGGCGGCGAATGAGGCCGATCAACCGGAAACGATGCAGCCCGAAACGACCAAACAGGACGTCCAGGCGGCGAACGTTTGCCCCCATGAGCCGGACGCATGTCCCCTTGGGTCGGACGCATGCTCCCATGTGCAATGCCAAGGCCTCCACTCGCAGAAATGTGCCGCTATGATGTCGAATTGCGAACACCACTCCGGCACCCGTGGCACTGGTTCCGCGCAGGATGGCTCAAAGCAAAACCGTTGCGGCCACTGGTATAGTTGGATCCCCGGACACGAAGACCGCTGCGACGGGCGTTCGGATAGCGATGCCAACGGCAAGGTCTGCTGCTAGAAAACCGAACACAACGGGCATGTGGAGACGGGTATTGTCTCCCATGCCCGTTTGCTCCAAAGCCGAGGTATGCCAGAAGCGAAAAAATCCGCAGCCAGCATAGAGCCATGCATACAATCCGCCCGCGAGAAAGACCCGGAGGCGCTTTCCAAACTCTGCGCGTATTCCTATCCAAAAATCCTTCGGTTTATGCATTACCGTGTCGGGGCGGACTCGGCGGGCGACCTTGCGGGCACAGTGATTCTCAAAATCATGCATTCCATCGACCGGCAACGCGGCAGATTCGAGCCTTGGATGTATCGGATCGCTCGAAATGTGATTATCGACAGCACCCGCCACAAGCAGGCGCGCCCCGAAAGCGAACTGACCGATGACATGGCCGAGAACCTCACACACGGAAAGGACATAAGCCAAACGGCTGGCGTTCGCCTCGATGTGCAAGCCGCACTGAGCAAAGTCAGTGACGAACATCGTGAATTTCTGACCCTCAAGTTTGTGCAAGGGCTGAGCAATTCTGAAATTGGAGAGATCACGGGACAGAGCGCGAACGCCCTCCGCGCGATGCAGTTCCGCGCACTCAAAGCCATGCGCGACATCATGGAACAGGAAGGAGCCGGACAATGAATGATAATTTCGATACCATCCTTGAACACTGCATCGAACAGATGCACGCAGGCCGAAGCATTGACGCCGTCCTGGAAGACCATCCCCAAATAGCCGGTGAACTGCGCCCATTGCTGGAAATGGCCGACGGACTGCAAGCCTTGCCCGATCCTCCGCTGGTCATCGAGGATTTGATGCGTTCCCTCTCGCAAACGGTTGACGCGCGCCCGGAGTCCGCGCAGGAGCGACCGCGAATAAAGTCCGTTTTGCCCTCCCAGTCCATGCTGCTGCGACTTGCGGCAAGTATGGCACTGGTTTTCGCGCTTGGGTTTGGTTTCACGGCGGCTTCAGCCGACACCGTGCCGGGGGATGTCCTCTATCCCGTCAAACGCTTTGTGGAAAAGGTTCGCCTGAGCATTTCGATGAACGACAACAACGAAGCCGAACTGCGAATCGCTTTTTCGGAAGAACGCTTCACCGAGGCACTGAAAAAGTATCATCGGGCCGGCGTCGTCGATGACGGGTTGTTCAGGCAAATGCTGGAAGAGGCGAAACTGGCCCTTGATGAAGCGCTCGACCTCCCGCCGGAGGAACGCACCAAATTGCTCAGCCATGTCGGATACCTTACCGCGCATCAGAAAAACGTCATTGAGACGGTGCGGCAGAATGCGTCTCCCGAAATACAAAGAGCGCTCGAGCCGGTTGCCGAGATGTGTGGCCGGCGCATGCGCTGGATGGAAGGAGTGATGCGTGATGCGCGGATGGCTCCGCCCGCTTGCCCCAACTGTTCGCGTTCCGCCCCCGCCGGGAGCGGGAGCGCCTACGGAGAGGAGCGAGCCGCCCCGGAACCAGCACGGCGCAGTTACCGTGAGTGGATGGAACAATGCCCGGGGTGGGACTAGCCAGTTTGTAATCGCATTCATTCGGCAATTTGAAAGGTTTCCTTTAGTCGGTCGCGCCGTAGGACGGAAACGGCATGTAGGCTGATGGATATTTTGAGTCCCACCGCCTGACTTCCAAATGATGATTCGGAAAATAAGAATACAAAACCTTGACTTAAATCAAATCTCGGTAACTAGATGTGGTTCGTGAAACGCAAAATCACAGTAGCCGCTCTATTGAGCCTCTTTGCCTGGAACGCCGTCTTTGGTGGCGTCGGGGTCTTGCTGCTGTGCCTCAACAAAAACTCTATGCTTCACCCGGAGATTGTTTCCGGAAAGGGGTTTGGCTGTTCCCCTGTTTGCGTTGGTGGAACCGCACAGGGCGCACGGGGATCGGCACAGGAATCCGCACAAGTGAGTTGTCTTTCCGATGTAGAGCATTGCGTGGACTTTGAATTGAAAGCCGTCGAACTACTGCTGGTGCGCATCGACAAGGGAGAATCCGCGGCGGCTTTGGCCGCACTTCAATCTGCGGGAACCGATGTCTCCGCACTGAATTTTACGCTAAGAG
>DGMY01000039.1 GCA_002388665.1 Opitutia bacterium UBA4506 | reverse complement strand
ACCACCATTCAACCATAATGTATTTGATAATCAGATACTTATTGGTTTTTCAGGGGCGACTGAGATAGGCTACTGAGCAGATCACGGCATACCTCCTGATTCTCGCTGGAGCCCACCCGAAAGCCCAGAACATGCTTGGTTCCGCTCTTGTCGATTACCAAGGCAACTGTGGCGACCGCCCGTTTGCTCAGAACCACTGCATCCAACATCAAAACGACAGGGTCGATACCGGAGAGATCACTTTGCTGCATCGCCTCCACCAGTTCGGCCGCCTTGCGCTGCCACAGCCGTGAGATCGAACTGCGGCTTTCCCCGGCCACCTCAACCGCACGAAGGCGATTGCACCTGCGCGTACTCACGCCACAAAGAACCGCCCGCATCATCGCCGCCTCCCATTCATCCGGGGACTGTGCGAGCTTCCAGCTCTTCAACGCTACCTCTTCGCTCCCCCCGTCTTTCTTTGACCGACGAACCCGTGGACGATCTATCGCCTCGCGGCGGGCATCATTGATCACATACGAGGGAGCCGTTCCCGCCCGGCGGTAATCCCCTCCAGCCGGGTGGTAGCGATCCCCGCACAACTGACCGATCTCCTCCTCGAAGATCTCCTTCAGCGCACGACGGACACAGCCGCGCAAGTGCTCCCGCAATCCTTCCGCCGTATCGACGATTAATCCTTGTCCTGTTTCCGCGGCATTCGATTCTCTCTCCATGTGCGGCTAGTGTTTATCTGTTTGCACCCGCTAAGTCTCAAGGCTTGGCAGATGGAAATCTCCACATTTTTCTAACAAGCTATGGGACTACTCCATTTAAATCGAGGTAAGCATTGATTCTTTTTTGGAGCAATGGACTCCGAAACTTTGAGAAAGATTCGGGGTTCAAAAAAATTACCGCAGAAAAACAGTTCGTTGATATTGGTCCGAGAGCCATTATCTCCCTCTGCTCCAAGCTTACAATGCCATCGTCGGGATTAGAACTTGATTCAAGAAAACGCTCCAAAGCCTCTAATCCTTTAAACCGATTTTCAGGAACGCCAGAAAACTTTTTTGATGCGGCGTTATCAGGATAAAACAAACAGTCGAATTTATCATCAAAAAGGATTTTACAAAAAATTGTGATCCGGACAAAATCCCGGGCGGGATACTTTTTGATCATTCTCCTTAGATAACGCCTATTTGTCCTATTTGGTGAGATTGAGATTCTATCAAATTTTCCGTCGTATCGCTGTTGATCGTTCCATACGTATGGAATTTTCATTTTGTCCAGTGTCGATCTAGAAAGAATGCCATGCTGTAAGATAGATTCTAGATTCTCAACGGGTGTGAAGTGATAGAGAAGATTTAGTGGATCCTCCTTTAGTTTATCATAAAGATCGTTCATTGGGAAGATTCAGACTACTCAGATTGGCCTGTATCTGATTCGGCTCCTTCGATACATGAAAATGCCACTTGCCGAGCTTGCCCCAGTTCGTCACAGCATCGCACCAGCGCCGGGCGGCCTCGTGCTTGGATTTGTCTTCTTCGCGCTCGAAGCCTTTGATTTCAAGAATCAGATTTACTCGATTGGTTAGCCTAACTATGAAGTCTGGATAGTAGAGGTGCGAGACACCCAGCAATTCATAGGGAATGCGGAAGCCGGACTTGTCGACACGCAGGTAGAAAGCGACATCTTTAGAAGCTTCAAGGTGAAATGCCGCGCACTTTTCCCATGTCTCGGCATCAAGAACTACTTGATCGACGTGGCTTTTTGTAGTTGGGACACAGGGGCGTGTTGTGAAAAAGTTCACATCATCGGAGCTACCCTTAGGTGTGAAGCGATTGATTCGCGGAAGGATTCGTGGTGCTACTTCTTCTCCTTCAGCTCCTGGTCGTATGGCACTCAGCAGCTTTTCAACTGCGAGTTTGAAATAGCGCTCAATTGCTAACTCTCGCTTGTCTTGGCGTTGGAAATCAACTTTGCGATCGCAGAATGACTCGACAATTGAAACAACCTGAGGGAACAGAATGTGCCGTGAGTAGGTCTTAAATTCCTCGTGCTGCTCTGTCAGAATGTTCGTGATGTATTGCGCCATCATAAACTGAATCTTCTGCAAATGCCACTCATCGTAATAGGATTGGCGATCGTGCTTATGTGTCTTGAAGTCGATCGACGTAATATTACCATCACGGTATCCGACTTGTGGCATGACAAAGACTTGTGTTGGTTCTTTGCGTATATCGATGGTCAGCGGGTCGATGTCGTCGAAACGACAGTGAATCTTTGGCTCCTTAAACTCCAAAGTATAACCGTCCACATAAGGGAATTCGATTCGCATCATACTGCGGCTCGGCAGCGCTTTGACGTGCTGCTTTGGTTTGTCTTCTGGTGCCGGTGCATCTGTCTTTCTTCCCTTATAGGGGATGACTGAGAATGGGATGCCGTAAACATCGACATACTCTTCGCTGAGCATCTCCGTCTCTGGATCAAAGTCGTAGTTCATTCGACGTAGCCCACGTCCGACGACCTGTTCACAGAGCAACTGAGATCCGAAAGCACGCAGGCCCAGAATCTGTGTCACGTTGTTCGCATCCCAGCCTTCGGTCAGCATCTGCACGGAGACCACGCAGCGGATTTGCGCACCCTCGGTGCCTTTCTCGCCGACATTGGCGATTTGTTTTCTCAAACGTTCCGCCTCCTCCTGCTTGCTGGAACCATCATCGGCCTCCGCCTTGTTGAGAAGGTCGGAGTCGATGCGCAGCGTGACTGTCTGATCCTTGGAGTTGCGTAGTTCTTCGAATAGCTGGCTCGGGTTGTAAGATGTGTGTGTGGTCTTCTTCTTTTTCCCTTTGACTGTTTCGACTTCGATTTCTGTCACTTGTCCAGAGATCTGCTCAAAGAAATACTGCGCAATATTCACATTGTCGCAGACCACGATCATGACTGGTGGAATAAATTCCTGACCAGGCTTTGCATTCTTATGCGTTTCGAAACGTTCTTTCCATTGAGAAGCCAAGATCTTGAGCGCTGAGTTCGCCTCACGCCACACTGCCTCAGGCGTGGGCTTCCCACGGACTTTTTCAGAGGGGTCTACATTCTCTTTGATGTGGTCCCAGAGTCGGAAGAACTGTGGATCTGGCTGCCCGGTCGTATCGCTAACGGGCAGGCGTGGGATCTTTGTGATGCCGGACTCAATCGCATCCACCAGTCCAAAATCCGAGACCAACCAAGGGAAGGGCGATCCCGGAATGTGGCCGGTGCCCTGCAAGTAAAAAGGTGTGGCTGATAGGTCGATCACCATCTGGATGCCGATGGCTTCGTTCAAACGATCCAGACCATCCACCCAGATAGTCGCTTCGTTCAAATCGTCCTTTGAGACTGCTTCGATTTCGACATCCTTCTCCTTCTTTTTGTCCGCCTTCTTGGCATCTTCGACTTTGGGGCGATAGGCGTGGTGCGCTTCGTCATTGAGCACAAGAATCGGTTCGCCCTCGTTGATCGAGAGGTCTTTGAGCACTCGCTGTGCGTAGGCTTCCGGGCTTTCCTCGCCTTTGTCGACCACTTGGTAAGTGCTGCCGCCTTCGTAGTGTGGCGATTCCTTGCCTAGCTTATGCCAATTTAAAACTGCGACGCGTCCTTGATTCATCAGCGGCCGCAATGTCGTCGGCACCATATCAAACTCGTCATAGTAATTCCCCGCGGGATTGTCTGGTCGCAGAATGCTCAATCGTTCCCGCACCGTTAGGTTGGGTGCCATGACCAGCACCTTATTCGGAAAACGTGTGTCTGCTGGCTGTCGGCCTCGGTTGCAGAAAGCCCAAGTGATAATCATCGCCATAACCACTGTCTTCCCCGAGCCAGTTGCCATCTTACAGCCGTAGCGAATCAGCGGTGCCAAGCTAGGATCAGCAGGTTGATCTCCTAGCGTTGGATAGAAGTCTTCGTTGACTGTTGTCTCAGCTAGTTCCGGACGTATGCCTTGTATCATTTTCTGGTATTCGGCATGCGTGACCTTCGCGTCGAATCCAGTTCGGCGATTGCTTGCAACAATTTCAGCGAGGTAAATGACCGTTTCCACTGCTTCTACTTGGCAGAAGAATAGCCGCCTCATGCGGTTTTTATCCGTCCAAAACTTCAATAGTTCTCTCGTGACGGGGGTGGCATTGCGGTAGTTTGACTTGCGCCACTTTCGTAAATCCTCGCGGAGTGCATTGACTAGTGGAAGATCGTCTGCGCCTTGGTCGCTAGAAAACATTTCCACCTGCGCGGATCCAGTGCGCTGCGTCGTCCAGTGGTAGCTGGCGATACGGCGGCCGGGCACCTTGTGCGCTTTGCCGCCTACGTATTGCCAAAATTCCTTGGGCTCATAGTAGGGTGAGTTGAGAATCGGCTGATCGACCGGCGGTTGAACCGGGATGTCGTGAACCTCTGTGTCGTCTGTATCTGGCATGGCAGTGATTCGATTAGCGGTTCAATTCGTGGACGCGGAGCACTTCGTTCCCTCGTGGATCAATCACCTTGACCGCGACTCGTTTGTATTTGCCCGGCCTAAATGGTAGACTGCTTTGGCCACTCATATTGGCGAGGACTTGAGCAAAACGGCTGCCGTCCTCCGAGCTATCTTCTTTAAGTGCCTTGGCGAGTTTGCCCCAGGCATCTTTGTCCGGGAAGAAGGCCTGACAGATGCAGAAGGTCTTGCCGTCGTAGTTGGTATCGATGAACCATGCTGCGACTTTATTCGCCTTCGTATCGATCAACTCATTCTTTACCGGGTCGTAAACATCGACGCCCTCCATGTGGACTATGATTTCACCGTCTTCAACGTTTTCTACACGGGTGCGCGGTTGACCGAACACTGTGAAAATTTGCTGACTGGCTTGAGCGGACTTGCTCTTGGCCTTCTCGTTACGCTTCAGGCCTTCCGTGAGGACATCGGGGCGAATCAAGCAGAGGTGAACGGTGAGGCCCGAGGCATCGTTGTCATTCGCCTCTTGGATTTTGTCCTGTGCCCCGGAATCGAAGGCGAACCCTGCGAAGACCAACTCATCGTATTTACGGCCGATGGCTTGAAAGATCGCTGAGCTAGCTTGAAATGCGGTGACAGCGCCATGTTCGGGACCAATAACGATACCGACGCTACGCGCCTCCGCTCCTTCTGCTGGAACGTAGGATGCTTCGGCGTGAAGAAATTCACTATCGATAGGGTGAAGCTCGCCGTCGAAGCTGACGTGCTTGTTCCCAGGGAAAGTCAGCCCATCGGAACGAAGCAGTGAGAGCATGCGGTCGATATGACTCGTGGCATTCGATGAACTAACATCTGACTCCGTATAGTCGGGATCTTCGGCCACCTTGTGATCGCCGAAGGTTTCCAATTCCTCTGGTTTGCCTCCGATCGGGCTTTTCTCAGCTTTGCCTTTCATTGAATTTTCCAGTGGACGGATAGATTCGACGGTAAACGGACCGGAGACGCGGGTCACGCCGGGGACAACCTCCGGTTGATCCACGAGTTCCTCGTGAGCGGCATTGGCTTCGATGCAGGAATTTACCTCGTCCATCTTTGCCCGCCACGCGGTGCGATAGTCTGTCAACGCATCTTGCAAAACCTGTGGCCAGTCGGGATCAGTGTCGAAGGGCACCTGCCATTCTTCCCAAAGGCCACTTTCTAGTTCCTTTGCATACTCTTTGTATTTTTTCATCTGTCCCGCGGTGATGTTTTTTGAGTATCCTTCTTCGCGTGAAGCTGCGTTGGCTTTGAAAGTCTTGATGCTTGAAGTGTCGCACTTCGGTAGCATCCAGCGGCGCTGGTCCGCGTCGGTAATGGCGTTCGAACCTTCTCGCTTGTGCTTTTCGATCAGCTTTTCGATTAGATGAACTTTCACGTCGTCATCAATATGGTCGAGTGCCAGATTGAGCGTTTCGAGCTTTTCCGCGAGTATGGGCTCATGTTTTTCAAAAATAGTATCAAGGCTCTTGTTCTGGGCGATGGACCTTAGGGTGATGTGCGGCACAGTCTTATAAACAAATCCGGTGCCAGGGTTCTTTGGGCTGCTAAGATCAATGCCTTCGCTTTTGTCCTTGGTTTTGTAGCTTTCGAATTTAGCAGTCAGCAAGCGTTGACGTGCAATAGCTACAGCTACTCTCGAACTATCTATTGTGATCCAACGGCGGCCCCATTGTTCGGCTACAAAGGCTGTTGTGCCACTGCCACTAGTGGGATCCAATACCAAATCGCCTGGGTCTGTGGTCATTAGTAAACAATATTCAATAACTTTTGTGTTTGTCTGAACTACATATTTCTTAGGATCACTAAATCCGCTCGTTCTAGTATCATCCCAAATATTGTTAATGGGCTTTACTGGGAAATCATTGAGGAAGCGGTTAAAGCCTAAAGTGCTGCCGGAGAAAGCTAATCGATTAGACTTGGACAGTCTATTCATACCTTCGATATTGGTTTTCCATCCTCCCTTGTTTGGTTTGAATTTCTTACCGGAGTAGTTGAATTCAAAAGTGGTGGTAGTGCTACCAGATTGAGATGTTATTGGGTTTAGTCTAAATATTTTCCCTTGTAAGGATTTACTTTTCCTTACTAATTCAGCGGGGTCTGATAGTGTTATCGATTCGCCAGATGCTAGGAGTAGAGACCTAAGGTTCGAATCACCTTCAGGACTTCTCTCCATGTAGACGCTCCTGAATTTCGCATGCTCCTTCGATTTTGAATACCAAATTATAAAATCATAAGTTGAATCTAATTTCCCAGAAGCCTTCCCTGTTGTTGTTCTGTAGCCAATAATACTATTAAAGTTCTCAGCGCCCAATACTTCATCCATTATAGCTCGAACTCGGTGTAAATTTTCATCAGAAATTTGAACAAAGACGCTGCCGCTGTCGGTCAATAACTCACGGGATGCAATTAGCCGTTGCTTCAGGTAATCTAGATATGAGTGCACGCCGAGTGTCCACGTATCTCGGTATGCCTTAATCATCTCGGGCTCTCGCGTGAGATCTTCGTTTTTTTCTTTTACGTCACGCTTGCCAACTTCATTTTGCCAATTAGAAGAAAACTTAATCCCGTAGGGTGGATCGATATAGATCGTCTGAACTTTCCCCGCTAAGCCTTCACGGCGTGAGAGTGAAGTCATTACCTGTAACGAATCTCCGAGGATAAGACGATTCGCCCAATCCACATCGTGCTGATAAAATTGTCGCTCCTGTTCTCGGTCGAGCCTTTGGGTGGAGAATAAATCTTCTTCAAGATCCACTCGCTCGGATGCTTTCAAAATAGCGCGTGCCGAAACCTTCTCGTGAATGTGCAGGGCTACCGGATCGACTTCAAATTGACTCTTCTCTCGCTTGGTCGACCACTCCAACCAAGGTTGACGGGAGCGGAGCAAGGCTTCTTGCAGTAGCTGGGTTTCCTCGGGCGTGAGTGGTTCGGATTGCGCCTTCTCTAGGATCGCTTCGACTTGTTCCGTCAGGCGGTCAGTTTCTCCCGACTCGTCAAAACGCAACACCGGGCTCAGGTGTGGATCGTAAAGATAAGGGATCTTTGCTTTCTCGATGTCGGCGTCTTTCACCGCCATGCCAGCGGCCGGAATGTTTGGGCGGGATTTGTCAGAGTGTCTATAGGATGTGGGCATATCAGTTATGGAATCTGTTGAATTTCAAAAAAAAAAGAATTAGTCGGAAGTCTCTGCAGTGTAGATCGATGTTGGAGTGTTGGCCTGTGCCTGAATCACGGGCCAATAAAACGGCGTGCCGCGCCAGTTTTTGTCTTCGTCGCCGTTTTGTCGAAGTAAGAATAAGATCGGCGTATCGATCGCATACGCACGGGTGAGCGCCCCTTCGGTCTTAGGTGAGTCGGGTGTCTCGGCGTAAACCGAGTGGCTACCTGTCGCAGCGAGTCGGTTGATATTACGATTACGGGCTGTCCACAGGAGGACGTTGCCTCGCGCACTTGGATTAGGATGTTGACCAGACAAATGTGTCAGCGCCGATTTGGCAGAAACCCAGTCAAAAGGAGGAGCGTCTTCCTCTTCGTCGATCCATTCCAGGGTTTGCTCGATTGTGTTGAGTAATTCGATGGCGGTCTCCAGCGGGATTTCGACCGGTGCCGCAGCGCTGAAAGGAGTTAAGGCTTCGAGCTGAGCATCCAGGCTCTCGATGGTCCGTTCGATATAAGATTTGTAGCGCGACTGGAACCCGATGGGTAGGATACGCCGGAAGGGGCGTAGTGCGCGGACGGTAGAAACCAAAATCTTATTCGGACTACAAGGCACAACCGTGCCGTCAGACGAGCGACGAATGAACTGGACCGACCCGTCGCCGTGGTGTTCTTCTGCGGATTCAATGGCATCGCGCAGCGCGGTGTCGAAGGCCTCCATTTCAAACATACGGTTCCGAATGAGCGCGGAGGTGTAGAAGCGAGTAACTGCCAGGTCGTCACGACGGTAGCCATACATGCGTGAATGCTGAAGAACAGTATCTTGCTGTGAGCGCTGAGGGCGTCTTCCGTAATAGAAACCAATGAGTTTCGCCAGAGTCACACCACGGTCGAGCACCTGGCCCCCGATGAAAATATTTAGCGGACTGCGTAGCTTCAACTGACCGGTTGAATCTAACATCGTGGCAACCTGTTCATCGGAGTTGACTTTGACGATGGTGACGTGCCCTCCGTCGAGTGCGTCTCGCACCGATGACTTTACTGAGTCTAGGCTCGGTGTCGACTGGCCGGATAAGCGGATGGATTCATCCAGGTCCTCGTAGGACGCCTCGATCAGTTCGTTAAATAGTTCGCTTTCGCTCGCGGCCTCGGTTCTCAACTGACCACAAATCTCTGTAGTGAGTTCTTCTTGGAAGGAGTGTGCGCCTCTCGACGCTTCCGAGTGGACAAGGAATGAATAGCGCAGCGTGCGGGGGTTCTCGCCCGCCTCGATGCCCAGCATTCGCTGTATGGTGCCGCCAACGATGAAGTTGACAATCGCATGTCGATAGCTGCGGATCGCGGGCGATGTCAGGCAGTCTTCGACGCGTAAGCGCCTGCGGTCCGGTGTTTTTAGGATTTCGAATTCACGATGATCGACGACGTGGTGGATGCATCGTTCAACAGTCGGATCCTCGGATTGTGCCGCTTCACCGAAGTAAGTGTCCCCGCCTACATAGGCCAGAGGCACCGGGACAAGTTCAGTAAATGCCGGGCGTGTCGGTTTAAATGATGCGTGATTGGCTACATCAATGTCGCTGGGCTGGAGATACAGTGAATAAGGTGTCGCCGTTACCTGAAGAAAAGAAACTTGTTCAATACTATCACGGAGCTGACTGATAAGCGATGCAATGGTCGTCGCTTCAACGTCCCCTTGCCGCATGGCATAACCAACCGACGCATTGTCAGCCTCGTCGTCGATAATCAGAACCCGCAACGAGCGCATCTCATCTTTACTGAAAAGGTCGATCAATCGCCGAAGGTTATCCTTCTGCTTCTTAGCAACAAAGATGTGTTTAGCTTCCAACTCGAACTGAGTGTAGCTGGTCGGAGCCGACATGATGTCGTAAATCTCCATGGCCCCGTCGTCGGTAAACGTGCTGAACTCGGATTGTAGGCGTTTGACTGTCTGCTGGATCAAGGCGGTAGAGTTTTTACTCAGAACAATTGCCGCATCGAAACCACGGTCGAAGCTGCCTGCTAAAATGCTAATAAAAGTCCGTGTCTTACCGCTTTGAACCTTCCCTAAAAGCATTCCAGGCCGCTCAGAGCTCGTCGCAGTATCAATCAATTTAGCAATCGCTTGGGAGGCACAGTCTAAAGTCTCGTTTCCGAATTCGGGGTGTTCTTCTTTGTAAGTTTGATAAAAGGATACAGTACTCATAGTTTTTGTAGAAATTTTGGAAATTCGCTGAGCGGAACAAGATTTACTTCCGTAGTCGAGCCCTTCTAAGCGATTCTGTAGAGATATGGGGCGACAAATAGTACTTCAAACAGTTGCCACTCGCAGATGGTTTCGCACTGCGTCATGATCATCCGTGAGGACAAAGCGCAAAGGCTTCCGGGGGAGCATTGACTCATAAACGGCAGTAATCTGGTGGGGAAGCGGCTCCACATTTGAGGTGTGGATTGCCATCATCGGATCAAATAGGAACGCTAGATCGATGCGTTTCGCTTCGACTGCCAATTTAAAAGCCTCGCCGTCACCGTCGAAAGACCAGGGGCTTTGGGCTGTCGCAATAGTTACGTCTTCAGCACGCTTACGATCCAGAAGGGTCTCCCTAATGGTTCCGTCGGGCATGCGGTAAACCAACTGAATAGTATCAGCTCCGATAGGGATTGCAGCCACGACGTGAGATATCGTCTCAGATTCGATACCTGTTAATGACTGACCTGCTGCGATCTCTTCAAGATTCACTGCTTACCTCCTTCCTGATGGCAAAGGAGTTTAAGGGTGACCTCTAAATCCGCCACGCTGACAATTTTGCCACCTTGCTCGATAATCCTGTCCGCCTCCGCGAGGGTCGTGCCATTCTCGTAGGGCACGACAATCAGGACGATTTCTAGATCAAGGTGCTCTTTTAGGAACTTGACCGAAGTCACGGTGCGATCCCAGCCACGGTTGAGGTTATACTTGCAATCAACAGCGATGTGCGGGGGACCAGGTAGCAGGAAGTCGCAGATGATATTTTTATGCCGATGTGCCCGCTCGAAGAAGAGACCCGTTCGGAGAAGGGCTTCTTCCGCATTCTCGTTGAAAGTAACCGACATCGCTTTCACTTCCAGATAACGCTTTGCTCGCTCGATTTCGTCATCGTGAGTCGGAAACGTTGGCAAAGTAAGGCGTTTCGATACTTTGTCAATTCTGCCATAGGTATAGGCTGAGAGCGAACCTCCTTTCTTGTTCGATGTAGAGACCAATAGCATTTTTAATGGAGAAAAAGCGATAGTGCTGGGGTAAGCTTTTCTGGTGAGGATTTGCGAGAGATTCGATTCCCTTTTCTCGGTTTCTGAGGCTGTCGAGTGCCGACTTTGGGCCCGGTCATCCCCAGATGGATGGAGTTCTTTGATGAGAGTCGTAATTTTCGGGGCATTGTTCAGGGTGGCCATGCTCTGAGAGGAGAATCAAAATCCAGTAAAAGAACAAGGGAAATACCCCTGATTGACATTGGGATGTTCGCTGACGTTTCGAATTTCGCTGATCAGCTCAGTAGACAATACGTCGTTGCAAATTGTGGCTATAGGAGTGCGTGAAAATTAAGCGAGTGTCCCGCTTTCGCGGCCTTTCTTTCTTTCTTTCTTTCTACGAGGGTAGGGGGGGGGCACCACTCTGATATCCACAACGTTTGTAGTGAAAGTGGCAGATGCGTCTCGCTTCTGATTCCTCCCCGGCGACTGAGGCGGGACGCCTCAGCTACGGTGTGGCCGCCTGTGTATGGGTGTTGCCGTTGAGTATCACCTCCCTGATTTCCTCAGCGTTGGTAGTGAAAGTGGCAGATGCGTCCCGCTTCTGATTCCTCACCTGGCGACTGAGGCGGGACGCCTCAGCTACGTTGTGGCTCCCTGTGCAGGGGTGCCCCCTGAAAATCACCTCTCTAATTTTCTCAACGTTGGTAGTGAAAGTGGCAGATGCGTCCCGCTTCTGATTCCTCCCCCCGGCGACTGAGGCGGGACGCCTCAGCTACGTTGTGGCCCCCTGTGCAGGGGTGCACCTATGCATATCCAGCGATCTTTTAATTTCAATGAAGGCGAGTTGACGGATTCAAAAATGGCGAAGGCCGCACTCCTTTCGGAATACGGCCTTCATTGGGTGCAGGGCTTGGATTCGAACCAAGGATCCCGCTAAGCGGGATTATGAGCCTGACGAAGTTCTCTCCAGACCAGTAAGGTCATAGAATCCGTTTCCGCCTTTCGCTTTCTTGAGCTGATTTTCTAAGCGTCTCGCGTCTCCGATTGGCATAGTTTCGCTGGTCCAGGCAATATGCCACGGCCGGTGTTTCGCAGTCCACTTGGATAGGCCTGCATTGTGTTGTAGTAGCCGTTTGTTTACGTCCTCGGAAATCCCGATATAGAATCGCTTGTCTTGATTCTGAAGGACGTAGACCTGGTAACGTTTGTCCATAAAATGGCGAAGGCCGCATTCCTTTCGGAATACGGCCTTCATTGGGTGCAGGGCTTGGATTCGAACCAAGGATCCCGCTGAGCGGGATTATGAGCCTGCGATTAAATTTCAATGAAGGCGAGTTGACGGATTCAAAAATGGCGAAGGCTGCATTCCGAAAGGAATGCGGCCTTCATTGGGTGCAGGGCTTGGATTCGAACCAAGGACCTTCAGGTTATGAGCCTGACGAGCTACCGGGCTGCTCCACCCTGCAGTAAAAATTGAAAAAATTGTAGAAGAACTAGGCAGAGGGTTGAAGTTTTGAACTAGCGTTCGGCTTCATTCTGCGGTGCTGTAAAAACCACTGATAGAGACGGGGAACGGGGTCGGGCGCAAGAGAAAAGTTGGAAAAATTTTCGATTCAATACCGTGGTTTTTTTTTATGAGTTGATAGTGAAGCGGTTGCGAAATTCCGTAGAAATGCGATCCATGACTTCCTCGATGGCAACGGATTGTCCGAGTTCTTTTTCGAGAGAGGTAACCGTGCCATTGGTGATCCCGCAGGGGACAATCCCGTCGAAATGGCTCAGGTTGGTGGAGACGTTTAATGCGAAGCCGTGAAATGAGATCCAATGGCGGGCCGCCATTCCGATCGCGGCGATCTTGCGCTCCTCGAGCCAAACTCCCGTCATGCCGTCTCGACGTCCGCAGGTAAGGCCGTAGGAGGCTACTACAGCGATGATCATATCCTCGACTTGTCGGAGGAGGAGGTGAAGGTCGCGGGTGACTGACAGATCGAGGAAGAGGTACCCTGTAATCTGCCCCGGGCCATGGTAGGTGATGTCACCGCCCCGATTCGTCTCGACGACTTCGATTCCATTGGCAGAAAGGAAGGACGAGTCGGCGATCAGGTGCTGGGCGGCATCGCGACGCTTCCCGACGGTGAAGACTGGATTGTGTTCCGTGAAGGCCAGGGTGTCGGGACGGGCGCCTTCGCGCCTTTCCTGCAGGGTGAGCAACTGCCGTTCCAAGGCCTCTTTGTAGGCCGTACGGCCCCAGTTCTCGATTACAGGCTTAGGCATGGGCAAGATTCCGGATGAGAAAGAGGGTAAATCCAGCGATGATAAAGAAGCACACCGCCAGTTTTGTGGCCAAGGCGATCATGGCACCGAGGAAGGTTCCCCATCCGGCCCGGCCCGCATCCTTGACCCCGCGTCCGCCCAGTAGTTCGCCGATGATCGCTCCGACGACTGGACCAAAGAAAATCCAGAATAGTGGGGGTGGGATAAAGATTCCGACAACCCCGCCGATGAGGGCTCCAATCGAGCCCTTCCACGTCGCCCCGTATCGTCGTGCGCCGACAACAGATAGGACGAAGTCAAGAACGAGGGTCAGAAGCGTCAGGCTGAGCGAGACGATGAGAAAGGTTAGGCCTGGAGAGGATTCAGGGAGCCAAAAATGAAAGATGGCAACGCCCGCAAAAACGAGAACCGGCCCTGGGAAAACAGGGAGGATTGTCAGGATGACGCCTGCGGCAAAAAACAGCAGCGTCGTGATCAGTGGAAGCCAGAGATCCGGGCTCATTCAGCCTGAGAATTTTCGGGAGATGCGGTGCTCTCGGCTGCAGGGGCGGGCGCCTCTGTCGAGGTCCCTTGTTCGGGTGCCGCTGGTTCACTTGTGGTCGCCGCTGCGGGTTTTGTCTTCTTCTTCGTTGTGTTGGGAGCGGTTGCGGTATCCGGCGGAAACTTGTCATTGACCAGCCACTCATTCGCGCCGTGCTGAAACTCTTCGTGGCGGGAGCTGTTGGATTCGCGCCAGCTATCACTGCGGGTATTGCCTGTGGTGGAGTTGTAAGCATTTCCCACCCCGCCAACTGCGGTCCCGGCTGATTTGCCGACAGCTGAACTCGCGGTTTTCACGGTTCCGACGGTCGCTTCTTCGAGGCCCTTACCGGCTTCCTTTAGATTTCCTTTCATGAGGCCCTTGCCCGTATTGAGGAGCCCCTTTCCAAAACCGAGAACGGTATCTCCGGCACCCTTGGCAAGGTCGCCGGCAGCCCCGGTTGCACCGGAGACGATATCGAGCCCACCCTTGAAGGTGTTACCGGCAAGGTTTCCGAGCATCTGGCCGGGTCGACCAATAACGTTCATGAGGAGCTCACTTCCGCTGAGAATCGGTTTTTGCGGGGTTCCTTTGAGAGTTACATTCGTGACTACATTCTTGTTGCTGGTAATTTTTGCGAAACCATCGAGCTTGTCGGGGGACACAAACCATTTTGCGTACAGGTCAAAGGCCGGTCCGCCGATGGCAGTTTGCAAGCCCGATGGGACTAAGGGTTTGACTGTCGCCAGTTCGAAGCCGGTCAATTGGACCGCGCCGGCAGTGACAGGGAGGCCCGAGCCGATCAGAGTAGATTTTGCTACGCCGCTGAAAATGGCGGTCTTCGATTTCTCATGTTCCTGTGGAATTTTGAAACCGAGTTTGGCGGTCAGCACCTTGTCCGCTGAGGTTTCCAGGAGGCCGGATGGATCGAATCCAATATCGTCCGCATTAACAAATATCTCGATCAGTTTGATGTCGAGCGGAGCCTTCTTCTTGTTCTTTTTATCCTTCTTGGGAGTGTCGATGTAGTGGACGGAGAAATTCTCTAACACAAACTGACCGATATAGAGAGGATCGGTTTTGCCCTCGGTTTCGGTATTCCCGGAACCTGTCGAAGTGATTGCTTCGGAGAGAGGTTCGGCAGCCATCTTGTCGGCGGTCGTGGATTCTTCGACTGGTGCGGGCTCCTGCACAGCGGCGGGCTCGGCTGTGGAAGTGCTAGTTTTACTGCTTTTGCTCTTACCCTTGGATTTGGAAAGCGAAGTGGTTCCCGGCTGTCCGGGGCTGGATTTTGCCTTTGTTTTCTTCTTCTTGGTGGACTCGGTACTCGCGAGTGGGGCGTTGGGATCGAGAATGTCCTTGTTGGTACTGTAGTCGATTACCGCATCAGAGAGCTTGAGGATGGCAAACTGTACTCCTTTCGGGAGGTCGGTGACGATATCGCCTGGGTTGACCGTAACCTCTTCCGAGTTGAAATTGAAATTCTTGATTGCGTAAGAGTTGATCGCCTTCGGATCACTGCTGTCTTTGAACGAGCCGGCAAGATTCGTAACACTAATTTTCTCAATTCGAATCCCCCTTGGGAACTCGCCTTCTTCCGACTCCTCTTCGGGCTCTTTCGGTGCCTCTTCGGAAGGCTGCATGATTTTCAGCTCCTCAAAGGAAAACTTCCCGTTCTGGTCCCGAGTGGTATGCACCTCAGGAGATTCCAATGTGATCTCCCGAATCAGGAGAGTGTCGGAGAAAACCGATGAGGTATCGATGTCGATGTAGAGGCGGCCCAGAGAGAAGAGGGCGGGAGCATCGGCTTTACTGCCGGGGTTGGCGACCCGCACACCTATTAACTCAATGTCACCGCTCCACAGATCAATTTTAACATCTTCAACCGAGGTTGCGGTTCCGAGCAACTCAGGGACTTGGGTATTCGCGGCCCACTTGGCGGTGGGGGAGAGGAAAAAGGTGAGGAACACAAAAATCGCCAGCAGAAAGAGGACGAATGTGCCCAGCAAGAACTTGAGGATCGAAAAACCCGAGGAGTTTGAGGAGCTTTGTTTCATCGTGATAGAGATATTGGGATTTTTAAGGGGAGAGACAAGGGCTATCCCCTCTGGTTCGCCCCGAATTGCCGCTAGGTACAGCTCTTTGTTTCTATATATTTGTTTCTCAATTAGTTAGATCGAGGTACTGGATCGAGTGGCCTCCGGGAGGCGGGAAGACAGCTGGAAATTCGCGAGGGGTGTCGGAGGATCCTTCCCAGGGAGGACGTTCGGTCAATTGGGGATGCGTCTTGAGTTGCAATGTTATCGGACGAATTCTCAATTCAATTAACTTTCTGCTAATCAATTAACTTTCTGAATTGAGATCAAAAGGCTTGCTACTGGTTCTTTTTTTTAGGATTTTTGGGTTTCGCTACTTTGTATCCAATCACCTGCGACTCTCTCTCTTTATGTCTTTTGGAAAGGTCAGTGTACCAGCGGCCCCTTTGGCTGCCTATTCTGGTCTTGTCTCACCCGTCGAATAGCCGAGAACCGGTCTATAGACTCCCCTCCTACCTATGAAAAACAAAACAAAGTCGACTTGCTCGATCTTCCTGGCCGCCTTAGTATCCGCTTGTGGATTACAGGCTGATAATCTTCCTCTAACGCAGGAACAGCAACAGGCGCTTACTCCTGATGAAGTCTTGGAGCGTTTGATGGAAGGTAACGCCCGTTACGTTTCGGGCGACATCAACGAGCCAAACATTCAGGCACGAGTCGAAGCTTCGGCTTCAGGCCAGTTCCCGGAAGCAGTGATTCTCTCTTGCTTGGATTCACGGGTCCCTTCGGAGCTTGTCTTTGATGCTGGCATTGGAGATGTCTTTGTCGGTCGTATCGCCGGAAACATTGAGAATGACGATCTTCTCGGCTCCATGGAGTTTGCGACGAAGCTCTCCGGTTCAAAATTGGTAATGGTTCTTGGTCACACAAGCTGTGGAGCGATCCGTGGTGCGTGTGCGGGTGCAGAGCTGGGCCACCTCACTGGTCTGTTGGACAAGATCAAGCCAGCTATCGACCATGTTCATGATTTCGAAGAATCCGACCGCGTGGCTTCAAACGATGATTTCGTTGATGCCGTCGCTCAGGAGAACGTCGTCCTGACCATCGCGAATATTCGTGAAAAGAGCCCGATTTTGGCTCAGCTCGAAGAATCCGGTGACATCATGATCGTTGGCGGAATCTACGACCTCGAGACAGGTCAAGTGGTCCTTCTTGAAGACTGATCTTTCGATAGAGATTCTTTTTCGAAGGAGGGGCTCTCGTAGCCCCTCCTTTTTTTTTTGTGCGCCCGGCAGGGCGCGCTTACTGGACAGTGATTATCGAACGACTGCTCGAACTGGGCCTATCGCTGACAATGAACCCCGGAGGCGATCGGAAAGTATCACCAACCCAGCCACCGGGTCCGCGGGTTCGGAATGGCAACGCCCAGGGTCGCCGCTCGTCGAGGTGGCTAGTGCCGGTGAAGGGGTTCGCCTTCTCGGGTAGAATGGGGATTAAGAAATAGCGCGATCCGCTGCTACAATCTCTCGGTAGGCGTGATAGGAGGCCTTCGGCGTTCTTTCCATGGATTCGAAGTCTACATAGACGATGCCGAACCGCATATCGTATCCGCGAGTCCACTCGAAATTGTCCATCAAACTCCAGCAGAAGTAGCCGCGAACAGGGACCCCATCCACATCGCGGGCTTGCTTCAACGCGTCGGTGTAGCCTCGGAGAAAATTAGCGCGAAACTCGTCGTCCACCGCAGCTTCCCGAGAGTCGGCCTCGACCGAGCATCCGTTCTCGGTTACATAGATGGGGTAATTGGCGTATCGGTCATGGATCCAGTTGAGCATCTTGCGAAAGCCCCATGGAACCACGTACCATCCCATGCTGGTGCGCTGCCAATCGGGATCGGAGGAGAGAGACACCTGCTGATCATCGCTCATCCCGCCATTTCCGTCTTTGGCGTCGACGGACGATTCCTCGCTCGGAGTACGGGATGCGTAGTGGGTTGTGTAGTGGTTTAGACCAATAAAATCAGTGGACCCTTTGAGCAGTGCTTTCTGGCTTTGAGTGAAAGTGGGGAGGCGGTCTCCCAGCCGTTCGCGCATGATCGCTGGGTAGTCTCCGAAAATTACCGGGTCTGTCAGCCAGGCAAAGAAGAACTCAATCGATTCCTGAGCAGCGTTGCGGTCCTCTTTGGAGTCGGTTAGCGGCTCGCGCCAGTCACAATTGTTGGAGATGCCGATCTGGCCGGGGTAGCCACCTTCGCGAAATTCCTGAACCGCCATTCCGTGGGCCAGGAGTAGGTTGTGCGCCGCGATGTAGGGCTCATCATTGGATTTCCGGCCCGGGGCAAAGTTGCCAGTCCCATAACCCAGCACCGCAGTGCACCAATTTTCGTTGAATGTGATCCAGTGTTGGACCCGGTCGCCGAACGCGTCAAAACAGGTCTTGGCGTAGCGTCGAAAGTGCTCGCTGGTTTGCTCAGAAAGCCACCCATCATTTTCGAGTTGAAGAGTGAGAGGGAGGTCCCAGTGGTACAGGGTGACAAAGGGGGTGATTCCTTTGGCCAGGAGGCAATCAATCAAGCGGTTGTAGAAGGCAATTCCCTCGGGGTTGATCTCGCCTTTTCCATCGGGGATGATTCGGCTCCAGGCGATCGAGAACCGGTAACTGGTGATCCCGAGCTCTGCCATCATTTCCACATCTTTCTCGTAGAGATGATAGTGGTCACAGGCGGTATCGCCGGTGTCTCCTTTGTGGATCTTGCCAGGTGTATGGGAGAAGGCGTCCCAGATGCTGAGCCCTTTGCCATCTTTGAGCCAGGCTCCTTCAATTTGATAGGACGCGGTGGCGGTTCCCCAGTGAAATTCAGTAGACATCGGTTGTAGTAGGTTTGTGGATTACCGGCCGAAGGAGGCGCGGAGTACAGGGCGGGAGGTAGATTAGAAAGAGAAAGCGGCGTAGGCCCCGAATGAAGAGGCTACGAAATCATCCGACGACAAATCGAAGCCTTGGATGTTCCAGTCATAACCCTCAAAAGAAAATGCGTGCATCGTGATCCCCGCGGTGAATTTCTCCGTAAATTTGTAGCCAATGTTGGTGATCACCTGCCAAGAGAATGCGCCGTCGGAGTCGGACCCGGATTGGCTTCCCGCTGCGGCGTTCAACTTGATTTCATTCTCCAGATTGGCGTAGCCGATACCGCCACCCAATTCAATGACCCAGTTGGTCTCGTCGAACAGTGAGGCGAGATCGTAGAGCAGGTTCACATAGAGAAGTTTGGTCGTGATGGTTTCCTTACCAGTGAGGGCACCGAAGTTTGGAGCGGATCCTTGGAGATTGGCCTCGGTCGAATACCAGTGACCCTCCAATTCGAGACTCAGCTTGTCCTGGAACCGATAGCCGCCGCGGAGGGAGTAGGCGATTCCTGATTCGAAGTCACCGCTGTCAATGGATGAGATCGGGAAGTCGATGGGGCTGCTTTGCTCGGGGACGTAGAGTGCGGCACCGCCGAGGTAGAAGCTGCCGAATACGCTGGCCGGAATGAATGCGAGTCCAGCCTGCAGCAACAGGGTTTTTTTGAGCAGAGAAGTTGGTTTCATTTGAGTAAGAAAGAGAGCCAAGGTTCGCTGTAGGTTTTGAGAATTTTTAAGCGAAGTCGAGTCCGCAAGAGGATCAAATTTCGATCCCTGGACTTGGCTCAGTAGTACTTACTCAATATTCGCCCGCTCCAGCTCTGACCGGCCCAGTACGAGCAAGTCAGACAGAGTGTCAAACTGATGGTCAGCCTGTGTCTCGGTCAGGCAAAAGAAGAGACTACCCCGTTTTGTGCCGGCTTGAAACGGGCAGGCGATCCGGCAGATCCCCGGTCGGGAGAGCGAGTGATCGCGGAAGATCGGTCCCGGGGTGGCCTCGCTTGTCATCGAAAGGGAGTTCTCCAGCTCTTCCGCGTTGCCGATGCGACTATACCGATCGCCGATACAGTCGTTCTGCTCAGGTTTCGTGAGCAATGAGAGCGCGGCGAGTGAACCGGCATGATCGCCCTCGAAATGGAGGGTTTCGTTCGGACGGATCACCGAGATCGCTCCCTCAGCTGTCTCGCTGGCGACGACCCGTAGGCGGTTCCCCTCGAAGACCGCGATCGCAGTGGACTCGTTGGAGGCACGACAGAGCTTTCGCACTATTTTCTCGGCGACAGACTGAAAGCTTTCATCCTCATCAGAGACCTCTCGAATCCAGGACAGGAAGGTATCGCCGGGTTCGTATCCAGATGTTTCTGCCCGCTTGAGATACCCTTCGGATTCGAGTACCTGGAGCAGGCGCGATATCGTCGTGTCGGTCGCTCCGGGAAGGATTTCCCGGAGCTCAGAGAATCGTATCGGCCGATCCGCAAGCGATACCCGCTGGAGAAGCGTCAGACCGCGAAGCAGGGTGGACGATGAATTTCCAGATCGAGGGCTCATTCGGGTGATCCGGCAACGCGATTTGCTGGAGTCTACGCAGCTGAAATACGTGGCATCGGCAGCACTTCTTTGGCCATCTCAGCCTGAACAAAATCCAGAAGAAGGCTCGATTTAATAGAGGCGTAGTCGGGGTCGCTCCACCGATTGTAGATCTCATCCGGATCTTCCTGGAGGTCGTAGAGTTCTCCGCAGTCAAAGGCGCGGTAGACCGTCAGCTTGTAGCGATCGTCGATATAGGTTTTCAGCTCGGCCATTCCGGGCTCGTGATTGTCTTCGACCATGGTGTGGGAGCGGACAGCCGTCGATGGATCCTGCCAGGAAGGCAGTTGGTTCATTCCGCTCATCGAATGCGGCTTGGAGATGCCTGCGGCTTCGAGGAAGCTGGTGGGCAGATCGACCAAGCTTTGGAGTGCTTTGGAGCGTGTACCCTCTGGGATCTTATTGGGCCAACGGGCGATCATTGGCACCTTGACTCCGTCGTCGTAGTGGAAGGGTCCCTTGGCCATCAAGCCGTGGTGGCCGTAGTAGTGGCCGTGGTCGGAGGTGAAAACGATGAGTGTGTTATCGGCCAGCCCGAGTTCTTCCAGGCGGTCGAGGATCTTGCCCACGTAGTGGTCGAGGCACGAAACCATGCCGTAGTAGGTTGCGATGTTTCGTGCCAGGTTCTCGGGTGAGTTTCTATGCTTGTGGACACCGTGCATCCACTTGCCTTCGATTCCGACGTCCTCTTTGCTCAAATCTGGATCGAGGGCGAACTTTTCGAAGGGACTCATGTCCTTCTTGTCTGCTTCGTCTGGATGGCGGGTCGGCAACGTAATCTTCTCCGGATCGTACATATCACTCCACGGTTTGGGAATGAGGTAGGAAGGATGAGGATCGAAGAAGCTCGACCACAAGAAGAACGGTTGTTCGTCCTTGCTATACTGTTCGAGGTAGTGGTTCGTCCGTTCCGAAATCCATGTGTTGTAGTGGTATTCCTCCGGTAGATCCCATTCGTGCTTCCGAGGGCCCTGACTTCCGGTGGGTGATTGGAAATAGTCTCTCCAGTTCTTGAGACCTTTCTCTTCCATCCATAGGGCGTAGTGCTGGCCTACGTGTGCCTCGTCGGTGTGGTTGCGCGCGAGTTCGAAGTCATCAAATCCGTAAAACGGACCTTCGAATTTCCGCCAGAAGTCGAGATCCTGAAGTGTGGGGTAGGCCTCGAGGGAGCTAAATTCTTCGGTGCTGTCCAACGGTTGAAAGTGGGCTTTACCGACCAACCCGGTGCGATACCCGGCTTTGTGCCAGGCGTCGTTCATCGTGGGACGGTCTTCCAGTAGCTTGGTCCCGAGGGTGTAGGCACCATGCTGACTCGGCCATTGCCCGGTAAGGATGCTGGCGCGGGTAGGGGTGCAGGTCGGGTTTGGGCAGTACGCTTTTTCAAAGAGCATGCCTTGGCGGGCGAGTCGGTCCAGATTCGGAGTTTTGACCTCGGGATTGTCGATGCCGAGGGTGTTCCAATGTTGCTGGTCGCTCGTGATCAGAAGGATGTTGGGGCGTTTACTCATGATAATTTACTATATAAAAATAAAGTAGCTATAATATGGAGTAGTTCGGTTTTGGGCAATTCAAAAGTTATACCTGCGGACTAAGGTATTGATATCAGGCTTCTTCTAGAAGCGATTTAGTGATTGTTCGAGAGGGGTTCCCTATTGTCTTTGTTCGGTGCAATAGATTTTCTGAGAGGATGATCAAACCCATACTCTTCGCTCTCTTTGTTTCTCTCCCCCTACCGGTGTGGTCGGCGCCTGCTGCCGCTCCACCTCCCAGTCCTGTTTCGGATACAGAGCCGCAGGTCGAGAAAGAGGTCCTGGTTCAGTCGGGGAAATCCTGGGACGGAACGCCTCTGCCTGACTACCCGGAGGGTAAACCGCTCATCAGTATCGTCCGGTTCGTCATTCCTCCTCATGCGAAGCTCCCTTGGCACGAGCACCCGGTGATCAATGCGGGCGTTTTGGTGCGAGGAGAGCTCACGGTCGTGACCGAAGAGGGTGCCGAGATCAATCTCAGTGCGGGTGATGGGCTGATTGAGGTCGTCAACACCTGGCACTACGGGCGAAACGATGGCGATTCTCCGGCCGAGATCGTCGTGGTCTATGCGGGCGTGGTCGGAGAGCCTCTTGCGGTTTTGAAAGAAGATTGAAATTCGTACTGTCCGGGCTCTAGGATCATTCCTCAATGTCCCAAACAAACCAATCCGATCCCTCGTCCCCGGTGCGATTTGCGCTAGTCGGATGTGGCTCCATTGCAAAGACCCAAATTAAGGCCCTCCAGGAACTGACTCCTGAGGTCGAGCTCGCCTATATTTGTGACCGGGTGCCCGAACGCTCGGCGGAATTGGCCCGTGAATTTTCAGTGGGTTCGGTCTCGTTTGAGGAGGCCTGTGCGAATCCGGATGTGGATGCGGTGACGTTTTGTACTCCTTCGGGAATTCATGCCGGACAGGCAATCGAGGCCTTGCGGTCTGGCAAGCATGTGATTGTCGAAAAACCGATGGACGTGACCGTGGCCGCCTGTGAAAAATTGAAGGCGGTGGCGGAGTCCTCGGGGCTGCAGTTCTCGGTGATTTCCCAGCATCGATTCGACCCCTCTTCTCAGAAGGTTCGGGAAGCCATTGGTTCCGGCAAGTTTGGGGACCTGATCTTTGCCGAGGCTAGAATTCCTTGGTATCGAACACAGGAGTACTACGATTCAGGCGACTGGAGGGGTACTTGGGAGCTGGATGGCGGAGGCTGTCTCATGAACCAAGGAATCCACACGGTTGATTTAATGCTCTGGTTGGCGGGCAAGGCCAAACGGGTGTTTGCCCGTATGAAGACCGTAGCCCATGAGAGGATCGAGGTAGAGGATCTCATTTCTGTTCAGGTGGAATTTGAGTCAGGAATGATGGGGTCGCTCGTGGCTTCGACAGCACTCTACCCGGGATATCCAGTGTCACTCGGTCTCTTTGGAACATCCGGCTCCGCCATGATTGTTGGCGACGAATTGGAAACCTTTGCCGTTCGAGGGGAGGAAACCATTCGTGGTAAGGGCTCCAATGCCCACGCGCTGCAGGTGGCCACGGGGGGTACCCGCTCGGCGACGGCTGAGGCGGATAAGTCGAAGAAAGATGAATGGAATTGGGGCGACGCTCATCGAGAGCAGTTGAAGGAGTTTGTTTCTTGTATCCGTAGTGGTGCGGAGCCGACAGTCAGCGCTGCGGACGGGCTGAACGCCGTTTCCTTCATTCAATCCTGCTATGAATCCGCCCGTTCCGGTGACTGGGTGGATGTGGTCTGAGGCGGGTTTGCCGGACTCGCCTCATTCGCTTGGATGACGGTGCTGTGATCTGTCACCCAAATTGAACAGGGGGAGCGCTCTTCTCTCAAACGATCGAGAGGGCTCGTTCAGGTTTACAGGAAACAGCTTGGGCACTTTCGCGCGAAAGTCTGTTCCGCAGGGCGATCCTGGGGCATTTAGGTTTCAATACGATTTTCCACATAATTGGATCGGCTTGGTTCGGACTCGCGTTTTTTCGCATCGCTATGCTCAATACAGCACATGTTAGTTTTCCTCTTCTTCGCGAAGTTGGATGACCTTTGGGGTTCATGAGCAATATTTATAAAGTAGCAGAGGCGGCTGGTGTCTCGCCGAAGACAGCCGCGCGGATTCTTGCCGGCCAGTCACTTCGATCGAAGAAGAGAGAGTCGGTATTGGAGGCGGCCCGACGATTGGGCTATGTGCGAAACCAACAGGCTGCCAACCTGCGCAGTGGTACGACTTCGGTCATCGGTATCATCGTACCCGACATGACCAATCCATTCTATGCAAAGGTGATTCAAGTGATGCACGACACCTGCCAGCGGTTTGGCTTTTCGATATTGCTGGGGGCGAGTTTTGGCAGTCATGAGGAGGAGGCCCGTGCGTTGGAGAATCTACTGCGGTATCGGGTGGATGGTATTTTTCTCAATGCCTCCGAACGGCCGGTCGGGGCGGTAAGCTCGTCCCTCTGCCGACAGTTCATTTCACAGGGCAAACCGGTAGTGGTCTCCGGTGAATTGGGAGAGGCCCTCGAGGGTTGTGCGCGAGTCGAAGTGGATAATACCTCCGCTATGGACGTTGCCGTCCGCCACCTGCGCTCTCGCGGCCATACGCGGTTAGGATTTTTGGGTGGACCCCAGCAAAGTATGGGGATGCGGGAACGATATCTCGGCTTTCGTGATGCGATGGCTCGCGAGTCTCTGGCGTTTTCCGAGGACTCGGTTGTCTATATGACCGGCGGATCACAGGACCGCGTCGCGGAGATCTGTCGTTTGTGGAAGAGCCTCTCAGAGAAGGATCGACCCTCGGCCTTTATTGCGGGGAACGACATGATTGCGATTTCAGCGTTGAAAGCCTTCGAGCAGATGTCGGTCCGGGTTCCCGAGGAGGTGTCCATCATTGGATTTGACGGAATTGATCTCGGCGCATTGGTCTCTCCGGCCCTGACGACGGTAAAGCAGCCGATCGAGAGAATGGCTGAGGATATTTCTCAGTGGATGGTTGGACGTATTCGAGGAGAGACGACAATCCCTTTTGCCAGTGCGCCCTATGAGCTGGATCTGGTCGTTCGCGATTCGGCGTAGGTTCAGATCCAAGCCATTCAAATTATACGGCGGGCCACTGCTGGATAATCACGCAGACCTTTGACTCGTCCAGCATGGCAAATTCTCTGGCTCCCCAGGGGCGGAGAGTCACTGTTGCGGAATTGGGATGCAGCAGTTCGGGATGGCTCTCATTAATCTCAGCGTACAGAGCCTCAATGTCATCGGTTTCAATCCGGATTTCGGGTCTGTCCTTCGCTGCCCACTCGCTGCTTTCGTGGAGGTGAAATTTGATTCCGTCGCGTTCGACCACACAAAAAAGGTTCCCGTTGGGGCGCTCGTCATGATAAATGGTGAATCCGAGCCCTGATACGAACAGGTTCAATCCAACGTTGAGATCATCGTAGAAGATGTTGGTGACGGCTTTGAGTAGTTTCATGGAAGGGGTTTGGTTTGGGAATCTTCGAGAATTGGTCTTCCTGGATCGATCAATAAACCGTTCCAGGTAATGGGCCCTATGATTGCGTTTTCATGACTCCGTGCCGAACCTTTTCCAGTAGCTGGTACAGGTGGCGTTGTTCCGCGGGGTCGAGGTTGGCAACGGCTCGGTTGGCAACGGAATCGAGCTCCTGTTGCAAGTCCTTGCACACAGCCTTTCCGGCGTCGGTCAGTTCCAGCGAAACACTGCGGCGATCGTTTGCGTCCTTGCTCGCGTTCAGTAACCCCTGCGATTTTAGCGTTTTGATATTTCGTGCGAGTTGTCCCTTGTCGCGACCGCTGTGCCGGACGATGTCATTGAGCTTTGCGCCAGGGTTGCGCTCAAAGTAGCCGAGAATCTTCCCTTCCATGTGAGTCAATTCGTAGGGGCTGTCGCGCAACACTTGATACTGCTCGGAGCGGAACGCATGCATGGTGGCGTGTACCGACTCAAATATCGCGGAAGCAATGTTTTCTGGATCGCCGGCGCTTGTATCAATCTTTCGAGTGCTCATTGTTGATAATGTCAATAAAGAGTTCTCCAGTGCATTCCAACAATAATGACAGGATCAAGGATCGAACCGAGTGGTTCAGTTATCGTATCCCGATCACTTTCTGGGATCCTTCGTTTGATTGCGTCGACCTCTCTGGCAAAGCAGCCAGATCCCGAAGCCTCCGATAATGATGAGAGAGGGCTCTGGTGTTTCGGAGAAGGAGAGTCCCGAATGCCCCTCCGTTCCCAGCTTCTCGAGTTCTAGAAGGAACTTCTCCTGGGCAGAGGTCTCGAGAACAATCAGAGCGGTATCGGGAATAAGGACACTAGCTGACTTTGATTCCGATATCATCTCGGCCCGATCGGCTTCATGCTGAGCAGGATTGTACCGTGACAATGCATCCTTCATTTGGATCAAGAATCCAGCCGGAGGATTGTCTACGGTGGCGATGTTTTCTTCCCCGAGCAACGCGAAGTCCCGCGCTTGGTTGAGATACTCGATCGGTCCGCTCGTAGGAAACAGGAAGGCCCATCGGGAGGAGTTGTCTTTTGGGTCACGGGGCACAACACCGATCCTTCCATCCCGGCGAAAAATATACGCTTCTTGGTCCGAAGCGGGCAAATCAGAGTCTTTGCTCAGGATCCATCCGGGGACTGCACCGATCATTGGGTCGATGAATCGCAGGGTTGACGGAGATACAGAATCCTCTTCCTTCAATCCGATGGGGACGATAACCGGATAGGTGTCTGGAACCTCGCCGTTGAGGAGATCGGTTCTCCAATGGTGCAACACCGCGAGCTGAAGAAGGTCGATGGTAACCCCACCAGATCGTTCTTTCGGGATGTTGTACTGAGACAGGGATTGAATGATGGACGGATCATGGATTGCCGGTAGCTCGGGTAGGGCTGTGATACCGTCATGGATGAGCCACCATTGCAGGTGGGCACCTTGGGGAATCTCGCTAAGTGTCTTTCGGAGTTCCCGCTCGAACGATTTGTATCTCGACCCAAATGAGGACCGGTCGAGGAAGAGATGATACTCGGGAGAGAGCTTTTGGTACGGCAGTTCGACCGTGGGGGACACCAGGAGATTGTGGCCGACGGTTAAAAATGAGGGGGACTTTGTTGTGGGCGTCCAACTATAGTTTTCAATCGAAATGCCGGACACCCGGCCGGTTATGGACTGGAGATGAACGCGAAACCTTCGGGGTTTATCTGTATCGACCGGAAAGACCTCAACCTGTAATTCGTTTGGACTTTGAAGGGTGACGAGAAGCGGATCCCGGATGCGTTCCGAAGCGATCATCCGGTAGATCCACTCGGCGCTCCGGCGCTCACGAAAGTCTGCAGGCTTCCACTCACCGTTGATGAGCAGCTCCGCGCCAGAGACCCAAGTTCCCGTTGGAATAGTAAACGTAGTGCGGTACTCTGTACGAAAACCAGAGGTAGGGTTGGAGACTTCGAATTCGATGGAGAGAGTGCCGTTCCCCGATTCTTGAAATCCGATAGAGTTCAACTCAGCCAACGCCTCCATGCGCGATACACGACGGCTCTGGTTGGGCCCTCGTTCCCGGACGCTCCAGAATCCCATCTCGGGCTCGAATGCTTCTGGTTCTTCGACACCGAAGGACTCTTGGAGTCTTGAGTAGGTCGAGTCGGGGATCGTCATTCCGCGGAGTACGACCGAACGATAGATAGGAGAAATAATGGGGTATTGGATGCCACGGCTTTGCAGGTGGACGGCTTGTAGCACACGCTCCACCCGATCTCGGTCAGGCGGATTTTGGAGTTCTTCTGGGTTTGGCGAAATTGCGTAGTTCATCGCCTCCTCAATGGCGATGCGGTCCCGTACCATACCAAACAGGAGTATGCCGGGCATGATGAGTACGCCTAGGATAACGGTGAGTGCATTCGTGCGGCTCCCTGGAAGCGAGCGCACTAGCAACCCGATTTTTCCCACATGCAGGACCGTGAGAAGCAGAGGGGTTAGGATGAGAAACCCGGCTCCAATGGCAATCATCGCCAAGCCGGCCAGAGGGTAGAATGGCAGGAAAGCGCAGAAGAAGTAGAGAGAGAAGGGTAGCAGGGCGGTCGTAGCCAGCAGGTGAAACCTACGGAGGCGTAGATTGTCTGATGGGGGAATCATCAGAGCAATGGCGTTCGCTATAGTAAGGATGTAGATGACCGTATTTTGGTAGGTCTGCGGAAACGGTATCGAGGCATTGAGCGCGAGACCGGCCAGAGGGAGAATGAGAGCAATGAGTACGGTGATTCCAATTCCGCTGGCAGATTTCTGATGTTTGAGGACCGTTTTCAGGAGGGATATCGCAGTGAGGAATATTCCAAATCCGATGATCAGCGTGGCACTGGATATCGCTGCCACGAGAATTGTGAAAACATAGTTCCCGCCCGAAACGAGGTCGGATGCGAATTGAATGAAGAGCCAAAGAAGGCAGGCAGGAACAATCGTTGAGAGGACCCCTGTGACCAGTACTGGGAACCCACCGGCGTTCGATGCCCGCGCACAAATAGCTACAAATCCATAGAGACTGACTAGGACCTGACAGGCCCATAGATTAAATACCAGGTTGCCGGGATTGAGGATCCAAAAATCGACGGTAGTCGGAACCGCGGATTCGACCGCCACAGTTCCATAGATAATCAAACCAGCCGGAATTAAGATGAATGCGATGAGAATGGGAATCTGGGCTTTGCCGAATCGTGACAGAAGGGGAATCAGGAGCCCGAGTCCGATTATGCCTCCACCGAGTGAAAAGATCACAATCCAGTAAACACGGCTGGTCTCATCCAGCTCGTCGGAGATCAAGGAATAGTCCCGGTAGTTCAGGAATAAAAAAATCAACTGGGGTATCGTCCACCAGGCCCAAGCGAACCAAGTGGAACCGAGAATCGAAGAGGGGGACTTGTGTGTAGTCATAGAGTGGATGCGGGTGGTTGGGTTGCGTTGGCGGTTGGATTGGTTGTAGTGCCGCCCTCTTCCCCGGAGGGTTGGTTCGCAAGGAACCGCTGGTAGGCCAGTCGCGCTAAAATTACGGCGGGGAGGTACACTAGCGCTCCGGCGATCTCATGTGCGGCGTCGGCAAAGCTCTCGGGTAAGTGATCGTTGATCAGGGGGAAGATCGTCGCCCAGAATACGATCCGCAGTACGTTTGCGGAGACGACGTAGAGATAGATCAGGGGCAATGCGAAGAGGATTCTTTTCAGAGAGAAGGTCGATAGAAACGCCATGCCGACTAGGAGGCCCATAAACAGGATACCACTGCACGCAGCTGTGACTTCGAAGATTGTGCCCGCGTGGCCGAAGGCAACGCCCTCAGGGGTCGAAAAGGGCGTGCTGCCCAATAGCCAGGCTGCGACCGTACCGGCGGGAATCACGAGTGGAGGAATCAGATAGGGGGCCGCCAGTTCCTTGCAGGCAAAGGCGAGAAGAAGACAGAGGAATGCAGCAATGCGGCTATCCATCTGTTTTAGGCGAATCATGAGACCACTTTACTGGGTTCCCGTGGAAGAATTGTGGAGGTTAGATGGAGATTGAATGAAAACTTCGATTTGGAATGGATTTTTCGGTCCCAATTGCCGCACGTCCACAGTGTTCACATCCATCCAGCGATCCACTGCTCCGCTCGGCAGATCCAGGTTATCCGCACCGTTTGTCCTCAAATCGCCCGGGTACAAAGCGGTTCGGTGTGGCTAGCGGTTGAAGAGATCGTCTAACGCGCTCGGTAGGTCGGGGAAATGAAACTCGAACCCTTCGTCTTTCAATCGTTCAGAAACACAGTAGCGACCGTAGAGCGCGAGTTCTGGATCCGTCTTGAGGAGCAGAGGCGCGCCGAGGCGGACCATCCATGCTGCCGCCGGCAGTCCGATTTTTCTACCACAGACCCGGCGAAGCTCTTTCATGAATTCTTTGTTGGAGACAGGGTTGGGAGCCGTGGAGAGATAGGCCCCTTCCATACTCTCATCCGAGATCGCTTGCAGGAAAAACCGATTCATATCTTCTTCATGGATCCAGCTCATCCCCTGGGTTCCCTGTCCTACAGTACCGCCTAGTCCCCACTTGGCCAGCTGAGCCAATCGCTGGACTGCTCCTCCGGTGCGTCCGAGCACAAAGCTTGTCCGGGCGATAACCTGTCGCATTCCCGGCAGAACAGATTCTTGGAAGGCCTTTTCCCAGGCTTGCCCGACATGAGGGGCGAGCCCATAGCCGAAGGCCGATCGTTCAGAACACTCAATCCCTTGTGGAGGGTCTCCATAGATGTGGGCCGTGGACATTTGAACCCAAACAGGAGGTGGGTTTGAAAGGGTCCGCAGTGCCAAACCAATTGCGCGGGTAGATTCGACTCTGGATCGAAGGATCTCATCACAATGGTCCGGAGTCTTACTACAGTCCACTGTTCGACCTGCCAAATTGACAATTGCGCGGGCGCCTTCGAGTTGCTGCGTCCAGTCTCCAACATTTCGTCCATCCCAGGGAACATACTGCCAAGGGACTTCGCCCTTTGGTTTCGATCGCGATACCAGAACTGGCTCGTAGCCGGCGCTCGCTAGAGCCCCGGCGAGATTGAGACCGAGAAATCCGGTACCTCCGGTGATCACTATTCGACTGCTTTCCATCGCGATAAGAGATCTAAGCGGGTCCGGTCTTCAGTACAACGAAACTCGCTCCAAAAATAGAAGTATCAGAGGATCAGTTCGTCTTCTTGGGCGTCGAAAGCGACAACATCGACGATATGCCTGTATTCCTTGCGGTCCAACAGAGTGAGGCAGTGGTGGAGGCGTACGTAATAGAGTCTTCGCGAGAGAATATCCGTTTTCGCTACGACGTCAGGGGACCGCTTCTCCGGATCGCTGCGGAAGTTTTCGAAATTCAGATGCCACGCGGATCGAAGCGCCCGTGTTTGGCCCGGGGTGAATTGCGAAAGGTCCAGGATCGACTCGAGCTTTTCCTGGTCCGACTGAACTTCATTGCGATATCGTTTGAATCGTTCTGGCATCGGCTGCTCGCCCAGTAGCTCGGCAACATCGCTTAGGAAATCAGGTTGTATCAGGCCCGATACGTATTCGGGGTCGTAGGACAGTCGTAAGGCAAACGCACGAATGATCGGATGCATTTTCATCCGATCGATCATCGCTAAAGCATCTCCACGGTCATTGCCGAGAACGCGTTGGAGTACCTGTTTCCCGTGATTGCGGAGAGCTTCGGGCAGGCCTGGGTGCTGTTTGTGGTAATCGTTGTCGGCATCGCCGGGACGGAGAAAGCTAGAGGCAGTGACCAGCGCATGGGGAAAGGCGGCGTCGATCTCGATAAAGGCCCGTCCGGACTGCACCATGACTTCGCGGCAGATTCCGGCGTGCCAGAGCTTTTCCTCCATCGAATCCGCGAGATTCGCGATGGAAAAGCAGATGTTGGATCGTCGGGTGAGCCGAGAGGTGCGCAAGTAGCGGGGCAGTCTCCGCTTGCCCAATTTTACGTCTTTTAATGCGGCGCGAATGACTGGATGAGCCTGATATTGTTCCTGGATCTTGGAGTCCGAGGTGTGGAATGGGGCCCCGTCGAGATAATCGATGAGAATGGATAGATCGTATCCGGTGGCGGCGCGGTTCGCTGTTTCCGAGAGCGGGGCATTTAGTCCTGCATGGGCGGTGATGATAAAACCGGAGCGGGAGGCTTCGACTCGATTGGAGAGAGGCCTGTGCCGCAGGAGGGGGTCGACTAGCTCTTCTCCTGAGGTTGCTCCCAACCACTCGAGCGTCTGCGGTGAGAGGTCGTCCAGGTGGCTTGCGATTTCCTTTCGGCGGGCATGGATCAATGCCTCCTCCGCATCGCGGGTAGCCTGATCGTTGACGAGTAACGCTTCGTGCCGGAAGACTCGGGTTTCGAGTTGGTCCAACAGTATGGAGAGACGGGCTTTTCGATAGAGCTCCAGTTGATCGAACCCGCGCGCTTCCGCCGTCGTCAGTCGCTTTTTCGAAAAGAGAACGGGAATAAATTTGAGGGAGAAACCGGTCGCGACCAGTAGGAAGGCCACGATCATCGGGGTGAATGGGAGTGCGCTCTTTCCTCCGCCCATCGCTTTGTTTCCCACGATCATTGTCAGAGTCAACGCGAGCGCCGGGAGGAGGGTCCGAATTCCGTAGCGAATCAGGTAGGTCCCTGCGAGGACGCAAATGTCTTTGGGTTGGATCACCCGCCGCGCCGAAACCACAGACGAACGGATGCTCGGTCTTTCTTTGATTTTCACCATGGGAGGGGCAGGGAAGAAGGCTCCAACGAAATTTGCCGTCGATTGTTGTTTGAACGTGCAGGTTGGAGCATCGGGAACCTAGGAGCGCCGAAGCCGCCTCAACCTCCATTTCGACTTTGCGAGATAGAACAGAAACTTCGGGGTCGGCAATGGGTCCTTCAGCGGTCCCGTCCAGCGTCGGCCCAAGCGGATGAGGCATCGGGTGAAGGTGGACTGGGTGATACCCCATTTTTCCAAAAATTGCTGGCGACCGTCGTTGCGGACTACCTTGCCGGTGGACCTCGATTGAAAGTGGTAGACCCGGCTCGCCGCGACCCCTTGAAAATGACGAACGCCGACCTCCCACAGTTTGCGCGAAAAGTCGGGATCCGACGATATTCCAGGGCTGAATTCCTCCGAATACCCACCAACTTCTTCCCAGAGAGTTCGGGGGACTATGTTCGGCGGCCAATTCGCTCCAGTCCAATCCTGCTTGGGTAACTGCGCGTACTGGGAGAGCAGGGTGTCTTCCTGATAGTCCTCGGGGCCGCTGCCAAAATTGAACGGGGCGATGCAACAAGGATTTCTCGAAGCCGTGGGTTCGATCATTGTGCCCGAAAGGAACCAGCGGTCGTGTGGAATCTTTTCGATGGTTTCCTGCAGCGCGGTGTCCCATCCCGGGAGGGCGACCATGTCGTCGTTTAGGTAGACGATGAAGTCGGTCGTGGCCAGTTCTGAGGCCCGGTTCAGCGCGATGCAGATTCCTACGTTCTCATCGCTCGCGGTGTAGAGAAGATTTTCTGTGTCCGCCCATTCGCGGCTGCCGTCAGATCCCTCGTTGAGATGAAGGATGATTTCGTGGTTAACCGCCGAGTGCTTGCGGATGCTTTCTACGCAGAGTTTCAGGTAGGGGAGATTATTCCAAGATGGAATCAGGATGGAAAAACGGCCGCTTTGCATCGGATGGGTCAGGGACTGCGGTGTCGAATGGTTTCTGATTGACTAAGGAAGTACCGGAAATTGCAGCGACGATCCTAGGCCTGTTTGTCGTAGAGGTCTTTGTAAAGAGGGCAACTCTCGTAGACCTCCGTGTGAGGGCCATCTGCGATGATTCTCCCCTTGTCGAAGACGAGCACGCGCCCGGCGCTGCGAATGGTGCTGAATCGGTGAGCGATGACGATTGCTGTTTTTCCGGGGAGAAGTTTGTCGAGCGCCTGCTGGATCTTTTGCTCGCTCTCGGTATCGAGGGCCGAAGTCGCCTCGTCCAATATCAAAATCGGGGCATTTCGCAGGAATGCGCGCGCCAGTGCGATTCGCTGCTTCTGACCGCCAGAGAGCCGTGTCCCTTTTTCACCGACAATCGTGTCATAGCCACTGTCGAGATCGACGATGAAGTCGTGTGCAAACGCGTTGCGAGCGGCTTCCTCAATTTCTTCACGCGTAGCGTCCAGTCGACCGATGCGGATATTCTCTTCGACTGTGTCGTTGAAAAGGACGGGATCTTGGGAGACGAGCGCGATGGAGTTGTAGAGATCGGTCTTCGCAACGGTGCGGATGTCGCGGTTGTCAATCTTGAGGCTTCCGGACTGCACGTCATAGAAGCGCGATACGAGGTTGGCAAAAGTCGATTTACCCGCACCGCTGGGGCCGACGAGGGCAACAACCTGCCCGCCTTCAATTGTCAGATCGACATCCTGTAGGGTGGGGGATTTGTCGTAGCTGAAGGAAACGTGATCAAATTCAATGGCCCCGGAGTCGATCTTGAATGGCTTGGGCTCCGGTGGTTCCGGGATCTCCATCGGAGCATCCAGAATGTATTCGATCCGCTCGAGAGAGGCAGTTGCCTGGCTCACTCGATTGTGGATCATCCCGAGTTTCTTCACCGGCTCGTAGGACATGTAGAGCGCGAAGATGAGGGGAATGACCTGTTCCATGGTCACGCCGCGCCGGGCTGCATAATAGATCGCGATCGCGATACCGACCGCCGAGATGAATTCAATCAATGGTGAGAGTGCATTGGCATACTTGACCACCTTCATCTGATGACCGAAAAGCTTTCGGACCGAATTGAAAAACCGTTTCTCCTCACGCTCCTTCAGGTTAAATGCCCGAACTTCACGCGGAGCCGAGAGATTCTCGCTGAGAATCCCAGTCAGATCGCCCGATTCATCCTGCATCAATCGAGCCTTCTTGAGCATCTTCCTTCCCACATAGCGAATCGGAAGAACTGCAATCGGGATGGTGAAGAGGCAGAGGAGGACAAAGGCTAGGTCATTCTCGCGAAGCGAGAGAAAAATCAGCGCCCCAATCGCTCCGAGGAAGGTTACCGGCTGCTTGATCAGATCATTCGCGACAAAGATAATGCCGTTTTGAAGCTGGGTGGTATCGACCACCACCCGACTCACCAGCTCGCCGCTCTGATTTCTCTGGAAAAACGAGAGTGGCAATACCTGCAATTTCGAGAAGATATTACAGCGGATACGTTCGAGCACCCGAACCCCACAATAATTGATTAGATAGGTGTTGGCGAATGCGCTCAGGCCACGGATGGCAAAGGATAGGGGCAAAATTCCCACCGCAAAAATCAATACCCACGGAGACTGCTGGTGGCCCTCTGTCCATCCCAATTCGTCCCGCTGCTCATCGCTGATCAGCGCGTCCATTCCTTCGGTCAATTCCTTGAGTTGCCCGGGTTCCAACACTTCCCGGGCCTCTTTTGAAAAATGGGCGTACTCGGCTTGATTGAAAATGATGGGGAAGACTTCACTCGTCACGAATGGCAGGCCGAATCCACTAGCCAGTCCATAAATGATCCCAGCGACAATTGCCCCGGTAAAGTGCCACTTTACCGGACCAAGCATTTTCAAATAGGGCCAGAACTTTTTCATCACAAACGGTTATCTTCGCGAGGGATTCCCGTGGGGTAAAGTCTCAATCCGATTTCCTTTGGGGGCAGGTTGGAACGGATCGACCGAACCTACCCAGGGCCCCGACCTTCGTTGGCAGGCCCGGGAACCTTTCAATTTGAGAATTCTTTCTTGTCATTGACGCTTTCATTCTCATCCTTTCCTCCTTCGCTGCCGGAATAGCTCAGTTGGTAGAGCAACTCATTCGTAATGAGTAGGTCGTCGGTTCAATTCCGACTTTCGGCTCCAGGCGGCCCTTTGGAGGGCAGTCGAAAGTAGCCCCAGGCTTCACCTTGGTGCTTCCCAACTTCCCAGCATGAAGGCGTTACGGTGACGCCGGAGAGAGTTCCGTGCCACGGCAGTTTTCCCGCCCCAAGAATCGCGAAGCCTGAAGGCATCGGATACTGAACTTCCCCAACACTCGATCTTACCCGCCGAGCATGGTTAGGAAGAAACCTGCAGCGAGCGCAGAACCGATCACACCGGCCACATTTGGACCCATGGCGTGCATGAGAAGGAAATTGCCGGGATCGGCTTTTTGGCCCTCCACTTGAGAGACCCGCGCTGCCATTGGAACAGCACTGACCCCAGCTGAACCGATGAGCGGATTGATTTTATCCTTTCGGAGGAAGAGGTTCATGAATTTTGCCATCAGAATCCCCGCGGCCGTCGCCACGATAAAGGCGAGGATCCCGAGGAATAGAATCTTCATCGTCGAGGGGTCGAGGAACTTGTCAGAGCTCATCTTAGTACCGACGGCTAGTCCCAAAAATATCGTGACGATGTTGATGATCTCGTTTTGGCAGGCTTTGACCAGCCGTTCCGTGACACCGCATTCGCGGATGAAATTGCCCAGCATGAGCATTCCGATCAACGGTGCGGAGCTCGGAACCACGAGGATGCAGAACACTGCGACCACAAGAGCGAAAAGGATCTTCTCCAATTTTCCGACCGGACGCAGTTTGTGCATGCGGATCTTCCGCTCTTCTTTTGTCGTGAGTAGGCGCATTACCGGGGGTTGTATCACCGGGACAAGGGCCATGTAGCTATAGGCGGCAACAGCGACTGCACCCAGTAGCGGAGGTGCCAATTTACTCGTCAAATAGATGGAGGTCGGTCCGTCAGCCCCGCCAATTATGCCAATCGACGCCGCTTCGGCCGGAGAAAACCCAAGGGCGATGGCCCCAAAGAAAGTGGCGAAAATGCCAAACTGGGCTGCGGCTCCGAGGAGGAGGGTTTTGGGATTGGCGATCAGGGGGCCAAAATCGGTGAGCGCACCGACGCCGAGAAAGATCAGCGGCGGGAAGAGTTCGATGTGAATCCCTTCGTAGAAATAGTGTAGGAGCCCACCAGCAGTCTCGAGAGTTCCATCGGCGGCATAGACCGGCGCGTTGAGGAGGCCGGTTTCCGGCAGGTTGACGAGTAGGGCCCCGAACCCGATAGGTATGAGAAGGAGTGGTTCGAATCCCTTTGCGATGGCGAGGTAGAAAATAACACCGATGATGCACCACATGAGGATCATCTGCCAGGTGAGGTGGGTGAACCCGGTTTCAGAAAACAGGTGAAGAAAGGAATCCATGTTCGGGGAGAGTGGGCGGTTTCAGGTGGTGGCGGTTCCGTGAGTCGGCAGGAGTTAGGTTAACTTCAACAACGCCTGGCCTTCGTCGACGCTCTCTCCGGGCGAGACTAGAATCTCCCCGACAGTTCCTGAGCAGGGTGCGGTTACGAAGGTGTTCATTTTCATCGCCTCAAGGGTGATGAGTTGATCGCCTTCGCTGACGCTGTCCCCGGGTTTGGCCTGAATCGAAACGACGACGGCCGATAGTGGGCTCGGAACGGTTTCGCCTCCGCCGCTTGCCGGTTGCGTCGGAGTGGGGGCCGGAGAAACTGCTGCGGGAGCGTTTGCTGGTGCTTCAGCGGATTCTTCGAGGATCTCGACCTCAACTTCGTAGCTTTTACCGTCTACAGTGACTTTCAGTTTCTTCATGGGGAGAGTGTGGAATTCAAAAAAGGGTTTGGCCCGGGTGCTGGATTCGCTACTTGAGTGGAGGCGCGACGATTAGGACGAGGTCTCCCGGATGGAACGCACTCGTACTTGTTGATTGCGGTATGTCGCGTGGACAGCCGCTGAGATCACCACTGCAATGTGTTCGTCGTCTGTGGCAGAGGGTGCCTGAACAGGCGGTTGGGCATCGGTTTTTCTCGAATCGAGGCGTTTGAAAATTTTTCCACCTCCCCACGTCATTAGGGCCAGGAGAGACAGAATGACGACAACGAAAATGAAGCCTGTAGCGACCAAATTGATCGCTTGAGAGAAATCAGCAGCAGCAATGGTCACGGGTAGATCCATGTACATTATATGAAATCAGTTCTCGACTGATGTCCATGCGATATCGTTTTCCAGCTCAAATCGGGGCCATTTTTTGCGCAAATGGAGGATCTTCTGGAAGTGCCTGCTGTTTCCTGTGGAGGTTCTTTCCTCAGTCCCCGGGCGCAGAATCCAACTTTCCTCTTCCCGTCTTAGCGGGTAACCAAGGGCCATCTATTGAACCGGACATTGCCCCCCGGCATCAAAAAAAAATCCCACCCAGGCGGATTGCACTGGATGGGATAAAAGAGATGGGCAGGATGCCTGCCACGGTGGTCTTCTCCTAATTCGAGACCGGTACGGCTGTGCTGCTGAAGAGTTTACGGCGAAACCAGAAGGCGAGAGAGACCAGAGCGATCATTACCGGAACTTCGACTAGCGGCCCGATCACTGCGGCGAAGGCTGCGCCAGACCCGATCCCGAAGACCGCCACCGCTACAGCGATTGCCAGCTCGAAATTGTTGCTGGCTGCCGTGAAGCTCAGTGTGACACTTTGGCGGTAGTCGGCTCCAACCCATTTGCCCATGAGGAAACTCACGACAAACATGATCCCGAAGTAGATGGCCAACGGTATCGCAATGAGAAGTACGTCGTACGGCTGCTTGAGGATTTGGCTGCCTTGGAAACTGAACATCAGGACGATGGTAAACAGTAAGGCGATGAGGGTGATCGGACTGATGCGGGGAATGAAGGAGTTTTCGTACCAGTCGCGTCCTTTGATCTTAATCCCAATGAAGCGAGTCAGCATGCCTCCGAAGAAAGGGATTCCCAAATAGATCAGTACACTCTTTGCAATCTCTCCCATCGTGATAGCCACCACGCTGCCCTCAAGCCCCACCGCCTCGGGGAGCCAGGTCAGGAATATCCACGAGTAGAGGCTGAAAAAGAGGATCTGGAATACGCTGTTAAAAGCCACCAGACCTGCGGCGTACTCGGTGTCACCTTCTGCCAGTTCATTCCACACGATGACCATCGCGATGCATCGCGCCAGTCCGATCAGGATGACCCCGGTCATGTATTCCGGGTGGCCGTTCAGGAACAGTACGGCGAGTCCAAACATTAGAAGTGGCCCAATGACCCAGTTCTGAATGAGTGAAAGGCCAAGAACTTTGACGTTCCGGAAAACACGGGGCAGCTCTTCGTAACGCACCTTGGCCAATGGTGGGTACATCATGAGAATCAAACCGATCGCGATCGGGATGTTCGTCGTGCCAACCTGAAATTTGTTTAGAAAATCTCCGGCTCCACTCCAGAGCGAGCCCACTCCAACGCCGATGGCCATCGCGAGGAAAATCCATAGCGTCAGGAATCGGTCAAGAAATCCGAGCTTCTTTCGGTCGGTTGTGCAGCAGGTTTGTTCGGCAGGTGTGTTCATCGATTTGTTTCTACAGTTTCAAATTCTCACTGAGCTCGCGGGTCATCCGTCTTGCGCAGTTCGTTTATTCTCTTGGATTTGTATATTCACGTAATGGAATATGCAGTCAATCGGAAATATGATAATTCGCAAGTTTGAAGGCAGCTATTCATGGGAGGTTCGATCGCTTCAGAGAAAAATCGAGGGGCTGCTTTCTCATTCTCCCAGCTGGCCCGACGCCGGGAACCCTACAGCTTCGGCCGGCCAAAGAATTTTTCGAGATCTCTTCGGTTTTTCTTGGTCGGCCGTCCCACTCCCCGGGGGATCTGGAGTCGGGCATTCTCTCGACGTTCATCTGCACGGGCGAATTCTTCCGGAGGGGTATCGTCTCGGATGAGCTCGGGGAGTACAGCTGCTCCGACCCGCTTATCGGAGAGCTCGAGAACCAAATAGGTTTTCGTGATATCGCGAAGTTTGGTTTCGACGCGGTCTCCTTTCCTTACCTGTGACGATGGTTTGGTGGGGGCTCCATTCAGTTTCACTTTTGATTTGCGGCAGGCTTCGGTGGCCAATGCGCGGGTCTTGAACAGTCGAACTGCCCAGAGCCATTTATCGAGTCGTACAGAGTTCAAAACGGGAAGATATTATCTGAATACTGCTGGGGCTGTCAGGTCGAATCTCGCCGAAAGCCGAATCTGTTCTCGACATCACCGAATCGAAATCGGATCCATGACCAAGTATGAGAGCAGTGATTCAACGGGTGAGCCGGGCGGAGGTCCGGGTGAAAGACGATGTGGTCGGCCGTATCGGAGTGGGATTGTTGGTTCTTCTCGGCGTGTCGAGGGACGACTCAGAGGAGGATGTTCGATGGCTGGCCACTCGATTGGGGAAGGTACGAATCTTCGAAGATGATGAGGGACGAATGAGCCGCAGTTTGAACGATATCGGGGGAGAGGTTCTCATTATCAGTCAGTTCACCCTTTTCGGCTCGATGAAAAAGGGCTCCCGACCCTCATTCAACCGAGCCGCTCCACCAGAGACCGCAATTCCGCTCTATGAATCATTTTTGCAGTTGATGAAGGAACAGACAGGCGATCGTGTCGCCACAGGAATTTTCGGGGCTGATATGAAGGTGGAGCTCGTTAATGACGGCCCGGTTACGCTGGTTCTGGATTCCCAGGATCGAGATTTTTGAGGATTCCTCCACCGCGGGTTCCCGGCGGGGAAGGGATGATGCGGACGATCGATTCCGAGCCAATTCAACGAATCGCGAGGGCGTCCTCGATCGTTCTCACAATCTGCTTCTCGCTGAGGTCTCCGTCGATCCGGATGGACGTCGTTGGAGGTTCCAGCGTATCGAGCTGAGACTGAAGTAATTCCGGGGGCATGAAGTGATCTGTGCGCTCTGTCAGCCGCCGCGAAAGAACAGCGGGACTGCAGTCCAACCAGATGATCACCGGGTCGAGTACCTTGCGGAACAGATTTTTTCGATAGGATTCCTTCAGGGCGCTACAGGCGATCACAACCGAATCGCCCCGTTGCTGTCGTCTGAGCAATTCACCATTGAGACGAATGAGCCAAGGAAGACGGTCGTCGTCATCCAGTGGGATCCCCGAGGCCATTTTTGCCCGATTTTGGGAACCGTGGAAATCGTCTGCATCGATGAACCCGATTCGAAGATGTTTTGCCAAGATGCGCCCAATCGTCGTCTTACCGCATCCGCTCGGGCCCATGACGAGGAAGGTTGAAGCAGCTGTCGAGTGGTTGGCTGGCACGTTGGCGGGCTCTGTTGCCATCCGCCTCAATCGGGGTTGGTCCACTTGCGGGCCTCTTCCATCGAATTGAAGATTCGGCACTCCCAAGGTGATCCCATCTCCTTGAGTGTCTTCATGTAGTGCTCGGTGGGCTCCTCCATGGTGGGTTTGACCACGAGGGCCACTTTTAAATTTCGGATCGATCGACTCGCCCCAAAATCGATTGCCGCGAGCATCCTGATTTCCGATTCGGTTCCGGTGATCTCTTCGGATCCAAGTCCATTAAAAATCTGGTATTTGCAGTGGTCGGAACGGCGGTCGCGGTAGAATTCAGTATTTGCCTGGGCGACCTCTTCAACCGTGGTGATTCCCGAGTATTCCCAAAGAATACCGTCCTCTTCCCATATCGTCTTGTGTGGCATCTCTCTAAATCCTGTATCGAAATCTCAAGTCTTTGTTAATATCCGGGCTCCGGAATTAGTCAACCCAAAGGGTGGGGTTCTCCTCTTCGGGTCCGGGGCTATTTCCCCCATTCCAGTGAGATTTCGGGAGGCACCGAAATCGCCTTCATTATTGTTCCGCTGAATCGATTCGCTCCCGCGCCCGGATCAGCCCGGCCTCCTTCGTCGAAAAACAGCCATCGAGTTGGTCTTCGAACAATTGTTGAAGAAGTTCTCCCATTGCCGGGCCGGGTTGCATTCCAATCGCAATTAAATCACGCCCCTGAACGAGCGGCTTGGGTCGTTCATGAGTGACGTTGAGTTCCTTCGCTCGCTCGAGGAGCCATTCTCCCTCTGGGAAGTCTCCCGGGGGCAGGGGCGGTCTTCCCGCGCTATCGGCCCGGCACACGCGAAGGAGCCTGTCCAGGCGTCCGACTTTATTGGCGAGCCGGCGAACTGCCGGGGCCCCGGATTGATGGTCGAACAATTGGCGGGGGCGCATGTGAGTTTCTACGAGTGGCTCGACTTCTTCAATCAACGTTTTTTCCCGGGTCAGGCGCGAAAGAAGAGTGCGGGTTGGTTCGAGGCCAGCCTTCTCATGCCCGTAAGAGTGGATCGCCCCGGACGGGTCTGTTGTGGTGGTTGCTGGCTTTCCCAGGTCGTGGCAGAGAACCGCAAGACCGACTACGAGGTCTTCTTTCTCCTCGCCCAGTCGGTGCTGTGCAAAGGCATCGAGGCAGTAAGCGGTATGACGCCAGACGGATCCCTCAGGGTGCCATCTGGGGTCCTGGGGGCAGTCGACCGTCGCCTCGAGTTCGGGGTAGAACCGCAACCAGCCGACGGCTTGAAGAAAAAACAGGCCCTTGGAGGGCTTCGTTCCTGCTAGGAGGAGCTTTTTCCATTCCTCAAAAACGCGTTCGGTCGCGAGGTGGGTTTGAACGAGTGAACGGCAGGCGTCGATGGTTTCGGATGCTGGTTCCAAGTCGAAACGGGCGATGAATTGCATGCCACGAAGCACGCGTAGGGCGTCTTCGCCAAACTGCTCAGACACGGGCCGGAGTACCCGGTCGGCCAGGTCGGACTGGCCGCCGTAGGGATCAACTACCTCATCGCTCAGTGGATCCCATCCCATCGCGTTGAATGTGAAATCTCTCCGCCGGGCCGCTGCGGAGAATTCCAGAGCGGGATTGGTTTCAAATGAAAAATCCGTGTGGAGGTCGCCGGTTTTCCATTCGATCCGGGGGAGGGCGATGTCGATCGGCAGATTCTTTACCTTGAGGACGGGAAACGATCTCCCGACCCGAATCAGTGTGTAATCGCGCCCCAGTTCTCGCACTACCTCGTCGACGGAAAGTCCGAATACTTCCAGGTCGAGTTCGATCGGCACAACTCCTTGGATGAGGTCGCGGACCGCTCCACCGACAACATAGATTTTGCCACCTGCGCTTTGCGCCCTGCGAGCCAGGGTAAGTACCGCTTTCGAAAGTTCAGGTGGGAGTGAATCGAGAAAGAATGACATGCTGTATTAAGATGGATCCAAATGCTCGCTGAGGCAGTTCGGGGAGCGACTAGAGGTCGACCACTTTGCCATGACGAAGGAACACGAGTTTGGCTGAGATTCGGCTTTCATCCAGGGCGAGAATGCGCGAAAGCGCGCTTCGGTATATCGTCATTTGCTGCCGGTAGCCAGGGGGGACCTCCCCCGTAAATCCCGTATCGGTTTTATAGTCAATAAGGGTGGCTCCGCCGCTACCGTTCATCCAGTCTCCGGATAAATGGACCCTGTCGAAGACTCCTGAGCTCCAGGTGTTGTCGATGAGAGCATCAAAGGATCGTTCGCGCCAAACGGCTATCTCCTCGCTGGGTTTCTTGAGTAGGGAGCAAATGGCCTGGGATTCGAAGGCGGCGCGAAGCAGATTGCTGACTTCCGAGTCGAGTTTCTCTTCGTTCCATTCCGTTGCCGGCCACTCCCAGGATGCCAGGGCCTCGTGGACACGTCTGCCAAAGGTCAAGCGAGTGTTGCGCCCCGGCGAAAAGGGAGATCCTACCAGGTGGTCGTCCCCCGAGGATGGAGTCAAGAGTCGCCGGGATGTTGACCGTTTGGGCTGAAGAATCCGGGGTGGTTCGATTCGCGGGCTGCGAGGTGGCGGCTCGGGGAGGGGAGGTGGTGTGGGGACCTCTCCGATTTCCAAACCGGTTTCCTCAAGGCTTTCCAGGGAGTAGGCTTGTTGAAGCCATCGGTGAATTCCGGTTTTTGACTTCCCTTTTCCTCTTTCGAGAAACACGTGCAGAGAGTTGATCGCCCGTGTGAACGCTACGTAGTGAACGCAAAGGTTCTCAAACGTGGCATCCTCCTCTTCGGATTCTCCCCACTCGTCGAGGGCCGGAAAGGCGAGTCGGGTGTCGGCATTGACGCTCTCGAGGATGCGGTCGATCCGGCCGTTGTGGTCGTGGGTCCAGAACCGCTTGCCTCGGTTGTTTGATGAATCTTTGTCGAGATCGGGTAGTATCACGATATCGAACTCGAGGCCTTTCGAGCGGTGGATAGTCAATACCTGAACGCTCCCATTGGACCCCGTGTCCTCTAGCCGGGCATGTTGGAGGGTCTGTACGATCTCGCGAAGTGCGGGAAGAGAGGAATTCTCAATCTGGTCCAGGAGGTTGAAGATCGTCCGGAGACACCGACGCTCGGAATCGTCGATCCAGTTCTCTTCTGCCAATGCCATTTCGAATCGAGAGATGAACTCGGTGAGGGTCAGGGCTTCCCATTGGCGGCGGATGGATTCGGGAGTGATTTCCGAACCGCAGAAACGGCGGATCGAGTCGGCGGCAGAACTGCAGCGCAGGACGGAGAGGGCCATTGTATCCCCGGGGTGAAGGAGCACCTGGAAGTAGGCGTGGAGGAGTCGCCCCGTGATGAAATCGTTGCTGATCATCAGTGCGCCATCTCGAATCGTAGGAATACCCCTGGAGCGAAGCAGGGATTCGAATCGGTTCGCGGCCTTGTTGCCCCGGCAAAGAATCGCGATGGATTGGTCGTAGCGCCAAGGTTTGTATTCCAGGAGGTAGTCAACCACTTCCTCATCTCTTGCGTCACTGTCAGCCGCCGTGTGGACTTGGACATGGCCTGTGGCGTCCGTCCTGGCCGACTCATGCGTTCGCCATGTCGCCAACCATCGTTCGACGACCCGGGGGCTCAGGTCTTCTGGAAATGAGTCGGGGGAGCCAAAGAGTTTGTTGGTGAAAGAGATGATCTCGGGAGCGCAGCGGTAGGTCTTTGCGATGGATGTGGTCTCGAGAGGCCGGGGTTCGAAATCCTGGTACCGTTCGCGAATTTCTTCGAACAGTCGGCTATCGCCCTGTCTCCAACCATAGATGGCCTGCTTGGGGTCTCCTACGCAAAAGAAACTGCGATTCTCCTCCGCGTCGAAAAACAATTCGTCGATCAGGGGATGAACGACCTGCCATTGACTACGGCTGGTGTCCTGGAATTCGTCCAGTAGCCAGTGCTTGATACGGGCATCAAGGCGATAGGCGAGCATCGCCCCCTCGACCGTCTCGAGGGCGGTTAAGAGGTAGGGCAGGTCTCCAAATCGAATAAAACCTGAGCGAAGACGTCTCTTGTCATATTCTTTGGCGAACATTTCGATGAACTGATGTGCCCCCCGGGTGTTGGAAACAGCCACGCTCACCGAGTTGGAGTGAAAGAGCCGTGCCAGTTCGATCAACGCCTCACCGGTTTCTGGCTCGAGTGTCACTCGCTTCCGGTTGATCACAAAATACTTCTTACCGGCGGCCAATTTCTCGGCATCCTTCGCTCCAGCTTTGATCCACTTTTGCGGTTCACCGCTCAGGGTCGGTGATAGATCCCATTGAGAGAGGTCTTCGAGAAGTTGCCGGATGCTGTCTGCACTCTCGGGAGGGATCGTTTGGTGGGCCAGGGCATCTTCCAATCGGCCGAGCCGGAGGGCCCATTCCTCTCCCGTCACTTTCTCGAGCTGGACGCCGGAGGGGAGGATCCCCCAGCAGCGTCCGTCGGGTGTCGATCGATAGAGGTCGAGCGCTTTGGATATCCATTCTTCCAATACGGTCTGGAAGCTTCGTACGGATTCGGAACTTCGATCTTCCTCGATGAGATGGAAGATGGCCTGGCGCACTTCCTCGGTGGCCGATGCGAAGATCCGCCGAAGGAGGTCCCTCATGTCGAAACTGTCAGCGGTTTCGTCTCCAAGAGTGATCTGTGTCCCGAGACCGAGCTCGAATCGAAAGAGCCCGACGAGTTCGAAGAAGAATGCGTCAATCGTGCTGAGCCGGAGAGAATCAGGGTCGCGGACCAGTTGGGCCAGCAGGTTTTGGAAGTCGCTTGAATTCCATTCGGGGTGTTCGATCTCAGCGGCGAGATCGGTCGCCTTTCTCGAGTCAGTGACTGCCCCGGCGACCGCTTGGAGCAACTTCTTGCGGAACTCTCCGGCCGCCTTCCGCGAGAACGTCGCCGCGAGGATCGATTCCGGTGCCTCAGCGTCCGCCAAGAGCCCGATGAGCCGTCGTACCAGGCGGTAGGTTTTGCCGGAGCCTGCAGAGGCCCGAATCAGCTGATGGGGTCGGATCAAGGTGCTATCGCTCATAGGGCCTCCTCCGAGTCGGATTCGTCGTCGCCGGATTCCGATAGGTCGTGTAATTCACCTTGGCGCCAGGAAGCTTCTCCTTCGGGGCCCGACCAATTGAACGCGTCCGATTGCGGAAACTTTTTGCTGGGTGGCCAGAATCCACAGGAACGCCACAGGTCGACAATTCTCTCGGCGGTGTCTACGGCATCGCTCGCCATGGATGGAGTAAAGCCATTCCATTCTACAAGCATGGAGTCGGACGTGGCTCGAGGCAGAAGAATGTAGGCGATGCGTAGGGAGCGACCCGGATACTTTAGCAAGAGGGCCGCGGCATAGAGAGGGAGTTGGAGGTCAATCCAACCGCGCTGGGAATCGCCTTCAACCGGGAGGAGCATTGAGGGCTTAAAGGATCTCGCCCTGCCAACCGATTCGGTATGGGCATCTACCGGCGACAGCACTTTGTCTTTTGTTTTGTAATCGATCACCCGCAGTTCGTCGCCGCGCTGTTCGACTAAATCGATCTGTCCGGAGACCGGAATCCCCCCGACCTTCAGTAATTCTTCCTCGTGAAAGTTCCATTCGACGTGGAGAGGGGTCCAGCCTTCCTGTCGAGACTGGTAACGGATCTTTATGGCGGATTTGATCCGGCGCCAGAGTCCCTCGCGTTGCAATTGCAATAATAAGCCGGGCTTGCTGCCGAAACTATTGGCCATCCATTCGTCGAGAAAAGTCTCCGCGGCATTCAGGATCGTTTCCAATTGGGTCCAGTCCAGCGCTCTGGTTGGCTCATCGACCCGCCTCATGACTTCGTGAAGACCGGTTCCGAATGCTCGGGGATCCATCTCGATTTGGTCGGTATCCACGACTTGAAGACGCGATACCCGTTCGAGATAAAAGGTGAAGGGGCAGCGGATCCATGCCGCAAAGCTCGTGACCGAGATTCGACTCAATGTTTCGAACCATTTGTCGACGGTCTGGCGGGATCCGGCATCGAGATAGAGAGGAGGTGCGGGGGCTTTGGGGAGGGGAGGCGAGATCTCCTGCGAGAGAAGGAGGACCCTGTCGGGCAGGTCGGATTCGGCTGTGAAATAGAGTAGCCTCGACGGCGACACTGAAGAATTTTCGAGGTTGCGTCCGGGGACATAGAGGTCGACTCGGCCGGCTTCTTTTCGGAGCTCAAGCAGTGCTGTCAGAATGTACGCATCGCGAGCATCGCGGTCCCGTCGTCCGGGGATTGAGAGTGCCTGTCGGACGCTTTCTGTCAGAAGCGGGTGTGTCCCGATCACTCCGGGGATTGCCCCGTCGTAAAAGTCGGGGATCTGCAACCACGGCGACTCGTCCCATAACAGTTCCAGCCATCCGAGCACTTCGATCGCATTCTCGGGCCGCTCCGAGTAGACTGGGAAATTCATGGCTTCTTCAATTGCCCATCGTGCGAGGGCGCTACTGTCGCTGTCAACAATCAGGCCCGCGGCGCTTTCGCGAATTGAGGCGAGAGACGCCGCCATTTCGCTCACTCCTTCCGTGGTCTCCACTGTAGCTAAAATGGGACGGAGGATGGGCTGCTCGAGGAGAACGAAGAAGTCACTCAATTCCTGTGCTTTTCGCCGCAACGCCAGAGTTTTGTAGAGGATCCGAGAATGTAGTTCCTTCTCCACGACGAGATTTAGGAAATCATCGATCGAACTTGGAATTATCCGTTCCAGCCATTGGTCACATTCTCGGATCCACGAGTCCCGACTGGTTTGTTCTCCCTCGGATTTCATCCATTGCGCAACAAAGGGATCCCGTAACCATGCCACTAAATCGGAGATCTCTTCGCTAAAACAAATCCCGGTCAGGTTGCGGAAGAAGCGACCGGCCGCAGTGGTGGCAAAGGGTTTGCCAGCGGGGTCGAAGGCCGGGAGGCCACGGCTTACCAGTTCAAAGGCCAGAGCAGCTCCGTCGACCGGTGTACCGGCGCCGCAGATGCTGGCCGATTGCGACTCGGGGTGACTTTGGATCTGATCTGCGATTTCCCGGTTGGCTTCTCCCACTTCCTTGCAGAGGTGAAGCGATTGATCGGAAATAGGAATGGGCGCGTTCAGGAACCAGGTCGCGATCGGGCGCCCCACGTCATCAAATCCATCCGCCGCAGCACGGTCGGCCAAGACGAGTATCTCGACGGTTTTGATTTCTCCAAAATGTCGAAGAAATGTGGCCACTCTTTCCGGAAAATCGGGGGCTCCCGCAACAACGATCCGCCTCCATGGGAATTCGCCCGAGGGAGTGCGCGCCCATTCCGCCGCTTGGTCATCCGGGTCAACCCGTCCATTCTCGTGCGCCAGTCGTCGATAGGCCTTTTCGATTACGGCATAGGCTGACCACCGGTCGCGATCCCCCAGGTCGGGGTTTTCACTGGCTAGTTGGAAATCCAAGAGCGACTCTGCCAAGAGTCGGCGGGTTTCGAGAAAGAACTGCGAGAGCGATAGGATCGAGTCGAAACTGGTATCCGTAATCTCGCCAAAGGCCAGAGTCAGAACCGATCGCGGTAGCCTTGAGATGGTCTGTGCGACGAAGAGGGTTTGGTCCGCTCTGGACAGTAGCGAAGACTGCTCTCCCAGGGAGGAGAATAGAGATCCTGGCGTAAGGACGGTAGGGCTTAGGAGCGCACGGCCGTCTTTCGCTGCACGCAAAGCCAAGGCTTCCCGGATCTTTCTGCCGACATTGCGGGTGGGTAGGAGGATCGCAGTGTCCGACAGGTCGGGAAACTTGCGGAAATCGGCTCCCCAAAGGTGATCCAGCAAACTCTCGAGAATGGGTCTTTGGTATCCGGTATAGTGTAATTCAATCACGAGAGGAGTCGCAGGAGTGAGACAAAGTCCTCGTCGCCGTATCCCGATTCGAGGGCTTCGGTGAGTTGACTGCGAACCAGGGCTAGAGAGGGAAGAGGGACGGGCGCACTCTCGGAGGCCAGTCGCATGTCTTTTTCCATGTTGCGGATGCTGAATTGTGGGGAGAAATCCATTTCTCGAATCTTATTTTCTTTCAGGCCGGCCAGTCCGGACCAGGCGACATTCTCGCGAAGCACATCAAAAAATTGGGAATCTTCCAATCCTGCGATGCGGGCCCAGGTAACGCCCTCACAAAGTGACTGGGTGATCGCCGAGATCTGATGGTTCATCGCCAGCTTGATGGTCGCCGCCTGCGTCGGAGTCTCAAACTGAAACTGTTTGCGGGAAATAAGTGCCAGAGTCGGCTCGATGCTCTCCAGATCGCTCGCTTCCCCACCGAGGAAAAACACGGTTTGTCGCTGCTCGGCCGCAGGTTTACTGCCAGTAAAGGGGGCCTCGACGTATCGGGCTCCGGTCGAACGCACTCGATGAGCGAACTCCTCGGCTCGAATTGGATCGATCGTTGACGATTGGACGACAATTTTTCCAGGAGCCAATACCGGGTGGATCTGTTCCAGTACTTCGTCAACCGAATCGGGATCGTACAGGCAAAGCTGGATGATGCTCCCTGCCTCGGCTGCCAGTTCAGCAGTCTCACACCATGCGGGTGAATCAGGTTTCGGAGTCCGGTTCCACGTTCCCGCAAGAACTCCCGCACTCGCGTAGTGACCCGACCAAATCGACCCAATAATTCCCAGTCCAAGTACAGATACTCTAGCTTCAGCCATACTCGAATTTGAATCAATCCGATCCATCTTGTCGAAGGAGAATTCATTCAAACGTGAGAAGGAGTGGGTGATCCCTCGTCTCAAGTAGCCGATGCGTTCACGCTTCGCGCTTCTGCGTCGCGGAGGGGCTGGTTGGTTCCGGTCTAATCGTCGGTCGATTCGTACCGCGACGCAACCCGTTCCGCCGACCCGAAACCCAAGCTCAAAAGCATGGGTGCCCCCAATCCCCATCTCGTATTCCGCCTTGGGGGCATCTCTCCTACTTTGGTAGGAGCCATAAACTGTTTCCGAAGTAAAGCGGCTGATTCAGGGTAGGGAACCATCAAAGAAATCAGATCCCGCTCCCGCTGCTCCCGGGTGGTAGGATGGCTCCAGGAGGAGGGATTTTCCAAATACATGTTGGCAAATATATGGAAACTGTAGAAATGGTCGAAAAAATGATTCCCGCGATGGTTTCAGCTCTGGGGATAGCGGTACTTTTGGTCCTCCTGGGAGAGTTGATGGGCGGGCGATTGCCCTTGTTGCGGAAGGTGTTTCTGCCCGGATCGGTCCTCGGGGGTGTGATCGCCTTATTGATGGGGCCTCAGGTCTTAAGCCCTTCATTGCCAGAGGTCTTTCCCGATCTGGAACGGGTGTATTCGGTCCTGCAAAGTTTCCCTTCCCTTTTTATCAATGTCGTCTTTGCCTGTCTGCTTCTCGGTAAGCCGATGGCGGGATTTGCCGCACTATGGAAGAAGTCCTATCGCCAGGTCATCATGGGGCACGTTTTCGCATGGGGGCAGTACGTCGTCGGGTTGGCACTGGTCCTCTTTGTGCTCAGCCCATTTCTTGGCCTCTCAGAGCTTGCGGGACCCGTCATCGCGATGGGGTTTCAGGGGGGACACGGAACTGCAGCCGGACTGAGTGGGACCTTTGCTGATCTCGGTTTCGAAGGTGGGGTGACGATCGCTTACGCAGTGGCGACTTTCGGGATTGTCGCCGGTGCGATCGGCGGACCGATCCTCGCAACGATTCTAGATCGACGTTCATCAATCAAACGTGAGCGGCAGGAGACGGACCAGTCTCCCGGCGGTAACCGCCAGAACGAGAAGGATGAAAAGAAGAGTGAACTGAGTCCATTGACTGGTCGCCTGACCGTGCACCTGGCTCTGGTCGCCAGTGTCATTCTAGTCGGCTGGCTTTTTCTGAAAGGGATCGTCTTTCTCGAATCGTCGATTCGAGGAATTGAAGCGCAAGAGGCAGTGACGGGATACATTCCCTTGTTCTCAGTCGTGCTTCTTGTGGGATTCGGGACGCAATTCTTACTGCAAGGACTGGGGTGGGATCGGCTTTTCGACCGGCCCGTCCTCGATCTGATATCGGCCTTCGCTTTGGACATGGTCATCTTTAGTGCACTGGCTACTTTGAAATTGTCGGTGATTGGTGAATACTGGGTCGCGATTGTCGTTCTCTGTGCCGCCGGTCTGGGCTGGAATCTGGCAGTCCTCTTTACGCTGGGGAAGCGGATCTATCCGTCCCCTTGGCATCCATACGGGCTAGGAGATTTTGGTGGCGGAACCGCTACGACAGCTTCCGGGCTCCTCCTCATCTCGATTACGGATCCGGCGCGCCAAACCGACGCGCTCGAGGCCTATTCCGGAAAACAACCGTTCTATGAGCCGTTTATGGGAGGGGGACTCGTCACTGCCTTTGCGCTGCCAATTGTCGCAACCTGGGGTGCGGGGATCGCTCTCGCAGTCACTGGAGCAATTCTATCAATCTGGCTATGCTTGGCGTTCCGTTTTGCCGCAAAATAGGAGTGTCCTGTGGTTCTTCTAAAGTAGTGAAATTAGAACTACGAAAATAATAATCCGAAACCCTCAAACAATAGATTCATTATGAAAGAAGACAACACACCTCATCGTCTCAATCCGGTTGATGCCGGACCCAGGCCACCCTTTTCCGCCCAACGGGAGAAGGGCGCGGTTGAGTCAACGGATTCGCTCGAACCCGCCCCGGACCATGGAGAGAAGAGTTACATGGGCAGGGGCAGGTTGAAGGGTTGCGTGGCCTTGGTCGTGGGGGGGGATAGTGGTATCGGTCGTGCCATTTCTCTGGCCTACGCACGGGAAGGTGCCGACGTGGCCTTCACCTACCATCAGCATGAGAGCGATGCGCGAACGACGGCAGATCTGTTGTGTGATCATGAAGGAACCCGGCACCGGATCTACCAGTTGGATCAGAGCAATAAGGAAGATTGCCAGGAGGTAATCGAGCAGGTCATTCGGGACCTGGGCCGTTTGGATATTCTAGTAAACAACGCGGGTTTCCAGAAGACCTATCAGGACTTGAATGAGATCGAGGTCGAAGAGTTTGAGGCGACGTTTCAAACGAATGTGTTTGGGACTTTCTATCTCTCTCGATTCGCTCTCGATCGGATGGAGAGTGGTGGTTGTATCATCAATACCAGCTCAATCCAGGCTTTTGACCCGTCTGCGTATCTATTGCCCTATGCGGCTTCAAAGGCGGCCATTGCCAACATGACGAAATCTTTGGCGGTCTTTGCGGCCGATCGAGGGGTGCGAGTCAACGCTGTGGCGCCAGGTCCCGTGTGGACTCCTTTGATTCCTGCGACCATGCCCGCTTCGAAGGTCGAGAACTTTGGGAGCAATACCTTGCTCGGTCGTCCAGCACAGCCAATTGAGATTGCTTCCGTCTACGTATTTCTTGCCTCGCCCGAAGCGAGATACGTTAGCGGCGAGGTCTATCCGATCACCGGAGGACGTCAACAAATGTAGGGGTTCGGTTGGTTTCCCGTTTGGTGAAACTTCGGTGTTGTAACCGATTTGCTCCATCGTTGCCGAGAGCGGAACTGACCCAGCCTGCGACAAGCCGTATGGCACCGGAACTGTATAAACAAAAACTGAAAGGAATTAGTATGACTACGAATCACGGACCCCAGATAAAGAACGATAAACAATATGAAGAGCTACGGGAAAAGGGCATGAGCAAGGAGAAGTCGGCCCGAATCGCGAATAGCGGTAAAAGTGCCTCGAAACGAGGGGGCAAGCACTCGGCCTACGAGGACTGGACAGTTTCCGAATTGAGGGAGCAAGCGTCCGAAGTAGGCATCGAAGGCCGCTCGAACATGAAAAAGGAAGAACTGATCCAGGCTCTCCGAAACCACTAAACGGATTTTTGCGGCTCCGGTATGCAGTCGATGGACACCGATCCGTCTCAGGCGAGCGGTTGTCGTGGCGAGGTTCTTCCATCGCCAACCGATGTAGCCGCCCAATTCGGTAAGGCGAAAGAGTCTGCCGTTCTCCGTCACATCCCTCACCTTCCATGTATCTATCAATTTTTATCACAATCTGCCTAGTAGTAGGGGCCATCACCTTTCACTATTGGGTTCTGGGACTGCTTCTCGGCGTTGTCCCTAACCCTGAGACAGACCATTCCCATTTTCTCCGGTCCCTTTCGCTCCTGCTAATGATTGTGTTCTCCCATGTATTGGAGATTGTGGTATTCGCGTTGGGATACTTAGCCGGTGTTCGCTATTTAGGCTGGTCGATGCCGGGATTCGGGGGTGATCAGATCCTCTCGTTTTTCGATGCCTTCTATCATTCGGCGACCACTTATTCCACGCTCGGCTTGAGCAAGGTTCCGTCGGGTGAAGCTGGCTTTATGACGGCCATGGAATCGTTGACCGGAATCATTATCCTCACCTGGTCAGCTACCTTTTTCTACAACATCCTCGGGAGAACTCCCTCGAAGGATGATGAGTAGCCGAGGCAATGACGCACCCGCCAACTTCGCTGGTGGCAACGCTCGGGTTGTAAAGAAGTGGACTCCGGGTCTGCATCCAGCAGCCCGGAGTCCTGGTCTCTCGCCAATGGGCGGTGCCCATTGGATCTCTTTTCATTGCCTTAGTCAGTGCCGTTGCGTTTCGTCACTGAAAATCATTTTGGGGGCTGAGTAGGGGTTGATTTCGAATTTGGCGGAGTCTCAGCTGGATCCACTCTTGGCTTTGACACTTCGGCCCCTTCAGCTTGCGGGTTCTGATAGGAGGTCCCGCTAGTTTTATCCCGATTCTCTTTGCTGCGGCCAAACATTCCTCCGGTGAAAAGGAGTACCATGAGAAGTAGAATTATGACCCCACCGAGGATCGCAAAAATATATCCGTACATTTCAGAGCCTTTTGTTGATTGTTGAACAGTACTTGAGGCAAAGGAGGGGAGGGACGCTTTGGAACGTCCCTCCCTCTCGACGGTCGGTTAGGAAGACGTAGCTTCTTGGTTAACGCCGGTTTCAGACTTCTTCCCTCTGGCGATGTGGGTCAGCTTCGAATCGGCCTCCTTTTCCTCACTCAGAGTTTCATTCAGGAGATCCTCAACTTCGCTGTGACCCGCGCAGTTGGCAAAGCAAGCGGCCGATCCATAGCCCGCCATTTCGTAATGCTCCACTCGTTGAGCTGCCGCGATGAGTGCAGCGTCCTTCACGTCGGGGCTGGCGTTGAGTCCAATGGTTTCTTCACCTTCTTCGATCAGTCCCTTCATCGCATCGCAGGTTTCTCCGAATGGCTCGGCATCGAGCTTTCCGGCTGCGTCGACGAGTCGGGATACGTGGTCTTTGGTTTCCGCGAGGTGACTCTCAAAAGCTTCTTTAAGGTCCGGGCTTTGGGCCGATTCCGCCATCTTGGGGAGAGCATCGATCAGCTGAGTTTCCGCGGAGTAGAGATCTCGGATTTCGTGAATCAGTAGATCGGTTAGGTTGGTCATTGTAGCTGTCATTGATCTAGTGGTTTTTGGGTTTCTATTGGTGTTTTCTTCTATCACTCGTTCTCCACGGCGAGTTCGATTGGCCGCGGTGGTGATATAAAAGTTTCTCCCCGGCGTTTATTTATTTTCCTTCCTCTGGATTCCGAAGGGATCGGCCCGTTCGAGGAGTGGGAGTAGTGGGTTCCCGGGAATTCTATTTTGCGGTCCGTAAAGAGAAGATCCGACCGGCAGGCGCCGTCCAGTCGATACGGATTCGACAGATCGAACGAAGGTGAAACTGGCGATGATCGCAGGAGAGTTGGCTCGTTTCCTCCAATCACCGATGGATCTGGAACGGAGCGAAATTGCATGCTCCTTTTCTTTTCGATTTATCAAAATCATGCAAGGGGCTGCGCCATCCTTCTTTCGTACGACCCCTCTCAAAACTGGAGTTACTCATGCCGGGCGAGGGCACTCGGTACGGTGTCCTGAATGATGGGGCGGCTGAATTAACTTGGGTATCCATTCGTCGTTGATCTCCGTTTGCGCTTCCATTCACAGGGATCCCTACAACTCCTGGCAGCCGCTCACCAACCCATCGCTCACCCTCTCCAACGGTGATGAGGTGGTTTATTGATTGAGAAAACAAGTATCCCAGAATTACGCAATCTATTGCGGAGTCGGTTTCTTGTCATTCCCGGGAGTAGGTGCATGGTTACGGTTGTTCTCTCGAAACACTCCAACCCCAAATATCGAGCCGAGGTAAATCCACTGGATCGCGTTCGAATTCTCGCGGTATTTTCTCAGCATCAACCCTCTGGGTGCGGATATCCTTTAACATCCCCATTGTATGTCTCAATCTGCTACAAACTTACTCTTATTCATGGTATTTCTACTCCTCAGTGGAGGGCAAATTGCCAAAGCCCAGGATCGCGCTCCTTTCGATTCTTCTGATTTTGAGCGAGTGGGGGGAGCGGTGGAATGGCCGGAGAACTGGCCCCGACCGGACGGAGCCAGTTGGGAAGAAGAAGACGGGCGAACTTTCTTGCGGATGAAGAATCAAACTCCGGGCGAAATGGTGATGCTTTATCGCGAGATCGAGGTCCCCGAGGGCACCGAAGCGATTGAGTTCTCGTGGGACCAGCGAGTGTCGAACCTGAAGAAGGGCGCGAAGAGTTGGTTTGACGCACGAATCATGATGGAGTTTTTGGACGTAGATCGAGTGAAGATCGGCAAAGGGCCGACTTGGCGACGGAGTAAAAACACAGATGGATGGGAGGAAAGGAGCGAGAAGTTTTCGGTTCCCCCTGGAACGAGGGTGATCAAATTTATGCCCTGTCTTTTCAACGTAGAGTCGGGCACCTTCGACCTCGACAACGTTACTTTTACCGCGATTGAGGCCCTGGCACCGGAGGATGATCCGGCGCATCAGCGGAAACTGAAGCAGCAGGCTGAATTGGAAAAGCGCCAGGCGAAAGCGAGTGCCGTCCTGGAAGCGAGGGGGACCCTAATCGGAAACGGAAACCTCGAAACGGATGGGAACCAGGACGGCAGGCCCGATGGTTGGGGAACCGCTAAAGGTGGGCTTTCGTTTGCTCAAGAGGACGGGAATCACTTCTTGCGCCTCCGTTCTTCGGGCCCCGAAGAAGTCGTTCTGTACTACAGAAAGATCGATTTGCCGGAGAATGTTGAGGCGCTGGAACTCCAATGGGACTGGCGATTGACCGGGTTGAAGAAGGGTGCGGAGCCCTGGCATGACGCGCGGATTATGATCAAGTTCCTGGACGCGAACGGGAAAAAGCTGCGGGGCGGAGGCGACCCCTATGCGAAAAAATCGACCGATGGGTGGCGAAGTCGTTCGCGGAAAATGATTGTTCCGGAGGGCGCGGTTTCGATAGAGATCATGCCAGCACTCTTCAATGTGAAGGCGGGTACGATGGATCTCGATAACGTTCGTTTGGTTCCGATCGAAGCGGGACCACTCCTGGCCAAGCAGGAAAAGAGGGCAGCGGAGAAAGCCCGCTTGAACGCGGATCCCGAAGAGGCGCTGACAGATCAATGGCCTTTGCCGATCCAGGTGGATGGAAATCGCTTGCGAAACTCAGAGGGAGAAGAGGTTTGGCTCCAGGGGGTGAATGTCGCGAGTATGGAGTGGAATCCTGCCGGAGAGAACGTCTTGAAATCAATTCAGGTGGCGATTGATGAATGGGGTGCGAACTGCATTCGATTGCCGGTCAAAGAAGAGTACTGGTTTGGTTCTGGAGGAGAGGCTTATCAGCAGCTGATCCATGATGCGATCACGATGGCTGCGAATCGAGGTGCCTACACGGTATTGGACCTTCACCGCTACCGCGCGCCCAAGCCGATTCATGCGGACTTCTGGGTTGAGGCTGCTGGGAAATTTAAGAACCACCCGGCGGTATTGTTTGATATCCTGAATGAACCCCACGGCACCTCTTGGGAAGTCTGGAGAAACGGTGGGTTTGTCGGAGAGAAGTCCAAACCGGCCGATGAGGATGCGTTTCTGAGTGAAGAGGAGCGGAAGAAGAATGCAAAAGGCTTTGAGTCGATTGGCATGCAGAGTCTCGTCGAAGCTGTTCGGTCGACGGGTGCCGAAAACGTAATTGTGGCCGGAGGACTGGATTGGGCCTATGACCTGAGTGGCATCCTCGATGGATACGCTCTGGATGATCCCGGCGAAGGGGGAATCATGTATGCGTCGCATGTCTATCCGTGGAAATCGGGATGGACCGAGAGTTTTCTCGAGGCAGCCGCCGAGTATCCCATTCTGTTGGGAGAGGTGGGGGCCGATGCCCGGAAGATGACTTTCATGCCGGAAGAGATTCAGGAAGACTGGGAGACTTGGGTTCCGTCGATTCTTGGCTTGATTCAAGAGTATCGCTTGAATTGGACTGCCTGGTGTTTTCATCCCAAAGCGAGCCCCAGAATGTTGTTGGACTGGACCTATGAACCTACCCCGTTCTGGGGACAGCAAGCCCGTGAGGCGATGAACGGGAAGTCGTATGAATTGGATCGTTTGCGATAGGTGATTCTGAGAGTATCTGGCGTCGGAAGAACGGAATATGGTATTGAAGGGTCAAGGCTGCGTCGGGAATGACAGAGGATTCGCTCTGATCATTTCTTTGGCGGCGATGGCTTTTATTATCCTCCTGTTGGTCGTGCTCTCCACGGTGGTGCGGGTCGAAATGAGCCATTTTCAAGGGATGATTCTTCAAGAATCTGCACGGCAGAACGCTATTCTCGGGATGAGTGTGGCCATGGGAGAACTGCAGCAAACCAGTGGCCCCGATCAGCGGGCGACGGGACGGGCCGATCTCGTCTCGCGTGAGGTGGTTTCCGTGAGTGCTGCCGAATCCGGGACCGATGTGGCGGCCAACGTTACGGCCTATTGGGGGAGCGCGCGGAACCGGAACTGGACGGGAGTTTGGTCGAATAGTAACGAGATCGTTTTGGACCCAACGGCCCCGGCCGATTATCAAGCGATTCCCGAGCTGGAGAATTGGTTGGTCAGTGGAAATGAAGATACGGTTTCCTTCGAGCCGTTCGACCCGATTAACGGGCTGGATGAGAACAGCACTTTCGGAACGGAATTGAGTGACGCGTCGGGTAATCCGTTCGCCCTGATGGTTCGACCCCGTGGTAGCAACGCGACTACCGCCCTCGCAAATGCGGTGTCAGCGCCAATTGTCGATCTCGCTGACGAAGTACCGGGTTGGGGTGGATACGCTTGGTGGGTCGGAGACGAGGGTGTCAAGGCGAGAGGCAATTTACTGGACGAGTACGCGGGTTCCAGTGTCCCCGACGAGGTGGCCGCACAGGTAGCATCGGCAGCACGATTGGCGATCGAAGGGATGAGTACTGATGGGGCGGATGGACTCGCATCGTTTTTTCCAGTTGGTGCGGAGCGACTTTCAGAGATCCGGTTGGTCGATGAGCTGAGGCTCCTGGAGTCCGATCCGGATTTCTCGGACGAACTGTATTTGCGTTTCCATGATATTTCGATGCAATCGAGAGGGGTTTTGTCCGATGCCGAGAATGGCGGGTTGAAGCGAGATCTCTCGTACATCCTAGGTCAACCGGATGTGGCCTCCTTGCGACTGGCCCTCGGCGCCGCCTACGATATCCCGATGGTTGGCGGGGATCAAGTGATCGACCCGAGCGCGGACTACAACTACGTGCTGAACCGCGCGACCACGCCCTACGCATACGTCCCTGAGGACGACACCGGAAAGAAGTATAGTTTTTCAGATGATCCCATCTTCTCGGCCTCGCCCACTTGGGAGATGCTTTGGTCATTTCACAACATGGGAAATCTAGTCAGTGACCTCCCTGCGGGGTCCTACAATGCCAGTGGGGAGGCGGTGCCCCGGTTGATTTCGCCGACGGCGCACGGACTTTCCCCATTGGTCATTCAGGCGAAGATCTACTATGGGTTGAGGTTCTCGGGAACGATCGGATTGGAAATAAGGCCCCTTGTGGTTTTGGCAAATCCTTACTCGGTGCCTTTGGCTCCAGCGGATTACCATGTCGTTTTCTTTGAGCCCAATGGGTTTCTGCTGAAGTTCGGCACCTACGCGAAGTCAGGCCCAGCGGCCAGCGGGGACCCGTACCCAGATATGGATGACCGCGAAGTCGACCTCGAAACACTCTATGGTTCGGGAAACGTCTACGGAGGTTTTGGGCGTTCAGAAATTATTTTGCGCAGCGAGGGGATGGATCCCGGAGAGGCACAGATTTTTACTCTGGAGGATTCGGGACGGGTGATTCCTGCGGGATCTGCCGCTCAGGAAGGGTTTGAAGTCGTACTCGTGAATGACTTTGATCCGGACGCCTACATCCTTTTCGACACTGGGGAAGCGGCGCCTGCGGGTAATGGGGATCCCCTCGCACTCGAGGATGAAGGGGTTGCGCTTTTGATGGATAAGCAGGCCATGAGCCTGAAAATGTACTTGGGCTACTCCCTGTTTCAATCGGGGTCGAATGACCGCTTCATGCTCCAGCATGTCGATGCGTGGTACGACCGCAGTGAGTCAGACTACCTGAGCAGTGGGATCTATGTCGTACATCCAACCAATTCCTCAGAGGGTACGATGTCCAGAGGAGGTGGCGCTGAGATTGTACACTTTGATTCTCAATCCGGACATCGCCAGCGTGGGATCTTTCTCGACCAAAATTATCGGAAGAACGTCACGAGCGGACATCTCGGCTACACCAGTAGCGCTCACTTGATGGAGCGGTTTTCGCTACGGATCAAAAACGGAAGCTATGGGAACGATGCCTATTTTCAGGGGAATATTCTTCGTCCCGATAGCGGCCCGGAGGCACTTCTGAATGCAAAATGGGGCATCATCAATATGGGGACCGGTTCGAAAAACACAGTTCCACCTCCAGGTGAGAACACAGGTTTCCACAATCTGCTTTATGAGATTGCCGGGCAGGGAAACGGGCCGACGAGCATCGGAGACCTCGCCCACTTGAATGTGTCGGCGTTTATCGACCGGGATAGCTGGAGTTCGAAGCCCTATGTACGTCAGGCGATCATGCAGAGTTGGCAGCCGAATTATACAGTTGCCAACTCCTACGCGCACCCCTTGGTCCGTCGGCACCGAATTTTTGACAATACCTACAGCGGGTATAGCTACGATGGATCGTATCTGTGGAACGATGTACTGTGGGATCGGTTTTACTTTTCTACGTATCCAGTTCGCGGTGACTTTGATTTCTCGACCGACTCCCTCGTCAACTCAAGATACAAACCTTTCCGATCCGAGAGTGAGGTGGCGTGGGATGATGAAACCCGATTTCGGGGTGATGGGAATGCCTCGGAGTCCGCGAACTCGCGGATAGCAGCAGCCAATTTAATGGTTGATGGCGCGTTCAATGTTAACTCGACCTCTGTTGACGCCTGGCGCAGTTTGCTCTCGAGCCTAAAAGGGGTTCGTGTGGGTGGCGGGGATGAAGCGAACGCACCGTTCCTGAGAACCCTTTCGGTTCTCGGAGATTCCGAAGAAGCATCCACCGGTAACCATCCGAATGCCTGGCAGGGCTACCGGGACTTGTCCTGGTCCGAGGTGGACGAGATCGCCCTCGAGATGGTCAAGCAGATCGAGCTTCGGGGACCGTTTCTGTCTCTGGCCGACTTTGTGAACCGCCAATTGGTGGAGGCGGGAGATGATGGCAATGACTTGGCGTTAAAGGGTGCCCTGCAGAGCGCGCTCGATGCCGTGGTAAATGACGGGATGAGCGGCCCGGGGGACGTGGATATCGATTACCATATTAACTATTTTGCCGACCCGGAGTATGTGCAGGAATCTTTGTTGAGCGGCTTCCCCGGCTATCTGCTCCAGTCGGATATACTGGCCTCGATCGGGCAGTATTTGGCGGTGCGTTCAGACACGTTTCGAATTCGATCCTACGGCGAGGCCGACCTACTTTCGAACCGGGGAGGGAAAACCAGAGTTTGGATTGAGGCGATTGTGCAACGGGTTCCGGACTACGTGGAACCTGAGGCAAACTCGGCGGAGGATTCGATTGGCGAATTGGTGACGGCAAATGATGAGTTCGGACGCGCGTTTCGAGTGGTGTCGATGAGGTGGTTGAGGCCCGAGGAAATATGAGACTCCGGACGATAATTGGGCTCTGCGTTCCGTTTTTATTGAATGGATTGTTGTTCAGCCAGGAAACGGCTGAGCCGACTCCTGTTGAGGTGCGCATTCTCGTCGTCGATGAGGTTGGGGAAGGCTTTGCGCTCAATCGCGGAGAGCAGGAGATCATCGTTTGCAATCATCCGTATGAAATCAGCCGTCCGGTTCGGTTTCTCGGAGGAGACCGACTGGAGCTTTCTACGGTCGCCTATCGAAAGGATGAGGATGGCGAATTGGAGGCCGAGTTCAGTCGGGTGGGATCGATTACGGTACCAGAGGGATCGGAGTCTGTACTGATCGTCTTTTTGCCGAACAAGAACCGAACGGAATACTTTGGTAGAATTTACAAGGACAGCGACGCGAACTTTCCTTTTGGGAGCCTTCGCGTAATTAATCTCTCTCCCTCAGCGATTGCGTTCGCTGCTGGAGGGGATCGCGAGTTTCTGGAGTCCGGGGAAGTCATCGTAGTCTCTCCGGAGGTGGACCGTAAGAATCGATTTCTGTTGAAGGTGGCCGACAAGAAATCCGACGAGTGGAACATTTTGTTGAATAGCGTTGAGGTGTTGCGACCCAGCGACCGGATTACCGGGTTGGTCATCTATTCGCCGAGCGGGATGAGGCATACGATGACCTCGGCAGAGATACGAATGTTTGGTGAACCTAAACCGGGCAACTACTGGATCGATTTTCGAGAACGTCGGGCCGACCCCTGATCGGAAGAGGCGTGGAAAGAATGAAACAATTATCGAAAGGAAAACGAAATGAATGTGTTAAAAAAGATTTCGAGCTGGAAGCGATTCACGGTGGTGATGCTTGCTCTCATCGTAACGAATGCGTCGCCGCTTCGCGGGATGAGTGAGACTTTGCTGGGGAACTCCGATATGGAAGCGGATACGGATCAGAATGGATGGCCGGATTCATGGCCCGGTTCGACCGTTCACAGGTGGGAGGTCGAAGAGGGAAACCGGTTTATCCGAATGACAAGCCAGGAGCCCGGGGAAATGCTCACTTTGCTCCGGATGGTTGAGATTCCAACGGGCGCAGAAGCGTTGAAGTTGACCTGGCGTTGGCGGGTCAGCGATTTGGTCCGAGGGGAAAAGTCGTGGTTCGATGCGAGAATGATGATCGATATTCTCGATGCCAACGGGAAATCGTTGAAGCCGAGCCCGAAGCCTTCGTACTCGCGCGGAACGAAGGGACAGTGGGTGGAGAAAGAAAGAGAGTTTTTGCTGCCAGAGGGAGCGGCTACCTTAAAGATTATGCCGACACTATTCCGGGTACAGTCCGGGACGTTGGACATCGATGATATTCGTGTTACGACAACCGGTACCGAGGAACTGTTGGCCGCAGCGGAGCTTCGGAAAGAAGAAGAGCGTCTTCGCTTTGTGCCCGAGGAGAAGAGTCAGCCGGAGAACTGGCCCCTGGAGTTGCATACGGAAGGAAATCGACTCGTAAATTCTGAAGGTGAATTCGTGTGGCTGCAGGGATTGAATGCAGGTAACCTGGAGACCTTGCCGAACGACAAACAAGTGATCAAATCGGCTGTGGTCGGTATCGAGGAGTGGAACGCAAATGTGATTCGCCTCCCGGTCAAAGAAGAGTTTTGGTTTGGTCGCGGGGAGTACCAGAAGGACGGTGGATTGGATTATCGCAATACGGTGGACCGGATCGTCAATCTGGCGGCAAACCGGGGGGTCTATGTGATCATTGACCTCCATCGATACCGCGCGCCGAAGGAGGAATTTGTTGAGTTTTGGGTCGATGCTGCGACCCGGTATAAGAACCACCCAGCGGTTCTCTTTGACCTCATGAATGAGCCGCACGGAACCTCGTGGGAGGTCTGGCGAAACGGGGGATGGGTTGGCACTAAAAAGGGTGTGGATGAGTCGGGTTTTTTGACCGATTCGGAGAAGAAGGCGAACCAGGGCTTTGAATCGGTAGGAATGCAAGGGCTCCTCGATGCGGTTCGTTCGACTGGAGCGAATAACATTGTTGTTGTCGGTGGATTGGGTTGGTCCGGCGATCTTTCTGGCGTGGCCAATGGGTACGCACTGGACGAATGGGAAGGCGGGAACGGTATTATGTATTCCTGGCACCAATATAATTGGCACACCGGCTGGGCGGAAAAGGTCCTCCCGGTCGCCGAGAAGTATCCAGTACTGGTGGGGGAGTTTGGCGCCGATGTAAAGAAGATGGATTTCCTGCCTGAGGATATTCAGGAAGACCCCTATACGTGGGTTCCTGACATGCTCGGCTTTATTCAGATGCACCAATTGAACTGGACCGCGTGGTGCTTCCACCCGCGTGCCACTCCGGTTTTGATCAAAGATTGGACCTACGAGCCGACTGAGTTCTGGGGAGTGTTTGCCAAGGACGCTCTTCATGGGAAGCAGTTTGAAATGAAGCGGATGCGCTAGGGTGGGCGATCTGTGCACCGCGCCCCAACCGTCCCATTCGTTGGATCACCCCTTGCTCGACTTCTTATGCTGAATGACCGTCCTTTCATGGTCGGAGTAGCCGCCAGGCTGCCCGAGTTGTCTCCGCGCGATTATCATCTGATGAAAAAGGCGGGAATCGGCTGGCTGCGATTCGGTGACTTTGGATTCGATCTGAATGCCTTCTTGCAGGGAGAGCCTCAGCCGGAGAATTTCCGGAGGGCAAAGGAGCGGGTAAAGGAACTCCGAGATTTGGGTTTCGAACTCATGGGAATTACTCCAGGCCCTCGTGAGATGGCAAAGAGCCCGCTCGAGGTGGGCAGCGAACGCTACTTTGAAGCCTACGATGAGATTAGCCGGTTTTTTGCTCAGGAGTACGAGGGGCTGATCGAGTGGTGGCAGGTAGCGAACGAGTTGGATATCTGGATCTTCCGGGACACGTTGAACATGGAGGAGTCCGTCCGGTTTTTGCAGGTTGGCATTCGTTCGATGAAGGCGGCGGTCCCATCCTTGCGCGTTGGGATCAACATTACCCTGTTTCCGTCTCGTCCGGGAGAGGTTGAAGGAAACACCGATGCCCATGAGGGATTGGCCTTGGCGGAAGGAATCTATGGGGATTCAAGTTGTCCGGTGGACTATGCAGGATTCGACAGCTATCCCGGAACTTGGCGCGAGGGCGGTCCGGAAAGTTGGCTCGAGTATCTCCCCAAGTTCTATGATTTAGTCGGTAAGCCGATCATCATCCAGGAATTCGGCTATGCCTCGGCGGGTGGGATTATGACCGAAGAGGAGATCGAGAGAGGTTGCTATCCTTGTGAGTGCAAGCGCTGGAAATTTTCGTGGAAGGGCGAGCACAGCGAAAGGGTCCAGGCCGAGTACTTAGTCGAATCGTTTCATACCTTTCGGGGGCTGCCATATGTGCTGGGGGCGACCTATTACAATTGGCGAGATGCGGAGTCATGCTGGCAGTGCAAGGAAAGCGGGTGTCCGGCAGAAACCGCATGGGGACTCATCAACTCTAGAGGCGAGCCAAAGCCGTCCTATGAATCTTTGAGGTCGCTGGGATACGCCGATGCCGACTTCTTGCTGGAGAAGTAGTCGTAGCTATCCGTTGTCGGGGGGGGGGGCGTTGGATCCTGTAGCCCGAATCGAGTGACTAGAGATTAACCCGTAGTTTCAAAAACTGCGGAGTTTCGGTATCAAACGAGAAAATACGAACCGCAATCAGGCTGGCGGTGCTGTCACCGTCGGGATCGGGATCAATGGTGGTCTCGATGACATTCTGGCCGTTCACAGTCACAGGCTCCCAGTCGTTCATCAAGGTGTAGGAGCGCAAATATTCATAGGTGACGTCTTTGGCGTGGGAGTTTTTCCTGAAGACGAATTGGATACAGGGACCACCGTCGCTCTCGGGGAGGTAAAGCAGATAAGGCCGATGGCCTGGTTCAGATGACCCCATTGGAGAAAGATCGAGGGCGTAGGCGAGGGCATTGTTGATTCCGTCGTGGTTGGGGTCGGCAGTCGGCCTTGAGTCTTGCCCCGCCCAATCAATGGAGTCCTGCCAGGATGCGTAGGTAGATGGGGGAGACCCCAGGTCGATCGCGAGTAGGGATGCTCTGAGCGTTTCGGCCAGGATCGTGTTTCCATTTGAATTCAAGTGAGTCCCGTCTCCGGTCACATATTTGGATTGTCCGTTGGTCGACCACAGGTGTGAATCGGAAGGGCTCGAAACGGGGGCCAGGGTTTCCACTACGGAATGGATTGAGGAGTTGGTGACTGCTTGGTAGAAGGCGGAATTGATCTCGTCGCGAGCTCCGGATGGTCCCCATCCCGGATTGGGCGTTTGATTTTCGGCGGTCGACCACGCGTCGCTACTGGACGTGCGAGGGAGGAGCTCTGTGCGGAGGATGTACTGGACCCCCGCTTCGCGGCACAGTTCCCAAATGTATTCCAGCCTCTCGATGATCTGGCTCGGTGATCCAGTCCCATTCTGGCCGAGATCGTTGGTGCCATATTCCTCGACCACTGTGTTGGCGAACTGGAGGAAGTGGGGTTGCCGGACGTGGTTTGCCCATCCGGCGGCGGTGGCTCCGTGCCGAGTGAGGTTGAACATCGAGATAGTGTTCTCGCCGTTCTCATCCACAGCAGCCCGATTGAAGAAGCCAAATCCCGGGATATTGGAGTATTTGCTGCTGGCATCTCCAGACCCGTCGAGAATGCTGTCTCCGATTCCGATCACCGCGAGATGCCCGGGTTCGCTGTACCGGCCGACGATGAGCAAAGGAAGCCCCCTGGTGCGGGCGTTCTGTCCTTCGATGGAGTGAACGCTCCCCGCAATGTCGACCGCGCCCGTATCGTTTGCGGGATCGTAGACAATGAACTTCGATCCGGGGTAGCCAGTCGGGCAGCCTTGGATGGTTCGGCCGAGGGAGGGGTAGTTTCCTTTGACGTGGATCCATAGCACTTCGTCTTTCTCAGGAGGCCCATTCGTCCAGTCCGCTGAGTCGACGGAGTCCGCAAGCCAATAGGGCTCCACACTATCATCCGGCATGATGAAGGTACGGCTCCCGTCAAAGGTGATGGGAATGATCTGACCATCGAGTTCTCGCTCGATCCACGCGTGATCAATCGTAACTTCGTTGGAATTGTTCTGCTCTTTGGAGTAGTTCAACATCCAGTTCATAAAGCCGATCTGGATCTCGCTGACGGGGCCGCCGAGTTTGTGAGGAGTGCGGTGCCAAAAGGCGGTTAGGTTGGGATCGCTTGATCCGTAGGGGTAGACTCCAATCCGTCCCCCAGTTGCCACAATCTGCAAGGGTTCGGTGGCCGATACGCTCAAGGGAATTATTCCGGCAAGGACGATAAGAGCGGAGTGGACCGCTAGGATTTTGAGAGGAAGAGAGGGGTTGAGCATTGTAATCGTGGGGTTGTCTCGATTCGTCTATACGAGTATTCGTAGAGGCGAGTGTATCCCCCTTGGAGGGTGCGGATCGATTCGGCTTATGTGCAAAAGATTGCGGTAGAGGAATGCGGTCGGGTGAGGTTTGTAGCCGTTGGAGCTGGCCGGGATCCCTGATTTTACCAATGCGCCTTTTTGCAACTTGTTGCGCAGGGCGATATGCCGAAATCTGTAAGTGTTGGTATGGTAATGGGAAGCGGCATTTACGGGTTCGAGGCAGGGCGTTGTTTTTCTCTTGAGGTTTAGGTGATGGAAACCGAGCATGGTGACGCTTTGAAATCCCCAAGAAGCCAAAGAATTGATGAAAGCCGAGTGACGATGAAGGACGTCGCAGAGGCAGCAGGAGTATCGCCCTCAACGGTTTGTCGTGCCCTGAATTCGAACCCGCAGATCCCCAAGGCCACGAGAGAGAAGGTCCAGAAGGTTGCCGACGAGTTGGGCTATCAGGTGGACCCGCTTCTGTCGGCTTTTGCGCTGCGGCGAAGGGGGAAGAGTAATGATTCCAGTATCACGACAATCGCCTATATCACCAATTTTGGGACTCGCGACGAATGGACAAAAAACCCTTTCTACCAGGCCTGTTTTGAGGGCGTCCAGAACCGTGTGAAGAGGCAGGGGTACCGGGTGGAACATTTTTGGTTGGGGGAGGAAAATATGTCTCCGAAGCGGTTGAGCAGAATCCTCTACAATCGCGGGATTCTCGGGGTTTGTGTGGCCCCGATGAAAAACGTCAGTGAGCTGGTCGACTTGGAGTGGGAGCGTTTCTGTGGGGTGACAATTGGCTATTCGATGCAGTCGCCGAACCTTCATCGCACTGCTCCGCACCATTTTCACGGGATACAACAAATGATTCAAACCCTCTACGCGAAAGGATATCGCCGGATAGGGTTGTCCATTTTCTCGGATACGAGTCGACGGGTGGATGAGCTCTGGCTGTCGGGGGCGTTGTTGGTACAGAACCGCAGAATCCTCATGAATGAAAAGAAGAACGACGATGTGGTGTTGCGGACCTTCTTGTTCAATGACGAGAATTTGAAGGAGGTACCGAAGTGGGTTCGCGAAGAGAATCTCGAGGTGGTGATCAGTGATAATGACCGCATCGCGCAGATGCTGGCCCAGGAAAATATTCGGGTTCCGGGCGACGTTGATTTTGCCACCCTCAATTGGGAAGTGGAAAAGCCTCAGTTTGCGGGGATCAATCAACGGCCGGGTGACATTGGCGCTGCTGCGATGGATTTGTTAATTGGTCAGATTCAGCGGGGAGAGCTGGGGGTTCCAGCTGTGCCCCTCACCACGATGGTCGAAGGAGTTTGGGTCGATGGCCCGAGTTTACGAAAGAACGGAATTTAAGTTATGTGGAAACGTATTGTTGTAATTATCGGACTCAGTTTCTTGTGCGCGGTCGCGAAGGCGCAGGAAGCGGGAGTCGAACTGGAATCCTCCGAGGCGGCCACGATTGATTGGGTTGCCGAGGTCTTGAAAGGGGGTGCAACCTCTATCGTGTTGATTGCGGTCGCCTTCATCGGTCTCGTTTTCTTCATTGAGCGATTGATCGTGGTCAGGGCAGGGAATTTCGTCCCGCGTGGTTTGGAAAAAACGTTGAGGAAGTGTTCTACGGAGTCGGATTTTCCGGCGATGCAACGTGCGTGTGCGAAGAGTCGCAGTGTTCTGGCCAAGATCGGAGGGTACATTGCCAGTCATACGCACATTCCCTTCGAAATTCTTTCCTTTGGTGTGACGGACATGATTTCGCGGACGGTGAGCCGTCAGCATCAGCGGACCTATCCGCTGGCCGTGGTCGCAACCATCTCGCCGTTGCTGGGATTGCTGGGGACCATTATTGGGATGATCGAGTCGTTCCAGAAGGTCGCGCTCATGGGAGACACTGGTGATGCTTCCGTCCTAGCTGACTCGATCGGGAAGGCCCTGATCACAACTGCCTTGGGCCTCATTATCGCAATCCCGTCCTTGGCGGCCTATCACTATTTTAAGAGCAAGGTGAACAGCTTCGGTCTGAGATTGGAAGAATCGGTGGATGTGATGATGGCCCCGTGGTTGCATCCCGAGGAGGTGGAGGTCGACGAAGAGACGATCGCGGGAGAGTAGGGGATCGAATGCGAGACGGTTGGATTCTATGACTACTCGAGGGAAAATCCCGACGATAGGGAAACGTCAGGTGAGCCGCGTTGCCACCCTGCGCCGTCTCCGAATGCGACGCCGGCAGGATGATTCCGTTGAGGTCGATCTTTCTCCGTTGATCGACTGCGTCTTTCTTTTGCTGATCTTCTTCCTCGTGACCACGATGATGAAAAAACTGGAGAAGCAAATCCCGGTTGTCCTTCCCGATTACACTTCGGCCCTAGCCGAGGTCGCTGAGTCGGATGCGATCATTTATGCGTTGGATGAAGATGGAAATTTCTTGAGGGCCGGGTCGCGCTCAAGCCGGGGAACCGGACTGCAGTATCACAAGGTGAGTTCGTTCTCGGCGGATTTAGAGGAGGTCGCTGCCGAAATGGGGACCGGGGTCGCGATCCGAATCGACACCGATCGAGAGGTTCCCGTGCAAGATGTGATCGATGCTCTCGATACTCTTGCGTTTCTGGGCTTCGAACAGGTTGGTGTCAGGCTTCGGCACAAGGGAAAAGAGGACTTTGCGATGGAGGGCTATCGGAAGTGAGCGGACGCCCCTATCAGGAAGATGAGGATGTGGCGCTGAGCATGTCGCCACTGATCGACTGTGTGTTTCTACTCCTGATCTTTTTCCTCGTGACTACGATGCTCAAAAAAGACTTGAAGGATGTGGAGCATCTCAATCTGCCGGTCTCAAGATCTTCGCTGGAGGTCCCGCCCGATGATTCGATTCTGGCGATCGCCATTGATAAGGAGGGCGTTCTTTATCTGGAAGGTGAGGAGACTTCCATTTCACAATTGCTCGAGGAATTGAAGGTGGTGGAGCAGTCTGATCCCGATCGTAGGATTCGTTTGGATACCGATGAGGCGACTCCTTTCTATCGATTTGTCGAGGTCTTGGACGCCTTGAGTTTTCGCAATTTGCGAAATGTGGGAGTGCGCACCTATCACGAGAAATACGACCGATGAGCAAGGGAATTGAAGGGAAAGCGTTGTGGATTGCATTGGCTGTATCCATCGTTCTAAGCGCTGCATTTGGAGTCGCGCTTTACTTGAACGAAGATTGGCGAACGTCCGAGGTGGCGATCATCGAGGAAACGGTAGACGAGGACGGCGAGGTTGTGCGCAAGGTAAAGGTCGAGAAGCCGGAACCCAATGAAAAGCAGGTGCGGGAGATCGCACGCAATCAGGAGAAGAAAAAACGCGAAGAGCTCAAGAAGCGCGCAAAGAAGATGCGCAAGACGATCATTGAGATTGAGGAGATCGTCGAAACCCGTCGCGACATTTTGGAAAAGCCCGATCTCTGGGATGAGTTTGCTGTGATCGCCCGGGAGCAGAAAGACCGGGGTGGTCATCTCTATTACCGATTGGGAAAGAGCCGATTCCTTCAATCAATTCCAGGCGGGAAGTCAGCCTTTAAAGCTGTCAACGATCTGGCGTCGCGCCATGCGGCCCGAATGAAGATCCTGGCGATCCAGAATGAGGTGATTTTCGCCGAGAGTACCGAAGCGTTGGAAGAGGCTTCGAGAGTGCTGGATAAGGCTGTAGCTCTTCAGAACCTCCTCCAGAATTCCTACAATAGGGCCGCGGAAGCAAAGGAACCGGAGAAATCGAAGCGCGATTTGGATAAGCGGGTGGAGGAGATTGATGAGTTTGTCGTAGTCCAGCAAGAGTATGTAAACCGGATGAAGTTGTTGCTCTTGGAAGATAACGGGATCGCGGTGGCGGAAGTGGAGGATGCGAAACTAGATTCCCCCGATCCGCTCGCTTCGGATTTTCCTGAGGCCATGGAGGACTTGGTCGATGAGGAAGACGAGTCGCTGGTCTCGGAGGTCTTGAACGAGGAGGAAGATCCGCTCGAAACGACGGTCGGCACAATCGATGAGGTGCAGATCCCAGAAGAGGGTGATGCCACTTTGGCCGATAGCGAAATCTTGCCTACCGACGAGTTCGGTCAGGATCCGGAAGACGGCCTCCCATCCGAGGAGGAGTTGGATCAGATGGACACGTCCGAGTTGTATCAGTCGATCCAGGAAATGGCGGTTCGGGCGGATGAGGCCTTTGTCGAGAGCCAGGCGACTGAGCTGGCCGGGATGAAGCAGGTCAGCTTGGAAGAGGCCAGAGAGCAGGTCTATCAGCCCCAAACGGATACGGGCCCCGATCTGGCCGAAAAGTTGTCCCAGAACCAACCGTCTACCGCGGACGAATTCAAGGAATTCAACGAGTCGCTGGATCAGGCGGTAAGTTCGAGCGAACGAATGACCCGGGAAGCAATGAAGAGACGCGATCGGGTTGCCGGCAATGAGGCTTCGCCGGAGAATGCGAGCCAGACGGCGGAGCAGTTGCGCGAGGCCTTGAATCACGATGCCTCTGTCAAGGCAAGGATGGCCATGGCCGGTTCCAATCGGGGGCGGGATAAGGGCAATTTGCAGGATCTGCGGAGCCTGATGAAAGAGAGTTACCTGGGGGCCCAGGGAGGCGGAGGCAGAGACGATGATACTCGGAGAGCCGGCTTGAACTCGGGCTACGATCAGAGTGCGTTCCAGCACATCAATCCGAGCGAGAAAAGTGCATCTCGGCTAAAGTTAAATACCAAGCAAGCGATCTCCCAAGCACTTCCCGGACGCCGCTTCGATATTAAATCGGAACGCAAGGGATGGATCTTTCTCGATACCTGGTACATCATCGGACCCTGGCAGCTGCCGAATGGACCCGAGTTTGAGAAGACTTTTCCCCCGGAGACCCTAGTTGATCTCGATGCTACCTATGAGGGGAAGATTCATCCGAAAACCAAAGAGCCCATCGAACTGGAGTGGAGATTCTTCCAATCCCAAACCATTCGGGTAAAGCCGCCCGACGAATTGAGTTCGACCGTCTATTTCGCCTATACGGAAGTTTTCTGTGAAGCGGCTATGGATGTGGTCGTCGCGGTGGCGAGCGATGATCGGGCGAAATTGTGGATCAATGATCTAGTGGTCTTCCAGGATGTCGGTCTGTCGGGTTGGCAGTTGGATGAAGGGTTTCGTCGGATTGTCCTGAAGCCGGGATACAATTCGGTGCTCCTTCGATTGGAGAATGGTCCGGCAGTGGCCAACTTCTCCGTCTTGATGTGTCCTAGTGAGGCCCTCGCGCGATAACCTGTGAACTTTCTGCTTTTTTATGCCCAGACCCCCAATATTCGCAATCTATTGCGGAACTACGCGGTTGCGGTTTTCGGATACAATTCTAATGATTCTGTAAATAGGGCCGTGCTTCGGCCCCATCTCCGGAGAAAACCCAATAACCTCAAATTGTCATGAACCGATTGTTACTAATACCCTCCTCCTGCATTCTCACTTCCTTAGCTCTTGTGACTTCCGCATCGGCTCAACTCTATTGGGACACGAACGGGGCTACTGCTGGCGCTGGGAATCCGGCCGATGGGACATGGGATGCGGCGACCACCAACTGGTCCACAGATTCGTCAGGTAGTATCGCTACCGGTGCCTATGTGGAAGGCAGCGATGTTGTGTTTTCCGCAGGAAGTGATGCAGCAACCGCGAACATCACGGTTTCCGGGACACAAAGTGTCTCGAGCCTCTCTATCGAAGAGGGGGATGTGACCATCGGTGGGAATAATATTGATGACAGTAGCGGCACTGTCACTGTTTCGGTAGCGAGCGGTGCATCGGGTACGATCAACAGCAGTATGACGTTCAATGCTAACTTTGATGTCGATGGCGAACTATTCGTCCAGTCCGTAGGGTCGGGAGGATCCAGCTCAATGACGGGTACCGGCACTCTGAGAACGAGCCGATTGGATTCCGCGGTGACGATTAACGGGGGGACAATTATTTACGTGTCTGGCGGTCCTAGTGACAATAAACTCAAGGGAGCCACGATCAATAGTGGTGGAACCTTGAGAGTGGAGTCGGCCGCCTTCGTTTCGGGAAAACGAAACCTCGCTGTCAACACCGGTGGGACCTTTGAGATGGCGGCAGGAGTCTCCGAGACCGTGAGTGTACTTTCCGGTGCGGGTTCCATCGTCGGTGAAACGGGTTCCGCATTGACCGTGGGTGGTGATAATAAAAATGCCACTTTCAACGGTACGATCTCAGGTGAGATTGACATCGTCTCCGCTGGTACTGGAAGTTTGACCTTTTCTGATAGCACTTCAATGGAGTTCGTCATCGGTGCCGATGGAGTTTCAAATTCCATCCTCGGCGATGGCGTGAATATGACCACAACAAACCTGAACGGGGAGTTCAGCTTCGATTTGATCGGCGCGGACCTTTCCCTCGGCAATGAGTGGACTATCGTCGACGTCGCAGACCTGAATGAAGTGTTCGGTGCGTCGTTTAGCGTGGATGGTTTCACGGAGGCAGGTGATGTCTGGACGAACGGCGCACTCGAATTCTCCGAGCTGACCGGAACACTTCAGGTCGTTCCCGAAACGTCGACATCGGGCCTCTTCCTCGGCTTGGGTGCAGTGGTTTTCGTAGTCAGTTGCCGCCGAAGCCGGAAATAAGCAATTCGCCCAACTACCGCGGAGCGGTTACGACAATCCGTCGCGTAAAGGAGAACGGGTTTTCCAACCCGTTTATCCCTATCCACGACGCCCTGCACGCGACGTGAAACGGACAGGAAAGTCCGTTCTCCTTTCAACCCATCGCGTAAAGGAGAACGGGTTTTCCAACCCGTTTATCCCCATCCACGGCACCCCGCCCGCGACGTGAAACGGACTGGAAAGTCCGTTCTCCTTTCAACCCGTTGCGTAAAGGAGAACGGGTTTTCCAACCCGTTTATCCCCACCGACGGCGCCCCGCCCGCGACGTGAAACGGACAGGAAAGTCCATTCTCCTTTCAACCGTTCGCGTAAAGGAGAACGGGTTTTCCAACCCGTTTATCCCGATCCACGACGCCCCGCCCGCGACGTGGAACGGACTGGAAAGTCCGTTCTCCTTTCAGCCCATCGCGTAAAGGAGAACGGGTTTTCCAACCCGTTTATCTCCTGTCCGCCCTCCGACCGCTACCCTCGTAGCCTAGGGGATTCTGACTTTGATATCATCGAAGAAGGCGGTTCCGTTTTGAGTCGCGGAGAGTTCGAGTCCGATTTCGGCAAAGGAAGTATCTGTGGGTGAGGTTACGAAGGCTTGATGATAGCCGTAGAATTCGTTCTCGGCGGCTTCCCCAATGATCTCGGTGCCTAATAGTAAGGAGGTACTGTCATACCAGCGTACTACGATGCGTGCGTAGTTTCCGGAATCCAGATTGGTGGTCCGTAGATACCCGCAGATCTCGTATTCGGTGTTCTCGGCCACGTAGACGATTTGCGCGATTTTCGAATGGATTCCGTTGGAATTCATTCTCGCACTTGAATTTCCCGAATTCATATTGTAGGAAGCGACGAATGCATTCGAGGGGAAGGACCAGGAGGATCCGCCTTGCTCAAAACCTCCATCACTGAGGAGGGAGGGCTCGCGCTCCCAGAGGTTCGGGAAGTTTCCGGTCATGGTCAGCATGGAAAGTAGCTGAATGGATCGTGCAAAGTAGGCGTCGAACTGTGGGTCTTGATAGTAGACTGCCAGATCGGTATAGATCTGATTGCGCCAGCTGTTGAAAGAACTGGATACCATCGCGGCGACGCCGACAGGTGCGGTGAGGGCGATGGTGTTGTAACCTGTCTCGGTATTTCCGTTGGGGATCGAATAGGTGTAAATGGACCGTGGGTCCGAGCTGGTGGTGCTCTCCATGAATGCAGCGACTGCAAAGGGCGTGTCGTACGCCAGCGAATCACTTGAGGTGCCATACCAGAGGTAATCAGTTCCGATTCGCCAGCCGATTCGGCAGGCGTCGAAGCCGGAGTCGTAGGAGGTGTTTGGGTCTAGCTGGGGTGCTCCGGTGACCTGGCTCCGGTTGTAGGGGTCGTGCCAATTGGGAACGAGGCCTCTGGCGGCGTAACTGTTGTTGTTATAGAAATAGCGAATCTCGGTATAGACGTTGGGAATTACGGTATTCTCCCAGTAGGTGGACTGGGTCACCTCGGAGAAAATTCGATACCAAGCCGGTGCGTAGTAGGAAATGTTTTGCCAGGTATCTCCATCGGCTTTTGATCCGGATTGAAAGAGGTCGTAGCTATTTGCCTTGCAGACTTCTTCTTGCAGCCGAGTGATCAGGATCTGAGCTTGATCGAGGTAGGGGATCCCGGACTCGGACCCCCATTGGCGATGGGCAAACACGAGCGCCAGGGCGACGTCTTCGTCGGCGTCGGCCGCATCGGCAATGTCGGTTGAGTATGGATCTGGAAGGATTCCATTGGAATCTTCGATAATCCTCCAGTTCATCAAGCCGTTCTGATTCAACCGACGAAGATAGTAGTTGTACAGTCCATCAAAGAGCGGGCGGGTATTGTTGGAGGCATTGTCCATGAGGACGCAAAGAAGCATCCCGTAACCAATTCCCTCTGAGACGGTACTGTCTTCCGCGTCGTCCCGGGTGATTCGCCATTCCCCGGTGATCGTGTCGGTCTGTGTGAAGTAGGTGTTTTCGTAGTTCTCCCATGTCGTTTGGACATGCTTGTTCATGGAGACCTGCGAATAGTTCGAGGGCTTGAGACCGTGCGGATAGACGACGCTTTGCGGGAAGGGGAAAGTTGGGTGGGAGCCCGATGTTGGGGCGATAAACTCGAAATTGTCGACGGCGATCGAGGAATCCCCGTCGCTGAGTCGCGCGGTCACCTTGAGGATGATGAATTGGTAGCCGGTTCCCATGTCGAGGGGAACATAGTAACGGATGGCGCTCGATGATCGTTGCGCGATATGGGTGTCCAACTTGCCGAGGAGAACCGAGTTGGGATCGACCTGGTTGCCTCCGGTGGTGAAGCCGGAACTGAACGTATTGAGGCCATAAACCTCGACTGTCAGTTCGTTGCTTGCGCCGTTGTCTTCAGCGAATACCTCGAAGACCAATCCTGCATCATCGGTGCTGGATTGGTTGTCTTGAATGACCTGGATCAGGCTTTTCTCGTGCGTGACTTTTGCCGTGATATCCGGGTTTCGTTGTCCGGTTGGGTTCGTTGCGATGCTTTGCTGGACCCAGGTAGAGTCGTTGGGGCCATACCATCCGTCTCCTGCCTGGTTGACGCTGATGGTGTAGCCACCGTTGATTGGCGTATCGAAGTTCGCGTTCGTGATACTGGGGAGCGCTTGGATGGATTGGCTGAGGAGCAGGCCTGCCGTTGCGGCGAGTTGAGCGAGTCGGGTGAGTGGAGTCTCGGGCATGATTATGGGGTGGGGGGTGTTTTGGCTTCGGTCGGAAGAGCGGTCCCGTTGGTTGCGGGCGCGAAACGATGCCGAGAGGCGGTGTACCCTTGCCTTGAGGTTGGCAAGAGGTCTACGGGCGCCTCCCGGGCCGATAGTTCTTTCGGGGAGAACCGCGATTCCCAATGTGGGAACGCCGCGGCATCACCCGGGAAACGGGCCCTTCGGGAAACTGGAAGAGGCGGGTCGGGAGCTGGGGAGACTAGGAGAGGTCCCGTGTCCGGCGGCGTCTCACCAGAGAGAGGCCGGCTACGACACCACAGATCGCAAGGGAGGCCATGGCGGGTTCGGGAATTGTGCTGATGCTCAGATCAACATTGGACCCATCGAAAGTGAATCCGCCGGTTAGATCTGAATTCACGATCGTCCATCCGGCAACTCCCGGATCGAGACTCAGGCCGGTGATGATGTTTTCGTAGGTACCGGCCACGATGTCGTTGTCGAAGAAGAAAAAGCTCTGGTCGGCATCGAAGGTCACGGTGCCGGATCCTGTGATGTTGAGAGAAGAGTGGCTGCCATTGCCCAGCGCGAGGGAAATAACCGAACCGTCGGAAAAGGTGATGTCTCCGTCAGAGTCGAGGGTGATGACTCCGGTTGAATCCTCCGCACTTGCCAGGGTCCCATCGATCAGGATGTCTCCCGCATCGGTATCAACGGTCTGGCCATCGGCAATTTGTAGGGTCCCGCCTACGGTGAGGTCGCCGCCCTCGGTTGTCAGGGAGCCATTGAAAGTTACGGATTTGTTGGCGTCGATCCCGACAGAAAATGTGCCGGAGTGTGTACCCCAATTCGCCTGTGCGCTTTCGGTACCCGTGAAATTCAGGGTGGCGGTTACATAGGCGCTGCGGTTGTCGAGTACACCAGAGTTGTTCAGGTCGCCGGCAACGTTGATGGTGCCGTTGATCGGTGTGTCCGAGGAGGTCGTTCCAAATTCATAAGTCCCCAGACTCTCGATATTGATGTCACCTCCGATGGTATGGGTTCCCGAAGCTTTGTAGGCGGACGCGCGCACCTTGCCTTGACTGATTGTAAAGTCTCCCGTCGTCGTCAGTGTTTGGGTGTTTGCGTTGCTAGTGGAGTTGAAATCAAGACTTCCGTAGCTGTACTCCCGGATGCTGCTCAAACTGCCGGAAATGATGAAGGTACTGTCGGTGGCCGCTTCATTGATGGTTAAATTGCTGTAGGAACTGCTCACTTCGTAGAATGAACCACTGGACATGTTCAACGAGATATTGTGATCGTAGCCACTTGCGGTCATCGTCGCACCCGATTCGAGAACCACGTATGATCCGGTACCGGAAAGCGAGATGGTGTTGCTGAAGGTGTTTAGATCCTGGCCGGTTTGGACAGTGAGGAGAATGTCGTCGGCCGAAAACGAGGGCGATGCTCCAGTCCCGTCCAGGTTTGTGCCCCAACTGCTCGGAAGGTTGGCGTTGAACCCTTCTTTCCAGTAGTAGGAGGTCTGGGCGCTTAGCCAGCAGGTGGAGGTCAACGCAATTAGAGAGGCCAGTCGAAGGGGGTGGGATATTTTAAACATAGTGAGGTAGTTTTTGGGGTTCTGCTTGAATTTTAGGAAAGCTTACTGAAAACGCACTGCTTTTGAAAGAAAAAATGGACAGTTCCAAAAAATAATGGAAATTCATCAATTTGTGAGGGTCGCAGGGTCGGATTAACAGGGATAGGTGTACGTTTGCTTCGATTATGGTGTGGCTTTGTGGCGGTGGTATCGATCCGAATTGGGATAGTTTATCGCGGAAAAAATCTGGACAGTCTTTGAATCGACTGTGGAGGTATTTCGCCCGAGGTTCTCCGGATTTAGTTGAAATGCGATCAGGGAGGTTCCGTTTTCAATCCGGTAGGAACGGCAGATGGAGATTCTGTTCCCTGTATCCATGGGGGAGGTACATGATTTCGTCACTTCGAAGGTCATTCATTCAGCTTCTTGTATTTCCGCCGAGAGTGCCCCAGGGCCGAATGTTGCGGTGAAGGTGGTCGGCTCTCCGTCCACCTCTGCTGTGAGAGTATACGTTCCGAAAAATCCACGGAAGGAAAGATTCCCTTTGTCGTTGGTCTCTCCTTCGACCTCAGTGCTGAAGGTTTCTTGGACAAGCTGCTTGAAGCTGAGGGCCGATGGCTTGGGGGACCAGTCTTTCCGGAACAGTGCTGCTTCGGGCTCCCACATATATCCTTCCCAGAATCCCCAGGTTTGAACCATGTTCGTTGCGGGATGGCTAAATGCGATTGTAATAAAATCGCGCACGTAATCCGCCTGGGTTTGCTCGTCGGGGATGTTGACCGTGAGTTCGGTCAGTTGGACGGTGAGTCCCTTCTGAGCGAATTGATCAATGATCCCGTAGACGTGAGGGATGGGGGTGAGTGAGCCGACAAAGTGGGACTGCAAGCCCATTCCGTCCAGAGGAGTTCCGTTTTTTTGGAAACGCTCAATCAGTTCCATATAATAGTCGATCTTCGGGTTGCCACTTCCCGGCCGGGTGACGATGTCAAAGTCATTGATGAATAGATTGCTGTTGGGGTCTCCTTCGCGGGCGGCCTCCATCCAGGTAGCCATCGCGTTGTCGCCAATCAGATCCATAAAGGTATGATTCGTGTAAGGTTCATTGATGACGTCCCAATCCTGAATCCGTCCGGCATACTTTTTTGTAGTGGTCGTGATCCGATCCAGAATCGCTTCCTGGAGGGCCTGGGGGTCGTCTTGTAATTTTTTGATCTCGGCATTGTTGTAGCGCCAGCTCGGCCATACGAGAGCGTGACCACGGATCTGCCAGCCTTGTTCTTCCATCCATCGGAGGCCTTCTTCGATCTGCTCCTCGTTTCCGGGTAGGGTGGATCGTTTCCACTTCATCGCGTTCTCCAGAGAACCGGCGTTGAACATCTCAGCGGCAGTTTTGCCAAAATCCTGATTATATTTTCTCGATCCCGGAAGAAGAATGGGAGCTCCCAGGGCGGATCCGAATCCATAGGCGTGATCGATTAGGGCGCCGGTTACCCGCGCTCCCGGAACAGGTTCTCCCTTGGCATTGGTCAGTGTGAGGGTAAACTCCCCTTTGCGGATCTTTTCGATGCGGGCGAGGGCTTCTTCCCGCCAGGGAGAATCCGGTTCCGCACCTACGTATCCCATGGGGGTGAACGGAAGATTCTTCGGGTTCACTCCTTTGCCCAAATTGATCAGAGAAACTCCTCCGATCTCGATTGTTTGTGGACCGTATCCACCGCGGAAGACTATTTGAGAAGCGCCCGCCAAAACTTCAAAGTCTGCCTTGAATGGAATGAAATAGTGATGCCAATTCTGGTCATCGGAAATGATACCCCAACTGATCAGTCGCTCGTATTTTCCTCCCGATTTCTCCAGCGAGAACTGAGAGGCAGCGTAGTTGGTTTCAGGATTCGGTTTCAGGACCCGGAAGGAGAATAGCGCCACCAAAGTGCTTCCTTTCTCGACTGAATTCAAAAGAGGTTCCTTGAGCTGTATCGAATAGGGCTTGGGGGTGTCTTGGTTTGTGGTGAGACGAACGGCTTTGTCAAAATGCTGGCCAGAGATGGCAACGGTCTCGACTTCCCCGAACCGTTTGCCCTGTAGGTTGAGCCCTTCCACGCCTTCCACGATCGAACGATATTCTTGATCCGGCAGCTTCCCGTTGTCCGGGATCGGATAAGCCTGTACATCCACGAGGGGCAGGTCGTTTTCATCCCAGGCAAGTTCGAGGAATGAATCGGGAACCGAGTCCAGATCCTCTCGTTCTGGGAGTTCAATCCGGAAGTTTGTCATCTCCAACGTTCCGGTTCCAAATCCAAGGGTAACGTTGATTTGCGATTGCCCCGCTCCGAGTGGCTGTTGGAGCGAGCCCTTTACAGTGACCTTTTGCCATTCGGGAGTGAGTTTGATCCGTTTGGATAGGAATGGAGAGAAGGGCGGGCGAGTCGATTGCAGGGTCAGGGATACGGTGCAGTGGTCCGCGCTACGCATCATGGCGGTAATCGCTATCTGTTCGGCCGGATAGAGTTTGATGTCAACTGCCTGCCGAATGTGCGAAAACCAAGGCTTTTCGGGCGCTTCGTTAATGTCCACTTTGAGTGCGGTCGGTGCGGGTCCGTCCGTGAGTTGAACCGTTTGGGTGCCCGTGTTGTCCAACCGGTGACCCCACGATTGGAGCCCCTCCGCAAAATCGGCATTCTTTGGCGTCAGAACTGCAGCCTGCATCACTGCCGGTAGGAGGAGGATGAAAAGGAGAATTTGAGGTAGCTTCATCGAGTGTGGGTTTGGGTGGACTGATTCGGTGCGGGTGACGAATTCTTCGGGTAGCGTGGGGCCCTGTTCCATCGGGCTATCGTTGAAACGCTCCGATTTTCAAGGGTCAGTGTCTAGTTGTTGATCCATTCAATCTTTCGAGTCAAGTCAGTATTGGACAGTTCCAAAAGAAAGTTGATTCACGCCGTTTCCTAGGGGTAGGGTGATTGGATGACTGCTTCGAATATCCTTTTGATAACGACTGATCAGCAACGGTGGGACACATTGCACTGTGCGGGGAACCCCGCCATTTTTACTCCACATCTCAATTGGCTGGCGGACACTGGGATTCGTTACTCCCGGGCTTACAGTGACTGTCCGGTATGCATGCCGGCCCGGGCGACGATGATGACGGGTGTGCCAGCTTATGTACATGGGGCGACGGCGAACACGGACGCGGAGCCGATGAGAGGCCGGTCCACGTTACCCGGGATGCTGACCGCCGCGGGGTATCAGACGCGGGCCCAGGGGAAGATGCATTTTCATCCCATGCGCCATCGATTCGGTTTTGAAACGATGGAATTGTCCTACGATTACTATCGGTTCATGCAGAAGTATTTTCCCGGAGAGGTGGGAGGGGCCCATGGGTACGGTCAGAATGAGCTCGAACCGATTCTCGGGACAGCGAAACCTTCACAGACGCTTACGCGATGGGTCGTGGATCGATCCGTCGATTTCCTGGAAACCCGCGATTCGGAAAAACCCTTCTTCCTGTGGAGCAGTATCAGTAAGCCTCATCCCCCGTTGGATCCGTCTCCCGAATTCTGGGAGATCTACCGGGACATACCAATGCCGGACCCGGTGATTGGGGATTGGGCCGAAACGGTGGAGGGCATTCCGGCAGGTTTTCTCAAATCCACCTGTTCCTTGGGCAACGGATATCGATTCAGTCAGGAACAGTGGTGTACCATTCGTCGTGCCTACTATGCGTGTATCAGTGAAGTGGATGCAGCCTTGGGGATTCTTTTTTCCCGGATGCGAGAGTTGGGCTTGCTGGACAATACGTGGATCATTTTTACCTCGGATCACGGGGAGATGCTGGGGGACCATCATATGAGTGCGAAAAACAGTTTCTTTGAGGGTTCGGCTCACATCCCCCTTCTGATACGGCCTCCCGGACAGTGGGATGAGCATCCTCTGCGAGGAAGGGTCTGCGATGCGCTGGTGAGCCTGCAGGATATTTTCCCCACCTGCATGAATCTAGCCGATTGTGGCGAAAGCATTCCCAGGGAGGTGTCGGGAAATGATTTGCTCGAGGTCGCTAATGGCGCCCGGGGGCGGGAAGCGATCGTAGGAGTCTGCGGAGAACAATACGCGGTCATCGAGCGCGACTGGAAGTATCTATTCTCTTCAGTAGGTGGCTCCTGCCTATTGTTTAATCTGGCCAATGATCCGGGTGAAACAGTTGATGTAAGTCGCGCCGATCCAGAAAGGTGCGCCCGAATGCACCGTTACCTTTTGGAGGAATTGTCGGATCGAGGAAAGTCCTTGCTAAGAGGAGGGGAGATTCCGGAGACCACGGGGAGGCCGCTCGCCGACGAACGGCGCTGGAATTCGTGGCCGGGATTCCACAGTTTCGAAGTCGAAACCGATTTGCTTCATTGATGGCGCTTCCGGCTGGTTTGCGGGCGGATGGATAGAGTTTTGAGTTGGGTTCCCTCAAGGCCCGTAGAATCCGACCGTCAGACCGATGATCCGTTGGGCGGGAATAATCTATGAGGAGGGAGGAGGCGCTCTTAATGACTCAAATGCCAACAACGAATCCTAGGGGTCGGTTCCCATCGCCGTTTCTCGTCCACTGGCAAGGTAGTGAAATTACTCAGGGGTGCTCTCGTCGGATTCTTTATTTATTCGATCACACTACGGGTTAAGTCCAAGCAATCACTGCGTTGCGCTATCTAAAGGCTCTGGAGTCTAGCCGGAGCAAATAGTAGGCTTACTCGCATGTCATCTCACTCCCTTTTGGAGCCGGCACGGGAGATCCCTGTGGTCGGCGAATTCGATCTTTGCGTGCTCGGCGGCTCGTGCACCGGAGTCTTTGCCGCGATTCGGGCGGCGCGTCTGGGTTTATCCGTAGCAATAGTCGAAAAGATGGGTAGCTTCGGTGGCGTGGCCACTCTGTCTTTGGTCAACGTCTGGCACACACCGCTGGACGAAGTTTTCAAGAAGCGTATCTTCGCTGGTCTCACTCAAGAAGTCATCGACCGCATGAAGATCCGTAACACCGTGAGTGAGAAACTTGACAATGCGAGTGTTGGCTGGCGTTTCAATTCGGCCGAACTGCAGATCGAGCTCGATGAATTGATATCGGAGAACAGCGTCTCGCCCTGGCTTCATTCTTCATTTGTCGCACCAATTGTTGAGAGGGGGCAGCTCAACGCGATAGTCATCGAAAACAAAGACGGGCGTGAAGCGATCAAAGCACGTTTCTTCATTGACGCAACTGGCGACGGCGATCTCTGCCACCGACTGGGTCTGAAAACCTACCTTGCCGCTCGGAGGCAACCTTCCACCACGTGTGCTTCCTTCAGCCAATGGGAATCGCTCGGCGAGACCAATTGGAGACTATTAATTCACGAACACGCTGCGGAATATCATTTGCCCGAAGGGTTTGCCTGGGGAGGAAGTATTCCGGATTCCGATGTCTTCATGCTCGCGGGAACGCGGGTCTATGAAGACTGTTCGACCGCAGACGGACTCACAAAGGCCGAGATTGAAGGCCGTCGCCAAGTTCGCGCAATTCAGGATATACTACGTCGGTATCGACCTGGCTCGTGTCTTTCTCTTCAGACGCTTCCCGCTCGTATCGGCATCCGCGAAACACGGCATGTGCGCTGTCTGCATCAGTTGAACGGCGGGGAAGTACTGCACGGCAGACGATTCGAGGATGCCATTGCCAACGGCAGCTACCGTGTAGACATCCATCACGACGACAAACCCGGTATCACCTTCCGCTACCTCGACGGACGAGAGGTATACGCACGCCCGGGCGTTCCGAACCAAAACGGTTTCTGGAGGGTGGCGACAGCTAGCAGTCCAACCTATTACCAGATTCCTTACCGATCACTCGTGCCCCTGGGGCCTTTTGACAACCTGCTCGCAGCCGGACGGTTTATTGACGCCGACACCGTTGCTCACGGAGCGATTCGGGTCATGGTAAATATGAATCAAACCGGTGAAGCTGCTGGCGTTGCGGCCTATCTAGCAATTAAAAATCAATGTGCTGCGCGAGATGTGGAGACGGAAACACTACGCGCTACTTTGTCTGATGGGGGGTCTATTGTCCTGTGACGCCAATGCGATGCTTTGACGGCGCTACGCCCCAAAATTTGCGGTACTGTCGAGAAAAGAAGAGTGGATCGTTGAACCCGCATTCTCCGGCGACCTCCTTCAATGAAAGCCCAGTTTCATGGATCAAAAACCGCGCGTGCCGCAGTCGAATTCGGTTGAGCCGTGTCTGCATGCTCTCGCTGTAGGCTACGGCAAATTGCCTTCGAAAGTAGTCTGGGCTCAGGACCAGTGTCTCGTAGAATTCTGAGACCGCTTTAGGACGCGCATACTGCTCACTGAGCCACTGTACTGCACGACGAATCTCTGGATGCAATGCTTCAGCAAACTGGGTATTCTCAAACACCGAGCTGTGTAGGCTACGCGCATCGGGCCAAAATCGTCCAAGCATTCCCTTGAGTTCTCCTTCGACCTCCAGCAAGCGGCGAACCGCGCTCGAGGCAGTGTCCCGTCTCAATGCGTCCCGCATTCGATCCATTGTACTGTATTCCATTGAAACCTCCTTGGTGTCGCGCCAAAAGAGGGTTAATGGGCATGTGTCGAGGTGCTTTACGGCGAAATCGACGAAATAGATTTCGCACCCCTTTGCCGTGCTCCAGGTCCTTCGCACCCAATTGGGGACAAGCAATTCCTTTCCCGTCGTCATTCGCTTCGATTTTTGTTCGACTCGGTAGTCCAGAGCACCATCGACAACGAGGATCAAACGGTTGGTCATCAATACTTGATCGCGAATCACTGTGCCAGCGACATACTGCTTTCTTTTTATTTCCAATACATCGAGTGGTGCCCGTAGCATGGCGGCTACGAATTCATCGGGGGGCTTGCGGTCTTGGCTCATTGAATGAAAAGGTTAGCCACCATAAAAACGACTACGTGTTGAGTCTATGCTACATTTTGATACATAGTTCCCGCTTTATCGAGTATATCATCTTTTCAATCCAGAGATGGTTGCAGTACTTTCACTAGATCCAAGGAAGAGCCAGCCTGCCTCAGAATATCATGCTTGCCGATGCCTCCTCGCTGCAGGCCTACAGTGCGCCGACAATCGCCGAGGCCCAATCCGTCGCCGGTCCTACGTTGATCAATGTCGAGGTGGATTATTCCGAGAATGGAAATCTCTTCGCCGACGCTCACAACGAGGACGTAGGAAATTAGTGGGGGCACTCAATATGGAAACCTTTGCCTTTATTCTTTTGCGGATCGTATTCGCCTGGATGTTTCTCTGGCCGATCAAGAGCTTGCTCGCGGATTGGAAGGCCACGCAAAGCATGGTGGCTATGCTCTGTCCCGCATCGCTGGTGGGGATCGGGTCCATCGGGATGGTCCTTCTCATGGTCGTGGGTTCGTTCTCGATCCTGCTCGGTATTCTTCCTCAGGTCGGAGGACTCTTGCTGGCAATTTTCTGCCTGTTCGGGGCCTATATCCACTACCGCCTCGGCGCCTCGGCGGCCGAGGGCGCGTTGAGCCAAAGTGTGACCAGGGCCGATCGAAACTTGCACGCAAAAGCAGTGGGACTCGCGGCCGTGGGCAACATCACCTCCGCCGAGAAGAATATCGTCCTCGCCGCCGTCGGAATCTTTTTTGCCTTGGTCGGGACGGGCCCCTATAGCCTTTGTGCAGGATTTTAGTCAGGCGGCGATTCGGCCGTCATTCCCAAACCATCCAAACACCCAAAGATTATGAATGAGCGATATCAAAAAGGCATCGAGGTGATGCGCGAGCACCTGGGCCCCGATGCCGATCAATATGTGGAGAGTATCCGTGAGGTCTCCCCATTGTTCGCCCGGGTGAATGTCGAATTCGCCTTTGGTGATATTTACGGAGACAAAAGCAATGTCCTGAATCCCAAAATCCAGGAGTTGATCACCCTTTCCGCCTTAACGGTCATGGGAAACGCCGCACCACAGCTAAAGCTCCATATCCACTGCGCCCTGAATGAAGGGGTGACTAAGGAGGAAATCGTCGAGACAATCACACAAATGATCGCCTACTGCGGCTTCCCTGCAGCCACCAACGCCATCATGATCGCAAAAGAGGTCTTTAAGGAGCGGGGGTTGCTGTAGTCGAGGTTGAGAGGGAAAATGGGTGGTGCAGCAGGAGTCAGCGGCAATGACCTCCATCCTCCGTCACCCGCGGCACGGGAAGGGAACAATCCGCAAGCTGTTGAAAGGGAATCTTTAGGCAACCGATAGGCTCAGTGTGAATGCGTCCATCTGACGCCTACCGCGAAAGATCGTACCAGAGGTTGGTTGAAGCCGGGGTTCCAGTGCGATTTGCAGCCTTCGCCATGATTTTGGACGAAGGCCTGCAAACGCACGAGAGTGTCCCGGAATAAAAACTAGAACGCGGCGCGGACTAATCCTCCGTCGGCGCGCAGGCTGCTTCCGTTGATGACGGCAGCGCGCTCGCTGCAGACGAAGCTCACAATGTCGCCAATCTCCTTTGGATCGATCAAACGCTGAATGAGCGATGTCGAGCGGTTTTCGGCCATGAAGCGCTTTTCGGCTTCGGCTGGCGGGAGGTCCGGATAGACGTCTGCAATAAAGCTCTGCACCCCGTCGGTAAGCGTCGAACCGGGCAGGACACTGTTGACGGTGACCTTTGTGCCTTTTGTCAATTCAGCCAGCGAACGGGAGATCCCTAGTTGCATGGTCTTGGTGGCACTGTAGTGCGCCATCTCAGGGGCTGGGCAGATGGCGGACTCGCTGGAGATAAAGACCACCCGACCTTGCTCGCGCTCGAGCATGCCTTTGAGGTAATGACGTGCGAGGCGTACGCCGCTCATGATATTGGTCTCGAACAGTCGCTGCCAGGATTCGTCGGTCTCGTCGAAAAAGCCGACCGCTTCGTAAATGCCCAAATTGTTGACCAAAATGTCGACTTCCGGCAGCGCTTGCAGGGTCAGTTGACAACCCGCAGTTGTCGAGTTGTCTGCGACGAGAGCTTCCAATTTCGCATCGGGTTGCTGTGCCCGAATACTTTGAATGCCTGCGTCGACGCTTTTCTGCGATCGGCCATTGATGTAAACCCGAGCGCCTTCTGCGGCGAGTGAGCGAGCGATTTCCAAGCCGATACCGGCTGAGGATGCGGTGACCAGGGCGGTCTTTTCGTGTAGATTGAGTTGCATAATGTTTTTGAGTTTGGATCTGAACCACTTTCGGTGGATTGAATGGATTGAACGCTCACAGGATAACAGGGCTCGACCTATCACTCAAATAATGCAAATAATGCGTAAGGATTATCATGGTGATGACAAATTTAGAGTGGTTTCGAACCTTCAAGGCAATCTACGAGAAGGGCAGTATGACGGCGGCGGCGAACCATCTAATGAGCTCGCAACCCGGGGTTAGCCTGCACTTGAGCTCGCTCGAGAATCATGTCGGATACAAACTTTTCCAGCGCCGTCCTCGGCTCTTGATTCCGACGGAACGTGGCAAGCAGCTCTACAATGCGATCGTAGATCCGATCAAGCGACTCGAAGAAATTGAGATGAAAAGTCAGCGCGGTCCTGCAGAGGATCGCCCGACCATTACCCTGGGGATGTGCTTCGAAACCTTTCAGCAGAGTCTTGAAGCTGCTTTGCCGGATCTCCCCTGTAACCTTATTTTAGAGTTCGGAGACTATCGCGAGTTGCTGCACAAGCTCGAAAACCGAGTCACTGATCTCGTCGTCAGCCCTCACAATCCGGAATTGCGCGGAGTAAAGTACGAGGCTTTCTCTCAAGAGAATATTGTCGTGGTCGCGGGAAAGGGGACTCGCCCATTCGATTTTCAGGAAGCGACGGTAGCGCAGCGCCTCAAGTGGTTGAACGAACAGCAATGGTATGGAATCGCTGGAGACAATGACCATACCCAAAGGTTCTGGAAACAAAACTTCAATCAGGCTCCAAACTTCAGGCCAAACTACGTCGTTCCGAACTTTAACTCAATTCTACGCAGTCTGGCCCGCGCTCCCGGAGTCGCGATTGTCCCCGATTTTCTCTGCCGCGAATCGATTCAAAACGGCGAGGTGAGTATCATCTGGAGAGGCGACAAGCCGCTTACGAATAAACTGTACTTCGCACGGCACAAAAGTAGTCCCAACGAAAGCGCTTTGCAGCTCATCATGAGGCAGATTCGAAGCGCAATGCCTCCTCCAGCAGAATGAACGAAGAGGATCGCGGGGACACCCCCTCGGTCCGGGCGGAAGCATCGAGCGGGCCATGCGCGGGCAAGGCTGAAGCCATGCCCCACTGTGGGTAGGCCGCCGGAGAGCTACACGCGATCTCCGTAGCCCAATTGCATGGAGCGCCATTTGAGGGGACTGTGTTTCATGTGCTTGCGGAACCATTTGCTGAAGTGGGATGGGTCGGTGAAGCCGAGCTCCGCGGCGATTTCTTTGATCGAGAGTTTGTTTTGGTTGAGGAGGTTTTCGGAAGATTTGAGGCAGGCGGCTTCTTTCCATTGTTTTGGGGTCTGGCCAGTGGAGTCCTTAAAGATGCGGTTGATCTGGGCTTTGGAGAGACCGACGGTGGCGGTGAGGGCGTCGTAGTTGACGGGGGCAATCGAGATGGATTTCATCAGGCAAAGGATGAGCTCGGAGACCCGCATGTCGGTGGGGAGTTGGAGGGGCCATGACCGCTCTTCGCGGATACGATGCCAGCGATGGACCCATTGCGAAAAATAGATCCCGCGCTCGGCGTATTGAGTGGGAGTCAGGGGTGTTCGTTGGAGGGCGGCCTGGCGAATGAGGCGGCACAGTTCGGCCGCTGGTCGGACCATGTGTGCGCTCTCCGGCCCGTTGTATAGCCAAGGCGCGTTGAGCGGAGGGAAGTAGTGCAGCCCTGACCAGTTGATACTGAAGCGCAGGGAGATGATGCGGGCGTTTTCGGTAAATGCATGGGTTTTCATGGTGAGAGGGTCGATAAAGACCCAATCTCCGGCCTTTGCCTGCAATTTATGCCCGTCGGTCATGACGGAGACTTCCCCCTCGCGGATGTACCAGGATACGTAGGAGACGCCCGAGTACTGGGTTTGACGGTAGAACGCGGGCGAGACCGCACCTTCGTAGCAGTAGCCGATGTCGTACTCAGGTTCTTTCATGGGGAAATTGGATGCATGAGCAATTTATACCATTATTTGTCCATCTTGGATAGGGGAAATCGATTGCGGGAGGAATGCGGTGGAAGGATTCTAGTGGGATGACGAATAACCCCCAACTTCCCCTCGTTGCCGATGTCGATATTGTCGTTGTTGGTTCCAGTTCGGCCGCGGTTTCTTTTGCTCTAAGTGCGCAGGCGAAGGGTGCCTCGGTCTATGTATTGGCCGCTCGTCCATTTCTTGGAGATGATATCTGCGATCTGTATCGCTACTGGCCGGAAGGCCGGACGGAGAATGCCCTGGCCAGGGAGATCTTTGGGGATGGGGGACAACCCCCGAGGCCTATGAAGGTGAAGTTGACGCTAGAGCAACGGTTGGTTGCTGCAGGCATACCTTTTCTTTTCAATTGTTTTCCCGCCGGATTGTTGCGTACGGAGGGCGGAGCGGTTCAGGGGGTTGCCCTCGCCAACCGGACGGGCCTTCAAGCGATCCGTTCGCGGGTAGTGGTCGATGCCACGCTCGATGCCCTGGTCTTGAAACAGGCGGGGTATCCGGGAATTCGGAAGATCGAAGGTCGGCGTGAGGTGGAATATGTAACCTTCTGTGAAGGTGAGGGGAGTGACGCTGCCGGAGTGGGCGCGGTCGAGCGCTTGCCAGGGTATGAGGCCGAGGACTACGCGGTGAGTGCCCGCCGCTATACCGTTCCGGTTGATTTTGGGGATGGGAGCCCCGTTGCCTTGGCCGCGGCCTATGGGGACCTGGTCGATCGTTGTTGGGTGCCGCAGGAGTATCGACACCAGACCCGGATCCTTCCACGGCTGGCAAAGACTGGTTCGGAACCCACGCCGGAGGACCTACAGGTAGAGCCGGGGCTCTGGGGGATGAGCGAGTCCATGTTGTTGCCCGATGGGGAGGAGTCGATTTTCGCGAACCCGATTGACGCAATCAGATTTGCGGAAAACCTCGGTGCCCGGGTGGCGTCCGCGATACCGGGTCGGGGTGAAGGGCCGCTGGCGGTTTCCTGTGCCGGGAGTGAGCCGGTCCCCGGTGAATTGCGGACGTTGAGCGATGCGTTGCGTCCGGGAAAGCGGGAGTCCGAGGGCGTGACCTTTGATTCCAGTGCTTTGCCGCGACTCGGCCGTTTTGATGTAGTCGTCGCCGGTGGTGGTACAGGTGGTGCGCCAGCAGCCATTAGCGCGAGTCGGGCGGGAGCCGAAACCCTTGTCGTGGAGCTTACCTCCGGCTTGGGCGGAGTGGGAACGATGGGACAGATTTCCCAGTATTGGTATGGCAATCGCGTTGGCTTTACGGCCGAGATCGACCGCGGAGTCAAGGATCTCGAGTACCGGGATTACTTCAAGGAGAGAGAGGAGAGCTGGTCGGTGGCGGCGAAAAGTGCCTGGTATCACCAAACGGGGCGGAGAGAAGGTTGCACTTATTGGTTCAATACCCTGTGCGCCGGAGTTTGCGTCGAGGGAGATCGGGTGACCGCGATTCTGGTAGCAGGGCCTTACGGTTACGGGCTGGTCGAAGCGGGTTGCGTGGTGGATAGTACGGGTTGCTCGGATATTCCTGCGATCGCGGGAGCTCCGACGATAGTGATTGGCAAGGATCATCTCGCGGTCCAGGGAACTGGCTTGGCGGGGTTGAAGCCGGGGCGCGACTACCACAACTCGGATCACAATTTCTCGGACGATACCGACGTGGTCGACGCTACAGCAATGCTCACGACAGCGAAATTGAAGTTTAAGAATGATTTTGATTGCGGGGAACTAATCGATTCGCGGGAGAGGCGGCAGATCATTGGAGACTATGCCATCAACGCGGTGGACATTCTCTACGAACGCCGTTTTCCGGATACAATTTGCGTCGCGTCTTCCAACTTTGACTCGCACGGCTTCACCATCGATCCGGTCTTTATGCTGCATCCACCGGAAAAGAAGGATCGGTTGTGGGCGGATATCCCCTTGCGCTGTCTTTTGCCCCAAGGGCTCGATGGGGTGTTGGTGACTGGGTTGGGGCTCAGTGCCCACCGGGATGCCCTGCCAGTAATCCGGATGCAGGCGGACGTGCAGAACCAAGGCTATGCCGCCGGCTATATCGCCGCCCTGTCGGCGAGAAATCGGAAGGCGGTTCGCGAGTTGAGTGTTCTAGAGATCCAGGAACATCTGGTTGGGATCGGTGGACTTCCGGACCGGGTGTTGAGCGATGAGGACTCCTTTCCGGTATCCGAAGAGCAGATTCTCAAGGCAGTGAAAGAAGACTGGAACACGCTTCCTGGGGTTGCCTTGATTTTATACGAGAAGCGAAGCATACCGTTTCTGCTGGAGGCTTTTGAACGCGTCCGGGGTACTCAAAGTGCCCAGAGTATTTGTTACGCAGAGATGCTCGCCTTTCATCGAAGGGACGAGGGAAAAACAGAACTGCGGTTGGAGCTCGATCGATCAGAGTGGGACGAAGGATGGAGCTTCCGGGGAATGCACCAGTTCGGTATGACCCTCTCGGACGTCGACAAACTGATCATCTGTCTCGGTTTGGTGGGGGACGAGAGTTCCTGGCCTGCTATTCTCCAGAAGATTCGAACGATGCCGGCGGAGGCGGAGTTTTCCCATTTTCGCGCTCTCGCGATGGGGTGTGAAGCTCTCTATGCGCGGCATCCATTGGACGCCGTTGCCGGTGAGCTGTGTAGGTTACTCGAACGTCCCGGGTATCGCGGTCATGCGCAGCCCGACATCCTTAAAGCGCAGGCCTCGCTGACTGAGGACATTAACGAAAACCACGTACGCGAACTGGCCTTGCGTGAAATTCATTTGGCTCGTGCGATACTTTCGTGTGGCGATTGTGACGGAGAAGGAGAGGCGGTCCTGCAATCGTATACGCACGATTGTCGCGGTCACTTTGCGAGACACGCGCTATCGATTCTCGGGCAATATTCTTAAATCCTCCATTTCAAGTGGGTCATCCTGAACCTGCATGCGGTCAGTTCGGGCGAATCGTCTCTTTTGTTTCCAGCAAAGGAGGATTTGGTTAGGCGATGGCCGATGAATCAACACCTTTTAAAGGTTCGCTGGGATCGGTCCAGCGATTTCACGGGAACTTTATCGGGTGGAAGATGGCGCATGGCGAACGTTCCTCAATCGCCACAACCTCCTCCACAACCTCCTCCACAACCTCCTCCGCAACCCGTGCAACCCGTGCTGCATCCACATCCTCCGCCGTGGCTTCTTTTGGTGCCGGAGAAGTTGATTCGTCCGAGGGAAAAGAGGTGTCCGAGTATGAGTACGGGAATGGCACCGATGGACAAGGATCCGAGCTCGCTGTACCCGGTGATTGACAATATCACCCCAAGTACGACGTAGAGCCAGGAAAGTTTGAAGAACCACCAGGGGAGGGCGCAGCGCCTTGCCCGGTGTATTCTGACGGAGTTGACGTCTTTGGAAAACCGAATTTTCGCCGGTGGCCAAATTGCTTTCGGGGGCTTGCTCCCGAAAGTTTCTTCATAGCAATCGATGGTGTCCTCATACCATTTGACGAATTTGTTGCGTTCGTCTTCTCCGCCCTTGGTGGGGTTGTGGTCAATCGTCTTGCCAAGTGTTTTCTGGCAGAAGTCGACCCAGTAATTCTGTGAGTAGAGGAGGTGCAGGTGCCAGACTTGGTCGATTTGGTCGCTCGGAGTCATCGACTGCCCGCTTATCGAGCAAAGGTACATGAATTTTTTGTACTCATGAATGGCCCGGTTGGCGTATCTCTCCGACCACCCGTTCTCGCGGGCCAGGCGCTGGGTGAAGGATAGTTCGGAGTTCGGATTTCCGATTACGAAGGATGCCAGTGCCGGTGGGATTTTGTGATCCATACTCTTGCAGAACATGGAGAGTGGCTTGCCGGGTTTCAAGCCGGTTGATTGTCCGCTGTCGGACCCACGACCATCCGTTCTCGAGCGTCAATCAGACTCTCCAACGATCGCTTGCGCCCTATCTGGGGTGGTTTGAAGCAGGAATCGTCATTTGCGGATGACCGGGATCCACCAGCGAACCTCCATGCTATTGGGGGGCAAAAATGCCACGGGGAAATAGGCGGCTAGATCCGGTTTTCTATCATCCCGTTCATAGTTTATCGAAGGGAGCCATTCTCCGTAGATATACTTGTGGGTCTTTGCCGCGGCTCTATAGCTGCAACTGAATTCTGCGTAGGTGGCGGCGGGGACTTGTAGGACGCTGAACTGTCCCGGCTGGGTCGTTGCTGTTTTCTCCACTCCCAAAATATCCTGAAAGGCCTCCCGGGATCCGCTTTCATCAGGTACATAGACCGACAGGAGAGGAGCCTCTGATACGGGGCCCCAACTTCCGCCCGTTAAACCCCAGAGAGCTCGGTACTCCTCGGTGGTTACGTACTTTTTCCAATATGCAGGTGCCTCCTTAAAGAAGGTCTCGCTGGTGAAGTCCTTCGACTTCCCAATGATCTCAAAAGCTGGTTTCTCTATGATCTTATAGTCCATTTTGTTCTCTCACTGTGTCTCGATACGGAAGAAGACGCGATTATCCGCCGCATGTCGATCTCCGCGGCCGCAAAATCCGATCGTGGAACCCGGCCTTGACGCTTCGGGTTTGGCACTCTCATGGAGCACATTTGTTGGTAGACTTAACTGATATAGCTTGTGTACGATTGTTTTGTCACAATCCCATGATAGATTTCTGTTACTATCTATCGGAATCAAACCCCATACCCCGTCATGAAATCGATACTCTCCATCGGAACCCTTGTGCTGGCCGTTCCTGCGGCGTCTGCAGCCGTCATTACTTTTGACGGCCGGACAAACGTACCCTCCGAGGCTCCCTATAACCTGACCGACTTGGGCACCACGGACTGGGCTTACTGGGATACGAGCGCGAATCCAGCCGCGAGTGGGGCGGCGACCAATGATATGGATGGCGGTTTCGGAATTGGTTCGATTTCTCTGGTTGGAACCGGATCGGCTTTGCGCGGAACTGCCTCCGCTGCGATCAATACCGAGTTTTCGTATTCGAACGGCAGTACGGATGTGAGCGGTACGAAAGAGGGCGTGACCGGCTTGTTCTCAAATGATATTGCAACCGTGAACGAGGGCGTGGAATTGGCGATCACTCTGGCGGATGCGGGACAGGAGTACACGATCAACATTTGGACGGGTGGGTATGCAACGCAGTTCGGGTCCGTCGTTGCTTCCATGAGTGGCGCGACGAGTTACGTTTCCGGAAATACTGGGGGTACTGGCGACAGCGGTTGGTACGGGGACAATTCCTCTCCGCGGGAGCCCTACCTTTATACCTTCACTGTCGTTGCCGACAACCCCAACGAGGTCTTTAATTTCAATATCACAACCGCGGGGAGCCAGAGCTCATCGAGTCATGTTCTCATCGCGGCAGCTACGGTGGCTGCGGTTCCGGAAGCCAATAATTTTGCCTTCCTCGCTGGTCTCGGTATGATGGGATTTGTTCTCCGCCGTCGTCGCTAAGGACCGGAACGAGCATGCTCCCAAGGGCGAACTCCCCGTGCGGCCAAACGAACCGGGTTGAGGCGATTTCGCTGTCCTGTGGTAGCAACTGAGCGACTAACCCGAATACCCCCTTCGGAGGACACACCCCAGCTACTTGTTTCGTCCTTCTATGCATGGATGTCCTGAGCCTCGAGAATGAAAGTGGCAGATGCGTCCCGCTTCTGATCCTCCCTGGGGTCTGAGGCGGG
>DGMY01000038.1:24667-30774 GCA_002388665.1 Opitutia bacterium UBA4506 | reverse complement strand
CCTGGGAATTTGCGTTGGGCTTTTTCGATTTATCGTGGAATCACGTATGCCCGCATTAGTTCCCTACGATGCACAAGGTGGGATTTGGATCGTCTATGGAATTATCACCGGCGGTCTGACTTTCGCTTTTGTTGGTTTTTTTTCATATTACGGACTGCTCGCATTTGCAGAGAACAGAAAAGGAAAGGCAGTCGTTTTTGGGATATTAGTGATAGCCGCCATAGGATGGACATCGAACCGCATAATAGAATTGGAAAGAATAGGTGTTGCGCTTGCCGACGCTAAAAATCCCGACACAGACCCAGCTCGACTAAAAGAATTAATTGGATACGAAACGGGTTTTGGATATGAGATCGACAATCGTTTAGCTTCGAATCCAAACTCACCTGTTGAGCTACTAAGAAAGCTACATGGTAAGCCTTACCAGCAAGGAACCGAAATGTGTCTAGCCCGAAATCCGAACACGCCAGACGATATCCTGATGGAATTAATGAAGAGTGAGGATAAGTGGATCCAAGAGTCTTTGCAGAGTAACCCTAGATACACCGAATTAAAGGCCCATCCAGACGGAGCTATCAACTCCGAGGCTGCCGCCTCTCCGTGATAGTCCTCTCCGTTGGCCAGAAATCAAAAACAGATCTCACGCCCACCCGCAAAAGCGGGTTCAAGACCCCAAGACCCAAAGATGGAAGAAAATGAGATAGGAAAGATTGTCGTGGATACTGCGGTAGAGGTTCACTCGGCACTTGGGCCGGGTTTGCTTGAATCGGTATACGAAGCGGTGCTCGCGAAAGAATTTGAGCTAAGGGGCTTATCACTCGCCCGGCAAGTTCCGGTCCCGATCGAATACGAAGGCATGAAGTTCGATGAGGGGTTTCGGGCGGACATCATCATTGAAGGAAAAGTGATCCTTGAACTAAAGTTAAGGGAACTCAAACCCGGCAATCTTTTGAACTTTGGAGCCTCCTGGATGAAGGATGGAATCAATCGGATGATTAACGGAATCGATGATGAGCGCCTTGGGGTCTTCGGGTCTTTGCGTGAGACCCAAAGAGAAGGCAGAACCAGAGGCTTCTGGTCAACGTCGCTAACGCGTCGCGCCAGGCTTCATTCATTCGTGAAGAAAGGAGCCTTGACGCTTTAGCGTCATGCCGTCAATATGGGCGCCATGAGCAAAGCTACACTCTATCTGGACGAATCAGTCCATAACGCCTTGAGGATCAAGGCCGCAGAAACCAGACAGACGATGTCGGACCTCGTAAACGATGCACTTAAGGCAGCGTTGCGAGAAGATTTGGAAGACATCTCGGATTGGAAAAAAAGAAAAAAAGAAAAGACAGTAAGCTACGACGAACTCCTTTCCCAGTTGCAAGCAGATGGCACTATTTGATCTGGAGTTCGCATCCTCCATCCGAAAGGACCTTAAAAAGATCCACAAGAAGGAAGTTATGAAGATCCTTACAGAGATTCAGAATCTTGCTGAAGATCCAAGACCAACCAACTGCAAAAAACTGACGAACGAAGAGCTTTATCGAATACGAATAGGAAACTATCGTGTTATATACGAAATTTTTGACGAGAGACTCATAGTTTACGTAGTCAAAGTCGGGCATCGAAAAGACGTATACAAAAATTAACTCGAACCAAACGTGGCATACAATTCCGGCAGCTGCTCGGCCTCCATCGTATGCACTCTTTGTTCGAAAAAAAGATTGAATTACCACGAAGAGCGCGAAGAGCACGAAGGAAACGAGGGCCGCATGCCGGAGATGGCGAAGTTCTGTGGGTTGCGGCTGTCATTCGAGGCGTTCATGCAGCGACGGGGTGGGGGAGGTTCGTTGTCCGATTTATCCTGGACCATCAGCGCCCGCCAGCTCCGCTGGCCATCCAATATGCTATATTGTCGCCCCATCTAGCACGCTCCGCACGCGACTTGAAACGGACTGGAAAGTCCGTTCTCCTTTTCATCACCCTGCGTAAGGGAGAACGGGTTTTCCTACCCGTTTAGCCCCATCTTCGGCGCTCCGCACGCGATTTGAAACGGACTGGAAAGTCCGTTCTCCTTTTCATCATCCTGCGTAGAGGAGAATGGGTTTTCCAACCCGTTTATCCCCATCTGCCGCGCACCGCACGCGACTTGAAACGGACTGGAAAGTCCGTTCTCCTTTTCATCACCCTGCGTAGAGGAGAACGGGTTTTCCTACCCGTTTATTCCCATCTTCGGCGCTTCGCACGCGACTTGAAACGGACTGGAAAGTCCGTTCTCCTTTTCATCACCCTGTGCAGAGGAGAATGGGTTTTCCAACCCGTTTATCCCCATCTGCCGCGCACCGCACGCGACTTGAAGCGGACTGGAAAGTCCGTTCTCCTTTTCATCACCCTGTGCAGAGGAGAACGGGTTTTCCTACCCGTTTATTCCCATCTTCGGCGCTCCGCACGCGACTTGAAACGGACTGGAAAGTCCGTTCTCCTTTTCATCACCCTGCGTAAGGGAGAACGGGTTTTCCAACCCGTTTATTCCCATCTTCGGCGCTCCGCACACGATTTGAAACGGACTGGAAAGTCCGTTCTCCTTTTCATCACCCTGTGCAGAGGAGAATGGGTTTTCCAACCCGTTCATCCGCCAGGGCTGCCGCTCGAACCGGTTCAGTTTCGGGTGGGGCTTTTCCGTCGTCTCGTTTTCGGAAAAAAAATTAGTGGTACCAATTATCCTTGGAGGATTTTGTACCTTTTATTGCAATGACAAATGATAGGTATGACAATCTGTGAAAGCAAGTTCACCTAATGACTGTGAACCACTGATCTGTATTCAATTAAACTTACGAAGAGAATCATGAGGACGCCTCCGAATGTAGTCTATATTTTTGCCGATGAGCTGCGCATGCAGGACGTCGGTTATGCCGGGAACCGGGATGTCCATACGCCGACGATGGATCGTTTGGCGGGAGAGGGCCTCAACCTAACGCATGCGGTGTCCGGCTGTCCGGTATGTTGTCCGTATCGTGGCAGTCTGATGACGGGTCAGTATCCGCTGACTCATGGTGTATACATCAACGACGTGGAATTGAACCCGAAGTGCGATTCTATTGCGCGGACCTTTAAGCGAGGAGGGTATGAGACTGCCTATATCGGCAAGTGGCATCTCTATGGCAGCCCCGACGGCTCGTATGGGCGTCGACAGGCCTACGTGCCACGCGACTATCAGCTAGGCTTTGACTACTGGAAGGCTTTCGAATGCACGCACGACTACAACGACTCGCACTATTACTTCAACGATGACGACAGGCTGCAGCCGTGGGGCGACTACGATGCGCGTGCGCAAAGCCAAGACGCTGCGCAATATATACGGGATCATGCTGGGGCGGAGACGCCTTACATGATGATGCTTTCCTGGGGGCCTCCTCACTTTCCTCTGCACACGGCGCCACAGGTATATCGGGATCGCTTTGCTCATGTTGACATCGAGTTGCGCCCCAACGTGCCTGCCGACATGCATGCAGAGGCGAGGGAACAGCTGCGGGGCAATTACGCGCATATCGCGGCTCTGGATGATTGCCTGGCCACGGTGCTCGATGCAATTGACGCCTCAGGACAGCGCGACAATACCATAGTCGTGTTCACCTCGGACCATGGCGATATGTTTGGTAGCCAGGGCATCAACCGTAAAAGCGTGCCGTGGGATGAGTCGATTCGGGTTCCTTTTTTGCTGCGTTGGCCGGGGGGCTTGCCGAGTGGGGCATCGGTCTTGCCTATGGATGCGCCCGACATCATGCCCACGCTGTTGGGGCTTTGTGGGCTTGCGATCCCTGCAGCGGTTCAAGGGCAGGACTATTCGGCGGTCCTGCGTGGCGAACAAGCAATGTCGGGTGATGAAGCGGCGCTGCTCAATCTACCGGCGGCCTTTGCCAATGTGCTTGAACATGGATTCAAAGCCTATCGGGGGCTACGAACGCAGCGCTACACCTATGTGCGAAATACGGATGGCCCGTGGCTGCTGTTTGATAACGAGACTGACCCGTATCAGATGTGCAATCTGGTTGGATCCGCAGAGCACGTGGATGTTCAAAGGTCTCTGGAATCTCGCTTGCAGCATCGGCTCGCAGAACTTGGCGACGAGTTTCTGGATGGGCGGGCATACTTGGAGCGAGACGGACTGAGTCACTATCAGGAAGTCAACCGTTCTTGCCGTAGTGAATGGCAGGATCCTTGGAGTTGTCGTTGATCTTAACTTAAATCTTGTATGCAACTTGTTGATACTTCCATCGCTCCTGCCCATCAACGTAAGGTGGGCACTTCGGCGTGCTTTATTGATTTTGGGCGTGCGGTCTTTGGCACAGTCGAACTTGAGCTCACTTGCGCCTGCGCCGGACATGTGTTGCGGCTTCATCTCGGGGAAAAACTCGCCACCGATGGGCGCTTGGATCGGGCGCCTGGTGGTACGGTTCGCTATCGGGAGATTCCACTAAAGCTGAAGGCTGGCAGGCATCGTTATCGATTAGTCATTCCGGCTGATGCAAGAAATACGGGCGCGCGTGCGATTAAGATGTCGCCCGAGATCGGTGAAGTCATGCCCTTCCGATATTGCGAGATTGAAGCGTTGGTTGAGGGCGTTGAACTAGTGGATGTTCGGCAACGCTTTGTGCATGCGCCCTTCGATGATACCGCGGCCGCGTTTGAGTGTTCGGACCCGGTGCTCAATGAAGTTTGGGAGCTGTGCCGGCATACGATTAAGGCGACGACTTTTTGCGGGCTTTATGTCGACGGCGACCGTGAGCGCATTCCCTATGAGGGAGACGCCTACATCAACCAACTGTCGCATTATTGTCTGGATGCTAGCTACGGGATGGCGCAGCAGACGATCGATTATTTAATCAAGCACCCAACCTGGCCGTCGGATTGGCATCTGCACATGCCCTTGATTGCTTGGTATGACTTTCTATACAGCGGCAATGACGGCCGCATGCGGGCGCACTATCCCATGCTCAAGCTGAAGACTTTGCACGCCTTGGCAGGCAGCGACGGCTTAATCAGCGCTGCCAATAGTCCCGCCAAAGACGCACTGATGGAGCAACTGGGCTTGGATGGATTTTTTAACGAAGGTCTCCAGGACATGGTTGATTGGCCGCGGAATGATTTTGCGCAGGATGGATTGATGGGCGAGGCGGATGCTTATGTCTTCTCACCCGTGAACACGGCCATCAATGCCTTGCATCATCGCAGTCTGGTATTGATGGCCCGGATCGCTGGACACTTAGGAGAAGTGCAGGATCGACAGTTTTTTGAGGCGCGTGCGCGGCAGGTGGCGGCGAGTATCAACCAGCAGCTGTTCGATACCAAGCGTGGGATCTATGTGGACGGCGATGCGACCGAGCATGCCTCGATGCATGCCAATTTTTATCCATTGTTAGCGGGCATTGTTCCGACTGTACGTCAGGCGAGCGTGCTCGATTTTGTGAAGAGTCGAGCGATGGCCTGTAGCGTGTATGGTGCGCAACATCTGCTAGACGCGCTCTACAAATGCGGAGCCCCCGATCACGCCCTAAGTCTAATGACCTCGCATAGCGATCGTTCTTGGTGGCATATGATTCACCGAGTCGGTAGCACCATGACACTCGAAGCCTGGGATGCTCGATACAAGCCGAACCTTGATTGGAATCACGCTTGGGGAGCGGCTCCCAGTAATATTATAGTCCGTCGTCTGATGGGCGTGCGCCCAGCTGCACCAGGCTTTCGGCAGGCAATCATTCAGCCGCAATTAGGAGGTCTGGAGTGGGCGAGGGCAAAGGTGCCGACCGCGCATGGATCGATTGAAATAGAAGTCACGCAAACAAGCGTGGGCCAGCCAGTGATCGAGTGCACCTTGCCTGATGGAATCGAAAGGGTGTGATTGAGTCGCTGAGAGCGATTTCAGTGATGTTTCAGCGCGGTACGTGATCTGATCCACTCCATGCGCTGCCGCAATCCACAGCCGTTCAGGCACCCAAGGCTAAAGCCATGGGCCACTGGCTGATGCTTCGAGGCTTCGCGTTTCCCTGCGCCCTGATGAGTCCAGTGGTTGGGCCAGATTGTTCCCTACACCGGAAATGAAAAAAGGAGAACGGACTTTC
>DGMY01000038.1:377-24508 GCA_002388665.1 Opitutia bacterium UBA4506 | reverse complement strand
ATAAACGGGTTGGAAAACCCGTTCTCCTGTAGGCTTCCAGTTATTGAAAGGGGGACTGATTCAGGGGGCATGCATTGATAGTAGCTGATGCTCCGAGCCTTCGCGCTTCCCTGCGCCCTGATGAGTCCAGTGGGTGTCACGGATTGTTCCCTACACCCGAAATGAAATAAAGGAGAACGGACTTTCCAGTCCGTTTGCGTCGTGAGCCGGCCCCAGAAAGGAAATAAACGGGTTGGAAAACCCGTTCTCCTTTATGCTTCCAGCTATTGAGTGGGGGACTGATTCAGGGGACATGCGTCGAAAGTAGCCGATGCCTTTAGGCTTCGCGGTTCCCTGCGGAGACGGAACCCATCGCGGTCCAGCCACTCCACCGCGCTACCGCAAGCCACAGTCGTTCAGGAACCCAAGGCTAAAGCCATAGGCCACTGGATGATGCTTCGAGGCTTCGCGCTTCCCTGCGGAGACGGAACACACTGCCGTCCTGCTACTCCATCGCGTTACCGCAATCCGCAACCGTTCAGGAACCCAAGGCTAAAGCCATGGGCCACTGGCTGATGCCTTCAGGCTTCGCGCTTCTTGCGCCCTGATGAATCCAGTGGTTGGCCTATATTGTTCCCTACACCGGAGATGAGAAAAGGAGAACGGACTTTCCAGTCCGTTTGCGTCGTGAGCCGGCCCCGGAAAGGAAATAAACGGGTTGGAAAACCCGTTCTCCTGTAGGCTTCCAGCTATTGAGTGGGGGACTGATTCAGGGGACATGCGTCGAAAGTAGCCGATGCCTTTAGGCTTCGCGGTTCCCTGCGGAGACGTGACCCGCCGCCGTCCCGCCACTCCACCGCGCTGCCGCAAGCCCGCAACCGTTCAGGAACCCAAGGCTGAAGCCATGGGCCACTGTCTGATGCTTCGCGGTACATGATCCGAACCGCTCCATGCAGACGTTTGCTTCCTCCTCCGCGTTACAAGCTTCGGCGGACAAGGAGCTGTACGCTACGGGAGGGAGACTTCGGCCTGCTTTCGGTGTGCGATTCTTCAGTATCTAGGCGGGAGAATCTGATTGCCGCATTTCGATGGATTTTCGAGAAGGCATGGGTCAAGGTTGGTTGTTGTATGAGCGACCTGTCTCCGAAAGAAATTCTTCGTTATCAACGGCATCTTAGTCTACCCGGCTTTGGACGGGAGGCGCAGTTAACGTTGAAGAGGTCGCGGGTGCTGGTTGTGGGAGCGGGTGGTCTTGGGTGTCCTGTACTTCAGTATATTGCCTCCGCCGGGGTCGGCACGATTGGGATACTCGATGACGATAAGGTCTCTCGGTCGAACCTGCAGAGGCAGGTGTTGTTTACCGATAGAGATCTTGGGTTCCTCAAAGCGGAGGTGGCAGCGGATCGACTTCGGGCGATGAATGGTGATATTCGTTGTCATGCTTATCCGGTCCGTTTGGATGGCGAGAATGCCGCCGATTTTCTCTCGGAATATGATCTCATCGTCGATGGATCTGACAACTTTGCCACTCGCTATGTGATCAACGATGCCTGTGTTCTTGAGGGGAAACCATGGGTCTTTGGAGCCTTACATTCGTTTCAGGGTCAGGTGAGTGTTTTCAATTGGGAAGGCGGCCCGACCTACCGGTGTCTCTTTCCGCAGCCGCCGGAGTCGGGGGAGGCCCCGACCTGTGCGGAGAATGGTGTACTGGGAGTCTTGCCCGGAATCATCGGAGCGCTGCAGGCTGCCGAAGTCATAAAGGTGCTGACGGGGATCGGGACGCCTCTCTCCGGGAAGCTTCTGCTTTTTGACGCCCTGGAGATGTCGCAACAGATCATTCGATTCGAACGAGATCCGGTGGAGGCGGAGGTTCCATTGAGGGGTCCTAGCGAGTCTCCAAACACCGCCCGGAATGGAGAGGTTGAGGAGATCGAAATGGGCCGCGGCGAGATTGAAGCAGGGATCGCGAAAGAATCCTTTCAAGTTATCGATGTGCGGGATCTTGGGGAACGAGTGTTGGGGGAGATCGAAGGAGCCGTTTCGATTCCGCTTGCGCGGCTGGAGGAAGAGAAGAGGGGACTTGCGTGGGCAGACCTGGCTCTCGATCCAAAGAAGCCCACTCTCGTGTTTTGTTCCGGAGGATTGCGCAGTGTGCGGGGAGCCCACCTGTTGCGAAGTGAATTCGGATTTCGAGAAGTGAAAGTGCTCGTCTGGGACGAGTAGCGGTTCTGCCAGAGGTTCAGGAAGTGTGGGATCCGGCGTAGCCGGAAGCCGCGGATATGCGGGTATGGAGGCTTCTTGGGACACACTACGAAACACATACGACGTGAAACGGACTGGAAAGTCCGTTCTCCTTTCCTCGATCCCAGCTAGCGCGATGCATCAGCTCGCGTTCGGCCGGGTACGGTTTTGCGTTATTTCCGACCAACGAGCCACTCCACCGCGCTGCCGCAAGCCACAGCCGTTCGGAACCCAAGGCTAAAGCCATGGGCCACTGGCTGATGCTTCGAGTAGCCCAGTGGCCGATGCCTTCAGGTTTCGCGCTTGCCTGCGGAGACGGAAGGCCATCGCCGTCCAGCCACTCCACCGCGCTGCCGCAATCCACCGCCGTTCAGGAACCCAAGGCTAAAGCCATGGGCCACTGGCTGATGCCTTCAGGCTTCCACCTCGCACTGATAAGTCCAGTGGGATTGGTGGTTGTTCCGGATCGTTCGCGAGACCCGATATGAAATAAAGGAGAACGGACTTTCCAGTCCGTTTGCGTCGTGATGGTACTCCGGCATGGAATCAAACGGGGGTATGTGGATTGTTCCGCCGTTTCGATGAATCATCCAATCCCACTTTTGCGGCGTTCCGATCGTTTTCTATGGGTGGTACTCTTTTGGCACCCGGCAGCATCGCGGCTTGGTAGATGGGAAACCACTCTATTTTTCAACGCTTTAAAGGACTTTTCTCTGGATGGATCGAGAAGGTGTATTCCTTCATGTTTGATCTAGCTTATCGTTCTAGTATTTCGACTTTTTGCCGTATTGAGTCCTTGCGTAGTGGAAGCTCCAAGAGACCTGGGATTGTCTGTGTACACTCGATCGGTTGACCATTAATGGTGATATCGACGTTGGAACTGGGATTGATTGTAACCAGCACGATAGGGGCATTGGGATGTGTGGTCATGAGTGTGCTTACTTCAAATCGTACCCCCTTGAACTCGGGTTTCCACTTCTGGGAATGCAACCAAGCGCGAAACCCGGTATTGATTCGGCCGGGTCGGAAATACGCTGCAAAAAAGTTGATGATTGGAGAAGACAGTCCTCCAAAGTGGTGCCAACCGGCACCACGACCGCTGTCATTCATGAAATGTTCGAAGCAACAATAGCTATCTTCTGTTTCACGGTTATAGCTGCGAAGGACGCGTGTAGCTAATTCGCGGGCAAATTCACGATCACCTGCATCGAGAGACAACTTCCAAAAAATATACTGATAAGGAATCCAGGTTGCCCCGTTCCAATAGCCGTCGTTTCGGTAATAGGGGGCTGTTTGATCCACTGTCGACAATCCCGATGGGGTCAGGAAGCGAGTTGTATCGGCCAATAATCTACGAATCTTACTCGCTCTTTCGGGGTGGATTCGACCTGTCAGCAGAGGCATAGCCCCGTCGAGTCCGAGGTTGTAGCTTTGCCCGCTGGGTTCGTGGCTCAAAATCTTTGAAGGGGTCCCATCACTGTTGTGTTCGAGGTATCCATACAGTTGGCTCGCCGGATCCCAGGCGTAGGCGTCCATGTCGGCAGATAGACTTTCCGCCAGGGTGTTCCACTCGCTTGGATCTTCATTCAGCTCACGGGCCGCCATCGCCATGATATCTGCAGTGGCAGCGACATGGCTGGACATGACCATCGGTGCCGTTCGATCGCGCAGGTTAAAATGATCATCGAGTCCATGCAGATAGTGTTGAGCTGGATAGTCATCCCAGCCGCCCGAGTTGTAGAAAAGAGGCCAGCTCGATATCAGTGAATTCTTGAAGGGGCGCATCGGCGAACGCTCATCCAGACCCGCAATGTAACGTAGAAACTGAGCTAACCGAGGGTAGAAAAACGCGAGTAGATCGCGATTTTGCGTTTTCTGCCAGAGGTCGAAGTAGAGGTAGTGTTGGATCGGAACCGGCGAGCCATGTTGTATGTAAGCGCAATCGGGGTCTCCCGGTTCAGTGACGTAGGTATTGAGTAGCTCAATGGCACGGCGGGGAGCAATCTCGCCAAGTCCTAGTCCGATGAACCCGCAGTCCCACGTGTAAAGCATATCCCACCAGCGGCCCGGTGGAAAGTGTCGGATCAAACCGCCCTTGATTCGCACCGGGTAAACGACATTGGTCTGCAAGACAGCTGCCAAGCGATCGACACCGAAGCGGAACTCGTGGGCGCCATCATAGTCCGGTAGTGTCGTGTCGTTTCGGTCTGGAGCTTCGGATGTCGCGGAATGTTGCGTTTCGTCGTGTCTCCAGTGGACAATATATTCTCTGTGCACCGAGCCGCCAGCGGGGAGCTTGGTTATGGGAAAAATGAAATCGTGGAAATGGCCTTCACCGGGTGCTTCGAGTCGCGGTCTGACGTGATCGTGCATGCTCAGTAAAAGCGCCTGTTCCAGATCACCGGCGTAGCTGCGGTTCGAGGTGGATTCGTTGCATTCGAGCTCCATTCTACCGGGCAGATCCGACCATCGCAACGATACGCGACCATCGTCACCGACTTCCCGGGTCGCGAAACCCTTGGAGCGTGTATTGAAAATCGGAGGCTCGGTTTGGAAGGTTTGGAACCCGTCTAAACGGAGGCCTCCTGCGTATTCGGATTGAATGGATATACTTGTGCAACCACTCGGAAGTTTGATCTCCGGAGAGAGGCTCACGGAGTCGCTTGCCGCTAATTCCATGGTTTGGACGATTTTCCCTAGATGGATCTCGATCTTCTGATTTCTGGGGGTTTTGAAGCGGATCTGCAGTTTTCGTCCGGGCAAGTTTGGCAGGGTGTAGTGAACTGTATGCCGTAGGTACCCGTCCGGCCACTCGATGCCCAAACCGCCAACAAAGCCGTCTTGTACGCACTCACCCTGTTTGCGGCCGTCGGCATTCAGTCCCCGTGCCGGACTGCAGCCGAAGTCTGCCGATATATAGTCCAAGGCATCTATCCAAGCAGCGCCCGATGGTAGTGTGACGTCGGCGGCATCTATTGTTTCCGGTTGCCATGAGCCGATGGCCAGAGGCTGTAAGCCGACGCAGAGGTGGAGGCGAACATCGCGTTCCCGCTTCGTCTTGTTTTTCCAGGATACCTCGATGCGGTAAGCATTTTCCTCGCAGCGGCGATAGCGGACATCTGCATAAAGCTGGTCTTTTGGAAGTATTTGCTGCCGATAGCTGTAACATGAGAGGTCTTCATTTGCGCTCCACGGAAGGTATCCTGATTCCTTAATCGCATGAGGAATGGCAATACTTCTTCGGTGTAGTTCCAAGGCGGCGACAATATCGATACGGACACCGGATGGTCCCGGGAGGTAGCTCAGTCCGAAGTAGCGCTTGCCATAAGGCCCCCATGGCCCCAGGCCGATTAGATCGTGCGTGCCAGAAAACCGTTCAATTGAATCGGCCTTTATGTGGAAGTGATCCGCCTTTGAGCTGTAATCATAAAATTGAGCTGCGTGGGAATAGGGCGATTCCTGATCCATAAGTATAGAGATGTTCTGAGCTATGGGCTCGCATCCTTCAAGGCTTCAGTTGGGCACATGAGCACAGAGAAAAAACAATCGCGCGGCCCGTTTTCGACGCGGATCAGAATCTGGTTGTAGCCCGGCTTGAGGAGGATCGTGCGAAAACCCTCGTCGAGGCTCCAACGTGATAGGCCTTCGTCTTCAAAGACAACGAGCCCATTGACCCATAACTTCGCCATGTCGTCGCTGGCGATGGCAATTGTGGCCTCCATCGCACTGGCGCAAAAAACTTCGGTGTATCCGTAATAGACCGCTTCGTGAATTTCGTCTGGAGGGTTGACCCGGATGTTCTCGGTTTGGACGAAGCGCCATTTGAGCTCAATCGGTTTGTTGCTGCGGAGATTTTTCTTTCCCGTATAGGTCGCATCGAGATCAATCAGTGCTTCCGGGGGGAATTCCACTGCGAAAGGTTCGCCATCTTTGGGACGCTCCCAGGGGCCGATCACATACCACGTGTCGAGGAATATCCAGCCCTGACGCTCGGAGTTCATGTCGAGACGACGCCCGGGAACCGCCTGCGCGAGGGTTTGCTTGGTATTCAGAGTTGCTTGCTTGGGAAGGGCACTGTGCTTCATGGCGGATTGGTAGGCTGGACTGATTGGGGTGCCCAAACCGAGGTCTTCTGCACCTGTTTGAGTGGGAACCTCCGCCATCGAATAGTTCTCGGCCATGAGCATGCGCATATCCTGTACGTTCCCGTCCTCTGGCCCGTTGTTCCGAGCGAGCAAGGTCATCTTGGCCTCGATCTCGTTGCGTTGCTTCAGATCGTCCTGAAGTGCTTTTGAGTTCTCGCTGGAACTCTTCCGGGGGGATGGTGCGGTGTCTCCGCTCAATGCAGCTTGTCGGTTTCGGGCGGTGCGGGCCATTTGCTCAGCCGCAGTGGAGGCTTTCTCGAGGGCTTCATTGAATGCCTGAAAACTTTCACGGTCCGACGGTTGATTATGATTGAGTGCCTCTGTGAGGTCGGGGCCGGTGTCGGCTTGCGGCTTGAACACTTCATCGCGCGCTTGCTGCATGGAGAGATCTTTCCTCTGCGCCAGATCGGTGGCTTGCCCCTCAGCGAACGCTTTGTCGACCATCTGGGTCATTTCCTGAATCTGTTCGTAGAGTTCCGCCGTGCTGGCTTTCTCCAGTTCCTGATCGCTGGGCAGCGGGTGGCCGAGCGGTGAAAGGGGACCCTCTTCGAGAGATTTTTCCGAGGCGTCGGCCAGTTTTTCGGCGGGGGAGTTTTGGTCTGTTTTTCTGGGGCGTTCACCCGTGGCGTAGGAGGTTTTGGCGAACTTCGCCATTTCTTTGAAGTTTTCCTCGGCCCGGCTCGTCAGGGCTTTGAGAGATTCCTGGAGGGATTGCGCTGCCTGTTCCTCGTCGGGGGGAGTTTCTTTCGCCTTCTTATTGAATTCATTCTGAAATCCTTTGGCCTCACGCATCAAATTGAAGGCGGTTTGAACAGCCCGATCGACTTCCTCCTCAGTGGCTTGCTGATGGCTCAGTTGATCGATGAGTGCGTCATATGTTTTGGCAAATTCGGCGATACGCTCGGCTTCCGCTTGAGTGGTTTTCAGATTCTCCGGCGTTTCATCGTCGCGGAGAGTTTCTGCAAATCGGCGTGTCGGCTGCGCGAGCTCTCCGGACTGGTCGGCGATCTTCTCCCATTCCGTTTCGGGGACCTCCTTGAGCTGTTTCTTGGCCTCAACGACTGACTCAATCTCGTAGACCGTGGCTCGCAGCTCTTTGGACCTTTCTTTGAGCTCTTCGCGTTTTTTGCGCTCCTGGTTGCGGGCGATTTCCCGGACTTGGGCTTCATTCGGTTCGGGCTTTTCTATCGTTACCCGTTGTTCCGTTTCGCCATCTTCATTCATGACTTCTTCCATCTGAGCGATGGTATAGCGTCGCAGGTCTTCATTGATCAGAAGAGCCAGCGCGAGACCGCCGACGAGGATTGCGGAGATGACCAACGCAACTTTCAGTGGGGTGCGGCTGGTGAGTGGGCTACTCATGAATCGTATTTTTCGTGGTAGGTGCGTACGCCGACGTTGCGTAAATTGCGGAAGCTGAGCGCGTCGAGCACCTCGACGAGGCGGTAGAACGGAGTGTTCCCGTCGGTGTCGAGGCGTATCCGCTGTTCGGGGTTGTTCTGCTCAATGATTTTCAACTCTTCGAGTAGCTGGCCAATCGTGGTGGGTTCGCCCTCGAAGAAAATTTCTCCTTCGGCGTCGATCGCGATTGGGAGCATGGATTCGTCCGGGGGCACTTCCAGAGAGGAGCGCGAGATCGGCAGGTTGATGTGCTCCACCTCGCGCATGTCTTGTTTCAACATGGTCGTGACGAGAAAGAAGATCAGCAGCAGGAAGACACAATCGATCAACGGCGACATGCTGAGCGCGACATCCTCATCCTCTTCGTAGGTGTTGCGTGGCATTATTGGGAACCTTTCCTTTCGAGTTCGAAGTATTCTTTTTCACGGTGGCGAAGGCGCACGCCGACTTTTTCGAAGCCGATCGAGGCGAGCGTGTCGAGGGTATCGACCACGGTTTGCACCGGGACTTCACGTTCGGTGTCGATGCGTATCTCGACATCGGTTCCATTCTCGGCTGCGAGTTCTTTCAAGTCGGTTTCGAAGGATTGGACCCGGCGATAGCTCAGGCCCTCCATCGTTCGTTTTCCTTTGTTGGCCCGGAGTATCCCTCTGTCTCTGGTGATGGCGTATACGATGACCTCACTCTCCGCCACGGGGGCGAGGGCCACGGTGTAGTCCGGCAGTACCACTGGAATTTGTTTTTCCAGCTTTTTGAGCATCGTGGTGACCAGGAAGAATATCAGTAGAAGAAAAACGCAGTCGATGAGGGGGGAGATATCGACTTCAATCTCAGACTCGCGGCGACGCCGTCGACGCAACCGGCGTATGGTCGCCATGCGAGAGGCCGCGCTGGGGGGATGGCGGCTGACGACTGTCGGAGGTTGGGCCATTATTTGTCTTCTTCTTCCGGTTCTTCTTCGGGGTGGAGCCAAGGCGCCATCAGGACATCAACCATTTCCTCCAGCCGAATCCCGTAGTTGTTCACACGGGATTTGAAATAGTGGTAACTCGCGAGTGACGGGATGGCGATGATCAGCCCCAGGGCGGTGGTAATGAGAGCTTTTCCGATCGAGTCTGCCAAGACCGAAGCGTCGCCCGTGTCGCCCATGAGTGCTACTTTTTGGAAAGATTCGATCATTCCAATAATCGTACCGAGGAGCCCGAGCAAAGGAGAGATGGTGGCGACGACGGCGAGCGGGTAGGTGCGTTGATGCTGTCGACTGACTGTGCGCCCAATTGTATCTGTTACGCCGAATGAGAGAATTTCAAATGGGATGTGGGTGTGGGAGGCGACGTATTTCCCGATCTCGCCCAAGACACTGTTGGACTTTTGGCAGTCGCGTTCAATGGCTTCGAAATCACTCTGCACCGCTGCTTTCTTAATATCGTGCTCTAGCTTTCTCGGGATGAAATTGGCAGATCGAACCACGATGAGCCGTTCGATGAAAAAGACGATCCCGACAAAGCCTACCAGGAGTAGAACGACGGAAGTCGTGCCGCCTTTGAGGACTTCGGTGACCCAGTCGATTGTTCCCGCGGCATCAGATTCCGGGCTGATCGAAGTGGTGCTTTGGGCAAAGGCAGTGCTGGTCAGTAATGTGACGGCAATGAATGGAAAGAGTCTTTTCATGATCAAACTGGAGAGTGATAGAATGAGTGAATTCGAGGATCAGATAATAGTAAAAGTGGTCTTCAGTAGATCGCGCTCCCGACTACTGCTGCCCACCTGGAGCTCGAAGTCTCCCGGCTCGACGACCCGCTCGCAGTGCGCGTTGACGATGCTGCAGTCCACTAGGGGAATGGATAATGCAACCTCCTTCTCTTCGCCCGCTGCGAGGTCGATTTTGGCAAAGGCCTTCAGTTCTTTATTCACCCAAGTTACCGAAGTAACCAAGTCGGAGATGTAGGCCTGCACGGTTTCCCGTCCAGCATGGCTACCTGTATTTTTGAAGTGAATACTGAATCGGAGTGTACCTTCTTTTTGCAGCGACGACTGTTTCTGGATTCTTAGTTCACTGTAGGCAAAGCTGGTATAGCTGAGACCGAAGCCGAAAGGGAAGCGTGGCCGTTGGGTGTGATCCGCATAGCGGTCGCCGTGTTGACCGCGCACTTGACTGTAATAAACCGGTTGCTGCCCGACATGGTAGGGGATCGATACAGTGAGCCGGCCGGATGGGTTGATGGCTCCGAAGATTGCCTCGGCGATGGCCTTATCCCCCATCATGCGAGGATTGAATGCTTCGATGATGGCACTCGCATTCTGTACGGACGGGGGCAGAGTGAGTGGCTTTGAGTTGATCAAGACAACGATCAGCTTGGTATCTATTTTTGACAAGGCCTCCAGCAGTGCGAGCTGGCCGACCTTTTCCTCCAACGTCATGCGTCCCATCAAGTCCGCGACGCGTGCTTCAATTGTTTGTTTGGGATCTTTGTAACGTTCCGGCATAATGCATCTGCTTCGTCTCTTGAATCTGTTTGCTTGTGGCTTCGTGGTGGTATCGATCGGTGCGGTTTACTGCTGCAGCATGCATCTCCGCAAGAATCTCCCGTTCCTTGGCCGCAGGATCGGGGACGTCGGACCCTGTTTCTGTTTCTATCAATGACAACGGCTTTCCTTAGTGATGCCGATCCAGCCTTGATCTTGGTAAAGTCCTACCCTCGGGGTTCGTTTGTTGAAGCGCGGATCCAAGCGTTACCGATAAAACGGATGATGCTGACAGGATCATCATTAATGACTACCCTTCAAGCCAAGGCTGCGTCCACCGTCTACGGCCAGATCTTCTCCGGTGATATAACTTGCCCCTGGTTGTACCATGAAGAGTACTGCTTGGGCGATGTCATCCTGAGTGCATATACGGTTTAACACTGAGTGGCGCCGGGCAAATTCCATCTCGTCCTCAGGAGGGGTGCGCTCCACCCTTCCCGGTGAGACACAGTTGATGGTTACGTTATGGGGGCCGAGTTCCATCGCCAGTGACTTGGTGGCCGCGATGATACCACCTTTGGCGGCACCATACTCAGCACATTTTGTTGCCCCTCTACGGGCCACAATTGAGGTGACGTTGACGATATTCCCCTGTTTAGCTTCCACCATGTATGGGCTAACGGCGCGGATGCAGTGAAGCGCTCCAAAAAGGTTCACATTCAGCATCCAGTGGATGACCTCAATACTCTGCTCATGGAATTCTGTCATCTTCTCCCGGGCGCTGCCACCGGCACAGTTTACCAGGATGTCGATTCGACCAAAGTGTTTATGGACCTGTTTCACCGCGTCGCTGACGATATCATAATTGGTTACATCGACCGCACAGGGCAGGGCAGTATAACCATCGTTCTTCAGCTCAGTGGAAACCTCTTCGGCGCATTCCTTGAGCCTATCGAACACAGCTACCTTTGCTCCTGCCTCCGCCAGTCTGCGGCAGACGGCCCGGCCGATCGCTCCGCCACCACCGGTGACAATCGCGACTTTATCCTGTAGTATCATCATGTTACTTCTTTTGTGTTTCTGTAGTGATTCCGGAGGCTGCCAGGAGGGTTTCCTGGACTACGATTTCATGGTTGTCGTCAAACGGGTTTTGCTTTTCACCCCTGATGATCTCCGCGAATTCCAGTAGCTGCTTTGCGTAACGGTCTCCCATAGGTCCACAGTCAACGATGTGGGTTCCGGCAGAATAGCCGGGGACATCGTGCTTTACGGTCAGTCTCGCAGAAAGCGGATGGGTGTAATACTGGCTGGCCGGCATTTCCAGCGGAGATATTTCCACTGTTCCTTTGGTTCCGCAGATGATCAGGCGCCGGTGTTTCATACCGTCGATTTCCTCGACGGAAACTCTTACGGTGGCGGTCGCTTTTTCGTACTCCAATACTGCCAGACCGTTGTCAATCAGGCCGTCGTTTCGGGTCTGTCTAAGAAACGGGGTAGTCTTATCCGGGCGTCCCAGCATGGTGACTATTATATCGATCAGGTATCCGGAAAAGATATACATTGCGCCACCTTTGTATTGGGCCAGCCACTTCCGGTAGTCGTTATTGTCACCATCATAGCGACTCATGACCGCGTGGATCTCAAATAGTTCACCCAGCCAGCCTGAGTTCACTGCATCTATCGCAAACCGAATGGCGGGATTGTAGCGGTAGGCGTAGGCCAGTTGAATCGCCAGGCGTTTTTCCCTGCAAAGATCCATCAGTTTGATGAATTCACTCAGGGATTCACCACCAGGTTTATCCAGGTGGATATGTACCCCTTGTTCCGCCCAGCGTAGAGCTGTTGGGATCAAGTCGAAACCATCGGTTTCGACGGCAACTGCATCCAATCCCGGAGTGTTGAAAAGTTCCTCTTCAGTGATCCAGTTGATGCCTTCATAGCATTTCAGGTGTTTCCGCTTTTCCAGCCAGACCGGGTCTGATTCCACAACTCCGACAATCTCATAGATCTCGTCTAGTTTACGAAGCGATTCCATATTACCTTGGGCGTGGTTGTGACCAATGCCGATCTGGCCGATCTTAATCTTCCTAGTGGGCATGTAGATAACCTTTTTTAAAATGCACCTTTTTGAGTTTTGGTAAAATGGACCACGGAGTTCCGTTGAGGGCGTCTTCTAATTTTCAACTGATTCTCCCTGAGTACTTCAGGAGAAAATGTGGCCTATTTGAACGGGCTGACCGAAATCGGTTTCGAACTGGGATTCATCTATGTCATGGACCGCGGATACATCGATCTCGCGCGGCTTGATTGCATTCATCCAGCTAGAGTATTCTATCCCGGCGAGCCCCGAGCGGTCGATGACGCTAGTCATTTGCGTTGCGATTAGGATGTCGGTTTGAAGATGGCCGAGAGGAAACGTGATTCCCCTTGAAGAACTTCGTTGCGTTCACTTTCTCGATCCCGAAACGGAAAAGAATCTGGTCTTTGTTACCAACCATTTCGCCTTGTTAGGTATTGTCATCACCCACATGGGTCTTGGAGATCGCGGTCATTGGTTCATCGTACCGAGTCGCAGGTGACCTCACCAACTGTTCTTTAAAGAATGGAAAAGACCCTTAAGACGCAGGTCTTCTGTTGGACCTCCGTTTCGAAGGGATAAAATGCCTATCCATGAGCATCCTCCAGCTATTGTTTGTCGAAGTGTTTTACGAGCGATTGCGGCGGCGAGCTGGGATCATGCCCAAGCCGACCAGACCCAGAATCAGTGCCAGGGAGCCAGGCTCTGGAACGGCAACAATTCCGGAGATATCGTATTGTCCATCGGCACCGGGCGCAGTTGTGCCTGCGATTGAAATACTCGAAATCGTGGCACCATCAGCGATTCCAAAATCGGTCAAGTCGATGCCCAGGTAAGCAATCGCTCCCGTGTTTGCACTTCCGTAGGTCGTGAAAGAAGGGATGTCGATCAACTCCTGAAGCGTTGTCGCAGTATCGTTGAGTGGACCTTGGCTGAGTCGGTAGGTGACCGTCGAGCTGCTGTTCACGAAGGGGTTACCGGAGCTTCCGTAATTGATGGTGGTTCCGTTGATCGTAATGTTCAGTGTCAGATGGCTCGTCTCGCCAGCGTTGAATTCAAAAAGGAAAATATCGGCTCCTGCCCGGTTTACCACTGCACTGTTAAAGTCGAAAGCCAAACTCCTCAGTGAGGTATAGGAAGAGGTAAGGCTGCTGTCTTCCAGTACCGTCGGGGCGTCGACTCCGACCAAGGGGCTGCTGCCCGATGCGTAGATCTGAGTCGTTCTACCATTGTTACCATACATACTGAATTCAGTAAGGGTGGCATCAATGAAGGACGTATACTCCGTGCCATCCACGGTAATCTTCGTCAAGTTGGCGGCATTGGTTCCATCCGTTTCGATGGAGATCTGGGCAGAGGCGACTCCTGAGCTGATTCCGAGTAACGTTGCGCAGGTAAGAAGGGTAGAGGTGTTTTTATTCATGGTAGGTTTTGTAAGAATGATTTCAAAGAGATCGCTCTTAGAAATGCAGTTACAAGGGTTGAGGGGTGGTTGGGGTTAGGGTAGAAATAGTAAGGGAGAGTTGGATGTAGGAGCTGATGAAAATGAGGGATTCCAGCGATGTTGATGTGTGTTGTGCCGCTATTGCTTTTAATAACGACTGCACGGAGGGTGCTCGTGTAGGGTCTCTTTGGAATGGTGACTTTTATCCAGGTGCTCTGGCAGGCCTGGTTTGATGTCTTGTTCTTGAGGCATTTTTCAGTGCCATTTATGTGCAGGTGGATCCGGTTAACGGAGGGTTACGAAAACGAGGTAAGCTGTTACGAAACAATTTAGAGCAACAGATGCTGTCAATTAAAAATTTTTTATGCAGCTCCAGGGAGGCAGGGTTGAATTGTTGAAGATGCTCCAAAAACGGAAAGCTAAGCCGTTAGAAAAGCGTGCCTAGCTCCTTCTTTCGAGAACCCTAACCAATGAGGAAAAATGGTCCAACACGGGCTGGAATCGACTCCCTTCACGTGAGGTTTTTTTAAAGGGGCTTTGATCTATGATTGGTTTGAAACACTGTCCCTCTCAATTAGTTGGTAATCGAGGATCGTATCGCTCGAAAATTCTATGCGGCGTAGGCTGGCGTCGATAATGTCTACGGCACTCGATGCGAGCTGATTGTAGTTTTGGGTGATGGAGGTTTGCGGAGGGAGGCAATAGCGGGAGATGCTGGCTCTCTCAGAGACCACCAGTGAAATTTCTTCGGGAACCTTCTTCCCGAAAAGGGATAGGGCATAGGCGGTTATGATGCCCCCCATTCCGCCAGGGGCAAAGATGGCAGTGATCTTTTGTTGTAGGAGCTTGCCGGTTTCTTCGATGTAATTTTCTTCGTCAACGAGTCGAATGAATGCGTCGCTGGATGGGAGGTTTTGATTGGCCAGAGCATTTTGCAAGTGGTGTGCCCGCATGGAGGGGTTTCCCCATTTTGTGTTGCTGATCAGGCAGCCGATTCGCTGATGTCCTCTTTTTTGCAAGTGATCGATTGCGAGTTTCATGCCCTGTTCTTCATTTGATCGGACGGCGAATACATGGCTCGCTTCGGGGGGAGGCTCGTGGTCAATCAAGATGAGTGGAGCTTGAAAGCGTTGCCCCCAGTTGTTCCATGGTAACTTGGCGGCGCTGATTTGAATCGCGGCACAGAACTGTGTATTCTCCAGTCGGTCCAGATTGTCTTCTGGGATGATTTCGATGCGGTAGCCACGTTTGCCGATCGCTTCGGCCAGGCAGGCGATCACCATCTCGACATAGCTCTGCACCGGGTGATCGTAACGTGAGGGCGTAATGAGAATGACGGTGCGCCGGCTGTTGGAAAGCCGGGGCACATAGTTGTGCTTGCGGGCGATTCGCAGGATGTGTTCGCGAATCTCCGTTTTCACATTGGGATGATTGTTGAAGACTCGGGAGATTGTCGCGATGGAGACTCCGGCTTCTTCGGCGATGTCCCGTATGGTTGGCATAGTATCGTTTTCCGTAGTGATTGAAAATAGATTGAAACCTAGTCGTATTTACATCTGTGTTTTCAGGGAAATTACAAGATTAATATTGCTAGCGTTCGATCCTAAAAGAGATGATGCGGTCGTGATTGGGGGTGCTCCGCGCTTCTATCATTCTGCTATGACCCTGTATACCTCAACGTTGGATTCCCGGATAAGAATCGAAACCAACCCTATCGGTATGGTTCATGATGACTCGTCGGACGAGGTGGTCAGAGGTTCCTGTTATGCAGGATCTCCGCGGCTACCTGTCGGGTTGATTATCTGGTAGAAAACGAATGCAGACACAGAACACTTTACCCACACAGGCAGTGCAGTCATGGAAAACCGCATAGAACACAACATGAGATTTAAAGATAAAGTTGCCATCGTCACCGGAGCAGCCTCTGGACTGGGCTTGCTAAGTTCGCAGCAGTATGCGGCCGAGGGAGCCAAGGTTGTCTTGACCGACGTGAATGCCGATGCGATCGAGGTTGCGGCCGAGGAGATCAGGCGGGCCGGTGGGGAAGCCTGTGCGGTGACGACCGATGTCCGCTCCTATGAGTCTGTTGAGCGTGCCGTGGCGCTGGCGGTCGAACGCTTTGGTCGCATTGATATCCTGGCGAACATTGCCGGAGGGAATCCGCACCGGGTTTGCAAGTGCCCAGGCGGCTTCGATCAGATGACGCTCGAGGCCATGGATTGGGGCATCGGGGTGAATTTTACCGGGCCAATCTATTTTGCCCGGGCAGTGCTGCCGACCATGATGACCCAGAAAGGGGGCGTGATCATCAATCTCGGTTCCGTGGGAGGGGTCGTTGGGGGCGCGGGGGCAGTCGTCTATGGTGCGGCCAAGAGCGGGATGATTGGCTTGACCAAATCGCTCGCTTTGGCGGGGGCACCCCATGGGATCCGGGCCTGCTGTGTCTCGCCCGGGCCGGTGATGACGCGCGAGGCGATGGGGAACATCAAGACGCCGCTGGGGCGTGCGGCTGAGCCTGGGGAGGTTACGAAGCTGATCCTCTACCTAAGCTCCGAAGATGCAGCGATGATCAGTGGGAGTAACCACTTGATCGATGGGGCCCGCGCTTGTGGTGGGTTTGCCTAACAACCTGTTCGCCCTCGGCTAAGATTACACGATGAAGCAATCAGGTAAAATTTGGAAAGTCGCGGTTTACTACGATACGAGTAAGCCGGGCCTGGGTGGGCATCTGACGCATCTGGCGTTCAAGGGCCTGCCGCGCACCGAGATCGTCGCCCTGGTGGACTCTAACCTCGAGGGGATTGAGGCGAGACGGGAGTCGGTGGGCGCGGCCAAGCACTACGGAAGCCTTTCGGCACTTCTGGATGCCGAGTCGATTGACATTCTGGTCGTTTGCTCGCGTCTGCCCGGAGAGCATGCGGAACCGCTTGCCGCGGCGATGGAGCGTGGCATTCACGTGTACTGTGAAAAGCCGCTCGCGGCGAGTTTGCGGGAGGTGGATGGCATTGTCGATCAGGCTGCGCGGATGGGTCTTCGTATCGCGGTGGCCCATTTAGGGCGCTATGCGCAGGTCTTTCAGGAGGCAAAGCGAATGATCGAGGCTGGAGAGATTGGGCGAGTGCTGTCCTTTTACGGTCGGGGGAAAGAGGATCATCGGGGAGGCGGCGAAGACATGCTCGTCCTCGGTACGCACATCTTGGATCTGGCCTGTTATTTTTTCGGGAAACCTTTGCGCGTTTCCGCGGATATCTCCCATGAGGGGAAGCCGATCAAAGCGGGCGAGTGCTTGGAAACCGCGGAGCCCATCGGGCCGGTCGCGGGTGACGAAGTTTGGAGTTCTTATCAATTCGCGGGCGGAGTGCGTGGCTGGTTCGAGAGCCGCCGTGGCCTCTCGGAGCGCGGGGTTCGGATGGGGATCACGATCGTTGGGACGACCGGGACTTTGGCGGTTCGCTTCGATGACGAGCGAAAGCTTCGTTTGTGCCGTTCGCCATTTCCGCCGGAGGATGAGGCGTTGTTCGAGGATGTCCCCTTGCCGGAGGATGAGGGGATACCCGGGGCCGAGCCGCTGGATTGCGGAGAGTATCAGGGGTTTCGTTTATATTTCCTCCACAACAACCGCCGGGCGGCTTGGGATCTAATCTGTGCGCTGGAGGAAGGTCGCGAGCCGTTGGCCTGTGCCCGGGATGCTCAGACCGTGCTGGAAATGATTTATGGTGCTTACGCTTCCGCGTTGTCGGGGCGTCGGGTTGATCTCCCGCTATGCGAGCGCCGCCACCCATTGGAGATACTATCATGAACGTAATTCAAGTAAACGAAGACGAATCGCTGGTGTGGACCGAGGTCGATGATCCGGTCTGTGCCGCTGGTGAAGTGTTGATCGAGATCCACGCTTCCGCGGTGAACCGTGCGGACCTCCTGCAACGGGCGGGCAAGTACCCGCCGCCTCCGGGCTCGCCACCTTGGATGGGACTCGAGGTTGCGGGTGTCATTCAGGAGGTCGGTCAAGATGTCGATGGCAGTCGTTGGAAAGTCGGCGACAAGGTTTGTGCCTTGCTCGGTGGCGGCGGTTATGCCGAAAAGGTCGCCGTGCCAGCGGAGCTGTTGATGCCGGTACCCAAAGGGCTCTCCATGGCGGAGGCGGCATCGTTGCCGGAAGTCTTTGCCACAGCTTGGTTGAACCTGATCAATGAAGCGCATTTGCAACCTGGCGAAACCGCGTTTGTCCATGCGGGAGCGAGTGGGGTGGGGATCGCGGCCCTGCAAATTGCGAAGTTTATCGGTGCTCGTACCGTTGCCTCGGTCGGTGGCTCGGCCAAGGTAGAGCTGATGCGCGAGTTCGGGGTAGACCGGATCGTGAACCACCACGAGGAGTCGGTCGATGCGGTGTTCGACGAATGTGCGGCCGGCGATCATCCGGTGAATGTCGTCCTTGATTGCGTGGGCGGCGATGGCTTGGGCCCGAACTTGTCCAAACTTGCGATGGGAGGTCGCTGGGTGCTGATTGCTACCTTGGGTGGCGTCACCACGGAGTTGGCCCTGCGATCGGTTCTTACGCGTCGTTTGCGTCTGATTGGCAGCACCCTGCGTTCGCGTTCGCTCGAGGAGAAACAGCGGATCCTCGGCGAGTTGGTCGAGCGGCTTTGGCCGGAGTTTGAAAGCGGTCGTATCAAGCCGGTTGTGCATGCAGAGCTTCCGATCCAGGAGGCCGAGTCAGCGCACCGGATTCTACAAAACCGGGAGAACAGTGGCAAAGTCGTTCTGACGGTCCGGTGAGCCGAGTGGTTGCAGTATCACCATCATGAAAAAGTCACTGCTTATTGATACCGACATCCACCACGAGATTCGTTCGCTGAGCGATCTGGTGCCCTACCTGCCGGATCAGTGGAAGCGGTACATTACCGATTACGGTTGGGTGCCCGAGCGCCCCATCCCGTTCAATCAGATCCGCAAGGAAACCAAATACCGCATGGATACCCGTCCTGAAGACGGCTCCACGCCAGGTTCCAGCTATGAACTCCTGAAAACGCAGTTGCTGGACAAGTATGAGTTCGAATACGGGGTTTTGACCGGCTGGTTTTATGAGGCGAGCGTATGCAATGGCTGGTATGAGTTTGCGGCAGCCCGGGCCTCGGCCTACAACGATTATACCGTGGAGCATTGGCTGGACCGCGATGAACGGCTGCTTGGTTCGATTACGATCCCCAGGGAGCCGGAGGCGGCGGTTCGCGAGATCGACCGGATGGCGGACCACCCGCAGATGAAGCAGGTCATGTTGCCCATTTCCGATTTCGCTTGGGGGGATCCATACTACCACCCGATCTTCGCTGCCGCTCATCGGCATGGTCTGCCGATCGCCATGCACCTCTCGGCAATCATTACGGCCCAAGGCGGGGACTTTCTGCGGTACTATGTGGCATGGCGTTCGTTGCACCCTCAGGCCTACATGACTCAAACCATCAGCCTCATCACCAACGGTGTCTTCGACAGATTTCCTGGTTTGCAGGTGTCGCTCGTCGAAGGAGGATTCGAATGGGTGCCGTTCATGATGCACCGTATGGATTCGGCCTACAAGGCACTGCGGCAAGAAACGCCGTGGGTCAAGCGGATGCCCAGCGACTATTTTCGCGAGAACATGCGATTTACCACCCAGCCGTGGGACGACCTCAATGCGGACCAGTTCATGAGCATCATTGGCATGATGGAGTCGGAGGACATGATTATGTATGCGTCCGATTATCCGCACTGGGATTTCGATGATCCAAAGCGAACCCTTCCGTCGAAGATACCCCAAACCCTGCGCGAAAAGATCATGTATCAGAACGCGCGCAACTTCCTGAAGCTATCATGAAGCATTTCGTTTGCTCAATGGATGAACTGGGAAAGGTGCGGAAAAAGGCACTGGTGATTAACAAGCGTCCCGTGGTGGTCGTCTATTCCGAGCAAGGAAGTCTGCATGCCCTGCGCGATGTCTGCCCGCATAAGGGTCCCTGCTTGTCCGACGGGATGTTGGATAAAAATTGCGCGGGCGCGATGAGCGGTGAGTACATTTTTGATCGGGAGACCGAGGTGCTCCGCTGTCCCTGGCACAGCTGGGAATTTGATATCCGGACGGGCAAGTCGCTTTTTTCGCCCGACAAAATCCGGGTCAGAACCTATCCCGTGACCGTCGAAGAGGGCGATGTCTTTGTTGAACTGTAATCGTATGAATATTCTACCCGATAAAATTGCCGACTTCTCCAACCGATGCCTTGCACGGGCCGGTGTGCCCTCGGGCGAAGCCGCACTCATCACCCGCACCCTGGTCGAGGCCGATGCCCGTGGCATTCACAGTCACGGAGTCATGCGGTTGCCGCTCTACATCAGCCGGATGCAGAAGGAGTTGAACCGGGCTTCGGCGAAAATCGAGACCGTCCGCGACGATGCCGCGACCGCGCTGGTGGACGCCCACTATTCTGCGGGCCAGATCGCAGGAGTCCGGGCCATGGAATTGGCCATGGCCAAAGCGGAGGAATTCGGGGTGGGGATGGTCGTGGTCCGCAATAGCAATCACTTCGGCATCGCTGCGCACTATGCCATGATGGCCGCGGAGAAAAACATGATCGGTATCGCTGCAACCAATACGACGCCTCTCATGCCTCCGACCGGTGGTGCCGAGAAAGTCCTGGGCAACAACCCGCTGGCCATCGCCGCGCCTTCTGCCGGTACCTTTCCCATCCTGTTGGACATGGCCATGAGCAATGCTGCGCTCGGGAAAATCCTGCATGCCAAAACCACTGGGGCATCCATTCCCGAAGGCTGGGGTGCGGATCAAGGCGGCAGCCCAACCACGGATCCCGCCGCCGTTCTCAATGGAGGATTTATGCTGCCGGTCGGCGGCCCCAAGGGTTTCGGCCTCGCGTTTATGATCGAGCTTCTCACCGGAGTCCTCGGTGGCGTTCAGTTTTCGAAGACCCTTCCGTCCATGTATGATCTCGGCCAAAAGCAGTCCGTCTCCCATTTTATGCTGGCGATCGATGTGGCTCGCTTTATCGAGATCGGTCTTTTCAAACAGCTGGCCGCACAGCTTTCCGGCTATGTGAAGAATGCGGTGAAGGCCGAGGGCGTCACCGAACTGTACCAGCCCGGAGAGATCGAATTTCGAAAAGAGAAAGAACGCATGGAGACGGGTATCCCCATCGACGCCAAGGTCGTCGAGGAATTGAACACACTCGCCGAATCGTTGGGCGTCCCCGCTTTGACACTATGAAAATCATCCGCTACCGAAACGAACAGGGCGCCATTGAATACGGCCTGCAGCATGAAGATTGGACCGAACGGCTCGAGGGCGATCTACTCGACGGCATAAAGCTATCGGGGGAAAAGGCCACAGTGGCGAAGGTCCTCGCCCCGATCGTGCCCGCCGCGATCCTGTGTATCGGCCTCAATTACCGGCATCACGCTGAAGAGAGCGGGGCGAAGATTCCGTCGTTTCCGATCCTTTTCATGAAAGGGGGCAACTCCCTGCAGCATCCCGGCGACCCGATCGAGATCCCCTCGCACTTGTCGAGCGAGGAGGTCGATTATGAAACCGAACTCGCGGTCGTAATCGGCAAGACCTGCAAGAATGTGAGCCGTGAGAACGCCCTCGATTACGTGCTCGGCTACACTTGTGCCAACGATGTGAGCGCCCGCGACTGGCAGCTAAAACACGGGGGAGGGCAGTGGTGCCGTGGGAAGACGTTCGATACGTTCTGCCCTTTGGGGCCGTGCCTCGTCACGACCGATGAGATTGCGAACCCCAATGCGCTTCGCTTGCAGGGTCGGATCAACGGCGAAACTGTGCAGGATTGGAATGCCGAGGACATGATCTTCGATGTGCCGGCTCTCATCGAATTCCTCAGCGGGAGCACTACTTTGCTTCCCGGAACCGTGATCCTGACCGGCACTCCGCATGGAGTCGGTATGGCATCAACGCCGCAACGTTGGCTTCAGCCGGGCGATGTCTTTACGGTTGAAATCGAAGGGATCGGAGAGCTCTCCAACCCGGTTGCGCTGGAGGCGTAACTGTCATGACCGAGGGCGCGGGACGCGTTGAAACGGTGCTCGGCCCCGTGGTTCCCGAAGATCTCGGCGCGACCCTGATCCATGAGCACATTCTTTGTAGTTCACTCTCCCTGTATCACTACTTCGGGGAGAGTTGGCTACGCAAAGAGGAGGTCATCGTGACGGCGGCAACCAAGCTACAACGTCTGCGCGAACGCTATGGCGTGACGACCGTGGTGGATGGAACGCCGCTGAATCTGTCCCGTGACATCCGTCTCCTGGCCGAAGTGTCGCGGCGCTCGGGTGTTCACATCGTCGCGTCTACCGGTTTTTACCATTACGACGATTTCTCCTATGGTCGTATCTCTGTTGAAGATCTCGCAGGGTATCTTCTTGAGGAATGCGCACAGGGCGCCGAGGGCACATCGATCCGACCGGGTATTTTGAAGTGCGCGGTGGAGGAGTTGACCCCGGCCGCCAAATTTCTGCTCGCGACTGTCGGGCGTGTACAGGCGGCGACGGGCCTCCCGGTGTTCGTTCATACCGCTCCCAAGCGTAGGAATACGCTGGAGGCCCTGGGCATGTTGCAGGAGGCCGGATCGGCGCCGGAGAAAATCATCGTCGGCCACTGCGGCGACTCGAATGACACCGAATACGTCCGCGAGATCCTCCGGTGTGGCTGCTGGGTGGAGATTGATCGTCTTCGGCGCCACCAGCCGGAGGTGTTCGCGCGCAAGACCGCCATGGTGGCGAACCTGGCCCAGGATTGGTTGCACCGGCTCCTCATCTCCCACGACTATATTTGTTACGATGACCGCCGGAATGATCAGACGCGCCAGCGGTTAGGGACCGTCATCGACGAGGATGAACAGGGGCTGTGCCTCATCCACGAGGAAATGCTGCCCCGCTTGCGTCAGTGCGGAATCGGGGAGGCGGAGATGGAGGAGTTGCTATGCAAAAACCCGCAGACAGTTCTGAGACCAAACCGCCGGTTGGTGTCGAAGTAGCCGCCAAGACGGCTCACGAAGATCGGGCACCGGGAATCCCGGGATGGTGGATCGTGGCGCTGATTGCCGGAACCGGACTGTATTTTCTGGCCAATGTCCAGCGCGTGGCGGTTCCCGGTGCCATCTTTGGCACATTGCAGCGTGAATTGAATGCATCGGCCTCTTCGATCACTTGGCTCGGCGCTTCGTTCATGTATGTCTATGCGTTGAGTCAATTGGTCATCGGTTTCATGGTGGAAAACTTTGGCGGAAGGCGCGTGATCTTCTATGGTGCGCTGGTCTTTTGCGTCGGTGCCGTTCTCTTCTCGCTCTCGCATGGTCTCCCGCTGCTTTACGCGAGTCGGATGATGGTCGGGCTTGGCGCGAGCTCCCTCTACCTGAGTCTGGTTCAGGAAGCTCGTCGGATCTTTCAGCCGAAGGATTTCCCCGTCGCGCTTTCGAGCGTTATCTTTACCGGCTACGCAGGCGGCATCGTTGCCGGAGCGCCGTTTGTGATCGCAGCCAATGGGATCGGTTGGCGCAACCTGATGCTCTTGCTTGGCTTGGCCGCCATCCTCGGCTGGCTGGTCTTCTCGTTGGCATGCGGGATGAAACAGGTGGCCAGGGGATCGAAGCCCAGGAATCCCTTTCGGTTACGACCGTATCTCGAAATTTTAAGGCTTCCAAACAACCGGAGTATCTATGCGTGCACCGGGCTACATTTCGGGATCTACTATGTGCTCCAGACAGTCGTCGGCAAAAAGTATTTGGAAGACTTTCTCGGGCTCACTTCCGAGAATGCGGCATGGGTGTTGTCGCTGATGGCTATTCTCGCCGCCCTCTCAGGCTTCGTGCCCGTGTTTCTCGGTAAGTTGATCGGGGGGCGAATTAAGATCTTCATTATCGGGTCCGGCTGCATGTCGACGTTTGTCTGCTGCGGACTCGTATTGATGACTGGATTCAATGTGCAAACTCCGGCGGTTGCGGTGTTTCTCTGCATGCTTGCAGTAACTGCCAGCCTTTCACCAATTGCCATTCCATTGCTCTACGGAACGAATGAGCCCAGTAAGGCCGGGCTGGCGGTATGTCTCTTTAATTTCAGTTTGTATTTCTTTGTCGCTCTTTTGGGGAATGCGGTGGGTTTATTGATGAACTGCTTTGACTCCGAGCGAGGCGGGCCCTTGCACGCCTATGGTAAAGACGCTTGGTTGGCGATCTTCTCCCTTCTGGCCTGTCTCGCTTGCGTCGTTCTTGTGCTTTCGGTTCGGTTGAAAGAGAACAAGGTAGATCGCTAACCAGCGAAGAGTCTCATCGACTGCACGAAAAACCAAGCGAGCAAAAAGGGGAACGGACTTTCCAGTCCGTTT
>DGMY01000038.1:0-344 GCA_002388665.1 Opitutia bacterium UBA4506 | reverse complement strand
AAGGCTAAAGCCATGGGCCACTGGCTGATGCTTCGAGGCTTAGCGCTTCCCTGCACCGGAAAGGAAATAAGGGAGAACGGACTTTCCAGTCCGTTTGCGTCGTGATCAGGCGCGGGAAAGGAAATAAACGGGTTGGAAAACCCGTTCTCCTTTATACTTCCATATTGAAAGGGGGACTGATCCAGGGGGCATGCGTCGACAGTAGCCGATGCCTTCAGGCTTCGCGCTTCCTTGCGGAGACGGAACCCAAGGCTGAAGCCATGGGCCACTGGCTGATGCTTCGAGGCTTCGCGCTTCCACGTCGCCCTGATGAATCCAGTGGTTGGTCCAGATTGTTCCCTACA
>DGMY01000048.1:14815-37559 GCA_002388665.1 Opitutia bacterium UBA4506 | reverse complement strand
AACAAAAATTGGGACATCCCCGAGTTTATGAGATAGGAGTTTTAGATGAGAAAGGAAGTTTTGTAAGACTTCAAGGTTTTGAACCGATTCAACTGGACTCGTCATACTATTCTGGCTTTAAGCTTTTTGTCGAGGACGAGCTGAGCGAGGGCCTAGCTGTTCCTTCAGACCCTGGAATATATGAAAGCGAAGCCAGTGAAGAGCACGGCAAGAACGGATCCATTGAAAATCAAGAGACTGGGAAAAGGAGAGACATAGCAGGGTCAGGCCAATGATTCATGCATATAAAAATCCTCACCGATTAACCCAATGACTCGCAATATTCGGATGACGCCACAGGTCCAGGACATGGGGCAATACGAAGGGGGGTTAAAGATAGAACTCAAACATTTACCCGGGTATTGGGATTGTCTGTTCTGGGGCGAATGGCGAGGAGGCAGCGGATTGAATATTCCAGGGCATTGTATCATGAGATCAGCCGTAGCAACTATCGAAAAGAGCTGTTTGTGGATGGCGGGCGCGGTACTCACATGTGGTTCGTAAGGGGACCAATCTTGAAGAGTTGAATGAGTGTCGATGGGAGGGCATCGTGTGTGAGGGATTGAAGAAGCGAAAGATATCTGAAGCGGCTATCATCTCCAGTGCCAAAGGAGTGGATTGGAAGGTCGAGATCACCAAAAGACTGCGCAAAAATCAGCATCAAAACAATCGTAAAGTGCTAATAAAACGGATACTTATGACTTTTTAAGGGGCGACTAATTCCAGTTCGTCGGCCAATGCTGATCCCATGCCACCTCACCGGGCAGGCCGGACCCTGGAACTGAGCCTACGAATAATCATGGTGAGACACAGACTCGACTCACTGCCGACGCCACACTAGAAACGCCTCCCCGTCAAATGCGTCCAAGATTATGGATTCCAAAAACCTCGGCATTGCCACAAGGTTTTCTGAATCAATGGAAGACCCGTTCCTGAACAAGTCATCAAAACTACCATTGAAAACAAACGCTGCAAACGAGTTCGCGCTCGTTGAAACACTGATGAGACTCTTGATCTTTTCTTCACCCAAGCTTTCGCTATTCGAGAAAAAATATACTTTCTTTCCAATAAAAAATCGATCTGCTCGAATATCCCGCAAAAACCGATCCCCCCTTTTCGAAACGCAATCCTCAAAAACAATGGACCTTCTTTGAGAATGTAGTAAACTAGCAATATAAAGAATGACTTCCTCAACTGAATCCTCGTAAGAAAAATATCCACCTTCGTCAATGTTATCGAAAACCGAATCATCAAAACCACAAGAAGACACGATGAAGATTCGCCCTAAGCAACGATCTACTTCCCCTGAAGCGATTTGGCTCAAATCGTTCCCTTTTCGTAAGTGCTCACGAAAATAATTCCACACTAAACTATTCTGAGTAGCATCAATCATTATTCATTTCGGCCTTCGAAACTGAGAAACTTTTCAATTCGCAACATCGGCATCATCAGTCGAAATCAATTGAAACCCCCATTTCAAGGCTTGCTCGATCAGATAGTTCTTCGAATCAACACGTCCTTCAAACCCTAAATAACTCTCCTCCTCAAGAGTACAAATAATACCCCACTTTCCAGACTGCCCAAAAAGGTGAGACTGAAAGTGCCCCAACAGACTACAAGAGGCATTCCGAAACTGGCTAGAGTTCAGTCCAACAATCTTTGTAAATTGATGTGAAGGAATCGTTTCGATATCCGTAATAATGATTTCGCTGTCACAAAAACTCGAAACCAACAAATTAACAAATGGAAAAACATCTACCAATCCGTCAAGCGAAAACCCAACACTAAATTTAATCCAGTTCGAATCTACAAAATCACACGAGTAACAATTTTCATTAAAAATCTGTTCATGCAAATTTTCATATACTTTCAAAAAGTCTTCTCTAGATACATCCATAGTTATTCACCATATCGAATTTTTATCTTCTGGCCGGTCGGGCTTGAAATTTGTAAAGTAGGGGAATTTTCTCCAAATGAATTACTAAAATTTCTAACGGATGCCGATCCCCCGTCAGGCATCTCCACTGAATGAACATTTCCTTTCGCGGTTTTTGTAACCTTTATAAATTCGATTGAGGACACCCAACGACTCCCCGAAAAATATTTGACAGTATTCCTCCCCAAATACCCATCTGCATCTGGACCGCTCCGTCGAAATCCACGCTGCCCCCTCCCCCCTCGAAGCTTCGAACTCTACTGCCCTGAGCAAGCAGGCATCTTCCAACAGAGTTATCATCCAATGATCCTGAATCGGATCAACTGTCATTCCAAGCGGAAACATTGCCATCGTCTGGCAGAGTTGCCGATAGATATCCTCGAATTTTTTCTCGAATACACGTATCCACCGCTCTAGCAGGAACATTCCCAGCGTCACCAATCATAATTCTTATAGTTCGGCCCCGCTTTCAAGCTCTCGAATAACTCCTTTCGATCCAGCCAAACAATTTTCTGATCAAAATTGCCTCCGGATTGCGAATAGAGTGAAACCACCACAGAATCTTCCGAAAAGTTCAGTCGTAGATAAGGTTCCTGCGACATCACCAAAACGTTTGGCGCGTAGCTTGCCGGGAACCAGTCCCTCTCCCCTTCCTGTCTCGCAACTTCCAAGATTTCCCCAAACAAAGAGTCTTCTTTTTTAATTTCATACTCCTCAACCAATTCTCCATTTTCAAAAACGGAAACCTCAAACGAGGTAAAATCTCTGTTATTGGGAACCGTTAACGGCTGGATCACGCAAGAATTGAAACTAAGGAGAAAAACAGCAATCAGCCAAGGCTTCATATTCTTATTTTCCATAGCGTTTACTCCTCGGAGTTCCTCGGATAGCAGCCGATTTCTTATTGGGCCCATATTTATTCTTATATTCTTCGATCGGTCCAATTTCGACAACTATTTTGCACTCGGCCCAGGAACACATTGTAGCTCTGGGTCGCGCTGTTCTCCGAGTCATCCGTCGCTTCGATGGTGATCGTAAAATTCAGTCGAGGACACCCATGAGACGATTCGGCCCTCTGCGTCATCGAATTCTCTTATTTCGATGGGTGTCCCCAGTCGCCCTTTCGAGTTCGAAATGGAATTCCCGCCGGCAATGCGCGAATATCCCATATACCCAGCTTCGATTTCTTCATAAAGCGAGATTCCTTTCCGACGCAGCCGGTCCCTACGCAACGCTAGCTGAAGCATCGCGGCACATCACCCGAACCGCTCATTCGAACGTTTGCTAAAGCTGCACGCTACGGGAGTGTGACGCTTCAGCCTTGGGTCGAAGCCTCAAAGCTCTCGACGAGATTGGAATTCAATTCGAGCAGAACGAGAGCGGGCATAGCCGAAAAGCACTTATGTGCGCTTACAGGGGATGCATGGCACCCCGCACACGACGTGAAACGGACTGGAAAGTCCGTTCTCCTTTTCACCGCTCCTCGAGTAAAGGAGAACGGGTTTTCCTACCCGTTTATCACCAGCACGGCACCCCGCACACGACGTGAAACGGACTGGAAAGTCCATTCTCCTTTCTACCACTCCTCGAGTAAAGGAGAACGGGTTTTCCTACCCGTTTATCCCCACCACAGCGCCCCGCATACGACGTGAAACGGACTGGAAAGTCCGTTCTCCTTTTCACCAACCCAGCGCAAAGGAGAACGGGTTTTCCTACCCGTTTATCCCCAACCACGGCGCCCCGCACACGACGTTAAACGGACTGGAAAGTCCGTTCTCCTTTCTACCACTCCTCGAGCAAAGGAGAACGGGTTTTCCTACCCGTTGATCCCCACCACGGCACCCCGCACACGACGAGAAACGGACTGGAAAGTCCGTTCTCCTTTTCACCACCCCTCGAGCAAAGGAGAACGGGGCTTCCTACCCGTTTATCCCCAGAACGGCACTCCGCACACGACGTGAAACGGACGGAAAAGTCCGTTCTCCCTTCTACCGCTCCTCGAGCAAAGGAGAACGGGTTTTCCTACCCGTTTTATCGCCAGCAAGGCACCCCGCACACGACGTGAAACGGACTGGAAAGTCCATTCTCCTTTCTACCGCTCCTCGAGCAAAGGAGAACGGGTTTTCCTACCCGTTTATCCCCAGCACGGAACCCCGCACACGACGTGAAACGGACTGGAAAGTCCGTTCTCCTTTTCACCGCTCCTCGAGCAAAGGAGAACGGGTTTTCCTACCCGTTTATCCCCAGCACAGCACCCCCGCACGAGACGTGAAACGGACGGAAAAGTCCGTTCTCCCTTCTACCGCTCCTCGAGCAAAGGAGAACGGGGCTTCCTACCCGTACTTGACTGGCGTTTTTTCTCGAACCCTTCCCTTTTTGGCATTACATCCGCTATCCAGACCCATAAGAAAAAGTGTTTCTTTTTCGCAGCGGGACACTCAAGATTCTGACATGAAAGACCACACCTCTCGCCCACCCTTCTCTGGAACGCCATTGCGCATTCCTCGTCGCGATTTTCTGAAAATGGTTGGAGGTTTGGGAGCGCTGGGGGCCATGCAGGGGTCGGTCAATCTCTGGGGGGCCGGGAATTTGGCGGAAGATATCGCCGCCCGCCGCAACATCATCCTCTTTACGACGGATCAACAGCAGAATCTTCAGTGGTATCCCGAGGGCTGGGCCGAGGCAAATCTGCCCGGACTTACCCGGCTCCAGAATACGGGAGTCACCTTCAACCGGGCCTACACCAACACCGCCATGTGCACCCCGGCTCGAACCACGCTTTTCACCGGTGTCTATCCGGCGCAACACCTGAACACGGATACGCTGTCCGAAGATATGAGCCAATCGGAACAGGAGCATCAGCTCGATCCGACGATCGCCAATCTGGGCACGGTGCTCGAGGCTGAGGGATACGACGTGATCTGGAAGGGGAAGTGGCACATGAGCAAGGGGAAGGAGAACCCGGATGGCTCTTACACGAGTGATGATATCTCTCGCTACGGGATGGAGGATTGGAATTCTCCCGACGCCGGAGGCGATGCCAAGATCCCCAACTACGGCGGCGGCACGCCCAACAACGACGGCCGCTTTTTTGACGGCTCGACCTGGCAGGATCCCGTCGGCGACCCCTCGGATCCCGATTATATTTTCACCCAGGCCGATGGTCCTCCGGATCCAGAGAACGAGGCCAATGGCGCGATGGCCTTCCTGCGCGAGAAGATCAACAATCCGGGGGGCAACCCGTTCTGTCTGGTCATCTGCCTTATCAACCCCCATGACGTTCTCGGGTGCCCGGGGTTGAGCACCTCCGTCGGCGGCAATGGCACCTATATCGAGGGCGGTTATGTGGCCAGTGGGCCCGACTCATCCCCATGGTCACAACATACCGGTCCGACCGAGGATAGCGGCGGAAATTCGCTCGTCATCGATGTCCCTCCGACCAGCGATGAGAATCTGGTCAACAATCTGAAACCCACCTGCCAGAACGAATTTCGGTTGGTGTCGGCGGGCCTCGGCCCGGTCCCGACAGACGCCAAAAAGTTGGAGTACTTGAACTTCTACGGCAACCTCTTGAAGCTCAACGACAGGAAACTGTCAGCGATGCTGGATCTACTGGATGGGCTGGACGGCACGGTGGACGCGGAAGCTGCGCGCGCTTTGAGAGACAACACCTGGACCATCTTTACTTCTGACCATGGAGATATGACCATGAGTCACGGTGGGCTGCGCCAGAAGTCATTCATGTGCTACGAGGAAAACGTCAACGTTCCACTGGTTTGGTCGAATCCCGTGGACTTCCCCACCGGCCAGACCTGTGACGAGCTTGTCTCCCATGTTGATTTTCTCCCCACGCTTTGCGCGAAGCTGGGTATCGATACCACCTCTTACGATTTCCGTGGGGTGGACTACAGCTCACTGATTGAGAATCCGGCCGGAGCCCCGGTTCAGGATTCGATTCTATTCACCTTCGACGACATCTGGAGCGGTCAGGATGCGGACGGGAATCCAAACGGCATCGTGGACCCCCCGAACCGGCTCCGGGCACTGATTGAAAAGGATTTCAAATACGTCTATTACTTCGACGGCTACGATTACCCGGAAGGTGAATCTCCCGCCGATCCTCAGGAAGAATTCTACGACTTGAGATCCAGCGCGCAGGGTGGAACCGACACCGACATTTCCAATGGTTTGGGAAACACGGGCAAAGCGGTCGAATACACGAACTATTCGGTCTGGGCCGAGAATCAGCGCACGCTGACGCTGGCGACACCCGCGCTCGCCGCAAAACGTACGGAAATGGAACTCGCTCTGGATGCCGCCATCGACACGAAGCTGACGCCCCTGGCTCAGTTGCCGGCGGTTCCTCCCGAATCCTTCCAGGTGATTCCCTACGCATGGGTTGATGAGAATCAAACCCCACAAACCGCTTTGCAGGTAACTTGGCTTTCACGCTGCACGACTCAGTACCAGTTGCAGGTATCCGATAATTTGGAGGATTGGGAGGATGTGGGCGATCTCATCCCCGGGACCAATGGACCGATCTGGGTGGATCAGCCCACGTCACCGAGATCATTCTACCGCCTAACTTGGTCCCAACTCGACGATGTGCCGACCCCACAGCCCGATATCGTGGTGACATGAGGTTTGGCGGGGAATCAGATCCGGCGTAGCCGGAAGGCGCTTATTTGGCGCTTGTTGGGGATGGGCGACGTTCCGCACATGAGGTGAAACGGACTGGAAAGTCCGTTCTCCTTTTCACCAACTAAGCGTAAAGGAGAACGGGTTTTCCTACCCGTTTATCCCCAGCACAGCACCCCGCACACGACGTAAAACGGACTGGAAAGTCCGTTCTCCTTTCTACCAACCACTCGAATAAAGGAGAACGGGTTTTCCTACCCGTTTATTCTTTCAAGCACGATGCGCCACACACGATCAATCGAAGACACTCTGGAAACGATCCCGCATCCCATCTCCCGATCTCCGATCTCTTCATACAGCGAATTTCCTTTCCGGCGCGGCCGATCATACGCAACGCTAGCTGAAGCATCGCGCTACAGCATACGAACCGTTCCAACGCACGTTTGCTGAAGCTGCACGCTACGGGAGCGTGACGATTCAGGCGAACCGTTCCATGCGCACGTTTGCTGAAGCTGCACGCCACGGGAGCGTGACGATTCAGGCGAACCGTTCCAACGCACGTTTGCTGAAGCTGCACGCCACGGGAGCGCGACGCTTCATACGAACCGTTCCAACGCACGTTTGCTAAAGCTGCACGCTACGGGAGCGTGACGATTCATGCGAACCGTTCCAACGCACGTTTGCTAACGCTGCACGCTACGAATATCCCCATCTCCTGGAAACTCCCTGGCCTTCGAACTGGGCTCGGGGCGCTCCGAATCCCGCAGTTTCGTCTCGAGTTTAAATTTTTTTCTAATAAAAGGGAGGTTCGTGTGTCTCACGCAGCGTAAGACCCAATTATTGTGAGCATGATCCCCGAGCCCTATCCGAACTTCGGTCGAGAAATCGATCGGGAATCCGCATGAACTCCTCCGCCGATGTTGAAGAAAAACCGCAGGTTCCGAAGAGCTCTCCCGCTCTTCCTGAGGACTGGCGTCCGCGCCTTCATCGCTATGTTTGCCAATACCTCGACAACGCCGGCGCCGAGGATGTGGTTCAGGAGTCCGCGATCCGGCTTGAAAGGGAGAAAAATCCCGTCCGGCATCCCCTCGCCTGGCTTCACCGCACGGCCCGCAATTTGGCGCTCAACGAAATTCGGCGGGATCGCCACACCGTCCCGTTCGACGAAGCCGTTCGGGTGGACAACGACGACCCCACGACTCGACCCGACCAACGGCTGGAACATCTGGAACGATTGGAACGCCTTGAGTCCCTCCTCGCCGGTCTCGGCGACCGGGAGCGAGAACTTCTCCGGCTCAAATTCGAGGAAGGTGCGTCCTACAAAGAAATGGGCAAGCGCATGAAACTCTCAGTCTCCAATGTGGGCTTCATCCTCTGCCGCACCCTCCAGCAACTCCATACCGAGGCCCAGAAAGAAGGAGGCTCCCAATGAACGATCCGGAACCCATCGACGATCTCATCCTTCGTTCCATTCTCGGAGAAACCACCCGACAGGAGGAGAAAGAGCTCCGCGAAGCCCTTGCCCAGGATCCGACGCTTCTCGAACGACGCAAGAAGCTGGCCGAAACCGCCCGCCTTCTCTCCGAGGTCCATGGCGTGCCCTATGAGACCGAGACACCCCGATCGAGCCCGGTCCCGATCTGGTTGCGTTCCCTCCGCGGGATGTCCTCGGTTGGGAGCGGGATCGCCGCCGGACTCATCATCCTCTTCCTCCTCTTTCCCGCCCTCGATCGAGCCCGAGAGAGCCAACCCCTGGAATCCAGTGACCGGGAACTCGGTACGGGCGTTGTTACCATGCCCTCCTTTGAGGCACAGTCACCTCCAATCGAATTCAAAGAATTCGGCACAACCGTAGACTTAGACACTGCGCCGTCGGGGAATCGACAATCTTCCGGCTCCTCCTTCATGCGCCCCCGGCCCAGTCCTTCCCAAAAACCTTCCAACGTCTCAGCGGTGATTGTAGATTCGTCCAGCGTCCTGGAAGAAGAGCCCACCTTCGGGATAAAGGATCGGAGCGCGAGCGATACGAATCTCAACCCCACCCCAGAACCCGAAGAACGCGCGAGCACCAGAACTCCAGATGCCGTTGGCTGGGTGACCACCGCGGCAACCAGAAGCGAGTATAGCGGGGCGACTGCAGCACCCCAGGCCCCTCCCCCTCCTCCCGTCACGACCGACTATGAGGATTTCGGAAACATGAACGGAGAGATTACACGGAGAAACACCCGGAGCGATGCCCGTGCCCCGGTTTCCCGTTCCCGGAATTCCTCTCTATCCGTATCGGAACCATTACCAGCTGAATCGTTGTCAGCCGAATTCGACAGAGCGGGCAATGACACTCGGGATCTCAACGACTCCAGCCCCGCAATCATCGGAGGCTACCTTTTCCGAGGAGGCGAAAAACTGAACGCCCCCATGGACGATCCTTTCGCAGCAACGCGGACCTCGCTACAACCCGCTAGTAGCCAACTGCAATCCGCCAGGGAAACGACCAAAGTGGACCGTATTGAGGGTGCCCTAGCGCTGGGCCAGTTGTTCGCGGACGAAACGGATAGCGTAGAAAATGCCTCCGCTAGCAACGCGGCAAAATTGAAGAAACGTGAAGTCGCGGCACAACCCATGCCCGTTCCGGAGCCGGCCGATCCTCCCCCTGCGGCCACCTTCACCGAAACCGTGGAGGACAATTTCTCCGCTTTCTCTCTCAACGTAACCGACGTCTCCTTCCAGCTCGCCGCCCGCCAACTCGAACAGGGAATCACCCCCGATCCGCGCTCCATCCGGCAGGAAGAATTCTACAACGCCTTCGACTACCGGGATCCGGCCCCCTCCGCCGGCGAACCCGTTCGCTTTGAGGTCGAGTCCGCAACCCTTCCCGCCAGCCATAATCTCAAAGTGGTGCGGCTCGCCGTGAAGACCGCTGCCCAAAGTAGCGCCGGAAAACCCGCGCAGATTACCTTCGCCATCGACAACTCCGGATCGATGCAGCGATCCGACCGCAAGCGCACGATTGAGGCCGCGTTTGAAAAGCTCACAGACGGCCTCCGGCCCCAGGACCGCATCAATATCGTCACTTTCGCCACTGACTCCCGTGTCGAGCTCCTCCAGTCTTCCCCCACGAACTCAGTCCAGATCCAAGCGGCCCTGAATTCAGCGCCCGAAGGGGGAACCAATCTGGAGAACGGGCTGGCAACCGCCTACGAAGTGGCTTCGCGGTTCTTCCAACCCGACTGCGAGAATCGGGTCATCCTCCTCTCCGACGGCATTGCCAACCTCGGCCAAACGGAGGCAGACCAGCTGGTCGAAATGATCGAAAAGTACCGGAATCAGGGGATCGCCTTCGATGGGTTCGGGATCGGCTGGGAAAACCTCAACGACCCCCTCCTCTCTGAACTCGCCCGCAACGGCGACGGCCAATACGCCTTCCTCAACTCTCCGGACGATGCCGGCCCCCTCTTCGCCCAGGCCCTCTCGAGCTCCCTCCAATCGGTAGCCCGGGATGTCAAAGTCCAGGTCGAGTGGAATCCGGACCGCGTACAGCGCTTCCGCCTCGTCGGCTACGATACCCACCTTCTGAAAAAGGAAGACTTCCGCAACGATGCTGTAGATGCTGCCGAGATGGCCGCCGAAGAAACCGGCAACGCACTCTACCTGGTCGAGCTGAAGCCAAACGGAACCGGCCCTCTGGGAACCGCCCGTGTACGATTCAAGATGGAGGAGCCTCCTTCCCCGCCCAGTGCGGAGGCGGAACGCATTCTGCAAAAACTCGAATCGGTCGTCATTCCCCGTGTCACTTTTTCCAACACGAGTCTGCCGACAGCCGCCCAAGCTCTCACGGGCCTGATTTCGGAAAACAACCCCGACAGATCGTCAGGCGTTGGCATTGTGGTCAGAGAAGGAAAGACAGATCGTCAGGTGAACTTTTCAGTTCGAAACCTTCCCGCAATCCGGATCCTCGACATCATGTCTCAACAAACCGGCTACCACTGGGATGTGACCGACAGCATCGTTTCGTTCTCTCCTCGCGACCATCGGCCCACAGCAAACAACAATCAAACCGAACGCATCTCCGTCGAAGAGCGGTCTTGGATCATCCCCAATCCACCGGTCTGGCCGGAGATCGATTCCGCCTCCGCTCGACTCCAATTGAGCACGGCCGCCGCCATCTTCGCGGATAAGCTCCAGGACGCCAATCGGTTTACTGCGGTCGACCGGGCGCAACTCCTCTCCTGGACCCAACAGGCCCAGTCCTTTTTCAACGACCCGGCCGAGATCGAGACTCTGGCCAATATGATCCGCAACGCAAATTTCCTCCCATGAAAATAGCCCTCCTCCTCCCGCTCTTCCTCCTTTCCTATCTGGCTCACTCTGCCGAGAGCAAATCATCGGCCCCGCAGCCCGAAGGCCGGGCGGGAAGCTTCGTCATTCACGGAGAATTCGACCCCGCCGAGACGCCCCACAGCGGAAAGATCGCAACACGTATCCACGGGACCATCACCGTCGGCCCGCAAAAGACCAACGGCAACTGGAAGGTGACCCTGGAGCCCATCGCGACTCCACTGACCCTCGTCTACCTCCAACTGAAGAACGCCGGATCCATACGGGAGGTGCGCGGGGCGGACTTGCGCGGCTGGGGTCTCCAGGAACAAGGAGATAGCGCCACCCTCGCCCTCGCCTTTTCACCCTCCCAGACTCCCGTCGGAAGAACCATCGAGATTCTCACCTCCCACGAGCAGACCCTTCCCTGGAGCTCAGCGGACTATCTCCAGATCACTCCCCCCCTCGAAGGGCTCGCGAGAGCTTCGGTCGAGTTCGTCACCGCACCCGGGATCGGGCTTCAATTTCAAGCTGGCAAAAACGTTCGCGCCTTGGAGAAATCGGCTGCTCACCGCACCTCGTTCGCCATCGAGGGTTTCCCTTACGAGCTCGCGGCCGCGGCCCGACAGGTCCCCATCAACCCTTTCACCATCGAGGACTACAGCCTCCGCACAGAATTTTCCCCATCTGGACCACGTCATCTTTGGAGCGGGACGATCACTGTTCATTCCGACGATAAAATCGAACTGCCACTTCTGCGCGGTGCCATCGCCCTCACCGAAACCCCGGATGCGGACGACTACACGATTCAGGCATCGCCTGGGAAGGTCAGTCTCCAGTTTTCCCGTGCCGGAAGCTATGCGGTTCAGATTCCGTTCACGGTCAAGGTTCAGAAAAGCGTCGACGGCGGATCCCTTTCCTTTACCCCTGCAGAGGGTACAGTTCGTCATTTCGAAGCCGTCAACGGTTTCGATGAGCCACTGGTGTTGACGGTCTCCGGCGTGACCCGCCTCGTCGCGGAATCGGAATCCACCGAGAACTTTCCGCTCGAACGCGAAGGCACGGTGCGGATGAGCTGGACCCGTGGGGCCGGCAACCGTAGTGCGAAGAAGTTCTTCACCGTCGACGGCGCGACCACGATCACCGTCGCCAAGGGCGCGCTCGAACAGGAGACCCGATTCGCCTACTCCCTGACCCAGGGTGCCATGCAGGAGGTCCGGCTCAAGGTAGACGGTCCCGCCGACATCCTCGACCTGACCGGCCCCTCCATTCGCGACTGGTCGATTCGCAAAACCGAAGACGGTGCCCGCGAGATATTCGTCCAGTTCTCCGAGCCCCAAAGCGGACAGTTTCTCCTCCGTGTAAAGATGATGGAGATCCTCAGCACCTTTCCAGTCGAGGTAGAGCCGACCCGCCTTTCCCCCGAAGGAGCCCAGCGATTCAGCGGTTTCGTTCGAGTCGACTTCGACGCCGAGACCAAGATCGACATCGCCGGAACCAACGGCCTCCTCCAGGTTGCACCCAACCTCTTCCCCTCGTCCCGTTTCGATTTCAGCGAATCGACCGGCAACCGGCCCGCGATCGCCTTCCGCCACGGTTCCGCCGACTACAGCCTTTCCCTCCGGGCCGAACCGGTCACTCCGGAGCTCTTCCAATCCGTCGTCATTCTCTACGAAACCGACTTTTCCGGAATCCACCTCTCCGCGGATTTCGATGTAGAGATCCGCGAAGCTGCCGTTTCCACGATTCCCGTCGAGATCCCCGCGAATTTCATGGTTCTCTCCGTTTCCGGCGGAGACGTAAAGGACTACCAGCTCGTCGAGGAAGACGGGAAGAATCTCATCCAGATCTACTTGAACGGCGAGGTCAAAGGGCGCACTGCCTTTGGGATCGAGATGGAACGCCCCGGCTCTTTCGAACCGCGTCCACTCTCCGTCCACCCCGTAACCATCCCGGGTGCCAATCTCGTGCGGGGATTCGTCGGGCTCGGCACCGTGGAGGGTATCCGCATCCAGGTCGATCAAACCGAGAACCTCACCGAGATCGCTTCCGCTTTCCTTCCCCGCTTTCAAGACCGCGCCTCCTTCGCCTGGCGCATGCAGCAAGACGATTGGGTCCTGTCCGCCTCCCTCGCGGCGGTCGAGCAGTCCATCCGCCTCGATACCTTCCGCCTCCTGACCCTCGCCGAGGAAACTCTCTATGGCAGCGCCATTTTCAACTTCGCGGTGACCGGTGCCCCGTTGACCGAACTGCAATTCGAGCTGCCCAGCGGCTACGACAACCCGGATTTTCAGGGGGAAGGTCTCCGCAGCTGGAGCCTCAAAGACCGCACGGCAACGCTGCGATTCCAGTCTCCACTCTCCGGGGCATTCACCATCCTCGCCACCTACGAATCCCCGATCGCTCGCGACACCCTCTTCCCGACGACCGGGCCCACACCGCTGCTCAAGGCCGACGAGCAGGGATTCCTCGCCTTCGTCTCCCACTTCCCCTTCGAGATCGCGCGGCAGGAGAAATCCGAGACTCTCACTCGAATCGAAGCGCGGGATCTCCCCGAAGAATGGCGGCTCCTCTACTCTTCTCCCCTGATCGCCGCCTTCCGCTACGAGAACGAGAATCCGGAGCTCGCGGTGGCACTCCGCTCCCTCCCCGGTGTCGAATCGATCCAGCAGAACATCGAAAACCTTCATGCCCAGACCCGAATCAATCCCTCCGGCGAACTCATCACCGAGATGGACCTGACCCTGCGTAGCATTCAAAGACCCTACCTCGCCCTCGAAGCCCCGGAAGGAGCCCGCATCTGGGAAACCCGCGTAGCCGGCCAGGCCGTCACTCCGGTGACGGACGGCAGCCGCACCTTGATTCCCCTCCCCGCCACGACCGGGCCCGACGGAACCCTCCGGGTCTCCCTGACCACCGCCAACCCCGGCGATCCATCCTCGAAAATGCTCCTCTCCCTTCCCGTCTTCCCCGCGCCCGTGCAGGATTTCACCTGGACGGTCCGCGCCGATGGATCCGTAGTGCCCGCCTTCCGCGATGGCCTCCTCGCCCCGATCAACCTGCCACATCCTCCTCCCCTGCAAGGCTTCGCTTTCGCCCTCGGTCTCCTCCTCTTCGGGATCGGCGTCATAGGGATGGTTCTCCTGGTTCGTCTAGCGATCCGGATGCCCCTCTGGTGGAAACGCTTCCTCCTCGGCATCGCCATTTGCGCCTGTGCACTCATTGCATTCCTCGGCGCAGTCCTCTCCCTCGAGACGAATCTAGTCCAGGGGCATCCAACTCCTCTCCCCGAACAACTTGAATTCACCGGAAAGGTTCTCCCCGCTGCCGAGTCGATCCACGCCACAGTGGTGCTAACTGCACCGGACGGCTCGCGAGGATTTCACCCCAATATTCCATGGCTCGGCGCAGGTCTCGTCCTCCTCGCCGGAGCCTTTGCGCTCCGTAGCAACCGTCCTGCGGCCCTCGCCCTCTCCTCCGCCGGGCTGGCCCTGATCTTTTTCGCCTCCGCCACTTCATTCCCCGCTGGCTGGCCACTCCTCTGGGTCGGAGTCGCCGCGGTCGCCGCCCAGGTTCTGTTCGCCCGGCGTTTCCGATGGGCCGGCGGCGGGAAGGCGTCCGTCCTCCTCGCGGTGCTGGCGCTGGGAATCGCCGACCCAACCGACCTTTCGGCCGCCCATGCCGAGAGCATTACCCACGACCTGACGTTAAATGCGAACCGCCTGTCCGGAGAGACCCGCATCGAGTGGAAAGCCACGGCCGGAGAAACCCTGTCTCTCGCTCCCGCCGGAACCCGGGTAACCGCCATCGATTACGACGCGGATGCCATTGAGCTGGTCCGCACGGCGGAGGGCTCTCTGTTGGCGCGAGCTAAGAGTGACGGCACCCATCCAATCCGGATGGAAGCTCTCTGGGAATCCCAGGCCGAGGGCAACTCGCGGACCGTAACCCTCGCCGTTGGACCCGCCCTGATCCAAAAGGCCACCCTCAGCGGCAAGGGCTTGGGGCGCCTGACCCTCCAATCAAAAGAGGCGGTCGACATCCGGGAAAGCCATGACGGCCAACGCCTCGAACTGACCTTCCGCGTCGGGACCCTTCCCGATCTATCCTGGTCCCCCGCAAAACGCGATCCAGCCAAAGAACCCCTGCGCTTTTTCAGCGAATCGAAACATGTCTATGTCCCGATCAGTGGCGTCGTGATCGGCGAGCATCGCTTCCACCTCTCCTTCGCCCAAGGACAATCATCAGCCTTTTCCATCGACGTTCCCGAATCGCAAATCGTCACCCACGTCGAGGCGAACCGCAATCACACCTGGCGGTTTAATCCGGAGACGGGGTCGCTGCAGGTCCTCGCCTCAGAGCCGGTATCCACCCCGTTCACCATCCGGGTTGTAACCGAAATGGTGAAGTCCAATCTCCCCTACGAGACAACCCTCGAGATTCCTCGCATCGCTGATGTGGAATCATCCCTCGGCTCTGTCCTCCTCGCCACGCCCTCCGAGGTCGAAGTGACCGGAGTGACCCCGAAGGCCATGTCTCCAGGCGGCAATGACAGTTCCATCGACCCAGCACTCGTCCAGATGGTCGGGGAAACCCTCAGCGTCCGCGAACGTTTCCGGTTTGGACAGGACGAGCCCGCGCTCGCCTTCACCGCCCGCGGAGTCGAACCCGAGATCCACATCGAAGCCCGGCAAAACCTTTCCCTCGGCGAAGACCGGACCCTTCTCAGCTTCCAAGGAACCGCCACAGTTGAGAAGGCCGGACTCTTCTCCATGCGCTTCGCCGTTCCGGCGCCCTTTGATGTCGAAAACATTTCCGCGACCAACCTAGCCTACTGGACTAAGGACACCACGGATGAGGGTCTCGAGATTATCCTTCATTTTCAGCAAAAAGTCCTCGGCTCTCTCCAGCTCGCACTCACCTTCAGCGGCCCTGGGGCCGACCGACTCGAAGATGGACCGCTCCCAGCTATCCGATTCGCCCGGGTGGCCCGCGAGTCCGGCCTCTATCAAATTTCCCCTGAACTGGGACTCAAGGTCACGGTCGACCCGCAAAGCGCCGCCCTACAGCTTGACCCGCAGAGTCAAGGCATCCGCAAACCGGGCGGACACCTGATCCGACTCCTCGCGAAAAATTGGGAAGCGTCCTATTCAATCGAGAAACTCAGTCCGTGGATTGAGACCCAGAGCCTCGCCCGCGTCACAGTCGACTCGAGCCGCGTCGAACACCGGATCGTCTTCGCCCTCGACATCGAGAACGCCGGAGTCAAGGAACTCCTGCTGACCGTCCCGGAGGGCCACAGCTCCCTCGTGGTCGAGCATCCCCATCTCTCGCACTTTCGCCAAGAAAGCCCCGACGACCCTTCGACCTGGAAAATTGTTTTCGACCGCCGCATCATCGGCACCTCATCCCTCACGGTCCACTACTTCACGGAAGCGGTCCCGCAAAACGAGGATTGGCCCCTGAACCTTCCCTATCTCCAGAACTCCGACCGATACACCGCTTACGCATCCGTATTCACAAACCCACGACTCGACCTCACCCCGGACCCGTCGGCCGAGAACAATCGAGCCCTCTGGAGCAACATTCCCGATCGGCTTCGAGGCCGAACCCAGGCCCCCGCCTCCGGCCTGGTCTTCCGCCTCACCGAACCCGGCCAGCCCATCCACTTTGCCGTCCGCAATCTCGGCGAATCGGAGTCTCTTCTCAAAGCGCGCGTCCTCGCGGTCAATGCCCGCACCATCCTCGCCGAGACCGGAATTGCGCTCACGGAAACCGTCGTTCGCCTGCAAACCCAGAATCAACGCTACCTCCCCATCCGTCTACAGGAGGAGACAACCCTCTGGTCCGCATTCGTCAACGGGCAAAACGTACGCCTTTGGGAAGATGGAGAGGAGATCCTCATCCCGCTGGCGAAGAGCTCAGTCTCCGGAGCCGAGACCGAGGTCCGCCTGATCACCGCCACGCACGATCGCCCTCTCTCGCGCACCTCTACCGAGACACAAAACCTATCACTACCCGACCTCGGCCTTCCTCTCGAAAACATTGAGTGGCTGGTTCACGCGCCTCAAGAGTGGCGGGTCCCCGCAGAGACCCTAGAGACCACCCTGAACCTCGCGGGCATCGTAACCCGCCCGCACGACGGCAAGGGTGTCGGATCGAGCCTTGCCATTGCCGACAACAACATCGATTCGGCCCGGGAGCTCTACGGTCTCGGAAACTCTCTCCTCCAGCAGGGGAAGACCCAGGATGCCAACCGAGCCTTCGAATCCGCCTACAATCTCTCCCTCAACGATGCTAGTTTCAACGCCGATGCTCTCGTCCAGTGGAACGAAGTGCGCAAGCAGCAAGCCCTATCGGGACTCAACCAAAGGCGCTCCAAAGTCGCCAACGTATCGGGCAACATAAATGCCATGGCCCAGATGGAGAGCCAAAGCGGGGCCATCCCCGTCCAATCCGCCCAATCCGCAGAAGGCCTTGCCGCCGTCGTCCAGCAATTGATCGAGCAACAAAACGCAGCTCTCCCTTCGCCCGCGCAGTTCGATCTCAGCGTGCCCGCAGCCACTCATTTCATCCGCCTCCAACGCGTAGTGGCCGTCGACCCCTGGGCCGAACTGAACGTCCGTTTCCAAACCGAACCTACCCGCCAATCCGCAAGCGAAAGCAGCTGGTGGATCGCCGTCGTCGCCTTCCTCCTCCTCGGAGCACTGGGCTGTGGTTTCTCCCGCAAGAAAGAATAGGCACCGTACCCACCAACCTTCGAACTGCGCTCGCAATGGGCTCCCAACCTAAAAGTGGTGACGCTACTCATTCTTCTAGCGCTCGACAGGGTCAGCCGAGACCGCTGCCAATCTTGTCGGGGACCAGTCGTTACAAAAAAGAGTCACTCACTCGAACTGGGGCCCGCCGCAAAAAACAAAGATCCGTGTGACGGCGGGTCAAAAGATGCCCTCCCTCCTGATGAACGCAGGCAAGTAAATCAAGACCGGGAAGAACTCCGTTTCCTCTCACATAGGCGCGGGGCTCACAGAGGAAACCGAGAGGCAAAACAGGGCCGCCGAGAGGCTCACTTCAGCCGACGAGGAATGAATCCGGGCGGGAATGCCTCGGCCTTTCAAAACAATCGATACCGGCAACGACCAAGCCCTCCGTAAGCTTTGTGGTCTCTATGAGAGCAAATCCGTCGGAGCGGACTCAGAAGCGGACCTTCGAGAGGGGTCAATTTTTCCGTCGATATCCCCCCCAAAGAACGCCTGCCTCAAAGACAAATGGTCCATTAGCATCGACTCCCGAACCCGGGCCATTCATCCGTCAATCCCCAAGGGCCTCGATTTGCTGCAGTTTCGTGCGAAGCAGAGGTAGGCGAGCCTGGCTCGCCCAGTCGCCTCTCAAAAAACCTGGCAGCGCTTCTTGAAAATCCGATTCGGAAAGGAGAGTCCGCATGCCGCCAATGAGGTAATCCCGGAAATCTTTCCTCGAGGTATCGATCTCATCAACGATAGAATCTCTCCCATCTATGACGGTGATAAAGTCCTCCAGATCGTGGCTCCCATGAAAATCCCCCTCCCCCCTTTCAATGAACGTCAAATACTTTGTCGTGAGAAATCCAATCGGTGAAACGATCCGTAGCTTTGTGTGCCCGTATTCCACAATCCCAGCGGTTTCCAATGCCTCGGGAAACCATTGAGAGTTTAGTCCGTAGCGGTCGCCGCTAGTTGGCATAATATCGACTACGAGGCTCCCCAAACGCCATCGGCACAGAGGCCCGTAAATGTCGTTCTCAAACCCTGCTTCTCGTAAAGCTTTCTCAATCCCAGCATAGAACTCATCACTCACGACCTCTACGATAACGTCGACATCGTCCGTCGGCCTAGCGGGCCCCATCTCGGGATCATCCAGTAGTAGATTTACAACAGCTCCTCCGGTAAATGCATAATTCAGTTCAAGAGGATCTAAATTATTCGCAACAGCCCGCAAGGCTCCGATGTTAAGCGGTGGCATAATCCTTGAGTTTCTTATTCAGCATCGTCTTGGCGATTTCCCTCTCCCTCACTCGGCCGATCCTAAGAGCATCCACGAGAGCCAGCAAATCATAAAGGTCCGGGTTCGCACGGGAGGCTTTCGGAACGCTTCGGTATAGCGGTCGCAGCGAAACCCCTTCGGTCTTTCCGTTCGGATCTGCCCAGACCGGAGGAAGGCTACCGCCTTGAACAATCTGGTTTGCCAATACCGGGGCGGCCCATGCAGTCGGTATCCCCCTTGTGACTTCTCCAGTGTGCACAGCGAATACGTAAGGAACACCGTGCTCCAGAAACTCCATAAACGACTTCCGACGCACGCTTTTCGACTCTGGATCCAACAAGCGGGCCTGACCCAGTCGGCCAACCGCAGCATGCACCTCGGAAGCACTCATACTCAAGCGCTCTCCACGCTCTGCGTAAGTCCCCCTCCCCTGCTCGCCACGACAAAGATCCAGTCCGACAAAAATATCCTGAGGTTTGATCATCTGGTTGTACGCTATTCGCGAATTGCAAATACTCAAGCAAAATACCGACATCAACCAAGCCCTCCGTAAACTTTGTGGTCTCTATGAGAGCAAATCCGTCGGAGCGGACTCAGAAGCGGACCTTCGAGAGGGGTCAATATTTCCCTGTCCCGAAATGCGAAAAAGCCTCACCCGCCTCCGCCCAATCGGTTCTTCGCCTCAATCCAGCGACTCATGTATTCGGTGCTGCGGTGGTGATGGTGGCGAAGCATCCGTCCCACGAATTGCCTGTGACGGCTTTCCGTATTCATGGAAATCATACGATCGATCAGCCGCGGTTTCCACTCTCGGGCAAGAAAGCGCTCTTCGACAATTCGAAAGCCCTGCTGCTGCACTTTTTCCCATGACTCTGGATCGGTGTAGACGTCGACCGCGGCTTGCGCGAAAGCGTTCACATCGGCGGAGATTGGACAGCCCCAGTCAATACAGCCGTTCATGGATTCGGCAGCGATCGGGGTGACCACCGTCGGTGTTCCCGAACAAAAGCCGTCCGCGACCTTTCCCTTCTGCCCCGCACCGAAACGTAGGGGCGCAAGATTTACCCGGTAGCGCTCCATCGTTTCCAGGGCATGCTCCGCTCGGCCGCGAAAATGGACCCCTTTGGCAGCATTCTCCAACTGACGCGCCTTCTCGGGCTCATACGAGCCGTAGAGGTGCAGCTCCGCCTTGGGCAACTTTTGGCGGATGATGGGCCATATGTCGGCACAGCACCAGCGAACCGCATCCCAATTGGGGGCGTGAAGGTAGCTGCCGATCATCACAAAGTCCTTTCGATCTTCATACGGGACGGCGGACGGCAACGGACCCTCTACCATCAGCGGAAGGTAAGCCAACTGCTCGGAGGGCACTTGAAAGACCGATTCCAGGCATTCGATTTCAAACTCCGAAATCATCAGGCTAAGATCGGAACGAAAGATCGCCGCAATCTCACGAAGTGCCACCTCATTGAAAAGATCCAGCGCCCCACCCTGCTTCAACTGCTGCTCACGGGCGAGCCGCAGACAATGGAGATCGATGGTGTCGAGAATGCGCAGGGCATCCGGGCAGACTTTCTCGATGCGCCAGCCGAACTGCTCCTCGACCATATACCGGTCAAAAACGACGAAATCAGGTCCGAGCTCTCGAACCCACTCATCAAAGGACTCGTCATTGACCTGAATCCTTTCAGTCGAGATGCCCCGCGCCCTCAAATCGACGGAAAACTCGGTGCGCTGCGCCGTAGTCGCAAAAGTCACCGACCAACCGGCCTCCAAAAACGCCTCGATCAGCCCCAAAGTTCGCGCCCCCGCCGCACTCGAGCGAGGCTCGGGCCAAACTTTCCCAATGACTAAGACTTTCATAAAATAAGAGTGGAGAGGTAAGAAGCGGGATCCAACAGAGCGGGTACTGCTTTCCTTCGCTTAGCATCAATTGCTATGCGAGCGAACGGACAGGAACAAGTGCTGTTTACGAGATTTCACATTGAGCCCCCCAAAGCGCGACCGATCCAGGCCCACATTCCGATACTCTCAGTCCAGAATCATCCAAAACACCACAAGCGTCACCCTCCCGTGGCGTGCAGCTTTAGCAAACGTCCGCATCGAACAGTTCGGGCAATGTAGCACGATGCTTCAGCTAGCGTCGCCCTCCCGTAGCGTGCAGCTTTAGCAAACGTTTCCATCGAACAGTTCGGACAATGTAGCGCGATGCTTCAGCTAGCGTCACCCTCCCGTAGCGAGCAGCTTCAGCAAACGTTCCCATCGAACAGTTCGGACAATGTAGCGCGATGCTTCAGCTAGCGTCGCCCTCCCGTAGCGTGCAGCTTTAGCAAACGTTCCCATCGGACAGTTCGGACAATGTAGCGCGATGCTTCAGCTAGCGTCACCCTCCCGTAGCGTGCAGCTTCAGCAAACGTTCCCATCGAACAGTTCGGACAATGTAGCGCGATGCTTCAGCTAGCGTCGCGTATGAACGGCTCATTGCCTGGGAATAGCGTGGAGCCAAAGCCACGCCGCACTCAAGCGGCTCGTTGGTGACGCTTTACATTATCCGACAAATTCGTGAAATACAAAGTGATGAAGTCGACGACGGTACACAGCAAGGCACTCCCTCAGGAGGTATGGCGTGTCTATGCGCAACGCCAATCCGAGCGTGCGTCGCAGTGGACGGAGCCCTACCGCCGGAGACGTGCGAGCCGAACCCTTCATCCCGTATACGACTTTCTCTTCATTTACTATCGGATCAAACCGACCCAGCTGGAGGCCTGGCACCCGCAATACGGTTTCACCCTCATCGGGGCCGATCAGGAGCCGACCTATCAGCATCGCTATTATCGCCATAACGCGGAGGGAACCACGCTCGATCCTAGCACGATGGAACCCCGCGCGCACCACCGCCTGGAAATGGCGCTCCGCCTTTGTGAGGCGGTCTACGAACGTCCTCCCCAGTTTGGTTGCTTCGGCATGCACGAATGGGCGATGGTCTATCGCGGAGACGAGAAAGGAGAGATCCGCCACGCAGAACAACTACCCCTCCGCCTCGGGCAGGAAGCAACTGACGCGTTTGTACGGAGTCAACCAATCGCCTGCAGCCACTCCGACGCGTTCCGCTTCTTCAGCGAACAAGCAAAACCCTTCAACCGGATCCAACCACGCAAAGACACCCGCATAGAAAACGAACAATGCGGATGCCTCCATACCAATATGGACCTCTACAAGCTCTGCGGCCAGTGTATGCCCTGGATGGGGAGCGACCTCATGTGGCGGTGCTTCGAATTCGCCATCGAGGCACGTACACTCGACATGCGAGCGAGCCCCTATGACTGCAGTTCCCTCGGCTTCGATCCCGTCCCCATCGAGACCGCCGCAGGACGAGCGGAATACGAGAGACTCCAACGCAGGCTTCACGAACAGGCGCAGCCCCTCCGGAAGGAAATGATCGATTGCCTGAAGGAGGTCTTGCAGGCGGTACCAACCCAAGAAGGCGTCCGATCATAGGGAGCCCCCCTATACGGACAGCGGCAAAAGCTGCCCCCATGGGAAAAACAGTCTAATTCGAGCAGAACAAGATCCGGCGGAGCCGGACACCGCATGCTCCGCACACGACGTGAAACGGACAGGAAAGTCCGTTCTCCTTTCCACCACACCAAGCGTAAAGGAGAACAGGTTTTCCTACCCGTTTATCCCCAGAACGGCACTCCGCACACGATGTGAAACGGACTGGAAAGTCCGTTCTCCTTTTCACCAACCCGGCGTAAAGGAGAACGGGTTTTCCTACCCGTTTATCCCCAGCAC
>DGMY01000048.1:0-14617 GCA_002388665.1 Opitutia bacterium UBA4506 | reverse complement strand
TTCTCCTTTTCACCCACACCAAGCGTAAAGGAGAACGGGTTTTCCTACCCGTTTATTTTTTTTAGGCACGATGTTCGCCACACAACTAGTCAAGGACCCCTAGGAGACGGTCCCGCATCCTTCGTCAACGATTTCTAGAATTCCGATAGGTATCCGACATCGACCTTGGATCTAATACTCTATGTCTACTCCAATGAAACAGTCTCAGAAATCCGTGAGATAGAATGATCACAAGAAAACCCAGATTTCTTACCAAACAAAATATCCAGCGCGGAGAGGTCGCGGCCTCATTCTTGATGAGAGCGGACACATGACCGTCGATAAGAGAAGCACCTCGGGGCCAATCTGCAATATTAGACCTCCACTCGCGGGGAATATTGATCGAACCGACTCTCGCACCCGAGAGAGCCCCGATAATTGCGCCCGTCGTGTCGGTATCGCCACCGCTATTTAATACCTCAGTCAAAGAAACTGAATACATATTCGCGGAATCATGCCATTTAAACCACGCAAAAAGGACGACGGGAACCGTGTGATAGACATACCCCGTGACACCATTACCGAGTCGAAGTTCTACCAGGTAGTCATCCATCGACCAGTTTTCCGCCACGGCTATCTTCAATGTATCCAAAATACGAGGCCAATCCGTAGGCTCAATCCGAATCAGTCCTTCCAGCGCCCGCCAGCAACTAGAAATATTGTCTGGAGTGGCGGCAATGTAGGCAACCGCTAGTGCGCCAACTAAAGCTTTCGGATCGGTATGTGTGAGTTCGGTAGACGCGCGAACATAGGACTCTATATTATCGGGCGACTCTGATAGATAGGCACCGATAATGGCGCTTCGCATGGCGGGTCCATTCCCCGCAGAAAATACGCCGGATCTCGAAGAAGGAAAGCCAATCCAAAGTTTCAACAGAGCCCGTGCGGTTGCAAATCCTACACCAGCAGGAAATGCGAGTAGCCACCAGCGCAATTTGTTCGCCAATGCCCGTTGAAATTCGTGCACGTCACTCGGGTGTGCAGTCAGACATTCTACCACCATGAGAGTATGCTCGGTGTCATCACTAAGCATACCTCGACCCAGTACGAGCCGATGTTTCCAATTATTATACCACCCGCGTTGCTCTATCTTCTTTCGGGACATGCCCTCGGCCGGCAACCCCAAAGAGTCTCCGACAGCAGTACCCCAAAGGATACCTGCGTATTTCTCTCGGCTATCCATTACGCTTGATTTCCCAACAAGCCGTCCAAGATACCTTCAATCACGAAGAGTTTCGCCAGACGTTTCTGCCAGAGCTCTGGAATCCCTCTCCGTCCATAATATGCACCTGCAATCTGGCCGCATATTGCACCGGTCGTGTCGGCGTCATCGCCTAAATTGGCGGCTTCAAGAATTGCCGCCTTGTAGCTGCCTGTACTGTAAAAGCACCACAAAGCCGCTTCGAGGGATTGAACGACATAACCGCTACCCCGGATCGAATCCCGATCCTTCATCGTGTAGTCTCCGTTGGCGATTGCATTGATTTTCATAGGCAACTTATAGTCACTACCCTGAGGGAAATGCTTCCCAAATAATATCTCTTCCTTCGGTTGGCCGTTAATGGCCTTGTGAAGCATAGATCCCAACAACTGGCATGCAGCGATACATTCTTTCGCGCCGTGAGTTGTTCTTGAGCTTTCACCGGAATAGTAGATGGCATCCGCCCAGTCAGAATAGAACATTGGAATCGGACCCAGCCTCATGATCGAACCATTACCGGCAGAAAACTCATCAATAGGCCCTGAGTATGGCTCCCCGGATAACCCAAACGATCGGAGGGCACCCAATACCGTTCCTCCGATGTCGAAGCATCTTCCGGTGGAAGACATGTACCCAGTCTGATACCACTGGACATAACGCAGCATCTGATCGTGTGCATTAAATCCTCGGTGCCCGATTAAGCTACTGGCCAGGCAAAGAGCCATCGAGGTATCATCCGTCCACTCTCCGGGCCGCAAGTTAAATGGGCCGCCGCCAATCATGTCAGAGATCGGCTCAAATGTTCCTCGATCTTGAAACTCAAGTGTCGCTCCAACGGCATCTCCACAGGCGAGTCCAATCAAACAGCCAGCTATTCGATCATTCCTATTCATCATCGCTAAGCTTTCTTAGATCTCGAAGATGAAACCATCCTTGATGAGGAGTCGGTATTGGTTCATGTCGAATTTGAAAAATTGCGTCGGGCGTCCCCTGCCGACAGCTAATTTCACCGTCGGAACCAAGAGTTTGAATGAATGAATTTTTTTTGCGAAGTTGCGGCGGTCTAGTTTGCGTTCTAGAATCGATTCATAAAGGGATTGCAGCTGTGGAATACTGAACTCCTCGTCGAGCAAGTTTAACCCGATTGGCTCATAGGACACCTTCGCTTTGAGGCGTTTGATAGCCATCTCCAAGACAGACTCATGATCAAAGGCCCATCCGGAATTGGGCAAGTCACCGATGGGGAACCAGTGAATCTTCTCGGTTCCATCACGCTTCATCTGCGTTAGGTTCAAGCGGATAAGTGCGAGGTAGCTCACGCTAATGGAACGACGCCGAGGGTCTCTATCTGGCGAGCCGAAGGTGTATAGCTGCTCGAGATATTCAATCCTGAGATCCAAATCTTCTACGAGCTTCCGCTTGCACGCCTCCTCGAAAGTCTCTTCGGCTTGAATCGGCCCACCTGGGAGTGACCAACTGTCTGGGAATGGTTCGCCTTTCTTCGGGGTACGACGGTAAAGCGGAGTGTAGATCACGCCGTCTGTGTATCCGAAAACGACAGTGTCGACTGAAACGATGAATTCTGAGATCTTCAAAGTAATTAAAATTAAGGGGGAACGGTTCTACACAACAAGCTGACCAGATCTTTTGGAAATGGAAATACTCACTTCGGTGCCTGCGTTGAAATCGAGAAAATCATTTTCAATACCGTCGCTAAAGATGACTCCCCGTTCAGGAATTTCAGATGTTAAGGTCAGTCTAGTATCCTGATCGATCTTTCCGAATACGAGATTCGTGCGAGTCACCTGACTGGGGAAAGGTTCTCGGACTGTATAGTAAAGGTATTTGGAATCCCATGGGATTTCCACATTTTGCTTCAGTTCCAGCTGTTTCCGAGTAAGCGAACCCGCAATCCTCGTAGCGCCCGTCATCAAACTTGAAAGCCATCCAGTCGAGCCCAGACCAGTCGAAACAATGATGCCACTGGATGAATGCTTCTCGCACTGGTCTCCAACCGAGATCTCATAGCGAGCCGAAAAGTGCGTTTGTGGACCGATGAAGAAATCGTTCACCGCATCCAGAATCTGGCCGTTGTTCAAGGTGGCTCTGGCCATCGTTACCTCCTTAATGGGCCTGCTATTGGAGAACGTTTCGTCTACAACCTTGCCCAGTTCAGAAACCGAAAATGGGAGAAGGACACCATCCCAACGGCGGGGGTCTGGATTGACTCCGATCAATCGCTGGCCGTCGAGGTACTTCAGTGTATTCGCAACCAGACCATCCTGCCCCAAGGCCACTACTGTATCAAACTTACCGAAGATGAAATTAGTGAGGTGCTGTCGATCCACCACTTGGACCCGGCAAATACCTTTGAGAATGCGCTCTGCTTCATTTCTTTGCTGGTAGTAGAGTTGATGCTCAGCAATATAATCTCCGAAGTCTGCCCCCTGACTTTCAATAACGAACTGCGCTTGATCCCTCGTGTTATATCGCGCGATAAGCTCGTCAAGACGGGTTCTTCGGGTAACGAAGACAACTTTGTTCTCGGATGTGGGCTCCATAAATATCTACTCCTTCAACTATCGATTCGTCTCCTGATTTCCGACCAATTGCGCCAGAAGGTCGGGCGTAATGTTGAGTTGCCCAATCTTTTCGGCATTGCCGGCTAATTCCTGGAAGGCATTCGCAATAAGCTGTTCTGGTTGCATCCCTGTCATCGCAATTGCTTGTAGCGCCTTTACATCTACCACTCCAATTGCCTCCATCATTTTCCGCATCCCAAACGCTTTCGCTTCCGCTTCATCCTTGCTGTTCTGCGCGGCAAGCTCGACGTATTCTTTCCGCTTAGCCTCTTGCTCTACTTCGAATCCAGTTTCAGCGGCTCTCAAAGCATGTTGCTTCTCCTGCTTTGCTCTTTCGGCTTCCATTTTCGCGTCTTGAATCTGTCGCTTCTTGTTCTCAATGGCGACCTCAGTGTTTAGCTCATTCTCTTTCACCTTGCGCTCCTGTTCAACCGCAGCATTCCGTCTGAAATAGATCGCATCGTCAGCTTCTTTTAGGATCTGTTCTCTCGCCTCAGCTTCTAGTGCTCGAGCGGTCTCCGGAGTTGGGCGAATCGCTAGGATTGCCATTCCCAAGATCTCAATGCCGAGGTCGATAATCTCCCTAGCTCCGGTGAGAAGAGGATAGACCTCTTCGGCAAGATTATCGACCGCTTTGAGCGCTTGTCTCAGGTTCATGGCTTTGAGCTCCTTGCGGATGGCAACGGTGACTAAGTTGATGATGCGCTGTTCGAGTTTCTGTGGATCATCTGTGGCGTAGTCTCTCCCGTTCGCCAACAGCGTAAAATCTAACAATTTAGCAATTTTGGTTGGTTCAGCGATCCGATAGGTGATGTTTCCCTGCAAGGTAACTTCCTGGAAATCTGCTGTGATCTCCTCGCACATGAAGTGAGCCTCCGTTGTTCCAGTTGGAATCGCAACCAGGGTCGTCGTCGGAGCATAATGGATAAAGCTCAATCCGATCCCTTCCCTTCTAATCCTGCCCCCTTTGTACTGCTGCAAGAACATGGTTGGAGGAGTTTTAACGTATTTGATGCCGATCATAATATTTCCTTTTGCTCATAGGTTAGTTCAATAAATGTAATGAATACACAAATTAGATCCGTCAACCCTTTTTGTGTACTTCTCACACATTAAAACTTCAGCTCGAAATTCTTTGGGATCCCCGGTTATGTCCTCCTTTCACAACGCCCCTATATTCCACCTTTTTCAGACTTCCCGAGCACCGTCATTGGAAGATCATATGCAAAACAGTTCTTTCCCGGATGCGATGGATACTAGAAAAACCGACACCGGACCCTCCACCAGAACAAGATCCGGCGGAGGCGGACACCGTTGATAGGCGTGCATTGAAGCTGAGCCGGACACATCACGCCCCGCATACGAAGTGAAACGGACTGGAAAGTCCGTTCCCCTTTCTACCCACACCAAGCGTAAAGGAGAACGGGTATTCCTACCCGTTTATCCCCAGCACGGCACCCCGCACACGACGTGAAACGGACTGGAAAGTCCGTTCTCCTTTTCAACCCAACCCAGCGCAAAGGAGAACGGGTTTTCCTACCCGTTTATCCCCAGCACAGCACCCCGCACACAACGTGAAACGGACTGGAAAGTCCGTTCTCCTTTTCACCCACACCAAGAGTAAAGGAGAACGGGTTTTCCTACCCGTTTATTTTCTCAAGCACGATGTTCGCCACACAACTAGTCAAGGACCCCTAGGAGACGGTCCCGCATCCCATCCCCCCATTTTCGATCTCTTCATCCTGCGAAATGCCTCTCCGACTTAGCCGCTTATACACGACGCTAGCTGAAGTGCCGCGCTACGTTACCCGAACCGCTCCATCGAACGTTTGCTAAAGCTGCACGCTACGTTAACCGAACTGGTGCAGTTCTCTTCAACGCCCGTAGGCATCTCGCCCTATATGACCTGTTAGAAGAACACGAACTGCCACAGGACCAAATCGCCGAGATGCAAAAGCTCATCAGTGAGACACGTAAGTAGAGTTCATCCTGGCCCTGTGAGTCCTATTCGAGCTTTCACGAAATCCAAGACTGGATTTCAATGGTGATGGCCTTTCTCCCGGCTTGGTCCCAAACGAATCCAGCCATGCCGAAAAATCGGACGAGTGTCTTTATACGGACAGCAGCGCCTCACGCATAACCTTGGACAAGGTTGAAGCGAATCTTCTTTCGCAGTTGGGTGGACTCGAGGTCGTGCTTTCTTGGAAAGAGAATCCGTATCTCGCCTTATGAGGCGGCTCCGGGACCAGAATAGAGTAGACAAGCGACAATGTCGGGTACTAACGTCAGGTCCCGTTGCTCTGACTCGCGTCAATCATTGCGTTCGTATGTTTTATCTCATCCTCATTGCACTAGCCGCTGCGGCGCTTTACTATTTCTATCGTACCAGCCGGAACAAACTCGGTTTGACTGGCCAGAGCCAGAATTCGGAAACGAAATCCTCCCTTACGATCGAGAATGTTCGCCCCGGTGGCGCCGTACAGCTTAAAGGCGTGGGGGACGAGATGGCGGATTTCGACGTGGTCGTCAAAGCGCGCCACATCTATGTTGAAGACGGTTTCGTTTGGTACGAGCTGGAGGGCGAAAAAGGCTTGGATCCTGTCTGGATCGAAATCGAAGAGGACGACGCACTGGAGTTGAGCGTTTGCTTGAAAAAACTCAAGCTTAGCGAAATCGGGATAACAGGATCCGATATCGAAGCGATCGAGACAGCCGACAAGGGGACCCTCGAATTCGAAGACAGCCGGTTTATTTTCGAGGATTGCGGCGATGCACGTTTTTTCCGGAACGGGGATCGTTCTGGAAGCGGCGAACGCTTCCGTTATTGGGATTTTGAAACGAAAGATGGAGCACGATATCTCACAATCGAGCGTTGGGGGGCTAAAGAGTACGTCGCCTACCTTTCCGAGCCGCTCCGCCCTGGACAGATAGACGTATATTCCCTCTCCTAACCGACCTCGGTACCAATTATTCAAATCACTGTTATGAACCCATTTTGGATCGAACTGTTGACCGGTGCCGCTTTTTTGGCCCTCGCACTCGTCGTTATTACGGCTGCGAAACTGATCAACGACTTTTTCACTCCCTATTTGATCGACGTCCAATTAGCGCAACACGACAACACTGCGCTCGCGGTAAGTTTCAGCGGGTACCTACTCGGGGTGGTGATCGTGTTTATCGGTGCCTTTGTTGGCCCGAGCCACGGACTTGGCGTTGACCTCCTACGGGTCGGGGGATGGTCGCTCGGCGGGGTACTTCTGTTGAATCTCTCCAGAATTATCAACGACAAGCTGATTCTCTATAAATTTTGCAACGTCAAGGAGATCATCGAGGATCGAAATGTCGGCACAGGCGCGGTGCAAGCGGGCTCCTACTTGGCTGCCGCCTTCATCGTGGCGGGCTCGATAAACGGGGAGGGAGGCGGCATCCTTTCGGCCCTTGCGTTCTTCTTTGCAGGCCAGGTGGTGCTGGTACTTTTCGGCCTTCTTTACGAGAAACTGGTTCCCTATGAAGTGCATGAGGCGATCGAAGATGACAATGTGGCTGCGGGCATTGCCTTCGCGGGCGCCCTGACCGCCATTGGCATCGTTCTTGCCCACGCTTCCGGTGGCGCATTCCTCGGATGGACGGAGAATTTCACGACTTTTGCCTGGGAAGCTGCACTGGTGATCGTTCTCCTTCCCTTGGTCCGCTATTGCTTCGACAAGGTCGTGCTCTCCAAGATCGACCTAAATCGTGAGATTTCGGAAGACCGCAATGTCGGCGCTGCCATAATGGAAGCCTCCGCTATGGTCGCTTTCGCGACCCTTCTCATCCTCATTTTCAGCTAAATTTCCAAATCTTTCGCAATGCCCAGACGAAGCGCTTACCACTCCAGTCAGATCAATCCCGAGGTCGAAGGCGCCGGTAGTGGCCTGATCCCATACGCCTTGATCTTGATCGGATTCTCAATGCTTTGTTTTCTGGGAGCTTACCAGCAAAGCACTAGCGCAGGTAGTCCGCAAAGTTTCACGTTCGACCCCTCGATTGAAAACCAAGTCAAACAACTGAAAGTCACCGAGCCGAACACCGTCTTTCTAGTAAAGGTCTCACAATCCCCGAATGGTCTACCGAATAACCATGGTTGGAGCGACATCTCGGTCAATATCGAGAGCCCGGACGGCACCAACCTGATCTCCTTTGGCAACGATTTCTGGCGGGCTAGTGGCTATGACGAAGGCGCCTGGAGCGAACAAAAGAACAGCTATAATATGAAGGTCACCTTCCCCATCGTCTCCACTTATCCGGTTCGCATTGAAAGCGCCAGCTCTCCTCCGAGCTATGGTCAGCCGGTAACCGTAAAATTTGTGCCGCGCCGAGGCAGCACTATTCCGTTGCTTGTCCTCGGTATTCCCGCACTTCTGACAGGAATCGGCCTAGGCTACTACGCCAACCGCAATGCGGTGAATACCGCTATAGCCAACAGCATGCAGTAACTTTCTAAAATGCCAAAATCCGTCAAACTGATTATATTTTCCGTTATTCTGCTCCTGCTCTTCGGTGTGGCATGGTCAGCCAGTGCCCGCGGATGGGGATACGCTGGATACGGCACGCAACGCGACGAGTCTGGACGATATCACGGACATCATGGTCCCAGCTTTTTCTATCTCGGAGGAGCTCGTTACTACCCGACATCATCGGCGCGCAGCGGAAGTGTCGGGGGCCCGGGCTCGGCCGGCCTCGGCCCAGGAGCCGGAAAGTAAAGTCCCCCGCCTCCACAATCATCAAGTTATATGTCCCCCTCTGAGACAGTAACGGGGTCGTCGCCGGTGGAAGCTAGCCGTAAGACGGGGCACAAAGAGACTTCCGTTCTCATTATCGCCGTTTTCGTGGCGGGTCTTTGTTCGATCGTCTACGAGTTGCTGATCAGCACGACATCTTCCTACTTTCTCGGAGACAGTGTGAAGCAGTTCTCTCTGACCATAGGTCTTTACATGGCCTCGATGGGAAGCGGGGCGTGGTTGTCGCGCTTTATTCGTGGCAATCTGATTCGAAATTTCGTATTTCTGGAAATCGGCTTGGGCTTTCTCGGGGGCGCCAGCGTACCATTGCTGTACCTATGTTATTCAGCTGCGCCTGACGCCTACGCCGTGGTCATGGTCGCCCTGTCTCTATCGATCGGTCTACTCATCGGCTTTGAGATCCCGCTGCTCACTCGGATCCTCGAACGATACTATAGCCTGAAGCTCAACATCTCAAACGTCCTGAGCATCGACTACCTTGGAGCTCTGATCGCCACGTTGCTTTTTCCGTTCTTACTGCTCCCTCTTTTCGGCACCTTCCGAAGTTCACTAATCATCGGACTCATCAACCTCAGTCTCGGCTTCCTAATGCTGGCCTTTTTCGGAAGCAAGGAATGCGGTCCCAGCCGCAGACGTCTCACCTTGCTCAACGCCGCAACCGCCGTTATCCTACTGATCCTGTTGATCGCCGCCCACGTTCTCACAGGATTTTGGTCGCGGAGCCTTTACTCCGACCACGTAATCCTAGATCAGCAAAGCCGATACCAGAAGATCGTCCTCACCCGCTATGCTGATGACGTGCGTCTTTTCCTCAACGGCAATCTCCAGTTTTCGTCGCGTGACGAATACCGTTACCACGAAAGTCTGGTTCATGTTCCTATGGCCGCCGCCCCTCGGCATTCGAATGTGCTCGTGCTCGGTGGAGGCGATGGTCTGGCGATTCGAGAACTGTTAAAATATCCCGATATTTCCTCCATCACACTTGTCGACCTCGATCCCGCCATCACCCAATTAGCTCGGAAGAACCCTTTATTACGAGCTCTCAATAAAGGAGTTCTCGAGCATGAAAGAGTCGTGATTGTCCACAGTGATGCGATGCAATTCCTATTGGATGTGCCCGCGAACAGCTACAACGTGATCCTAGCCGACCTGCCCGACCCAAACAACGTCTCCCTCGCCCGTCTCTACAGCCGGGAATTCTTTAATCTGGTTGCCTCCCGCCTGACGTCGGACGGGGTCTTTGCCACTCAATCCACCAGCCCCTATTTCGCGCGCCATGCGTTTTGGACGATCCACCGCACCCTCGAATCCTCCGATTTTTCATTTGTGCTTCCATACCACGTACATGTCCCTTCGTTCGGTGACTGGGGATTCAACCTCGCAACGAAGTTTCCCCTTTCGCCCGACGTCTTCGAAATTCCGGACATCGCTACCCGTTATCTTAGTCAGAACATGCTGCCGCATCTTTTCCATTTTTCGCCCGATACCGATAATCCGGAGGGGGAGACAGTCGTTAGCACGCTTGACGACCCAGAACTGATGCACGCTTACTTGAAAGGCTGGAATTACTGGCGCTGAGCCGTCAGAGGCTACTCACCACGACCATGTTGATCTTTCTCATCAATAAAATATTCCCTCCGGCATCCTCTCCACGCCGGATTTTATTGGTGTTATTCTGGACGTTTTGCCTCAACTTTGTCTTCGGCACAGCCTTCTTCCTCGCAGAGCGGCATGTACAGGACGGCCTGAGTCTCGCGGACGGTATCTGGTGGGCAATGGTCACCATGACTACTGTAGGCTACGGCGATTTTTATGCGCAGACTCCAATCGGTCGGTTTCTGGTCTCCTATCCCACATTTCTCCTCGGCATTGGTCTTCTAGGTTACTTCCTCGGCTCGGTAGCTGATGCCGTCATCAAAGGCGCCTCGGCGCGTCGCAAAGGACTCAAACCCGTTATGAAAAAAAATCATTTTCTTATCTGCGGCCATCCATCGACCTCCAAGGTACTACAAATCATCGAGGAACTTCGCGAAACCGAGCTCTACCGTGAAGCGACTTTCGTTCTCGTCACTAGTACGATCGAGGAGCTCCCCGACAAATTGGCCACCGAAGGCGTGTTGTTCGTTCGCGGGCGTCCGCAATCGGAAGACATCCTTCGGAAAGCAGGCGTAGAAAAATGCACAGGCGTGTTTGTTCTCGCGGAAAATCGGGATTCCGAAGACGCCGATGCCCAAACCTTTGCCACGAGCGCCATCATCGAAAGCATTTCCCGCGAGTGCGGACGAGACATCCACGTTGTCTCCGAACTGATCGGTCGTCAGAACTTGAAAATGATGCGACGTGCCGGTGCTGATGGTATCGTAGCCCACGAGGGTATCACCGATTGTTTGCTGGTTCAGGAGTTTCTCAGCCCTGGGGTGAACGAAATCTTTCATCAAATCATCACGAATCGCATCGGCTCGCAGTTTCATATTCTGAAGACCCGACTGCAGGGAAAGAAGGTCCGCGACATTCAAATCGCTGCTCTCGAACATCCGAATAACATGCAGATTATCGGGCTCATCCAAAACGGGAACTTCATCCTGAACCCATCTAACCAGCATATCATCGGTCAAAATGAAAGGCTGATTATCCTTGCCGAGAAGACGTCGGACTTCGAAGATGTCGAAGAGTCCATATTAGCGCAAAACGCTCCATCGTCCTAATGGCAAACCGAGAATGTTGAAGACCCAATTTATGAACGGCCCAACTATACATACCACCCGCACCGACGACTTGATCGATTTCCTCCAAATGCACGGGATGGAAGTCGAAGCCTTGGAATCGTCCATCTACCGCGTCGTCCGAGATGGCGAGTTGCCGGTCTTCCTCAATATCGGCGACGAGGTGCTATCCTTTGAAGTCGATTTAGGCAGCATCGCTGAGATTGGAAGCGAAGACCTCTACAAAGCGTTGCTAGATGCCAACACGGAGATTCAGCCAGTTTCCTTTGGTCTCGACAACACGAATCCCGACGACCCTCGTTTGGTGCTCGCCGAGAGCCGGGTAGTCGGTGATCTGAGTGACCGAGAAATCCTCAGCGTCTTCGACGCGCTCGAACTCGCCACTGACAAGGCGGTAACGATCCTCGCCCCATTAGTAAAATAAACACGGAAACCCGAGAACCACGCTATGAGCATATTCTCACGCATTTTTAAAATCGGACAAGCGCACGCCAATCGAGCCATCGATAAATTCGAGAAGCCGGAGGTGATGTTGAATCAAGCCATCGAGGACAAGGATAAGCAGATCCGCGAAGCGAAACGGTCGATCCAGAGCTGTATCGCCACCGAGCGCGAGACTAAGAAACAGTTGGAGAGCGAAAAAGCGGAAAAGTTCTCTTGGGAGCAAAAGGCGCAGGCCGCCCTCAGGGCCGGGAAGGAGGACCTGGCAGTAAAAGCTCTCCAACGGGCTACGGAACACGAGCAGAAAGCCACAGCCCTACAGGGAAATTGGCAGCAGCAGCGTGATGCGGTCGAAGACCTAAAGAAAGACGTCTTCAAAATGGAAGATGAATTGGCCGAATTTCGCCGCAACAAAGATTTCATCATTGCCCAAAGCAAGGCAGCTGATGTGAAGAAAGGCATTTACGAGGCCAAAGCAAAGATCAGCAAAAAGGGCCGAGGCGCGGACGACCTCATGGCCCGGATGAAAGCCAAGGCCGAACGTACCTCCAACGAGGCCGATGCGGCAAAAGAATTGGCAGAAACATTCGAGGGCAAAGACACCTTGGAGAAGGAGTTCGAGGACCTGGGATCCGGTGCGGCAAGTCCTGATATTCAAGCAAAACTGGACGCGATGAAAGCCAATATGGTGGAAGGTAAGACTTCCTGAACATTTCTGCTTTTCGTTCTTCACGCCAACATGTCGCACCGGTCCTCCACGGGTACCGTCCCAGCAGAAACAACTGCTGTAGGCTACCATCTACTGCTGGACTTGCATGACTGTAGGTACGACAGTCTCGACTCCGTTTCGAAGGTGGAAAAATTGCTCCGCGCAGCTGCGGATGCAGCGGGTGCAACCATTGTCAATTCGGCGTTCCATCACTTCAGCCCGCAAGGCGTTAGTGGCGTTCTAGTCATTGCTGAGAGCCATATTGCGGCTCACACTTGGCCGGAATGCGGATACGCTGCGATCGACTGCTTCACTTGCGGTGATCGCGAGATTCTCGATCGGATCGAGGATTTAATAGTTGAAGGTTTTCGTGCTGGTAGTCATAGCCGTCGACTTCTTTCACGAGGACCCCAATGAACTGAAGATATGTCCAACTCGCGGAGGACTGAGCTCGGTTTTGAGAACCCAATTTCCATTGGCAGCTTCTCGTCGGCGTTAAATTTGTACTCTATTCGTTTATGTCCTCCATTGTTGTTCGATACTGTTTGAATCCGATTTTTCGCGCGGCGCCCCACGAGCATTCGGAGTGTGAACTCGACTCCTTGGAAACGCGTTTCGAACTCTATTTCGCTCTCTTTCTTGCCTCTCGGATGGATGCAAAATGGGGTCCAAGAGAGGCTGATCTACTCGCTGAGGTAGCCCGCCAACTTGGCTGGTCGTCGACTGACCTGCGGCTCTTGGCATCAAGGGCTGATCATCTTCCTTCTTACCATCTGGAAGAATTCAAAAAGGCGACCCGTTGTCGCCCCCTCGCAGAAGCAGTGTTTCGGCTGGCCTTCTCTGCCGCAGTTGTTGATGGACTGCCCAACTTAGATGAGCGGCGCTTTCTGGACAATTTAGGGCGCCGATTGCTAGGAGAACCTGACTCAGAGGCTGAGGCTGAGATTCTCACCATGTTTAATTTGTCAACAGAGCATTCGATCTCAACGGATGAACGAGGTATTTCAGGGTCCTCGAACTTAACACCAACCGCATCCTCTGCGGTTCTACCCGATATACCGTCTCGGCCGCCGATCGAGAAGGTGATATCCGAACTCGACCGCTTGATCGGTCTGCAAGGAGTGAAGACCGAGATCAAACGACTTGCGGGTTTTCTCGAGATTCAAAAACAACGCTCCGCAGCATCCCTTCAAGTTGCCGATATTTCTCTGCATATTGTATTTTCTGGAGCGCCCGGAACCGGCAAGACGACCGTGGCCCGGATCGTCGCTAAAATTTACCATTCGCTTGGTTTTTTGCAGAGAGGCCATCTAATCGAGACAGACCGTTCTGGACTTGTCGGTCAATATGTCGGTCACACCGCCAAGAAAACAAATGAGGCAGTCGACCGGGCCATCGGGGGCGTGCTCTTTATCGACGAAGCCTACAGTCTGGCTCGGTCAAGTGATGGCTCAGATTTTGGTGGCGAAGCCATCGACACTCTCGTAAAGCGGATGGAGGACGAACGCCACCAACTTGTCGTTATCGTTGCCGGATATCCTACGGAAATGCAGGAGTTTCTCGACTCAAATCCCGGTCTTCGTTCTCGGTTTAATACCCATTTGGATTTCGAAAATTACTCGGCTTCCGAACTCTGCAAGATTTTTGCGATGTTTTGTAAGAACAACGATTACCGCCTCAGTCCGGAGGCCGAGGAAAAGCTGCTCCATATTTTCGAACGAGAGACCTCCTTAGCTGGAAGCTCGTTCGGAAATGGGCGCTACGCCCGAAACCTATTCGAACAGATCATCCGCAACCACGCCTTTCGCTTAAGTCGACGAAGAGGTCCTCTCGATCGGGAGACCCTCGCACTCCTAGCTCCGGAGGATATCGCCGACTGATTTTATTACGGGATTGCAGGCAACCCAAACGGCTTCTGTTCTTACACCTTGACTCAACGCTCCTCCGTGTGCCTCCGTGAGGGAAATCCACCCCCCTCGATAAGGATCGGAACCACGACCTGCTGTTCTACTGTAAAACTAGCCCTTCCCGCGCAACCGCTCCACCGCAATCGTCTCACACGGAGGCGCGAGGCGCACGGAGACTGATCGATTGAAGAACCTACTTCCTCTTTAGAATCAATGATTCAATGAAGGACACCC
>DGMY01000045.1:36617-47514 GCA_002388665.1 Opitutia bacterium UBA4506 | reverse complement strand
TCAATCTTCGGGGGGCAGGTCAGATCCTCGAACTAAAGTCTGTAGAGAAAATCAGCCCCGCTCACAAAAAGCAGCTCTTGACTTATATGAAGCTCACAGGAACGAAACTTGGATTTCTGCTCAACTTCGGAGATGAACTGATGAAGAATGGAATTACTCGAACGATCAATGGACAACTCGGTGAATAGCTTTGTGCCTTGGTGCCTTTGTGAGAGACAATCAGAACCTGACGGAGCTGTACAACGTCGCTAACGCGCCGCGCCAGTGCTCTACGTTCGAAAAAGCAGAAATATTTACCTCACGCCCACCCGCTTTGCGGGTTCAAGACCCTAAGACCCCAAGCAAGAAAGGAATTAGAATGGAAGGCACCCAGATGCAGCGTGTGAGCTCTGCGCCTTTGCGCCTCTGCGCGAGAATTGCATTTTGAACCTTCCTCACAGCATCAATCAGAAACGAATCCATTCACACGGAAACCATACACTCTGAACCAATCGGCATAGGCAACTCGGTCTTCATCCCCGCAAGACCGGAGATCCACAGAACGCTGAACCTCTCCGGCCGGGCAGCCTAGCCTCCACGATATGGGCGAGAGAAGAATTGAACCGCCGATCCCACGACAGGGCACGGATCAGAGAAGAAAGAATCGCATTCGTGTCGTCGGTAGATTTTATGGCTCAAAAACCGGGCAAAATGAGAGATGAAAGCCCTTGCGGAATTCGCTGCCATAGGCCAATGTTGGAGCCATATTCAGGCGGCCTAGGCAACCCAGGTTGACTCCCCGTGAAATCGACAACCCATAGAATCCCGTTCCCCATAGGCTGGGCCGCCTAGCCTTCACGATCAGGAATAAAATGAATGCCCTTTGCCAGCAAGTTTTCACGGCAACCCAGCTACACCCGCCCGTACCAGGTTTTAGCCTCGGTCTTCTAATTCCACTATGGCTTATCTTGGTGCTCCTTTGTTTCGTCAATTGCGTGAGAAATGAAAAACTCTCAAATACTTCAAAGGGCGTCTGGATCCTGGTAATATTTCTCGTACCCGCCTTCGGCGCAGTCGGCTATATCGTCGCCGGACGTCATGGAGATTAATTTCAAGAATTTTACTCTGAACCAGTCGGAGCAGGGCAATCCGATAACCATCCCGAAGAATACTAAAAATCACACGGACTAGAAGCCCAACTGGCGGGTTGCCTGTCTTCGACGTTCGCTGAAAGAAATGAAATCTCTCCTCCCAAGCATACTTACCGCGCGGGCGTTTACCGCTTCGAACGGAGAACTTGCGTGGAAGAGACAAGATCTGGAAGAAGTGGTTTCAGCGTATGCCGAGTTGGGATATGCAGTTGAGGCGTTTGAGGTATGGGTTGTGAACGACAAAGGGCAATGGAATGGATTTTTCCCAATGAGGGACGGTTCCGAGCATATCTGTGTTTACGACGTGGCGGCAAGGCGTGGAGAAGCGGATAGTGAATTTGCTAGGCGCTGTGCTTCTGAGATCACTGAGAAGGTCAAAGAGATTGATATTGAGTCAGAGATTGACCCGAAGTGCCTGCCTTGGGTGAGATACAATCTCTATGTGGACGAGGAATATATAGAATCCGAACAAGATCGTGGAGCCATCGCGCTACCGCGCGCGGCTCACGATTGACGAGATGCGAAAGGAATTGAATCTCACGGAGGCGCAAAGGCACGGAGAAAAGACCGCTCTGTGAGCGCTGCGCCTCTGTGTGAGAGAAATCTTCGCGAATGGAAAAGGAAAGAATTGGAATTGCCAGCCCCCATGATTTCGGCAGCCTTCGGAGCATGGACGGACAGCATATCCAGGCGGCCTAGGCAACCCAGGTTTACTCCCGGTGAAATCGACAACCCATAGAACTTCGCACCCTCCGGCTGGGCCGCCTAGCCTTCACGATCTGAAAATGAAATGATTACAGACGGAATCAACTTCCTCAATGAGTTGGAGAAGCTCAAAGCTGTTGATCGGCGGAGTTATCCAATTGGCTTGAATCGAAAAGAGAACTCAGCGGAGCACAGCTGGAGTCTCGCTATGGCCGTCATGACAATCGCTCCTCTTGTTGATGCAGAGCTAGATGTATTTCGCGCGATCCAGATGGCCTTGATCCATGATGTTGTAGAGATCGATGCAGGGGATACCTTTTGCTATGCTGACCAGAGCGGAAAATATGAAAGAGAACTCTCCGCAGCCAAGCGAATCTTCGGGATACTCCCAAGTCCTCTGTCTCACACTTACCTTGAGCTTTGGCAGGAGTTTGAGCATAGATCCACCAAAGAAGCGTTATTTGTAAATGCTTTTGATCGAATCCTTCCCTTAATTCAGAATTATAATGGAGAAGGAAGATCTTGGACTGAGAATCAAGTATACTACGAGCAGGCGTTTGAGAGGAATCAGACAATTAAAGACGGCTCTGAAGAGCTTTGGATTTATGCCTTGCAGATTATGGACGCAGCACGAAAAAGCGGGTGGCTACCTTCAAAATCAGATCAAGGCGGAGTGATCAATTCCGAGTCGCTTCGCGCCTCTACGTGATCATCCTCGACGTGAGCCAAATAAAATGAATAATATTTTCTACATTTTCTGCGTAGCGGTCCCCGTTTTTGTGATCGGCTCATGCGTTCTCAGAAAGGTCAATTGCCTCAATTGGTTTTCCGATACGGCACGTCTTTCGATTAGCATATTTCCCTTATGCGTGGGTACGCTCGTTGCAGTTTACAATATCAAGATTATGTTCTCGAAGTTCACTGTAGAGGACATACGTCCTCCGGTCACGCCTGCGGAATTTGCAAATACAATATCTAATTCGATTTGGGCTTTTGAGTATGGAGCGTGGTCGACCATTGTCAGCCTATCTTCGGTAACCATCTTTTCCATACTGAATCGAAAAGCGAACCAAACGGGGCAGGGCAACCCAGTATCAATCCCGAAGAATCCTAAAAATCACACGGACTAGGAACCACTCAGGCGGGCTGCCTGTCCTCCCTGTCCGCTCAATAGAATGAAAAAGATAATTATCGGAAACAGCGGATCGGGGAAGAGCTATTTGGCAAACCTTATGTCGCATGAGCTGAGTATCCCGGCAATTCACTTGGATGAATTGTTTTGGGAACCGGGAGGTTTCAATGAGAAGCGCCCTAAAGATTTGGTCTTTAATGAAATAGAAGAATTATCGAAGAAAGATACTTGGATCGTTGAAGGCGTTTTTGGTGAGCTTGCTTCTCGGTTTGCCTCGGACGCCGATGAAATGATATGGTTGGATTTGGATTGGTCTGAGTGCGAGTCTGGTCTTTTGGCGCGTGGATCCGAAAGTTCGAAGCAACTGGACAGAGAAAGTGCTGAATCTAACTTCCAACAGTTGCTGCATTGGGCGAGTGAATATTGGTCTAGAGAGGACCTGCGTTCGTGGAAGGGTCACTCGCGGATGATTGAAGAATTCGAAAAGAAGAAAGCCATACTTCGTACCCGGCCAGATGTGGACGAATACATCAGGCAATTTCTGAGCGAACCAGTCGCTTCTAGCTACGTTGCCAACGCGCCGCGCTAGAGCTTTGTGTTCTGAAAAAATGAAAAACCTAAAAGCAGTCATACCGGTAATCCGGTCCACAAATATTGAAGTTTCGCTTCAGTATTACTGCGGGAGCCTCGGATTCACCAAGGAATGGGTTTACAGTCAGGGCGAGGGAACAGAGAGAGTCACCTTTGTTGGTCTGCAACAAGAAGGAATATGGATACACGTTTCGTCTTTTCCAGGTGATGGTGTCACTGGGAGCGTGATTGCATTTTCGGTTTCAGACGTCGATGCTTTGTTTAGAAAGTTCCAAAATAATCAGATTGAAATAGAATTGGAGCCATATGACCAAAGCTGGGGTAACAGGGAGATGTATTTGAGTGACCCCGATGGCAATAATCTCCGTTTTATCCAAGAAAATGATTAGGTCAGGACCATTCGATTGAGGGACAACCGATACAACCCGCCTCGTAATTGACCTTCACGGGAATTTTGACCACTCTGTGTCCAGTCTCAGCACCGCTGCCCTGTATCGGTGCCTCATCTCCACGATATGGCCGAGAGAAGAATTGAACCGCCGATCCCACGACAGGGCACGGATCAGAAAAGAAAAAATCGCATTTGTTTCGTCGGTAAAATCAACGGCTCAAAATCCGGGCGAAATGAGAGAAGAAAAGCCCTTGCGGGATTTGCCGCCAATAGCCAATATCGGAGCCATATCCAGACGGCCCTAGGCAACCAAGGTTTTCTCCAAGTGAAAATGACAACCCATAGAACTTCGCTCCGCAACTAGATGGGCCGCTTAGCCTTTACGACATGAAAGAGTTGAAAAAAATAGCCGGATTGCTGGCGGGTATTTGTGTTGGAGTTTGGGTTATCGCGGCCGTTCTTCTTTTCCCACTCATCAAGCCTTTTTTTCAGCATGTAATTTCGCTAGCTCCCTACTGGATTGTTGGGCTCGGGATCGCCCTCTTGTTAGGAAAGCTTTCTATTCGAGAAGTACGGGACCGATACCGCGATAGTAGGCCGTGCAAAGCCCCAAGAAACTCGAGAGAATAAAAATGAAGATACCTCCGAATGCGGCGTAGCGGCAGAGCCATATCAATTTACGTTCTAGCCGAACTGCGGGACGAGGCTCGGACTTGAACGATGGTTCCTCCTTCGCTGAGGCTACGGCGGACAGGTGAAGCAACCGCTGAGCGTCTTTGGGCTCCGGTTGTCTTATGCGTTTTCTATTGAGGGCGGATTAGGTGGTGGTGGGGGAGGTTCGCTGTCCGATTTGCCCGGACCATCGGCGCCCGCCAGCTCCGCTGGGCATTCCATATCCTATTTTGTCGCCCCATTCACGGCGCTCCGCATACGACGTGAAACGGACTGGAAAGTCCGTTCTCCTTTTTATCACCCTGCGTAAGGGAGAACGGGTTTTCCTACCCGTTTATTTTTTCCCCGGCGCTCGGCACACGACGTGAAACGGACTGGAAAGTCCGTTCTTCTTTTTATCACCCTGCGCAAGGGAGAACGGGTTTTCCTACCCGTTTATTCTTTCCCGTTTATCGATGGGAGTCCCCAATTGCCCTAAACGGAGCATTGACCCGAAGGCATGCGATTGATACTCACATGGGCGTAGTTTTTTTATTATGCATAGGGTCGTCAGCTCCAACGCTGGCGGCCCATTTTTCACCCTCCAAATCCGTCACGATCACTTCCATCAAAATTGCCGCGCAGCGGCTTCGTTCAACAAGGCCGTAGAGGCAACGCCATAGGCGCGCCACTCTTTGAGGTTCGGAAACAAATGAAAACCGCTACAAAGAAGCTCTGGATCCATTCGGCAAGCGCCTCGGTTGTCGCCGTGTTTCTGTGCCTCTTCGGTTACGCCTTAAATCACACAGGCCTAGACGAAGGAGTGTTTTTGCTTGTTCCGTTTTGCACAGGACTCGCGATAGCCTTTATGTCGAAGGGAAGAATGGTGGTGGCAATCACAGCGATGACGTCGCTACTGCTCTCGCTTTCCGTCCTTCTTTTCGCTGGGTTTGAGGGCATCGGATGCGTGGTCATGGCGTTCCCGATACTTTTCGTTAGCATTGGGCTGGGAGCTTGGGTTGGATTTTTGATCGGCAAGCGATTCATACACCAATACGGTAATATTATCGTTCTTGCGGTTTGCGTGGGTTTAATGACCTTTGTGGGGTGGACGAACAAAGAGATGGAAGCCCCGGAGTCCTTGATCGTCCAGACTAGTTTTGATTTCTATGCTCCGATGGACAGCGTGTGGAGATCGGTCACAGAATCAGGGACGATAGATGGTGGCGATTTAGCCCTTCGGGCACTTGGCTTGCCGGTCCCTTATGAGTGCACGCTGGATAACGAGGGCAATCGCATATGCTATTTTGGCGAAGGCGAGATCAGGCAGAAAGTTTCAAAATCAGACCATGGGAAGAGTTTTGAGGTAGACATCGTGGAATCATTTGAGGTGCGACATTGGCTAGCGTTCGAACGCGCAGGGTATGATTTCATTCAACATCAAGATCATGTCGAGGTGATCAGGACAGACGAGATTGTTTCTACACTTCGTCCACGCTGGTATTGGAGTTGGTTTGAAGGGCAGTGCGTGCGGATGGAGCATCGCTACGTGATGGCGAGTATGAAACGCAAAGCAGAACAATAAACGTTCCTCCTTCGCCAAGGCTACGGCGGACAGGTGAACAAGCCGCTGAGCGCCTTTGGGCGCCTGCCGGCTTATGTGTTTTCTATTGAGGGCGGATTAGGTGGGGTGGGGGAGGTTCGCTGTCCGATTTGCCCGGACCATCGGCGCCCGCCAGCTCCGCTGGGCATTCCATATCCTATTTTGTCGCCCCATTCACGGCGCTCCGCATACGACGTGAAACGGACTGGAAAGTCCGTTCTCCTTTTTATCACCCTGCGTAAGGGAGAACGGGTTTTCCTACCCGTTTATCCCCATTCACGGCGTTAGGGATACGACGTGAAACGGACTGGAAAGTCCGTTCTCCTTTTCATCACCCTGCGTAGAGGAGAACGGGTTTTCCAACCCGTTTATGCCCATCCACGGCGCTCGGTATACGACGTGAAACGGACTGGAAAGTCCGTTCTCCTTTTCATTACCCTGCGTAGAGGAGAACGGGTTTTCCTACCCGTTTATCCCCACCTTCGGCGCTCGGCACACGACGTGAAACGGACTGGAAAGTCCGTTCTCCTTTTTATCACCCTGCGTAAGGGAGAACGGGTTTTCCAACCCGTTTATCCCCATTCCCGGCGCTCCGCACACGACGTGAAACGGACTGGAAAGTCCGTTCTCCTTTTTATCGCCCTGCGTAGAGGAGAACGGGTTTTCCTACCCGTTTATGCCCATTCACGGCGCTCCGCATACAACGTGAAACGGACTGGAAAGTCCGTTCTCCTTTTCATCACCCTGCGTAGAGGAGAACGGGTTTTCCTACCCGTTTATCCCCATTCCCGGCGCTCCGCACACGACGTGAAACGGACTGGAAAGTCCGTTCTCCTTTTCATCACCCTGCGTAGAGGAGAACGGGTTTTCCTACCCGTTTATCCCCATCCCCGGCGCTCGGCACACAACGTGAAACGGACTGGAAAGTCCGTTCTCCTTTTTATCACTCTGCGTAGAGGAGAACGGGTTTTCCTACCCGTTTATCCCCATCCCCGGCGTTCGGGATACAACGTGAAACGGACTGGAAAGTCCGTTCTCCTTTTTATCACCCTGCGTAGAGGAGAACGGGTTTTCCTACCCGTTTATTTTTTCCCGATTATCGATGGGAGTTTCCAATTGCCCCTAAACGGAGCATTGACCCGAGGGCGTGCGAGCGATACGCAAAAGGACGTAGTTTTTTATTATTCATAGGGTCCGTCTGCCTACATGCGGACGGCCCATTTGTCACCCTCTAGTTCCGTCACGATCACTTCTATCAAAATTGCCGCGCAGCGGCTTCGTTCAAGCAAACCGGCACAGGTCAAGCCATACAACCCGCCCGTAAGTCCGAGAATCACCTAGACCAATAATCCGTCAGGCTGGTTACCTGCTCTCGACGTTCTGCCAAAGTAGATGATTACCTTTCGCCAGGCCACGCGAGATGACTTCCCAGCCCTCTCGAGGATTCTTACTCTAGCCTCGTGCCACGGTGATGCGCTTTGGAGCGATCTCAATCGACATATTTCGGGGTGGGTTGCTTGCGCTGAAGGCAGGCCCGTCGGATTGGCACTTGCAGATCGGAACGACGGTAAACTTCTGGTTGTCGGTGTCGAGCAGGAGGTTTCTGGTCGGGGTATTGGGCGTGAGTTAATGAAGCAAGCAGAAGCTTGGCTTTTTTCGCATGGCTGGAGCGAGATTAGCCTGACTTTACCAGAGGGGAGTGATACGGATTCCTGTGGATTCTTTCAACACCTTGGCTGGAACATTTCGCAACCGGATGGCGATTGTCAGCATCTGAAAAAGACGAATTCGCGGTCCTGTATCAAGCTGGAAGAGCATCTCATTGACGATCCCGATACCGGCTACAGTCGCTTAGTTCGATTGCAACGCGGTCCGGCCGATAAGAACCACCGCCTGTGCCTCTTTCTGGACGGCGAGCATTATTGGCGGGATATGGACGTGATCCCGTTGTTGAATCGATTGCTTGAGCGAGGAAATTTGCCACCGATGACCATCGCTTTGAGGTTGATCTATCTGGTTCGGGTGCATGCCCTCCCTCCCGTGCTGAGAAAGAAATCAAGCTCTCACCAAGGCACGAAGGCACCAAGGATGACTGAAAACGAAATCGGGAAGATCGTAGAGGATAAATCCATCCCGCTCGATCGGGCACCGGGGCTGGGATTGCCGGAGATTGTTGACGAGGTGACTCTGGCTCGCCGCCTTGAAACGAAGGGCTTACTCGAACGATCCATGGACAATTCGGTGAATCGCGTTGTGCCTTTGTGATAGACAATCAGAACTGTAATTATTCACGTGGGCTACGGAGCCTACTTATACTCTAACGGCTGGTCGACTTCTACTGGATGGTATGGCTCCGCGGTGTGGCATCGATGGACGCTCTAATTTGGCGACGGCTTGCGTTCCCGGCATTTCTCATGCTCTGGCTGGTAGGAATCAAACTTCCGCAGAAAGAAAAATCGATGGTGGTCCATCCGTTGTGCTCTGGGGTTTTTTACAACATCTGCACTCACAGGAAGCGTTGTCGCCTAGGGCGGAGTAGTCCGATGAGCGGATAGATTTCGCTGGCGCTCATCTATCCCTCTGGTCTACGGTCTCCCAGATACCCACTATGAAATTTACAATATTCCTATCACTAACGGTGCTATTCATTTTTGGTTGCTCAAACAAAGATACATCGGAAGAGGTTGGATTATTCAAAGAACCGCATAGCAGGACATTTGTCATCGTAACGATGAACCACCCCGAGGGGAATTCCGTTTCCAAATCGATAAATACTCTCGAAGGAATGAGGGAGGCGGATCTCTCCGGAGAGGGCACTCGATGGAAACGAAATGCCTCATTTATGATCGAAGACGTTTCGAACGATGGTTTTGATCTGAAATACAACATTTTTATCGATGATGGTTCTTCCGAAATTTACGCTGAAGCGGAAAAGGAAATTCGTTTCAATCAACCTAAGTACACCATCGATCTAGAGAAGGGATTCACGGTTACCGTCGAGTTGAAAGAATCGAAGTATTCGCCTGCCGATTCAGGTCAACTTCTGTAATTTGCCCGATAATCCGAGAATCACCTAGACCACTGCTCTCCAGGCTGTGCAGAAATAGAAAATGGGAATCGTTATACTAATCGCGTTCTGGACCTGCGTTGGTCTCACAGGATTCAACATCGGATGGAAACGGGCTTTTATCTTCGCTGGGCTCTGGGTCTTGGGATTTTTCTTATTTCCCATCATCTCACCGAATGACTCCTCTATGCATGTAAACCTATCCACAAACGCCTCGGAGGACTTGTCACTTCCCGACCCCCTCACGACGAGCGCTGGTGATCTGATCACGACGTCCGCCCAGTGGCAGCAGGAGCGTCGTCCTGAGATCCTCGAGCTATTCCGGTCCCAAGTATACGGTAGGACTCCGGACACGGATTTGACTATCCGCTCCACGATTTTTGATCTGGAAACCAACGCATTGGACGGCAAAGCCATTCGAAAGCAAATCGCTATCGAGGCGACATCCGGTGAGGAACATCTCCGGATGAATCTCCTGTTGTATTTGCCGATCTCGGCCCAGGAGCGGCCTGTTCCCGTCATGCTCATCCTGAACTTTGGTGGCAATCACACGATCCACTCCGACCCAGCCATAGCGATCACCACGGGCTATCTGCGCGAAGAATATAGGCCCGCAGAGGAATTTCGAGGAAAGAGAGAGGAGCGGTATCCGATCGAGGAATTGCTCGCACGTGGTTACGGTATCGCTACCGCCAACTATGGGGACATCGACCCCGACTTTCATGACGGATTCGAAAATGGCATTCATCCGCTGTTTAATACGCCCAACGAACGTTCCGAAGAGTCGTGGGGGGCGGTGGGGGCCTGGGCGTGGGGCCTGAGTCGCTTCATGGACTACTTGGAGACGGACGACGATGTCGATAGCAGTCGGGTCGCGGTCCTTGGTCATTCCCGCCTGGGGAAGGCAGCGCTGTGGGCGGGTGCTCAGGACGAACGGTTTGCCATTGTGATCTCGAATAATTCAGGATGCACTGGCGCCTCGATCTCGAGACATCGGGAAGGGGAGAGTGTTACTGAAATCAACAGAAACTTTCCCCATTGGTTCTGTGAGAATTACAGGCAATATAATGACAAGGAGAGCACCCTGCCAGTGGATCAACACATGTTGATTTCTTTGATGGCTCCGCGGCCTGTTTACGTAGCCAGTGCGGACCTGGATCTCTGGGCTGATCCGGAAGGCGAGTTCCTGTCATGCGTACACGCCGAACCGGTCTACAAGCTTTTTGGCGTGGACGGGATGCAGACCGAAAAAATGCCCGTGCCGAACCAGCCAATCAACGAAGGGCACATCGGGTACCATTGCCGACAAGGAGAGCATGACCTGACTCGGTTCGATTGGATCTGCTATATGGATTTTGCCGACAGACACTGGAAGACCGGTCAAATAGAGAATGGAGAGGCGCCATCGAACTAGCCGTGCGTTGCGCCGCCTTGCCTCCCGTAGCGTGACGCTTTAGCGAGCGTTGCTTCTGATCGGCCGGCTGGTCGGTAGTGGCATCTTGTAGCGTGCAGCTTCAGCAAACGTCAGCCCTGCCCATGGGTTTTTGAGAATTAGAAGATTGAAAATGGGAATGAATTCCTAGGAAGAGCACAGAGAGCACGAAGGGGAGGCTGACGCGACTGTCGC
>DGMY01000045.1:36163-36495 GCA_002388665.1 Opitutia bacterium UBA4506 | reverse complement strand
CTAAAGCTGCACGCCACGGGAGCTCGCCATCCATTGTTGTGAAGCTTCCATTGTGGGCAAGTAGCGCGATGCTTGGACGCCCCTGATTGTTAGCTAAAGTGTCACGCTTCTTGTAGCGTGCAGCTTTAGCAAACGTCACCCCTGCCCATGGGTTTTTGAGAATTAGAAAATTGAAAATGGGAATGAATTCCTCGGAAGAGTACAGAGAGCACGACGGGGAGGCTGACGCGACTGTCGTTCGCTGAAGCATCGCGCTACTGCCGTCGAGCCATTCCATGCGAACGTTTGCTAAAGCTGCACGCCACGGGAGCTCGCCATCCATTGTTGTGAAG
>DGMY01000045.1:35819-35972 GCA_002388665.1 Opitutia bacterium UBA4506 | reverse complement strand
GAATGTTAGCTAAAGTGTCACGCATCTTGTAGCGTGCAGCTTCAGCAAACGTCACCCCTGCCCATGGGTCTTTGAGAATTAGAAAATTGGAAATCGGAATGAATTCCTCGGAAGAGTACAGAGAGCACGACGGGGAGGCTGACGCGACTGTCG
>DGMY01000045.1:31154-35608 GCA_002388665.1 Opitutia bacterium UBA4506 | reverse complement strand
GAATGTTAGCTAAAGTGTCACGCTTCTTGTAGCGTGCAGCTTTAGCAAACGTTGTCCATGTGAGGTGGTTTGCCCGGTGTTTTAGTTAGTGTTGACGCACGGGATCGTTCGCAAAAGCGTCGCGCCACTGGAGTGGCATCTTGTAGCGTGCAGCTTCAGCAAACGTCACCCCTGCCCATGGGTCTTTGAGAATTAGAAAATTGAAAATAGGAATGAGTTGCTACGAAGAACAGAGAGCACGACGGGGAGGCTGACGCGATTGTCGCTCGCTGAAGCATCGCGCTACTGCCTTGGGACCATTCGATGCGAACGTTCGCCCCTGCGGGATCCCATTTCCCAATATCCCCATCCGCTGCCGAGGGACGCCAATCATACAAAATCTGAAGAAGTGATCCTTCGGCGAGTTGAATAGGTTCAATTGATAAATGTATGCGATTTTTACTCTTTTCGAGCATTTTACGGTATTACCACCCTTATTATCCCAACGATTAAGAAATGGAGGCATCTCTATGAAAAGAAAACTACCCTGCATCCTGGCTACAGCCTGCCTCGCAGTACTACTTCCCTCGCAAGCGGCGGCCGCGGTCACGCTGGTCGCGACTGATGACAACTATGTGTACACGGGCGATGAAGATATGAATTATCAGTACGACTCACCCGTTTTCACTGTAAAAAACGCAACCAGCAATGACCGAATTGCCTATGTGAAATTCGATCTGTCGTCCGTGATTAGCAGTATCGACACCAACCAGGACGCCACCCTAAACCTTACTTTCAATCAGGTCACAAACGCTGGTTCCGGCGATACGGCGGAGTTTACTTTTGATGCCTTGTCGAACGTCTCTCCAAACAATGAAGACTGGTTGGAGACTACCGTGACGTACAACACCCGTCCCACTGGAACTTATATAAATCTAGGCTCCAATTACGATTGGTCTTACAACGCCAGCAACGTGTCGCACTCGATCACTTTCTCGAACATTGCGGATTACATTCAGACCGACAACACCATCACAATTAAAGTTTTCGGTCCGCAGTTAGGTGACACAGGCAACAATCCCAGCTTTCACTCCAAGGATTCTCCGACCGAAGCCTACCATCCAACTCTGGTCCTCGCTCAAGTTCCCGAACCCGCGGCAGCGAGCCTCCTTCTCGGGGTGTCAGTTCTGACCTTGATTGGGCTGCGTCGACGTCGCCAATAGGCAAATCACCAGATTTTATCGAAAATCCCCCGAGACGCCTATGGCGCCGGGGGATTTTTTTTTTGGAAGCATTTACTTCGATGGCAGCCACTTGGTCGCATTCTTACAGCGATAGAGTTGAATAGCGTGGCGTGCAGCTTTAGCAAACATCACCTCTCTCTGCTCGGGGATCCCATCTTCCATATCCCCCATCTCTCATATCCGCTGCCGAAGGCCGCAAACCTTCGCCTTGATCGTCGGTGGGTTTAGTGGGTAGGTTCTAGTTAGGAGCGGGCTGGCTGGCGCTCTTTCGCGAACCTACTCACTGATCACTGGAAATGATCGCTAGAACCAATTTCTCGATTTTCGGAATAGATACATGAACCGTGAATCTCATAATTACTTAACCACACTGATTCAGAAAGAGTACGGGAATATTGCGGGGGTCGTTATCGTGAAGGATGACGAGACCGTTTATGAGAAATATTTTCATAGATATCGTCAGGGTGACGCCATTCATATCGCTTCGGTAACCAAAAGTGTAGTGTCGATGCTTATCGGGATTGCCATAGATTTGGGGTTGATCAAGGGGGTTGATGAGAAGGTAGTGGGCTTTTTTCCTGACTATAGACTGAAACGAGGAGAGAAACATTTACAAGGGATCGCTTTACGGGATTTGTTGTCGATGAGGGCGTCGTATAAATACAAATACGAGCCATATACGAAGGTCTATTCAAGTGATGATTGGACGAGAAGTGTGCTTGATTTAATGGGAGGGAAGAAGGCGGTAGTAGATTTTAAATACACGACGATCGGAATACATGTATTATCTGGTGTTCTGGCGAGAGTCTCCGGGTTGTCTGTGCGGGAATTTGCTAATGAGCACTTGTTTGGGCCGCTGGGAATCGAGGTCCCATGCAGTGTAGAGATAAAAGGCAAAGACGATTATTTTTCCTTCCTAAAGGATGAATTCGTTAACGGATGGGTTGTTGATCCGAAGGGAGTAAATTCAGCAGGGTGGGGGTTGGCTTTGACTACTAGGGATCTGTCGAAGCTTGGGCAGCTGTGTCTGAATGGAGGTATGTGGAACGACCAAAGGGTGTTATCAGAAGAATGGATCGATCAAAGCACGAAAGAGCATAGCCGGTGGGGAGAGCGATCGTATGGCTATTTGTGGTGGGTTCTTGAGGACAGTAGGACCTTTGCTGCCTTGGGGGATGGGGGGAATGTCATCTATGTTTCAAGAGAAGAAAGGCTGATTGTTGCGATTACTTCGAAGTTTATGCCTCGTGCGAAAGACAGAATCGAATTCATCAGAAAACATGTCATGACCCTCGACGGATTCCGGGGTGGACGGTAGTAATGCGTTGAACCTCCGCGATAAAAAATGAAAATCCGAATACTGTTCCTCATTCTATTTGTGTCCCTGTACACCACTCTTTCCGCGGGTTGGAAAGAGAAGCCCGAATTTGGCGCCGTATTTGAAGAGGCGGGTGTGACGGGCACGTTTGTTCTCCTCGATCCCGACTCGGGAGACCTCCATGGATACCATGCCGTGAGAGCCGCGACGAGATTTGTTCCGGCTTCGACATTCAAGATCCCTCACACAGTCATTGCCTTAAGCGAGGGAGTGGTTGCGGGTATTGATGAGATCATTCCCTATGGCGGGCAGCCTTTGGCCTTTAAGGACTGGGAGAGAGATATGCCCTTAAAAGAAGCGTTAGCACTGTCCAACGCATCAGTATTTCAGCAAGTGGCGGCGAGAATTGGGCTGGAACGAATGGACAAGAATATTCGAAACCTCTGCTATGGGAATATGAACCTGGGCGAGAACGTGACGAGGTTCTGGCTGGATGGGCCTTTGAAAATCACGGCGATAGAACAAATTCAGGTGATTCGGAATTTGATGACCAAGGATATGGGCTACCCGGCTGTTGCTATTGCGGCAATGAAGGAAGGAATCAAAATCGAAGAAGGTGCAGGATGGATTCTTTATGCCAAAAGTGGATGGCAGAATGCGCCAGGTCCCGGAGTCGGTTGGTGGGTCGGATGGATTGATCAGGGCGATCAGGAGTATTTCTTTGCGATGAACATCGATATAGTTTCAGTCGAGGATGCGAAGCAGCGGGAGGTGGTCAGTCGCAAGTGTCTCGCTCTGGGAGGACTTTTGGAGTAGGAATGGAAAGACGAGGCGGGAGGCTGACGCGGCGTTCGCTCGCTGAAGCATCGCGCTGCTGCCTACGAGCCTTTCCATGCGAACGTTTGCTAAAGCTGCACGCCACGGGAGTGGCATCTTGTAGCGTGCAGCTTCAGCAAACGTCACCCCTGCCCATGGGTTTTTGAGAATTAGAAGATTGAAAATGGGAATGAGTTGCTACGAAGAACAGAGAGCACGAAGGGGAGGCTGACGCGACTGTCGCTAGCTGAAGCATCGCGCTACTGCCTTGGGACCTTTCCATGCGAACGTTTGCTAAAGCTGCACGCCACGGGAGCTCGCCATCCATTGTTGTGGAGCTTCCGTTGTGGGCAAGTAGCGCGCTGCTTGGACGCCACTGAATGTTAGCTAAAGTATCACGCTTCTTGTAGCGTGCAGCTTCAGCAAACGTCACCCCTGCCCGTGGGTTTTTGAGAATTAGAAAATTGGAAATTGGAATGAATTCTTCGGAAGAGCACAGAGAGCACGAAGGGGAGGCTGACGCGACTGTCGCTCGCTGAAGCATCGCGATACTGCCTACGGACCTTTCCATGCGAACGTTTGCTAAAGCTGCACGCCACGGGAGTGGCATCTTGTAGCGTGCAGCTTCAGCAAACGTCATCCCTTCCCGTGGGTTTTTGAGAATTAGAAAATTGGAAATGGGAATGAATTCCTAGGAAGAATTCAGAGAGCACGAAGGGGAGGCTGACGCGATTGTCGCTCGCTGAAGCATCGCGCTACTGCCGTCGAGCCATTCCATGCGAACGTTTGCTAAAGCTGCACGCCACGGGAGCTCGCCATCCATTGTTGTGAAGTGTGAAGGTTCCATTGTGGCCAAGTAGCGCGCTACTTGGACGCCACTGAATGTTAGCTAAAGTGTCGCGCATCTTGTAGCGTGCAGCTTTAGCAAACGTCACCCCTGCCCATGGGTTTTTGAGAATTAGAAGATTGAAAATAGGAATGGATTGCTCGGAAGGGTACAGAGAGCACGGCGGGGAGGCTGACGCGACTGTCGCTCGCTGAAGCATCGCGCTACTGCCTTGGGACCTTTTGATGAGAACGTTTGCTAAAGCTGCACG
>DGMY01000045.1:17124-31067 GCA_002388665.1 Opitutia bacterium UBA4506 | reverse complement strand
CTAAAGCTGCACGCCACGGGAGCTCGCCATCCATTGTTGTGGAGCTTCCGTTGTGGGCAAGTAGCGCGATGCTTGGACGCCACTGAATGTTAGCTAAAGTGTCACGCTTCTTGTAGCGTGCAGCTTTAGCAAACGTCACCCGTGCCCGTGGGTTTTTGAGAATTAGAAGATTGGAAATAGGAATGAATTCCTCGGAAGAGCACAGAGAGCGCGAAGGGGAGGCTGATGCGATTGTCGCTCGCTGAAGCATCGCGCTACTGCCTTGGGACCTTTCCATGCGAACGTTTGCTAAAGCTGCACGCCACGGGAATCTGCCTCCTGGGGGCGGGGACTATTCTGCTTCTTTTGAGATTTCATCGGCAGCGCAGCTGGATCAAAACATCGGCGAGGATTTCAGGGTACGGTCCTCCGCCAGTCCGGCGAAGATACTTTCACGTACCCATTCAGGACCAGTACGGTTTGAACGAAACTGAAATCAACCATTTCCCCGTTGTCACCTTCAGGACCGTAGAAGGTGCCCCCGTTTCCGTTTGTACTGAGGGATTCGAGTTCGTCTCCGTACCTTTCGGCGAGAAATTCAATATTTTTTATAACCCCAACGATCCAGACGATATATGCAACGCGCGACTCATTCTACGTTGTCCCATCGAATTCACGGTCCTATCAATTGGCCTTGCGTTCGCGATGATGGGCTTCTTTGGTCGATTTCTGTAGTGCTTGATTATTTGACGAGGTCAACCCGGAGAATCCTTCCGCTTCTCTGACGCACCCGCTGAGAAACTGACCCTGGAAGCTGGCTGTCCTGTCCCTTGTTTTGAAAAAATGATCTATTCTTATCACCAAAAATCGAAGTCTAGTAGCTACGAGATAATTAAGTGCGTTCTGTCGGTTTTGCTCTTTGTTGGATTTTCGTATTTACTCCTTGCAGCGCCTGGGGCCTGGGTTTTGGTCGCTCTACTGATTGCGTTCTTTTTCACATTTCTCGATGGGCTCAGAAAGCTCATCGCGAAAGACAAAGATCTCCAATTTTTTGAGATCACAGAAGAATCCTTGCGGTTCAGAAGGTTTGATGGCGGGACCGTTGATACGATCAAGTTATCATCGATCGATTTAGTACTGATTTCACCAAGCACGTTGGAAGTCGGGACAAAAGGAGTGTCATACACACTGTTTATTCATCATGGCTCTTCCACTGTCCATGAACTCGTGGAAATCTTTCATCAGATCACTCCAAATGCTGTTATTAAAACTACACAAGACGAGGAAGCCTAAGGGCCCTTCGAGTCGGCTGGTTCTTCGTCCCAGGAGTGTTCGATACCTTATACGCACCACCGCAGTCAGATGAGGGCTAATTTTTCCGGTGGTCGCGTAGGGTCAAAGTGCCTGCCTGAAGCGTCAGAGACTGAAAGATACAATGCAGAAACCGAGGCAGTGAGATCGAGCAATTCCCAGTTCCCTCAGTTCGCCATTGCGCTGCTTTCTACGGTACCGGTGTTGCTCGTTTTGTCCCTCATACTTCCTCTCCCGTTGAGCGTGATGGTTACGTTTCTTTATGCCTATGCCGCAGTCAGGAGGTGTCGCGGGTGGAGAACGAAGCGTTGCTGTAGGTCCGGGGAAGGGACCTGATTCGCGCTCCTACCCTGGCTTTGTTGATCCCTACCGCCGGGGGGAAGGGGTCGGATGGAATCATCCACAGATATGCCGAATCGAGAGAGGTAGGCAAAGAGAAGGCGCTTGCCGAAATTGGATCAAAGCAGCATCTTGGGAGCGGTCTTCATGCGGCTGTAGGCAACTGAGGTTCCGCGCTCGCAAGATGGCCAACCTCTAACAATTCCAAACCACTCATAATGGGCGGCCCGACCTCCCTGTTCGCTGAATACACAAGTAATGAAGACAATCTTAGCTTTCGCATTCACCTTGCTCCTGCTCACTCATTCGATTCTCGCTGCCGAACGTCCGAGCGGCCACGAGACTCCGGAAGGGATCGCATGTGATGCCGTGCAAGCCTATGCGGATTGCGACTCGGAGGCATGGTTGAATACTCTGGTCAGACCTATCTACGGGAAGGAAAACAATGAGGCGTATGAAGAATTCAAAGCACACATGGTGAGGGTGACTGATGGAAACAACGAAAACGAGGGGTTCGTGGCTCCCACCATTGTAAAAGTATTCAAAGCTAGGAATTTTTCGATGAACGGGCCTAGTTCGCTTGCCTACGCAATGCATCAGTTCAAAGGAAATATGTTCGTCGATGTTGTGCTGGATCTCGGTGACGGAAGGGAACAGGTGCTCAGGTACCATGTTCTGTTTGACGAGGACGATAAGTGGTATTTCGAACCTCGACCGGATCTTGCCCCTATTTTCGCGATGGGCCTGAACGATGAGTTGCCCTCCGAAGAGATTCTTTGGGAACGACAACCGGATGGTGACCCAGTAGGCGAAACCGGCAGTGACTCATCGAGTGAATGAGGGAGATTTTCGGGGGGGGGCCGAATCATCTATGATGCGAGGGGTGTCGAAGGTATTCTTCGCAACGACGGATCGGGAATCACCGACCTTTGGCAACGGCACGGCCTATCCATCGAGAACGACCCAATTGTAGATCCAGTTGATGTCGGCTTCCCGTGCGGGAAGACCTCTCGCCGAACCGAACGGCCACACCTAACCGCTCGGGAGATCGGGGCCATCTCCACCTGGGCAATGAACGATGAGAATAGAAACCAAACGACTTTATCTACGGCCTTTCGCCTCTGACGAAGGCGACCGCTTCCATGATCTGCTCAGTAATGAGGTGGTGATGAAGTTCTCACTGGCGGGGCCGCTAACTAGAAATAGAAGCGAATCCTTGTTCCAAGAGTTTCAGCAACTACAGAGGGAAAGGGGCTTCTCGCCTTGGGCGGCTTTTAGAAAAGAACGAAACGTGTTCATTGGTCTGTGTGGCATACAGGAGTTTGTGATCGAGGAGAAAAAGGAGCTCGAAGTCACCTTTCGATTATTGCCCGAGCACTGGGGAAACGGATACGGTTCCGAGGCTGCGGGGGGGTCATACCGCTTCGCGTTTGAAGAGCTGGGGGCCGAAATTGTTTTCTCTGCCATCGAACCCGCAAATACTCACGCGATGAGAGTGGCGGAAGAGAATGGATTGGAAAGGCTTTCTGACACCAGAATCCATGGGAAGGTGGTAGCTTTCTTCGCGAAACGAAAAAGCAGCAAAAGCACACGGAAGTGACCTCACCGGGCGCTGCTTGTCTCGCGGCCTGAGGCGTCGACGTACGAAAAGGGATGTCATACGCTCAAAGGGCTTGGCTGAACGAGTGCTGTAGCAATCCTGACAAAAGTTGCTCCAGCGGAACGGTGGCACTCTGCGGGTATTGAAGACTCGCCTGGAGAAGGGCACGAGCCTATCGTTTCCTAGAGGATAACAATGGCATTGATTCAATTGACTACCCGGATCGCTGCACCGGTCGAGCGAGTCTTTGACTTGGCTCGTAGTGTTGAAGCGCACACAGCATCGGTCTCGCAGACCGGTGAGATCGCAATTGACGGGAAAACGAGTGGCCTGGTCGAAGAGGGAGACACGGTAACCTGGGAGGCTACGCATTTCGGAATAAAACAACGGCTGAAAGTTCAGATGACCCAGGTTGAACGCCCCTCGATGTTTGAAGACAGAATGGTTTTCGGGGCCTTTTCCTCGATGTCCCACCAGCATCGATTTGAGGAGAAGGATGGAGAGACTGAAATGAGGGACAGGTTCGAATTTCAGGCTCCTCTGGGCATCCTGGGACGAATCGCCGAAAGACTATTTCTGACGAGATACATGACCACATTTCTCCAAATGAGAAATGAAGGACTCAAAGAATTGGCAGAGTCAGATCGTTGGCGTCGCTTCCTCGAAAAGGATGCCCACTACGACGGCGACCGCTGATCGGGGAGCTGGCATATTCACTCCATCGCAGGAGGCGAACCACCTACCACGAGCTGCGGTAGCGGACGGCCTCGTAGTAGTCGGGGCGGATCGACGCAAGAAATCTGCTTGGGGGCATCTTTCGTGGCGGCCCGCCTTGGGATTGAAATTGGGGGAAGGAAAGAAACAGTTGGTCCTGGGCCCGGGTGACCGAAACGTAAAACAAGCGGATTTCTTCGTCGAGATTTCCTTCTTCGACGGCCCTGTTCAGCGGGAACATACCGTCGGCCAGACCGAGGATGAACACGACGGGGAATTCGAGCCCCTTGGATTGGTGAATGGTGGTCAGCCGGATCGTCTCCTCGCCGGGTTCGATGGAGCGGTCGCTGGCTTCGGAGTTGAGGAGAATGAGTTGGGCGAGAAGCTCGCTGAGTTCTTGAAACCGGGCGGCGAATCCTATCAGCCCCGTAAGATCTTCCTCCCGGGATTTCCAATTGGGGTAGAGAGTGCGAAGGTAGGTCCCGTACCAACCCTCAACGGCCAGCTGAACGACCTCATCGGGTCTTTGGTGTTGGGAGGCATGATAGCAGGTGCGCAGGGTCTCCGCGAGAGATTCCCAGTCATCCCGGGCCGAAGCGGGGACCTTGGCGACGACCGCTTTTGAACCGAGAACGTCGAAGAAATTCTGCTCATTCTTCTGGGCAAAATCGGTAATAAACGCGTACAGCTTCTCGGCCGTGCGGGGGCCGACTTTGGGTAGGAGGCCTGCAAATCGCTGAAAGGCCATTGTATCCCGGGGGTTGGCCACGAAACGAATCTGGGAGACGATATCCTTCACGTGTGCCTGCTCGAAAAAGCGGACTCCGCTGGTAATTTGAAACGGGATGCCCGAGCGAGAGAGCTCCATCTGAAGATCCATCGCCTGAAAGTGAGCCCGGTAGAGGATTACGATATCGCCATAGCTCCGTCCCTGTTCGACGAGTTGGGAAATGGTACGGATCACAAACTCGGCCTGTTGAGTCGTGTCGACCGTCGAGACAAAGTAGGGCTTTTCTCCGTCCGGGCGGACGGGGCGCAGCTCCTTGCGAAATCCGCCTCCGGTGTGGCCGTCGAGGATGCAGTTGGCGAAGGACAGAATCTGTGGGGTACTGCGATAGTTTGTCTCGATCTTAAAAATGTTCCCGCCGGGGTGCCGATTGGGGAAGGACATGATGTTGTCAAATTCCGCCCCGCGCCAGGTGTAGATGCACTGGGAATCATCTCCCACGGCCATCACCCGGTGGTGGCTGCCGATCGTATCGACGATTCCTGCCTGGAGGCGGTTGGTATCCTGATACTCGTCGACCAGAACGTGCTCAAACTTGGTGGAGCAGTAGTGGAGGAAGGTCGGGTCGGACTGGAGAAGCCGCAGCCACATTTCGAGAAGGTCGTCGTAGTCGGTAACATCCTGTTTCCGCTTCTCCTTTTCGTAGGCGGCCGCAAATTTGCCGATACTGGGCCCGAGGCGAGGCGGGTAGGGGTAACGCTCGCAGGCCATTCGTTCCACGTTATCGAGGGTGTTCCGGGCGTAGCTGATCAGGTTGGCGATGACCTTGGCTTTGGGGTTGTTCTTATCCTTGAGAAAGGCGGGGTCGATCCGGCGAATAACATCCGAAAGAAGGGATTCGGAGTCGCCCTGGTCAATGATGTTGAAGCTGGGATTGATTCCCACCGGTGCACCGAACCTTCTCAGAAGCCGTTGACCGATGTGGTGAAAGGTCCCGCCCCAAAACAATTTGGGGGAAACTCCGGTGAGGTCGGCGACCCGTTCCAGCATTTCCTTTGCTGCCTTGTTGGTGAAAGTCAGGAGGAGAATATTGGACGGGGAAACTCCTTGGTCGAGGAGCCAGGCCACGCGGTAGGTGAGAGTGCGGGTTTTTCCCGAGCCGGCTCCTGCGAGCACCAATGCCGGGCCGAAGGGGGCGGTCACGGCCGCATATTGCTCCTCGTTGAGCTCCGCTTCAAAATCAATACCCGAGGTGAACTGAGGTTCGGGGGTCTCTGCCGCTTCAAAAAAATCCATTGGAGTCATGTTTGGAGAGGAGTGCCCGTGGGGCAAATGTGAAAATCGCCTCACGGGGGGAGGGCATTGATTCGAGAGAGGGCAGTCGCGTCCGCTTGGGTTTACGAGTAAACCGGGCGGATCGTTGTTCTGTGATCTGCCCATCGCATTGATGTTGATCGTGCGGTTCCCCATTTCGCCCGCCTAGCCATTTTTAATCTGCTGCCACATTTCGATGCTCACTGAATACATCACCATTGCCGTCTATTTTGCCTTTCTCGTTGTGATTGGAATTTGGGTGTCGAAGATGAATACCTCCGTCGGCGACTATGTGTATGGTGGGGGAAAAGGGACGTGGTGGATCGTAGGGGCCAGTATCTTCATGGGAGGGATCAGTGCGTTCACCTTTACGGGAAATGCCTCGGCGGCGTACTCGGCCGGTCCGACTTTTCTGGTGATTTACGCGGCCAACACATTGGGTTTCGCCATCTGTATGGTGCTCGGGCCGTGGTTTCGGCAAACGCGAGCGCAGACATGGGCAGATGTATTGCGGGACCGCTACGGGGTGCAGATTGAGCAATTCACTGCGATCATTGGGATTCTGCTATCACCTCTCAGTGCAGGCATTCAGCTATATGCGCTGGCCGTGTTCGCCAGTTCCATTCTCGACCTTCCGGTGATCCCCCTGATCATTTTGCTGGGGGGGATCGCAATCACTTACTCGACCACTGGTGGCCGTTGGGCCGTGATGGCTACTGATTTCGTGCAGGGCCTGTTGATGATGGGCATGACGGTTCTGGTCTTTTGGCTGAGCTTGAAAGCCGTAGGGGGGTGGGACGCCTTCTTTGGGTATTTTACGGACCCACGGTTCAAGGAGGACTTTAAGTTCGTGAAGGAACCGGGCGAGTTCTGGCAGGACCGGTACTCTCTCAAGTGGATCTTTATCATCTTCTTTGTCCAGATATCGGGGTACATCAACCTCGGCACTGCCGGACGCTTTCTGTCGGTGAAGGACGGGAAGTCGGCGCGAAAGGCCTCGTTGCTGGCGGCGGTGCTGATGTTTCTGGGGAGTGTCGTTTGGTTTGTTCCCCCGATGGTGGCCCGCTTCCTCTACGCCGGCGAGATTGACGCGCTGGACGTAAAGGAGCCCGCGACTGCGAGCTACTCTTTCATCGCCCGTGAACTGCTGCCCAATGGAGTAATGGGACTCATGCTGGCGGCGATGTTTGCCGCGACGATGAGCAGTTTGGATACCGGCTTAAACGGGACCGTCGGTGTCGTGGTGAAGAATGTGGTACCCTGGTTTCGTCGTCTCTTGAAGATGGAGCCCCTTTCGGAGAAGAGGGGATTGCGGCTTTGCCAGCTGGTGACGTTGGTTTTGGGTGCGGAGCTCATCGGGGTGGCCTGCTACTTCTCGGTGCAAGAGAAGCTCGAGCTGTTTGATGCCATGTTGATGATCGGGGCGGTGATTGGCGTTCCGCTCGGGTTGCCGGTTTTGCTGGGGCTGTGGATCAAACGAATTTACTGGGTTTCCTATTTTGTCATCCTGGGATGTGCGCTGATTCCCTCGATCTACTTTACCTGGGACCAGACCGTGAACGGAAATGTGTGGACGATCCAGGACCGGATGATCTGGCTCTATGCCTTCGGAGTAGTTGGGCTGTTCTTGAGCTTCCCCTTGTGGAAGTGGGCCAGCCGAAGGACCAAAGCGCGGATCGATGAGTTTTTCACCCGGATGCATACGCCGGTCGATTTTGAGAAAGAAATAGGGCAGGGAAGTGACTTCTTCCAATTGAAGATGATCGGGGTCTCCGCTCTCTGCATGTCCGGTTTTATTTTCCTCCTGTTGATGATTCCAAACGATGGTTCGGCGAGGCTGCAGATAGCCGGCTTGGGCGCTTTCATGGGAATTGTTGGAGGGGGGATGTTATGGGCGTCGCGTCGTCAGAAAGCGAGGGACCTCAAAAAGGGCTTGATCCCAGCAATAGCTGGAGTTGAGGGCCAGAGCGAAGCGGAGTAACCGCCAGTACGGGGATAACGGGTTTACGGGAAAAGCATTGACAGAAGAGAGGATCAGGAAACTAGTAAACGCTTCTATGGAAGGAGCCCCCCGCACCCCCACTATGGCGGAAATCGCTGCAGAGGTTGGAGTGTCGAAGATGACCGTATCTTTGGCATTTCGCGGGAGCGAGCGGGTTTCGGAGTCGACGCGCGAGAAAGTCCTTCAAGCGGCCGATCGTTTGGGCTATCGGCCCAATCCAATGGTCCAGACCTTGATGGCTAACCTGAGAGCGACCCGCAAGGTGGAGTTGCATTCGGTGATCGCCTGGATCACTGCCTTCGATACGGAAGACGGGTGGGCCGATACGGAGGTATTTCAAGAGTATTTCAAGGGCGCGGTACGGCGGGCCATGCATTTGGGGTACCGAGTCGAGCCGTTCTGGGCACGGGCGAAGGGGATGACTGGGAAACGGTTGTCGGAAATTCTTCGGGCCCGGGGGATCAACGGGGTCATTATTCCGCCGGTTCCGAGTTCGCTGAAGAAGTTGGATATGAATTGGAGCCAGTTCGCCTCGGCGACGATTGGCTATAGTTTTCAACAGCCCGCTTTGCACCGGGTGGCCGCGAACCTGAGCGAGGCCATGTTTATCGCCATTGCGAAGTGCGAGAAGGCTGGCTACGAGCGCATCGGTTTTGTGATCCCGGAAGAAACGGATTCGCGGGTGAACCACGGATGGATGTCCGCCTTCTTGTCGTGGCAGCGATTCATCCCGAAGAAGAATCTGGTGCCGATGATGTACGTGGAGCGCCCGATTAAAATAGAGGATAGGCTGGGTCCGTGGCTCAAGAAGCATCGCCCCGACGTTGTCATCGCGGTCAATAATGAACTCCTCGAGTGGTTGCCCGATCTATTCTCGATCCGCGTACCCGAAGATGTGGGCCTGGTATTTTTAGCCAAGCGATATTCGGAAAAGGAGTGCAAAGCGGTTACCGGAGTGAATCAACGGGACGCGGCCGTGGGGGCATCTGCAGTAGACATGGTCGTCGCGCAGATGCAGCGAAACGAAATTGGCTTGCCGGAACATCCCAATGTGATCCTCAGCAGTGGAGTCTGGGAAGACGGTAATACGACGCGGGGCACCTCTACGCCGGCTCAGAGCGTTTCGGGCGGATCCTGACAAGGCGAAGGCCTGTCAGCTCGATGGGCTACTCCTGGATGCCTTCGTCATTTCCTGTGGGGGAGGTGGGCTCCGGAGGCGTGCGGTCGCGAAGAAGTACAAAACGAAGGCTGGCTTGATCCGGGTCGTCCAAAATGAGGGCGAGAATGCGAACGTCGGGATACATCTGGAAGATCGTGGAACGCAGGGGCCGCCACACCTCCTCCGCTTGGTGATAGCGGGCGATACGAAAAGGGACTAAATACTTGGGGCCACGGGTCTCCAGGGGACTGGCGATCGCTTCGCTCTTGGGGGCGACTTCGAATACGGTTTCTCCCAGCTTTCCCGTGAGAGTATACGGGGTGGTGTTGAGAATTCGTAAGGATTGTCGCGGGAAGATGTTGAAGCTGTCGTTGATCGTAATAGACCGATAGGGAAGGTTTGAGTGCTGCGTGGATTGAGGTATCAGTATAATCAGTACGCGATCCGCATTCAGTGGGAGCGATACCGATGCGATTGGTTTCGGCTTGGGACTGTTTTGAGAATCTCCAACCGCTGGCTCTGTAATGATGAACTGCCGGGGCCCTTCATACCGGTGGGGAATCGAACGCACCTGCATGGGGACCTCCAGTGGTTCTTCCCCCTCAAAGTCGGGGTACTCTATCGCGAGAACATTGTCCCAGCACAATAGGGTGATAGTCGCTTTAACCGTATCGACAGCGGGTTCCTGAGCCCACGCGCTGTGGCCTGCGAATGAAATGCCTAGGATGAAAAAGAGGTGGGCGAAGATCGTTCTCATTTCTCTTGTTCGGAGAGCCATTGAAATTGTGTGGCGATAAACTTGCGCCCGAATCGTTCACTGACCCCATTCGCAGGAAGGTCCTCGATCCTGGTTTGCGCGTCGTCGGTGCCTGTAAATTGAGGTGTTCGTTGAACGACAGCTTCACACCAGACCCGGGATCGTAATTCATCGGTTACCGGGTCGCGGTAGTCGCCGTAGGTTCGAATCAAAAAGGTGTCGGATCGGGCTGTCATCGATGGAGCCAACGGAGTGATTACGTCGTTTTGCATGAGAAATCCAGGCGCGCCTGTCGTGCGGAGCTTTCCGCGAGCGGCGTCTGGATTGTCTCCATTCACAAAAGTAGTTTCAACGATCAGCGGGTTTGAAAGGCCGTTGGAACCCACTAGGCCGGGGAGGTCCTGCAACTCGTCGCGGCCCGGATTGCTAGCCGTGGGATCGTCCTCGTTGACCACTTGATCAATTGCGGCTTGGAGGATTCCTTTTTGGTTCCGTGGGTCGGTCGCCGGAAAGTTGAGGTCGCGATTCAGGAACTCCGCCAGACTGCGCGCTGGTCGTCCCCGTTCCTGGATGCCCGCAACGATGGCAGTGGCAATCTCCTTGAGCTGCGTGTCGCTGAGTTGCCTATATCCAGACCATTCGTACGACTGATATTGATCTTGTGCGGGATTGCCATTGTGAGTGCGGCGCAGTCGGAGGTAGGGGCGGGTATCCGGTGCGGTTTGGGTGCTGTTGTCCGCGGAGCGGTAGCCATAGGTGTTTTGCGGGACGCTGGCGAGAAAAGCGGTCCAGGCATCAATCGAAGTGGAGTTTATATTGAAGGCTCCGTCGATCATCAGGCGTGTGGCGGCCAGGCTGTAGGCGGGATCTCCCTCGAGAGTTGAGAGGTCTGCGCTTTCATCGCCATCGAAGTAGGCCAGTCTCGTGTTGTCGAGTGGCGTTGGTCGGGCGTCGAGACCACTCGCTGGGAGGGTTGAGAAAAAGAACCGATCCCAGAGAGCTTCGTTCAGGGCGAAGCTAAGATCCGGCTGGTCGGAATAGTAGAAGATGGAGGCAAAGCTGTTGCCGAGCGGATAGGTGGGGTGTTTCCCATCGAGGCCCCAGTTCACAGTCGAGAGCTGGCCGATCGAAACGATGGGGTCGTTCTCACGGGGGACATCGAAGAGGATAACGGTGCTGGTGCCATCCCCATCGTCCTCTTGGCTTCCGCCCCAGAATCCGTGAACGAAATCGAATGACGGGATGGTGTAGTCGGCATCGCGCATGGACTCGAAATAATAGAGCGGTGTGCTGTCCCATCCACCCAGACGCTGGGAAACCACGGCGCGAGGGTTCGCGTCGATATAGGACCGCATTCCAGCAGTCTTTTCTCCGATGGTTCCTCCGTCGCTGCGACGGGCGGGGTGCCCCACGGGAACACGATGATTTGCGGTGCCCGGTTGGTTCCCGGAGGACAGGTATCCGTTTTTGGGGTTGGTCATGGAGAACCGGAAGGTAATTAGTCCGAGGGTGGACGGGCTACCATCCATCCGCCCAAACGGTTTGCTTGGATTCTTTTGTGAGGGATCCTCCTTTTTGAATTTTATGTCCATCACGTTGGGCTCAGTCTCTGTGTGCCGTGCAGAGATCGATGGAAACTCTCCTGGAGCTCCAATGGCGATAGTGGGGTGGAGTTGTTCGCTTGAGGAGAGTTCGATCTTGGTAGTGGTGTCCCGTAATTCGTCTGGGATCGCAGTGCCGGTATCGACCAGAAGTGAGGAGGCCGTGTAACCGGGCTCCAATGTAAACTCGCCGTTGGACGACGAATCGGTGACTGTGTCGCCACTCAACGAATACACCTTGACCTCTCCTGGCAGGAATGAATCTGTGATCTGGAAGCTAAGTGTCTTGTTTCCGAACTGGGTGATAAATTGAAGAGGACCAAAGGAAGGGTCGGGGCCGGTAAAACTTGAATGTGGAATGATGTTGAACTCTATGCCGGGAGTCGATCCAGAGGTGGTGAATTGAACTTGGTAGGTGGCAGAGCGAAGGGTCGTGTTGTATGGGTTTGTCAATACGGCGACGGGCTCGACGGCGTAGCGGAAATTGGGAAAGGACTCGTCTACATCGATGCCGAACCGGAACTCAATCATGGTTACGATGGGGAGTCGTGCCTGAGTGGAAGATGTGGAGATGTTGTATTGATCGTGGGTCGGGAAGGGGGCGAATATGGCATCGGCCTGTCCGGATGCGTCGGCGGGGGATTGAAGAGCCGACCGGACTTGATCCCACGTCATCGTTGGGAGCTCTACTCCATTGGTCCAGGTAAGGCTGTTATGTGGAGATATGGCACCGGCGGGTCCTGGCTCTGGAAAGAGCTCTACTCCGCCACTGGTGGTATTGCCGAATGAGAGTTGTACACCCGGACCGACCTCGGAGAGTGCGGGCTCCTGTGTGGGGGCTGTCCCCTGGGTAAGGGCGGGGGTCAGATCGCGGCGCAGTCCACCACGCAAGGTGTCTGACAGAACCCCTTGACTGCTATAGGGGGTCATGTCGCTGTAGGAATCGGCCATGGATGCGGCAGAAACGGTGTCGCCGTAGACTGCATCCAGTAGAGATAGTTCGGAGTATCGGTCGATCTGTTTCAGGTGCTCGCGGAATTGATCTCCTTGCGCTGAAGAGGAGTGGGTGAGCGAGAAGAGGGAATTCCACTCCGCGATTTGATCGACGCCGAATGATGGGGCGACTGTGTTTTGCTGGAGTTGCTCATCCGAACCGGAGGCAGGAGAAGCCATTGCGGGGACCGGCGACGTCTGCGATTTGAGGCTCAGATCGTCGGCCCAAAAGGCGTACCGCCCGTTGAATTGGCCGGCGTTATTGATCGTTGTCGAGGCAACTTTAATGGGGTGCTCGACGGGGAGTTGAAACACCGTCTCCAAGAGCCAGACGTTTGTGTTGCTACTGGCCGGATCAGCCACAGGGCTGTCATCGGGTGTTGGATCGGTGCCATCATCGTTCACCAGCCAGAGAATGGGCTCGTTGTCGGGAGTGCCACTATCGTCCGTAGGAGCGGCTGCGTGGGTCGGGTTGTCGAGGTCCGGTGGTGTCGTGTCCCATACCCCGATCCACATCGGGTTCCCGATATTGTTCACATTGATATCGGCCCTGGCCGTACTCCGCTGATCGGGGCCGGCACTGCGCTGAATCTTTCCCATCGCGATGCCCATCGCCAGTTGGGCGGATTGGCGGGCCTTTAGGGAGTCCGATTCGTGGTTCGCCTGGGACGTTCCCAGCTGGATGAGTGTAGAAAGGGATAGGAGGAGCAAGACCAGAAACGCCATGAGTGAGAGTGAAATAATCAGCGCAAATCCTTTGTTCGCGTGACCATCGGGATCGCTAACTCCTAACAGCGAGTCGTTGGGGCGGCATTGAAATGAAAGGGGCATTGTTTCCGGAGGGGGGAGGTGGAAGCTGAATCTGGTTGAAGATTGAAACAGTTTTCCCGCCCCCGATCTAACGAAGGAACGGTTTACCCGTAAACATTTTTCAGTTTACCAATCTTTCAGCTCGGCCGCGGAGTCTAACGGCGAGCCGAGGGCTTCGCGATGATTTGTCTGTGTTTTGGAAGGGCTGACGCAGGCGATCGTTTGCTGAAGCTGCACGCCACGGGAGTGGCATCTTGTGGCGTGCAGCTTCAGCAAACGTTCGAATGGATCGTCCCGGATATTGTAGCGCGATGCTTCTGCTAGCGTTACGTATGATCGGCTCGTTGGTAAGGCATAGCGCGCGGCGGAGGGGCGACCGAACGCTAGATGAAGCATCGCGCTACTTGGACGCCACTGAATGTTAGTTAAAGTGTCACGCTTCTTGTAGCGTGCAGCTTTAGCAAACGTCACCCCTGCCCATGGGTTTTTGAGAATTAGAAAATTGGAAATAGGAATGAATTCCTAGGAAGAGTACAGAGAGCACGAAGGGGAGGCTGACGCGATTGTCGCTAGCTGAAGCATCGCGCTACTGCCGTCGAGCCATTCCATGCGAACGTTTGCTAAAGCTGCACGCCAC
>DGMY01000045.1:383-17039 GCA_002388665.1 Opitutia bacterium UBA4506 | reverse complement strand
ATCCATTGTTGTGAAGTGTGAAGCTTCCGTTGTGGCCAAGTAGCGCGCTACTTGGACGCCACAGAATGTTAGCTAAAGTGTCACGCATCTTGTAGCGTGCAGCTTTAGCAAACGTCAGCCCTGCCCGTGGGCTCCTGAGAATTAGAAAATTGAAAATGGGAATGAATTCCTCGGAAGAGTACAGAGAGCACGAAAGGGGAGGCTGACGCGATTTTCGCTAGCTGAAGCATCGCTCTACTGCCGTCGAGCCATTCTATGCGATCGTTCGCTAAAGCTGCACGCCACGGGAGCTCGCCATCCATTGTTGTGAAGTGTGAAGCTTCCGTTGTGGCCAAGTAGCGCGCTACTTGGACGCCACTGAATGTTAGTTAAAGTGTCACGGATCTTGTAGCGTGCAGCTTCAGCAAACGTTCGAATGGATCGGCTCGGATGATGTAGCGCGATGCTTCAGCAAACGTTGGCTGTATTCGTTGGCTTGCCGTTGCGGGTTGTCTTACGGGTAAACTGATGCCTTCGTTTACGATGCTCTCTTCCTTCCCTCAGATGTGGCCCATGATTCATTACCTCAGAAAAATACTCCGGATCTCTCCATTATTTGCTGTCTCACTGTTGGTAGCACTGAACGCTGCGAAGGCAGAAGGGGAGTCGGTCACGCTGAAGAACCCCACCTTTACGGACACTGGCGGGGACGGAATGCCGGACCAGTGGGATGGCTATCCCGGCGGTGACGGGATTCAGGTCGAGGAAAATGGAGTGCGGATTGTCGATTCGAGTGAGTCGAAAGGGTTGGGGATTGCTCAATGGGTACCCGTCGCTTCCGGAAAACGGTACACCGTATCGGTTGACGCTTCGGGAGAAGGCGGACTTTTCATCTATTTGTTTTTCCTGGAAGAGATTCCGGGGAAGGCCAAAGACATTGACCGTCTCGCTTTGAAACAGAAGCGCGTGTGGGTCACGGGTGGTGGAGATTCGGTCCGGACCACGACATTGACTGAGATCGCGCCTCCCGGCACCGCGTGGGCAAGACTTTGGCTCTACAGCCCGAACGGAGGAACGACACAGGTAAAGATCGAAGAAATTTCACTGTCAGTGGAAGATCTCGCCCCGGCCCCGACGGTTGTACGGACTGACGAGGGTGCCGCGGTGGACGGCGGATTGATTCAGAATCCGACCATGGCGGAGATCGGAGCGGACGGAGTTCCGGTGGACTGGGAATATTATCCAGCGCCAAACGGTGCCGATACTCGTATTACGCAGACACCGGAAGGTATCCAGCTGACCGACAGCAGTAAGAGAAAGGGTGTGGGAATCCTGCAATGGGTTCCCGTCGAGGAGGGCGTGCGCTATGCGTTCAACGCAGAAGTGACCGGGCACAAAGGACTATTTCTCTATGTCGAGTTTGTGAGTGGGCGGCCTCGTTTGGCGAGCCAGTATGCCGATGTGAAGCTGGACAGTAAGCGAGAGTGGGTGAAAGAGGGCAAGGTAGCCAAAGTGTCCACGGTGGCTCCCAAGGGGGCTAAATATGCCCGGGTTTGGCTTTACAGTGCATCGTCAGGGCTTTGCGATATTGTGGTAAAGCAGATCACTGGTCAGGAGGAAATCCTGAGCGGTGACGCGCTGGCCGTTGCGTCGGGGCTTTTCGGCTGGATGGATTTTGAAACAGGCGATTTTTCGCAAGCCTCGAGCAAAGAAGGGGGGAACCGGACCATCGTGAAAAAAGGGGAGGGACCTGTCCGCGAAGGGAAGTACTCCTACAGTGCCAATCTCGTACACGGAAAAGAGCGGACTGAATTGGTAGGTCCCCGATCTCCCGAGTACGGTGTAGCTCGCTACGGTTGGAGCATGTACGTTCCAGAAGATTTCGACGCTGATACCTTTTTCACGATCGTAACGCAGTGGCACGATTGGGGCACCGGTAAAGAGTACCCCGAAGATGGCGGAGCTCCAACCCACCTTTACATTTCGAAAGGGCAGTGGAGATTCAAGCTGCGCCACCAAGGAGAAGGTGACACCACTGATGCGACTCAATTTCAGTTGGGACCGATCGAGGAAGACCGCGGTCAGTGGACCGATTGGGTCATGGAAGTCGATTGGCAGGCCCCTGGAGATGGGGGTTGGATGAAGCTCTATAAGAATGGGGAGCTCGTCATCGATCATGAAGGGACCACCTGGTATGAAGGAAAAGACAGGGGACCCTTTTTCAAGTTCGGCCTGTATCGCGGGTACGGTGGGTGGCCCGGAACAGAACCTCGTTCGATCCTCCTTTTCGATGCGTTCCGCATGGCGGTAGGTGAGGACTCCAGCTACGAGCAAGTCGCTCCCGAAACCTACTCCAAGCGCCCTTGAACCGGTGCAGATCGACTGCAGATTAGAGCAAAATAACCTAAAGTTTACGAGTAAACTTGCGAAAAGTTTGTGAGCTGGCGGGCTGGAGGCATTCTCCGGACAATCCCCCACGGTTGTATCCTCAACCAATTCGCTAATTGATCGGATCAACCCCTCAAAAATACGAACCCTATCGAAGAATGAATAAGAAAATTATTACCCCCATTGTCGTTGCATCACTCGCAGTCGGTCAGTCTTTCGGAGCATCGGCTCTCTGGGATGGACCTGGCTATAACACCACCTGGACCGCCCACGGGGATGGTGCTGGATGGGTAGATCCTAGTGATGGTTCGACCGATATTGGAATTCCGAATGGAGTGGATGAGATCGCTTATTTTGACAACAGCTCCTTTTATGCGAGTGGTGGTAGTTTGTACCTATCCACCGAGAATTCTGGGGCCGGTTCTATTTTCAATATAACTCTTGGTGGATGGGACTCGACCGGGCCGACTACCGGGCGAGGAGTCGAGCTGCGTTCTGCGACGGCGGGTACCTCGACTTTGACTTTTGAAGTCTCCTCGGGAAATGCCTCGATTCTCATCAAGAATACTGGGGGCACGAATTCGGGTGTAACTTATCAAGTAGACGTCGCCTTGGCCAGTAGCGTGGATGTGATGGTGCATCGGATCTATTCTGGTTCGCTCGACGGTGTGAATTTCAGGCAATTGGTCACGGGCACCGGAGGAATCAACAAGACCGGTAAAGGTTTGGTTCGATTCGATGGTACCGCTGGAGTGAATACCTTTAGTGGTGGTCTTTCGGTGAGTGACGGTATTGTTTACGCATCGAAGGACGGAGCACTGGGAACAGGTGATGTGACGATTGCTCAATCGGCAGTCGACACGACGGCCGCTCTCGAGATCACCACCGGAATCACCGATGCGATCTTTGACACCTCCAATCTCTATCTCGGCAGTTTCGGGGGGAATTTCTCCACGATTACCTTGGCAGGGGGAGTGAGTGAAACGATCGGAGGCCTCTTTTTCGATGGCTTGGCTCAATCAACGGGAACATGGGGTTCGACCAGCAGTGGGGCGACCTACCAGAATGACGACTGGTTCGCTGGAACCGGTGTCTTGAATGTTGTACCGGAACCATCTGCGTTCGGATTGCTCCTCGGCATTGCCGCCTTCGGTGCTCTCTACATCCGCCGCCGCCGATAGGATTTTGCGTCCGTCCGGCGGATCGAAGGCGATCCGTCGGATGGTCAGCTCCTCTTCCTCTGGTAGCACACTCTCCTGCCAGAGCGTTTTGAATTTTATACCCGAACGGACTCGGCCTGGATCATTCCGGTCCAAGCGGGCAGACCGTCGGGAATTTTGTGGGCTTGTTCCGGAGGAGGGTGCCGCAGTGAGGTCATTTTCCTCCCATTTTCGTTTGTAGAGCCATTGGAGATCTTTTCCCGAAAAGATTCCCGCTAGGCTTGCTCCCGAGCGAAAGTTCCGGAATTTTGCGCGATGAGCGATTCTTCCGAGCGGAGTACATGGGTGGCGCGCGTGCCGTTACCAATATGGGTGCTGGTCTGTGCCGTTTTGTGGGGGTCTGCCTTCCCCTTTATCAAATTGGCCTTCATTCACTGGGAAGAGCGTGGAGTGGAAATCGATTTCGGGGTGCGATCATTGTTTGCCGGGGTCCGCTTCATCGTCGCCGGCGGGCTATTGTTGGTTCTGGCGGACCGCCCGTTTGCGGAATGGAGGGCGACACCGAAGCGTTGGATTCTGGCTATGGCTGGCACGCAGACTGTGGGCCAATATGTTTGTTTCTATCTGGGGCTCGCACTTGCGGGAGGTGCGTTGGCCTCCTTGTTGGTCTCCTCGGGAAGTTTCTGGTGGATGCTACTCGCTCCCTTTCTTCTTAAAACCGCCCGGCCGTCCACTCGGCAATGGGTTGTATTGGGGGTGGGAGCAGTGGGTCTGACCTTGGCCATTTATTCGCCGGGAGATTCCGGGAGCAGTCCCCGGATCGGGGCGGTACTCATTCTCGCTGCCAATGCCTTTGGCGCTTTGGGTTTGGTGGCCTACCAGTTTGTGGGGCGGACCATGGGGTCTCGGGCCGGAACAGGCTGGTCCTTGTTTTTGGGAGGTCTGATTTTGGCGGTTCTGGGCTACCAAGCCTGGCCGCAGGTGCTGGACCTGTGGGATGGGGTGATCATCGGGATTACCCTGTGGCTCGCCTTTGTCTCGGCGTCCGCTTTTGCGCTTTGGAATTGGCTCTCAACTTTATTCCCAGTGCACCTTCTCGCTACCTATCGGTTTATGATTCCTCTTTGCGGGATGGTTGAATCGCTTCTCCTCATCGAGGGCGAGCGGGTGACCCTGTTGATGGGAATAGGAGCGTTGTTGGTTGTCGGGTCTATGATCGTTGCACAGCGGAGTGCCGCCCGACTGCGGACGCAGTAGGGGACCCAGTCGCGGGTTTTCCTATACCTTGTTGGAAGATACTGGAGGCATCTCCGGGGCAGTTCCCGATCGATCGATGTATGGTTGTGCAGGGGATCCACGCCCGAAACCAATTCGTCCCTTCGCTGTCGGGCTGGACTCTCGCGATGCAAAATCCGGTTGGATTTCAAAACCAATTCGTGTAGGGTTTTGGGATGGAATTTTTAAATGATGATTTTCTTCTCCGTGGAAAAACGGCCCAGCGCCTCTTTCATGAAGTGGCAGAAGAGCTGCCAATCATCGACTATCACTGCCACTTGCCGCCGAAAGACATCGCCGAGAACCGGAGATTTGGAAATCTCTTCGAAGCATGGCTCGAAGGAGACCACTACAAATGGCGCGCGATGCGTAGCAACGGCGTGGCCGAGGAGTTCTGCACCGGAGACGCTGATCCCTACGACAAGTTTTTGGCCTTTGCCAAGACCGTTCCGCACACGGTTCGCAATCCGCTTTATCACTGGACCCATTTGGAGTTGAAGCGGTATTTCGGTTTTGATGGCGTCCTGAATGAGAAATCGGCGAAGGCTGTTTGGGAGATGGCGAACGATCAGCTCGCCAGTGGTACGCACGACGTCTCCAATATACTGGCAAAGTTTAAGGTAGAGGTAGTGGGAACTACTGATGATCCAACCGATTCTCTCGAGTATCATGAGGAGATTGCCAAGAGTGGGCATTCAACACGGGTCTTTCCGACCTTCCGTCCCGACAAGGTGTTGTCCCCGGACCGCTTGGATGTGTTTAACCCTTGGGTAGATGCTTTGAGCGAGCGAATTGGGCGATCGATTGATTCCTTGGACGCCTTGCTCGGTGCATTGGGCGAGCGCCACGAATTCTTCCACGCAAATGGGGCCCGTCTCTCAGACCATGGTCTTTCCCAGTTGCCCGCTCGTGAAATTTCGAGCGAGCAGGCTTCCGCAATCTTTGACAAGGTTCGTGGGGGAGAGGCCGCTACGAAGGATGAGGCCGAAGGCTTGGCTACCTATTTGATGATTTGGATGGGTGAGAAGGACTTTGAGAAAGGTTGGACTCGTCAGTTTCACCTCGGCGCGATGCGGAATAACAACACCCGCCTTTTCAAGTCTCTTGGGGCTGATACCGGATTCGATTCGATTGGAGATTTTCCACAAGGCGAGCGGTTGAGTCGCCACTTGGATCTGATGGACAGTCGTGGGAAGCTGCCCCGCACGATCCTCTACAATTTGAACCCGAACGATAATTATCTTTTCGGGACCATGATCGGCAATTTCCAGGATGGGACGATTCCGGGTAAGATTCAGTTTGGCTCCGGTTGGTGGTTCAATGACCAGATCGAGGGGATGGAAGCGCAGATGAACGCTTTGTCCAACTTGGGCTTGCTCTCTCGCTTCGTCGGAATGTTGACCGATTCCCGTTCCTTCCTCTCCTTCCCGCGGCATGAGTACTTCCGCCGGATCTTGTGCAATTTGGTCGGAAGAGATGTGGACGATGGATTGATTCCTAACGATCCCGAGCTGATTGATGGGCTCGTGCGCCGGGTCTGTTACGAGAACGCACGCGACTATTTCGGTTTCCCCGGTTGAGCCGTTGGGGCGGTGCCTCCGTCCCGTCGATTCATCGTGAGGAAATTTCGGACGGAATTTTCCGCCCGCATCGAGACCGGAGAAGGTGTCGGATTCTGATACGGTCTGACCGTTTTCCTCGGACGAACTCGGACAGCGGGCGGTTATTAATAGGTTCAATCAGGTTTTTTTGAGAAGGTTTTAGCATTGTTGAACTATGCTATCATTCTTCCATTGTAGGAGTTTAGCTCCTCGCACTGTTCGTGGATTTGCGAACTACCCCCCAAGCCCCTTATACTCCATGAAGATTTCTACCGTAGCACTATCCGGCGCGCTCGCGTTGTGCGTCCCCCATCTTGCTGTAATGGCTCAGACTGCGATTGGTTTCAACATAGCCAACTTTTCGAACACCACCTACGACTTGGATCCGACGGATTCTGTGGGCGTGGTTTCGACAGAGAATTGGAATAACTTGAAGTGGGATACCGGAGGCTCTTCTCCTGTTTTCACCGGACTGGTAGACAGCAATGGGGATACAGTTGACGGGTTAACTGCTCAGCTCTCGGGAGCCTCTTTTAATTATTCGAACTCCACCGCGTTGGATGGTTCGGTAACTCTTCCGGATGCAAAGATGATGGCTTACGGTAGAGGGGAAAGCAGCAACGGCCGCGGCCGGTCCTTTACGGTGGAGAATGTTTCTTACGAGCTCTACGATGTTTATGTGTATTTCGGTGCGGCGGGATCGGCGGCCAGCACTCCATACAACATGCCAGCGACCTTAAACGCGCCGGATGGTGAGGGAGGGTGGACCGCAGTCAGCCCGACGTACATTATGACGGCTTCGACGAAATCATGGAGCGGCGATTATACGATTTCGACTTCGACGGTCTCTGGAACTGAGTCGAACTACGTTCTGTTTGAGAACGTAGATTTGTCGAGTTTTCGGATCACATCCGGTGGGGTCAATCGGCGCTCGGGATACACCGGTTTCCAGATCGTAGCTGTCCCGGAGCCGAGCCAGTTTGCTTTGGGATTTGGCTTGTTGGCGATGGGCTGCGTTGTCTTTGTCCGCCGTCGCAAGACGACTTCATCGTCGTAGCGTTTTTCCGGGCACCCTGTACCGCTTGAGCGGAGCCCGCTGAGGGTTCCAGGTTACGGGCCGATCCATGTCTATCTTGCCCGCTCGTTCCTTCCTTTTGATCAAGAGAATACCGGTCGGCATCCGTTCTAGAATTGATCGCAGGATTTCACCTGATTCAGTGTAGGGGGATTGTGTTCTCGGAAGACGCTGTCCGACGGAGAGCTCGAAACCAACTGTACGCGCGGCCTGAATGCAGTGTTGTCCTGACCCCAGGGATCGTGGGGAGGCGGATTAGAATCCCCAAATCAACGGAACCAACGCGATCGTACCGATTGCGTATAGAATATTCAGCGGGAGGCCGATCTTGACGAAATCTGAGAAACGATACGCGCCAACACCGTACACCAGCGTATTGGTTTGGTAGCCAATTGGAGTGGAGAAACTGGCCGAAGAGCCGATGCAGCAGGCAATAGCGAAAGGCCTGGGATCGACTCCAATACTGAGAGCTAGGGTGGTGGCCAGTGGGACCATGAGGACCACTGTCGCATTGTTTGAGAGAAACTCGGTGAAGATGCTGCTGGCTAGGTAGATCACGGCGAGGAGAACGAACGGTTGCCACGAGGGGGCGACGAGATTCTCGACCATGTTGTGGGTGAAGCCGGCAAATAATTGGGTGGCACCACTGGACTCCATCGCCATGCCCAACCCGAGCATTCCATAGATGAGAATCAGGATCTTCCATTCCACTGCCAAGTAACCTTCGCGGGGAGTCAGGCAGCCCGTGAGAAAGAGGATGGTGACACCCAGAATCGTAGAGATGGCAATGGGGGCGAGGTTGAGGGTCGCGAGAACGACCACTCCGACGAGGACACCGATTGCGATCGGGGCCTTGCGGCGACGGGTGTCGGCTGGAACGGCCGGTTGGTCCAAAAGAACCAAATCCCCACTGCGCCGGAGCGATTCCAGTGACTCGTCGGGACCGAGCAGGAGGAGGGTGTCTCCGGGTACGATGACCGTTTTTTGGAAATCGGCGTGAAGATTTCGGCCCTCGCGGTGGACTGCGAGAATCAGCGTGCGAAAGCGTTGCCGGAAATTCATTTCGGCGATGGTCTTTCCCGCCGCTGGGGAGTTCGGAGCGACCATGGCTTCGACGATCGAGGCTTGGCGTGCCGAGATCGGTTCGAGATCGGCATCCTTCTCTGCGGTCAGGATGATGCCTTCAAACTCGCGGGCTTCGGCGATACCAGAAGGACGGCAGGCTAGGACGACTCGATCACCACCGCGCAACTCAGCTTTTCGCAGGTTGCCTGGAACCGGGGTGCCGGATCGGATCAGTTCCACCAGCCGGATTCCCGGTTGCTTGAGAATGCGGGTCTCTTCGACCTTTTTACCGACCAGAGGTGAGTCCCCACGGACGAACGCCTCGGCTAAATATTCTTTGCGAGCCTCTTCCGGGATGAGAGCGCCGAGACTCTCACGGTGAGGCAGAAGCCATTTCCCAAAAATCGTGAGGTAGAGAGTTCCGATGATTGCGAGCGGGGCCGCTACAATCGCAAACTCAAACATGGTGAAGGGGGCGTATCCAGCAGAAGAGAGGAGGGAGGAACCGAGGATATTCGTACTCGTTCCCATAAGTGTACAGGTCCCTCCGAAAATAGACGCGTAGCTCAGTGGAATGAGTAGCTTGGAGGAGGGGATCCCCATTTTCCCGCTCAGCGAGATAATGACTGGAATTAGAATCACCACCACCGGCGTATTGTTAATAAAGGCCGAGACCAAGCCTACCGGGATGATCAGAAAGAGGAGAAAGCGCCGATAGCCATATCGGGTGGTTTTCTCGAGGAGAATCGTGAGAGCGTTGATGACCCCACAGCGCTCCAATCCAGCACTGATGATAAACATCGAAGCGATCGTCAGAGGTGCCGGGTTGGAGAACACGCTCAATAAATCCGATACCGAAGGAAGGCGGGAGTTGGGTAGCAGCGCCGCGACGATCGCGATCAAGGCGAAGACACTCAGTGCGGTCAGGTCGGCGGGAATCTTCTCCCGCATAAAGCTGACAATCGCCCCGACAAGCAGGGCGAGTATAAATAGGACCTCCCAATTCATTTATGCGCAAAAATGATCAGGCGGGGCAGTGGTGGCAATTCCGCAAAACGATTTAGTTGATTCAGCGTTGAGCTCTGGGGCCCGGACTCCGGCTCTGGCTTCTCGGAATCAATTGCCGCTCTTGGTCGCCGAAGATGACTTGGTCGCGGGGGCTGCATCTTCTGGTGGGACTTTTACCCCGGTGAGCAATTCGACAAACTGCTTCATCGCCGGGGTGAGCACTCGACCTTTTCGGTGAATGATCGCGATGGGGCGGCTAAAGGTCTTTCCCTTGAAATGAAGTGCTCGAATCAGGCCCTTTTCCACCTCCTCTTCGACGGTTGAGGCCGGCAGGACGGCGAATCCGGCATGGATCTCAACCGCCCGTTTCACGGTCTCGATATTGTCGAACTCCATCTTCGGTTCGATCTCTACCTTCGCTTCCCGGAAAATATCGTCCGTGGCCTTGCGGGTGGGGATGTCTTTGTCGAAACCCACAAAGTCATATTCCTCCAATTCGTTGATCTCGACCTCACCCTTCTCCGCCAATGGGTGGTTTGCGCAGACGGCGACTACCAATTGATCTGTCTTGAAAGGGGTGATCTCGAGCTGGCGGTTTTTTATGGGGAAGGCGACAATTCCCAAATCAACGGAGTTGTGGAGCACGTCCTCATAGACATGGTTCGATCGGCGGTACTCCACGTGGACGTTCACCGATGGAAATTTCTGCATGAAACTAGTCAGGTATTTGGGGAGAGCGTGAAGCCCAACGCTGTAGATCGTCGAGAGCTTGATGTTCCCGCTGATGACTTTGCGCATTTCCTGGAGTTCACAGTCCAAGCGCTCGTAGAGGTGGAGGATCTCTTTCGACGAATCGTAAAGGCGGCGCCCCTCCTGGGTCAGGCGGAACTGCTTCTGACTGCGGTCGACAATCAACACATTGAAATGCCGTTCCATCGAGCGAAGCTGTTGGCTGACGGCCGATTGAGTAATTCCATTTAGCTTTGCCGCTCGTGAAAAACTCTCGCTTTCGACCAAATCTGAAAAGATCTTGAAGTTCTCAATGTGCATGATGCGTATTCTGGGGTATTAGAGTAGGGGTTGAAAAGCTTAACTAATATTTGATCGGTGCTATGATAAGTGACAATGAATTTTTTAAGAATTTTTCTCTTTTACAGGAGCAGTTGACGGTTCTTGCGGAGCAATCGGGCCGAAAATCAGACGAAATTCGGATATTACCCGTCACCAAAAATCACCCGTTCGACGCAGTTGATTTTTGCGGGAGAGCGGGGTTGTCCGCGGTTGGCGAAAACCGGGTGCAGGAAGCGGCCGAAAAAAGAGAGCAAGTTGCGGAGAAGGAGATCACCTGGGAATTGATCGGACACTTGCAGTCGAACAAAGCCGCCCAGGCAGTAGAGATCTTTGACCGAATTCAATCCGTCGATTCACTGAAACTCGCGCGACGGCTGGACCGGATCGTGGGAGAGCGGGGAAAAGTTCTCCGTTGCCTCATTCAGGTCAACACTGGCGCGGATCCCGGGAAATTCGGCTTTTTGGAGGAAGGGTTCGACCGCAACTTCGAAGCGCTGTGTGGCTGTAGCCATCTGCAGATCGAAGGTCTGATGACTATCGCGCCCCTCGAAGGGGGCAAGGAAACGGCGCGGCCTGCCTTTGCGCGCTTGCGGGAGTTGGCCGATGACATGCGCAGGGCATCAGGGCTCGCTTTGGATGAACTTTCGATGGGTATGAGCGGCGATTGGCCCGAGGCCGTGGCCGAGGGGAGTACATTGATCCGCGTGGGCTCCGCCCTGTTCGGCGCCCGAACCTACTGATCCCCGGGGGGGCCCAACCGGCCAGCCCCGACGGTCGAAAGAGGGGAAGGCTTGACTTTTGCGTTTTTATGTGAACATTTGTTTACGCTTTCGGGCTGAAAGCGTAATAAGACCTATCATAAAATAAGGAAGTACGATGAATCAGACAGTAATGAGTGGAAATCTAACGGCGGATATCGAAACCCGGACTGTGGGAGAGCAGCATCTTTCAAAGTTCACCTTGGCCTGTAACCAGGGGGAGAAAACCGTCTTTATCCCGGTAGAGGCTTGGAATCAGGATCATCTACAGAAGTTCATCCGGAAAGGCTCGCGCGTATTGGTGTCGGGCGCACTCCGTCAGGATCAATGGGAATCAAAAGAAGGAGAAAGGCGTTCACGGATCCTGTTAAACGCCTATCAAGTGGAATTCCTAGACGCCGCACCCGCAAAGGAAACCCCACCCCGAAACCGCCCTCCAAGAGGAAATCGCCGGGCAGCATAGATATCAGGCATCGAGATCCGCTGCTTCCGTAGCGTGCAGCTTCAGCAAACGTCATCCTGCCTCACAGTACAGAGTCAGAAGACAGCGTTTCTTTCGTAGCGTGCAGCTTTAGCAAACGTCATCCTGCCCCACAGTACAGAGTCAGAAGACAGCACTCAAAGGCCAGTCTTTAGCGTTTAAAGTTAAACGTTATCCCCTTTCTTTCCCGCATCCCGAAGGGATGCCACTACACCCGCGAATCGCTGGCACACCTTCAGCGTGCAAAACGCGGGGGACAAATTTTCCGGGGGTACCGCTCCGCTCAACCCCCGGCTACGAGCTTGGATACCTCCGGCATCCCGGAAACAGCGAGAGGAATGAAAATCCATCTCCCGATATCCCTATATTCGCGCCAAGGGCGCTATCTCCCATATCCGGGGCCACAGGCCGCATCTACTATCCGCCTGGACGAAACGTTCGCTAAAGCTTCACACTACGGAGATTCCCAGAGATAAGAGATAAGAGGTCAGAGGTCAGAGATCAGAGATCAAAGATCAGAGGTCAGAGATCAGAGGTCAGAAGGCAGCGTTTCTTTCGTAGCGTGCAGCTTTAGCAAACGTCATCCTGCCTCACAGTACAGAGTCAGAAGACAGCACTCAAAGGCCAGCCTTCAGCGTTTAAAGTTATACGTTATCCCCTTTCTTTCCCGCATCCCGAAGGGATGCCACAACACCCGCGAATCGCTGGCACACCTTCAGCGTGCAAAACGCGGGGGGCAAATTTTCCGGGGGTACCGCTCCGCTCAACCCCCGGCTACGAGCTTGGATACCTCCGGCATCCCGGAAATAGCGAGAGGAATGAAAATCCATCTCCCGATATCCCTATATCCCCATATTCGCGCCACAGGCCGCTATCTCCCATATCCGCGGCCGGAGGCCGCCATTCCCACTTTCTGCCCCGGCGCTCTACCTCTTTTGGAATCATTTCATTCTCGAACCTCGTGAATGAGCACAGGTTATGCTCCGTTTCTCCTGGATGAGCACGTATTTCTGTGGTTTTAGTTTGCTTGCAGCGAATTCTCTAGGAGGGTTTCTTTTCCATTGATGAATTTAATCCGTTTACCTAGAGTAGAACGTTTGTGCTCTTAACATAGCGCCGCTTATGTCCAATTCGAACCTATCACCGATTTCTCAGTCGCCACTGACGCCTGAAAACCAGCAGCTGCTCAGTTCTCTTGTCGCGTCCTCTTCGCCAGACCAACTTTTGTGGATGGCCGGTTATTTCGCGGGGGTTGTCTCTGCGGGAGGACCGCTGCCAGCAGGGGCGGGGACACCAGCGGCATCGCGGGCCAAAGTCCCTCTCACGATTCTCTATGCGACGGAGTCGGGGAATGCGGAGGCGTTGGCCGATGAAGCGAGAAAGCAGGCCGCGAAGAAGGGATTTGCCGCCAAAATCGTTGATTTGGGCGAAGTAGACCCCTCCGATGTCGCGGAATTGGAGAATGTCCTGGTCATCGCCAGCACATGGGGAGAAGGAGATCCTCCGGAGCGCGCGACTGGATTCTTCGAAAAACTGATTGCGGAAGAAGCCCCGAGAATGGAGAAGACGCGGTTTTCCATCTTGGCTCTCGGAGATACCAGCTACGAACATTTCTGTAAGTTTGGCCAGGATTTGGACGAACGCTTTGAGGCATTGGGTGCCCAGCGATTCTTCCCGAGGACCGATTGTGATGTCGAGTTCGAGGAGCCCTTCCAAAAGTGGTTCGATGCTGCCATTGAAACGCTGCTGAAAGACGTCGGCCAGCCCGAGCCCGTTGAAGTTGCTGTCTCGGATGGCGCGCAAGTGCCTCCGGCGCTGGTACCTTACGGGAAGAAAAATCCTTTCCCTGCCCCTCTGATGGAGCGGATCAACCTGAATGGAAAGGGATCTGCCAAGGAAACCTGGCACCTCGAGTTTTCTCTGGAAGGTTCGGGTCTTTCTTATGAGCCCGGTGACGCCTTGGGAGTTTTCCCACAAAACTGCCCGCAGTATGTGGGAGAGATGTTGCGGGTAACCGGTCTGGACGGGGACGAGCTGGTTCGGGTGAACGATGAGAAAGTGGCCCTGCGGGCGTCACTCCTCCGGAACTTGGATGTGACGAATCTCTCGAAACCGATTCTGGAAAAGTACCAGGAGAAGGCAGAGAGTGAGAAGTTGAAGCAGATCCTGCAAGAGGGCGGCAAGGTGTTGAAGGATTACTTGTGGGGCCGTCAGATGATTGACGTTCTCGAAGAGTTTCCAATCAAGGGACTGTCGGCTCAAGAGTTGGCTGAAATGTTCCGGAAGCTGCCGCCACGTCTCTATTCGATTGCGTCGAGTGAGAAAGCCCACCCGGACGAGGTACACTTGACTGTGGCTGCGGTGCGTTTCAATACCTTTGGCCGTGCGCGGAAGGGCGTCTGTTCTACTTACTTTGCCGATTTGATCGAGCGAGGAGATACGTCGCCGATCTACTTCCATGCGAACAAGAATTTCCGTCTGCCGGCGAATCCGGATACTCCGGTCATTATGATTGGACCGGGTACTGGAGTCGCTCCGTTCCGTTCGTTCATCGAAGAACGCGCCGCTACCGAGGCGAAAGGCAAGAATTGGCTGTTTTTTGGAGATCAGCACTTCCAAACCGACTTCCTCTATCAGTTGGAGTGGCAAAGCTATCTCAAGGATGGGGTACTCGACCGGATGGATCTTGCTTTCTCGCGAGACACCCCGGAGAAGGTATACGTCCAGCACAAGATGAAGCAGCGGGGCAAAGAGCTCTATGCATGGTTGGAAGAAGGAGCTCACTTTTACGTCTGCGGTGATGCGTCCCGTATGGCTAAGGATGTAGCCACCGCTCTTCAGGAGGTTGTCCAGGAGCACGGAGGACTCTCCGAATCCGATGCGGTCGCCTACGTGAAGAAATTGAAGAAGGACAAGCGCTATCAGCAGGATGTTTATTGATCCACGCGCACAAAGTTAGGGAGAAAGTATGAGTAATCTTATTGAGGGAAATAACTTCCATCCGAACGAATCGCTAAAAGATTCGAGTAATTTCTTGCGCGGTACGATCCTTGAGGGTCTGGCCGACGAGACTACGGGTGCCATCGCCACTGCAGACACCCAGTTGACGAAGTTTCACGGCTTCTACATGCAGGACGATCGCGATGTGCGAGCAGAGCGTCGCCGGAAGAAGCTGGAGAAGGCCTTCAGCTTCATGATTCGCGTGCGGGTCCCGGGAGGGGTGTGCTCTCCGAAGCAATGGCTCGAGATGGATCGTCTGGCGAACCAGTATGCCAATGGTACCTTGAAGCTGACGACACGCCAGGCATTCCAGTTTCATGGAGTGATCAAGAGCGTTCTTAAGCGTACGATCAAGGAGATCAACGATGCGTTGCTCGATACGATTGCCGCTTGTGGAGACGTGAATCGGAATGTCATGTGCAATCCGAATCCTTACGAGTCGAAACACCACCAGGAAGCGCAGGATCTGGCGGTAGCGATTTCTGAGCATCTTCTTCCGGCTACACGGGCCTACCACGAAATATGGCTCGACGGTGAGAAGATTCTCGATTCCGAAGAGGAGCAAGAGCCCCTCTACGGCAAGACTTACCTTCCTCGGAAGTTCAAGATCGTTGTAGCGGTTCCGCCGATGAACGATGTCGACATCTACGCGCATTGCCTCGGCTTTATCGCGATCGTCGAGAAGGATAAGATTGTCGGCTACAATGTCACCGTTGGTGGTGGAATGGGAATGACCCACGGGAAGGAAGAAACCTTCCCACGCTTGGCTGAGGTCATGGGGTTCTGCACGCCGGAGCAGGCGGTCGATGTCGCCGAGAAAGTAATGACCGTTCAGCGCGACTACGGTGATCGCTCGGACCGGGCTCACGCTCGTCTCAAATATACGATCGAAGATCACGGTCTCGATTGGTTCCGTGGTGAGGTTGAAAACCGCCTCGGCTATTCTCTGGGAGAAGCGAGACCCTTCGAGTTTACCGATACCGGAGACCGGTACGGCTGGACCGAGGGAACCGATGGAAACTTCCACTACGGGCTCTACGTTGAGAATGGTCGCGTGAAAGACGTCCCGGGAGTTCGGATGATGGAAGGTCTTCGCAAGATTGCAGAGATCCATGACGGTGATTTCCGCCTGACCGCGAATCAGAACTTGGTGATTGGCCAGGTGAAGCCAGAAAACCGCGAGAAGATTGAGGCTTTGCTGGAAGAGTATGGTATTTCGAACGAACGGGTTCGTACCGGATTGCGTCGAAGCTCCATGGCTTGTGTTGCCTTGCCCACTTGTGGCTTGGCCCTCGCGGAGAGTGAACGCTATCTGCCCGATTTGGTAACGGACCTTGAGCAGATTATTGAAGCCAATGGCTTGCGGAACGAAGATATCAAGATCCGCATGACCGGTTGCCCGAACGGGTGCGGTCGTCCGTATCTCGGCGAAATTGGTTTGGTAGGTCGCGGTCCTGCGATTTACAACCTCTACCTGGGAGCCGGATTTGACGGCGCTCGATTGAACAAGCTCTATCGCCGTGACGTTCAGGAAGCCAATTTGGTCAAAGTGATCTCCCCGATCTTGGAAGACTTCGCGAAAAACCGGGAAGAGGGTGAGCACTTCGGAGACTTCACCATTCGTGCCGGGTACGTAGAAGCCACCGAAAGAGGGGCAGAGTTCCATAAAAACCTCCCTGAGCAGGTGGACAGCGAGGCCTCCTAAGCAAGCTCTTCAAATCAAAATTTACAAAGCCGCTTCCTTGATAGGGAAGCGGCTTTTTTTGGGATAGTGGCATCTTGTGGCGTGCAGCTT
>DGMY01000045.1:0-207 GCA_002388665.1 Opitutia bacterium UBA4506 | reverse complement strand
TCGTATGATGTAGCGCGATGCTTCAGCTAGCGTTGCGTATGATTGGCTCGTTGGTGAGGCATAGCGCGCGGCCGTGCCGCGACCGAATGCTAGCTGAAGCATCGCGCTACTTGGCCGCGACTGAAAGTTAGTTAAAGTGTCACACATCTTGTGGCGTGCAGCTTTAGCAAACGTTCGAATGGACCGGCTCGTATGATGTAGCGCGAT
>DGMY01000085.1 GCA_002388665.1 Opitutia bacterium UBA4506 | reverse complement strand
CATCCTGAAGGGATGCCATCGCACCAAGCCGAATTGCTCTAATTGATGAATCTGGGATCGTATTCAACGCCGGATTTATTGAGAAAATTAACCAATTCCTCGCGGAATGAATACTTTCGATGGTGCTCTTCTTGATTCGCAATATATCGCTGAACCGATGCACATGCTGATGCGCTTACGGAGAACGCGGCATACCCGTCTTGCCAATGAAATCCGGGAATGGCCGATTTTCGGATCCATGCAGATGAAGCCTTTTTTAGCTCTCTCATAAAATCAGAGAGGCATACTGTCGGGCGAAGGGACATGAGGAGATGAACATGATCCGCCACACCACCAACACCCGCCGAAATGCCACCAAGGCCCCGAACCGTTCCTCCCATATAGGTGTGCAGCTCCTCTCTCCATGAACTTTCGATCAGCGGTTCCCGGTTCTTCGTTGAAAAGACCACATGAAAATGGAGAGAGCAATGCGTAGAAGGCATGGTATCGGCAAGTGCGTCAGGTTTCGGAACGAATTTGCCTGGAAAGTTATGCTCTAATAATGAAACACGCAAGAACAGGCTCGATCCTAAACCCATGAGCAATAATAGACGCCAGATCGATGGCACACCTACCGGCGTGCTATGCCGGGGGATTTTCGGATTCCGGGGGTGTCGCTCCGCTCAGCCCCCGGCTACTCGATTTGATGCCTCCGGCATCACTGGGGAGACGGTACGGGCGCAACTATCCCGGATTCTTCATATTGCATCACCCGATATCCCAATATCCTCTATCCGCGGTCGCTGCCCGCCCAGGAAATCCAGATAGCGAACGCTAAACGTTAAACTCTAAACATCCAACGTCCAACGCCCAACGCCCAACATCCAACATCCAACATCCAACATCCAACATCCAACATCCAACATCCAACATCCAACGAGCTTCCACTCCAATCCCCCGTTCAATGTTTAACGTTTAACGTTTAGAGTTTAACGTTCGCCATCTCCTCCCCAAATCGATGGCACACCTACCGGCGTGCTATGGGGGGGGATTTTCGGATCCCGGGGGTGTCGCTGCGCTCAACCCCCGGCTACTCGATTTGATGCCTCCGGCATCGCTGGGGAGACGCTCGGGCGTGACGATCCCGGATTCTTCATATTGCATCACCCGATATCCCACGATCCGCAATCCGTGGTCGCTGGAGGCTCAGGAATTCCAGATAGCGAACGTTAAACGTTAAACTCTAAACATCCAACGTCCAACGCCCAACATCCAACGTTCAACGAGCTTCCACTCCAATTCCCCGTTCAATGTTTAATGTTTAACGTTTAGAGTTTAATGTTCGCCATCTCCTCCCCACCCATAGCACACCTGCCGGCCTGCTATGGGTGGGGATTTTCGGGTTCCGGGGGTGGGTAGGGGTGGATGTGACCGCGGAAGAACTGCTGATAAATTTTATTCTTGGGCTTTGGCAAACCGGAAATTTGGTACTGGGCCCGCTGGACTGCCCCGGGGCCGTAACGATAGGATGCTGCCAAGAGCGGGTAATTGAAATGCTTGGCTTCCGTAAGACGCTCCCGACAGTAGACTAAATAGAGCATCGCCGTATTCAGATTCGTCCGCCAATTCCAGGCTCGGTCGTAGGAGATATCCGTCACGGTCTCCCAGGCGGCTTCGCTGATTTGCGTAATCCCCCGCGCCACGTCGGTGCTGGCATAGGCGTTGAAGGAGCTCTCTGCAAAGGCAAGAGAGTAGACAAAACCCGGGTCCAATTGATGCTGGGGAGCGCGTTTGAGAATGTAGGTCCATACATCCTCTGCGGGGATCACCTTTCGCTCGGGGCGAGCACATCCCCCCAGGATCAGCAGCAGAGCGATAGGGAGGAGAACCGCAGGGTAGAAGGGGGATTTCATCTAGTCATTTCCGGGTTGTGGGGCCTCTCCGATCTCCAGAATTCCGGGAAGATGGAAAGAAGGTACCGTTTTGACCGGGGGATCGATCGCAAAAAAGGTCATCGCCCCCGAATCGGTCAGCTCGAGGACTCCTTGGATATGGAGAGGGTTTCCAATGATATGCAGGCGCGCAGCCGAGCCATCCCTCCAAGAATCCGTATCCAGCTTGAACAACATCCCGTTGTTGAGGGAGACCTCCATCAGTATCGGGCCGTCGTTTCGTCGCCTTGCCTCCACGCGAAAGAGGGTAATTCCATCGGGCAACAACCCCTCCAACAGGGCACGGTTCTCCCGGGAAAGAACATTTGGAAACACCGTGGCACCTGAGAAGGCCAATTCCGTGTGAGTGGCTCCTTCAAACACTCCGCTCGGCTCGGCTGCGGTAATCAGCCGAATCCCTTGTCCGAACTTCCAATTTTGATCAAGGACGAAGCTTCCTTCGAACTGAATCAAGCCAAACGGGCTCAACAGGGAACGAAAGGGTTCTTCGTCGAAGAAGGAGAAAAAGTATGGGTTGGAATGGCGGGCGTACGAGCCCTCAAAAGAGCCTCCGTTCTCCAGGGAGTCCCAACCCAACCGCAAGAAACCCTGCACCTTGAGACCGCCCCCCTCAACTCTCGCGGTGGAATCAATCGCACCGGACCGATTCCGAATCGCCGTAAGCTCCGCGTCCAGGGCGCTTGGGAAAATCGATAGCTTGAGTTCTGCCTCCGGAAAATACGCCTTGGTGATCGGGAGGCGGGACGGATCGAGGAGATCCTTCCAACGGGAAAAATCGATCTCCTGAAAGCGTTCGGGCGCCTCGCCGAATTCCACCCGGGCAAAGCTCAATCGGATGAGGTTGACCGCTCCGTCCCGCACCAGATGGACGACACTGAATTCGGTCTCGGCGGCGCGAGCCAAAACCACAAGGGCACCATCCGTCCATCGTATCGGGCTCGCTTGGACGGAATCCCCGCTAAAACTCCAGGAAGCCTCCGGGGGCGCAGCCTCGGAAAGCACACGCCACGGGAGTGATAATCGCCAGCCGACCCACCCAAGGAGGACCACAATCATGATCAGCACCAAGAGAAAACCTTTCGATTTCTTCAACTTTCTTTGTGCCGTCATAGATGGTGGGTAGGGAGAGAAATCTGCGATTCAGAGTCTCAAGCGAGTCAGAATCAGACGGACTCCTCTACGGAGAGGTTTTGAAGCTCTTCCGAAATATCCGATACGGAACGGGCCAGCAAATCACAGGAGGCCGGGCTCGAACCCGGGATCTCCGGAAGGGCAGCCAACGACTCGTTCAACACGGGATTTCGGTTGGCAGACACCTCGTCGAATCGGCGGACCGGCGAAAAGTGCGGACCGTCACGAACCACCTCAGGGTGCGAGAGGGTCAATTGACCGATGGCTCTGATCGTCTCGGCGAGCCGATCCAGCTCGGCTTGCGTATAACTCTCCGTCGGCTCAAACATCAGGCCCAGCGCCTCTGGAAAGGCCACGGTGGGGGCGTGATAACCGAAGTCGAGAAGCATCTTCCCGAACGATGGAATCGCTTGCGGACGCGAAACCCCTACACCCTCCAAGGCGGCAAACTGCTCCTCGGTCAGCGTCAAAATGAACTCGTGCATCCGAGGAGCGTCATCATTACCCGCTGGCAGCAAGGGGAACTCGGTGTCGAGAGACTTTTGCAAATACCGAGCGGCCAAAACCGCGGTCGCACTCATCCGAGGGATACCTTCCCGACCGAGACGCAGGAGATAAGTGTAGCAGCGCACCTTGTGAGCGAAATTTCCCCAGTGCCGGTGAAACGTTCCGATCGATTGCGATGGGGTCACTGTCGTAAATCCATCTCCTTTGCGAATCACCTGCTTTCCGGGCAGAAAGTCTACGAGACGCTCACTCACGGCAACGATTCCGTCTCCCGGCCCCCCTCCACCGTGGGGAATGGTCCAGGTCTTGTGCAAATTACTGTGAACCGCATCCACCCCCATAGCAGCTAAATCAATCCAGCCGGCAATGGCATTCAGATTCGCCCCATCGAGATAAACCAGACCTCCAGTTTCATGAATCTTGGTCGCAATGTCCGCAAAGGCCGTTTCAAAAATGCCTCCGGTATTGGGATTGGTAATCATGATCCCCGCGATACGCGGTCCATACTCTTCGATCTTCTCCTCAAGATCCTTCGCATCAATGCAACCGGTCGAATCCGCCTGAAGGAGAACTATTCCCCGACCGGACGGGTAACCCGCCATCGCGGCCGTCGCAAAATTCGTTCCGTGAGCGGATCGAGGAATGAGCATGACATCGCGATGCGCATCGCCGCGTGCCCTATGATAGGCTTGGAACATTTTCAGCCCCACAAGCTCTCCCTGGGCTCCCGCCACCGGCTGGGTCGTCACCCCGGCGAGTCCGGTCATGTTTTTGAACCATTCTTGTGTTTCGAACAGGACCTCAAGCGATCCCTGCACACAGCTCTCTGGAGCGGAAGGGTGGATCCTCGTAAAGCCCTCAAGTCCTGCGGCCCATTCGTTGAGATACGGATTGTATTTCATCGTACAGGAACCGAGCGGATACGGTGCTTCTTCCGGGGCAGCATTCAGTGCATCGAGCTTGCGATAGTAGGCATACAACTCCTCTTCGGAGAAACCGGGAATCGCAGGACCTTCACGCCTTAGGGCAGGGGAGGGCACTTCCGCTGGGACCACCGGGGCACTCCCGGCCTCCATGGCGGGCACCGTACGAAGGATCGTGAGAAGCGCATCGATCTCGCTGGAACCAACACGATCCGTAAAAGAAAGCTTGAGAAGGTTCCGCCGGGTTCCACCCACACGGTCACTCACATCCGTCCCCAAAAGAATCCCTTCTTCCACTCCTCGCTCGAGGAGGGGACCGACCGGAGCATTGATCTCCACCGTAACTTCAGTAAAGACCGGTTGATCGGCAAACGCACAGCGAACGCCCGGAAGCTCGGGCAACTGCTGAAGAAAAGCCGAAATCCCCGCCCGCGCGGACTCGATGGCTTCTCCGAGCCCCTTCGATCCCCGCCGAAGCAACGCCGCACCGACCAGAGTGGCAAGAAACGCCTGATTCGAACAGATGTTGGAAGTAGCCTTCTCTTTTCGGATATGCTGTTCCCGCGTCGAGAGGACCATGACCTTCCCTCCGTTCCCCGCACGGTCAGTGGCTCGACCGACGAAACGGCCGGGGGCATTCCGGATGTCATTCCGGTGCTTGCTGTCGAACCGGATCGCGAACAATCCCAACCCCGGTCCCCCGAAATTTGGTTCGAGCGCGAGATGCTGACCTTCTCCAATGGCGATATCGGCCCCGGACTCGCCGTATTCGATGGGAGTCTTCAGACCTCCGGGCCCCAATAAAAACGGGTCGATTACCGCCACACTTCGAATTCCGAGCTCGCGGCACAGATCAGTCAGAGAATCCACCTCCTCCAGGAGGCCCAGTGTATTGATCTGAGGAAAAGCAAACGACGCGACCTCTGCCACCCGGGGGCCGATCGCCTCCCGAACCGTGACCGGATCCATCCGCCCCGTCTCCGGGTCACAAGGAATTCGCAGGATCTCAAACGCCGTATCCGCAAAATGTGTGTCCAGAACCGCGAGGTCTGACGGCTCAAGAGTTTCGGCAACCGCTACAACCGACGACTTCTTCTTCAAGCGAAGCGTACAAAATGACGCTTCCACCAAAGCAGTGGAACGATCGTAGAGCGACGAGTTCACCGCCTCGTAACCGGTCAGCTCAGAAAGGAGACACTGGTAGATCCAGTGGGCTGTCAACGTACCCTGGCTGCGCTCCGGCTGGTACGGAGTGTAGCTAGTCGCCAACCGTCGCAGCGAGGCGACACGACCGACAATCGCCGGCTGGCTCCAGTCGGGCAATCCGTCCGATGCAAAGCTGGGAAGCGGCCGATTGGCGGCGGCGATCCGGGAAATCTGCTCGCGGGCCTCTGCTTCATTCATCTCCTCCGGGAGGGGGAGGGGGTCCTGAAACTGCGTGGCAGCCGGAATATGTTGGTAGAGATCGGCGAGGGAGGACACCCCGACCTTGTCGAGCATGGTGGCTTCCTCCCGATCGGTGAGCGGAATATAGTGGCGGGCGTCTTCGCGAAAATTTTCGGTGAGAATCGGTGGAAGCTGCTGAGCGTCGGACATGAGGTTACGCTAAAAGGAGATTCCACGGGTGCAAGTCCTTGAAACACGGGAAGAGAAGAAACCTGCTCGAACTTGACCGGGAACGCCGATCTGACCACAGTCTCTTACCGTGCTGCTCGTTCTAGATAACTACGATTCCTTCACCTACAACCTCGTCCAATATTTCGGGGAGCTGGGCTCGTTGCCCCGTGTCTACCGGAATGATCAGCTCACAGCCGACGAGGCGGAGGCTCTCAATCCCCAGGCGGTCGTGATATCCCCTGGACCCTGCTCTCCCAACGAAGCTGGGCAAAGCCTCGCCCTGATCGAACGGTTCGCCGGCAAAGTACCCATCCTCGGAGTCTGTCTCGGTCACCAATGCATCGGCCAGTACTTCGGTGGCAAGGTCGTACGGGCCGACCGACTCATGCACGGTAAAACGTCCCCGATCCTCCACGAGGGCAAAAGCGTATTCTCAGGACTTCCGAATCCTTTCGAGGCCACTCGCTATCATTCTCTGATCGTCGAGCGGGCTTCTTTGCCCGATTGCCTTGAGATCACCGCAGAAACTGCGGAGGGGGAAATCATGGGACTCCGCCACCGAGACCTCGATATTCACGGCGTCCAATTTCACCCGGAATCTCTCGCTACGCATGATGGGAAGGATTTGCTCGCTAATTTTCTTCGCTCGAGCGGACTCCTCGCTCCTTCACAGTAGAAACCGAGCGTTCTGGGTTGAGTGATCTGCGAACCTACCCGATGTCCACAGACCCCCACCTAGCCTTTCCGGCTCAACGATTTCGAGTTGCATTTTGAATCGTTCTGAATCTCTTTCCCAATGTAAGAGGAACTAGGAAAAGTAATGAGATGTCCGAAGTGCAGTTCGACTGAGACAAAGGTGATCGATTCACGGGTGGGAAAATCCGAGAGTTGCATCCGCCGTCGTCGGGAGTGCCTGTCTTGCGAGTACCGCTTCACCACGATCGAAGAAGTGCTTCGCGAGAACCTCAGAGTGATCAAAATGGACCAAAGCCGGGAAGATTTTGATCGTTCGAAAATGCTCCGCGGCATCAAAAAGGCCATTGAGAGTCGTCCCGTCGAGATGGAACGGATCGATATGATGATCAGCGAGATCGTCGATACCCTCCAGAAGGAATTTTGCGACGAAATTCCCAGCCGCGCGATCGGCGAGGAAATCATGAACCGTCTCAAACTAATCGACCAGATCGCCTACGTCCGATTCGCCATTGCCTACAAGGACATTCGGGACATCGCAGAGCTAGAACAGGAAATCTCAGTATTGAACCGATGAACGCCCCCCTACGATCTCGCCTGGACCATCGACGCTTGAAGGAGATTCGCGCCGGTCATGGTATGCTGCGAATGCTCTTCCCCGGATCGAGTTTCGCGTCCGAGGAGTTTGAGAAAGCTCTCGACTTCATCCACACCAAACAAATTCAGGGAGTTGTCCCCGCAGCCAGTGCGGTTCGACGGCTACTCAACTGGTACGAAGACGGAAATCCGGGCGTCGCCTGCCGCGTGCTGGACGCAGGAGCAATCTCCGGTGGACTTCTGTGGGTCCAAGCGGCGGTCCAACGAGTCATCCGGGAGATGGGACGCGGTCGCCCGGCAGTGCTCCTGATTACCGGTTTACGCGAGGCCGTTCGCGCGCCGGGTCACCGATGGACCCGCAAGGCCGAACGCGAACGCCAAGAACAACTGGAACTCCTCCAAGAAACCGTCCAGAAATGGGCTCAATCTACCGGCACTCCAGTTTCACTTTTTGTCGCCTGAAATTTTTTCCGGTGGAGACACCGGCGCAGGCCGACTCTCCCTAGCTGCCACAAACCATCCATCCCAACCCAAAATTTGCTACCCAGTATGAGCGATCAGACTTTATTCCAAAAGATAATGGAAGGGAAGATCCCCGGTGACTTTGTTCATCAGGATGATCAGTGCATTGTTTTGCGGGACATCGACCCCCAAGCCCCCGTTCACCTATTGGTCATCCCCAGGGACCCTGTTCCCCGTTTGGCCGAGGCCGAAGATGAGCACGAGAGCCTCCTTGGCCATCTCCTGCTGGTCGCCGCCGAAATGGCCCGCAAGCTGGATTTAGAGGACGGGTTTCGCGTCGTCATTAACAACGGCCGGGATGGAGGGGAATCCGTTCCCCATCTCCACGTACACGTACTCGGCGGGCGATCGCTGGATTGGCCTCCGGGCTGATCAGGTCCTGCGGCGAAGCTGAATCGCTTCCTGCCCGCTCCTATTCAACGCCATAAAAATGGCCGCCCGGGGAAGGGCAGCCATTCTTCGTTCGACGACCTATCGTCACCAAAAATTAAAATTGTTCCGCTCGCAGCTGCTCAGCGTACCCGGCGGCGAATCGCCACAGCCGATAGAGCAAGAGCACCCACCAAGAACCCCGCGGTTGCCGGCTCGGGTACCGCTACAATCTCCAGCGTTCCCCACAAACCTGCATTGCCCGCACTCGGTGATTTCCAAGTAATCTCCACGACACCATTCTCGTCTGCCTGAACGCTACTGAGCGTGACCGTCGTGGTGGTATTCATCGTGGGGTTAAGAACAACAGATTCCCCGTCCACGGTCCAAGTGGTGTCTTCCCGTGCACTGTCAGAAGTGGCGAAGAAGGTGAGATCGTAGTATTCGTTTGCAGCCAAGTCGCGAAGCTCAAAGGTCGATGTCGTAACCGAACTACCATTAATAAGATAGATACCATCACGAGTCGCGGACTGCGGGTAGCTAGTCGTAGTCGGCACGTCGTAATCGATACCTCCCACCCCTGAACTGGAGGAGCCGTACTGCTGCCCAGTGAAATACAAATCAATCGATGTACCCTGGCCGCTCGAATCGATCATGTTTTCCAGCATCAAGGTAGTGTTACCCGAAGTTTGGCTGAACCGATACGAGGTCGACTGCGCAAAATTATTCCAATTCCCTGAAGAGACGAATCCTGCCCCGTTCTGTCCAAAATCGATCAAGACAGTCGCTGCTTGAGCGGTTGATACCAAAGCGAGAAGGCCCGCGCTTACGAGTGAAACGGATAGTCGTACAGTAGTCATCGAACAGATTAGTTGTTAGGATCTTGCAGGATTTGAGGGGGTCTAGGTTCTCGGAGGCGATTGGTCCACCAATTGCCGATAGAGTAGAAAGACTTCTGTGTTAGTCATTTTCGAAGCTCCGATATTATGCAATATAAATGTCATCTTCCACCGAAGCTCGACAACCGGTCCCCTGGAACGGTTGAGCTCACAGTGGAGCCCTCAGACCTCATCTGTGGGTATGACTACAAGCGCCATACGGGGCAGTCGCCGTGAACAGCCGGGATGGCGCCGCCCATCCTTCGCCGGCGCTCAACTCACCTACTCCGCATTATAGCGCCAAAAGGGGATGTAGGCTTCAGAGAAATCAGCGACCATCTCCTGCTGGGAAATTTTTTCAACATGCCCATCGACGAACACCACGTTTACCGATCCACCATGGGGGTACGAAATAGACGCCCCGCCACCACCGGAACTCACATTGGAATTCTGGGCATTCGTCCAATAGGCACCATCCGAGCCCGCTGAAATCACCCCATCCATGTACAGCGCCATGCGGGAGGGCTCCGCGATCTGGTGAATGGACCGGGGATACCACTGAACGGAGCGATCGGCCCCCTCCGTGGTCGATGTCGCGTGGTTATTAATGCTATAGGTACGCTTCCACTCATTGGTGGAGGGAATCTCTGATTCCGAAGCGGGGCAGTTCATCGCCGATTCGATATTGCCGAGGTCCATGCCCATGTTCATGTCCTCAAATCCTAGGTATGGAGCGATCTGGTAATCGTACGAATCGCTGCTCGGGCGGCCATCGTAGGACCAATAGCGATTATCCGGCATCCTATAATCATGATCTGCAATCCAAAGGGTCGTTGCCGAATGGAGTTGCTTCAAATTCGCGGAACATCGCGAAGCCTGAGCAAATTCCCGAATATGACCCACACCGGCGATAATCACCGAAAATAATATACCGATCACGGCGATCACCGCCAGGAGTTCTACGAGCGAAAATCCATTCGTTGCAGAGTTTGGCCGAGAGTGTCTACTGCTTTTTGGGCTGAGGGTCTGAGTATCTCGTTTCATAATGGGGTCGGGTAAAGCGATGAAGGGGTATCGATCCTTCCAACCCTCGGAGGAGGGGCCTCCGAGGGCCGAAATCAGTTGTACAAAGAGAGAGCGATTAGGCTATCGCTCGTCTCGACGACGGCTGTAGAGAATCAGAAGCACCGGGAGGATCACCGCGAGAGACGACTGGCTCGGCTCAGGAATCGCGGTCACATTCAGATCATCGAGACCAAAGCCGACACCATCAGCCGGTTGGTCATTAGTCCAGCGCAACCAAAGGCTATCGCCTTCCTCCCAGTCTAGATTCTCAATCGTGAGTTCAAATTCGGTCTGATTGCCGGACCAATTCCCATTGGCTCCACCAGCACTTGCTGAAGAGTCCGATATCGTACTCCCTGTGACCGTCGTATAACCCGACGATCCGATCTCACTGGAGGTAGAAGAGGTAACAAGGTACTCAAGTGTCCAAGTCGTCTCATTTACGTCGTTTCTCCATTTCTCGATTAGGTAGGAAACAGATACCGCTGAAATTGTCTCCGTCGTATCGTTTACGAGTCGGACTCCGAAATACTCGGTGTCTCCACCATAACCCGTATCGGAAAAAGTCCCCAGGGCCCGGTCACTATCACGCCCCCAATTGTAGATGGTACCACTGTTCGCCGCGGATCCTCCGCTGGATCGACCCTCGTTTAAACCCGCCCCAATGGTCGAGTACCAACCCGGGATGGTTGTGTTGTTGGAGAAATTGAAAGTGGCCGTCCCGGAGCTGCCTTCGTAGAGCGGGAGCGAATTGAAATCCTCCTCGTAGCTTCCCGTGAAAGAAACCTGAGCAGCGAGAGAAAGCGCTCCAAAAAAGGAGGCTGCCGCGATGATTGCGCGAGTATTGGGGGATGATGAGATCATAGTGTCGATATACGGGGGTTAGTTAGAATCACGCAGAGGCATAGCTACTTCTGCTATCACCTTTGCGTACTGGATATTTACCCAAATACAGCTGAACTGATAATATAGAGATTTAGTCAATAAATCATGAATCTGTGACATTCATTTCAGAATCCGCCGACAGCGACGGCGCTTCCAGAGCGGGGGTCACATTGGGCGCGGCCTCGAGACGGGGAAATCCAAATGGAACGGCGCCCGCATCCGGCAACCCCGCTGTTGGTTCCACCGAGTCGGGCCAATTCATTTCTATCGCTCTCCTTGTACCGACTCGGCGGGCATCACTTTCTTCTTCTATACGGAGATCGGGTGCCTCGCCGTCAGCATCAACAAAGACGGGATCTCCGACAATTCCCGCATTGGCAAACTCTTCGGAGAAGCTCCGCAACTTTTCGATTTCCTCGTTTCTCACGAAGAGGTTCCCCTCCCAGCGAATGCCTTTGGAAGGATCTCCCATTCCCTCGATGCCCAGCACACCGCTATTCGTACGGCTGAAGATATTGTTCACCCACTCAATATTCTTCCATTTCTCTGGATTGGAACGCCGCTGCACAAAGAGGCTACGCCCCATGGAGTCGAACGTGTTCTGATAAATGAAAATATTCTCTGCGCCAGGACCCCAATCACTTCCGAATTTCAGCGGATACCCGTACCTCCAGACATTGTCGTACATCCGGGAGCGAAGCCCGGTCTGGACCCAGTTTCGATAAATATAGATCGGCCCTCCTCGGTTCGAGACCAAGCTAACACCGACGAACACTTCATATCCAAAATTTTCAAAAACTCGAACGTTCCTCGAGTTGTTGGACTCCAGTTCCATCATGTCGTCTTTGATCTTATGCAATCGGTTTTGATAGACGTCCACGTTCCGCCCCTGGATACGAATACCGTCCCACTGACCAGAGACCTCGCAACCGAACACCTCGCTATTGTTCGCCCGCATGTGAATTCCTCCTCCGCGCATCGGTGCGGTTTCATCGCTTCCCGACGAATCACTGTCGCGGTAACCATCTTTCCAGGGCCAATCAAAGTTCCACTCGTTCAAAACCCGGCACCTCCGAACCGAAATTCGATCGGAAAACCCGACACCATATTCTTCGGTGGAGATCCCTCGATAAGAACTCTCGATCTCCAAATCCTCGAGAATGATATCGTGGACCGTTGGCCCCTTCAAATGAACTCCCGCAAACCCGGCATGCTCCAACCGGAAACCTCGAACAATCCAGCCACTGCTTTCAAAAAATTGGAGAATTCCCTCGCTCACCCCGATATTGAGGGAAACCTCGTTCGGGCTAGTCCCATCTGCGAGCCGCAGGTACACTGTATTGCCCTCCCGGAATAGGGCATCGCCCCGGTTCCCGGCGAGAAAGAACTCCCGGTCGTGATGAGAAGCGATCAGGCGCCCATCGTCATAGGAGGCCCACGTCAGCAAAGCTCGGGAAGTTCTTCCCGACCAAGGTACCTCTGCCACCCAAGCCTGATCCGCTTCCGACCATTCCCACCTGCCCGAGTCCGCCGTTTGCAACCCAGCATCGGCTCCGTCCAGGATCACGGTTTCTCCCTCCGCGGCCTCCAGAACAAAAGGCAGGGACGGGTCGGCATTTTTATCAACAATCGTTATCGTCTCGTGGTAGACGCCCTCGCGAACACGGACAACATCTCCCGGTTGCGCAGCGTTCACCGCCTCTTGAATGGTCGATTCAGTCGAGCGCAACACATCCTCTCTCCAGATTTCTACATCTGGATTGCCGAACAGTGGGTTTCCCGAGAATACACCGAGGGCGAGGGTAAATCCAAAGAGAATACGCCGGTTTACCATTGGGGAGTAAAAAAGCATGATCGCAGGATAGACCTTTCGAGATAAATCTTCTATTTATATTTCTATCAAAAATAACGATTTTGGAGAGTTTTGGTAAAATACTGGATCTACCCCCTTCCATCCCCCTATGAATCTGTCTCGCCCAGCTCCCGGGAACATTCCCGAACGAACCACGTTGCTGCACCCGTCAGTAAGGAGAACCCGGCACCTGACCCTCACTCCTCGACCTGTGGTACTTCCCGCGCACAGCAGGGAGGGCGAAGTTCGAATTATCGTGATCCTCGAAGGAGAAGTTCACATTGAGGAGAACGTCGGAAACCTCCTTCTTCCCCAAAACACCATACTTCTGTGTCGCTCGGACGAGCCCGTACTCCTCAAAGCCGGTCGCCGCGAGAGTGCCAAAGCCATCGAAGTGATTCTCAGCGGCTCCCTCGCCACCGAATACACTTCTCAACTCAGCAAAATCTATGGGCGAGTCCTACGGCTACCCGAGGAGCGATCGTCCCGAACTCTCACGCAAAAGCTGGTGAAACTAGGCAGCGAGCTACCGGCAGCTGATCTATTCTACTGGATATCGGGTCTACACGAGGCAGCGAAGATCCAACTACATAACTTGGGGCAACTCCTCGAAGGGGGAACCGCAGTACTCTATGATCTCGCCGAGCGAAACGCCTTTTCGGTGCAATCCATCGCTCTCGAACTTGGATGCACCGTCAATCATCTCTGTCGATGGTGGCAACGCTACGGTCACGATCCACTGGTTCCCCAAGTTCGAAAAATGCGTCTCGAGCTGGCGATGCAGTTACTTTCGAGATCAAACATGTCTCTCGACACCATCGCACGTCACTGCGGATATTCCTGCGGGTCTTCCTTTTGTGCCTCATTCAAGGGGATCACCGGAACCACGCCCGGTAGATGGAGAAAAGACCGCAAAGACTTGGTGCCGAATCCTCGAAAAATCCTAAGAAAACCGCTTTCTCCCTTCCTGGACGACCTTCACATGGAGGAGTTGACCGGCCACGATGAACGGCCCATCTGTCTCTGGGAGGGTCCGTTTTTTCAGTTTGACGGCGGCGAAGTGAGCTTCCCGTACCGCGCGCCCTACAATCTTTCTCTCAATAGCATCACCTCCTCCTACATGTGGGTCTGCACGCTGGAAGGGCAAGCGGAGTTTGAAATCGACGGCGAGAGGATACTGGCCGAGCCCGGAAGTGTGATCTTCTTCCCCAAACCGCTGACCGCTAAATGGCATACGCCCGAACAGAAACCATGGAGACGGGTGTGGGTACAGATGAGAGACCCATGGTCACAGAGAATTTTCTCGGAACTGGCTGACTCGAAAGGATGGGCCTTCCGGATTCCTCTGGACAGCGATCCTGTCACCCTTGCCCGAAAGTGGGTGGAGCGATGGAATGCGGGGCGGGGGATTCCATCGGTTTCGCGCTCTCGAGCCGCCTACCAATGGCTACTCAGTTGGGAGAAACTGCTCCATTCGCCCCAGGCGAAAGCGCATCCATTCCCGAAGCGCTTGAGAATCCAGGACAAATCCTGCTATCAGCGCATCGGAACCATCTCGAGCTACGCAAAGGCAGTCGGGTATTCAAGGTCCTACCTGACGCGTCGACTCGGGGAGCAATGGCAGGGTGGCACCCCGTCCCAAATCGTTCGAAGACACCGCCTTGCACAGGCCGCCCACGAATTACGCAACCAGCGAAACAAAAAAGTCGGAACCATCGCCAGCCGGGCTCTCTATTCCAACACAAGCGCCTTCATCGCAGCCTTCAAGAAGGAGTTTGGAGTCACGCCGCTGGCCTACCGCCACCGAAACTTCGAGTAGGTCGCTGGAGAACCGACCCAGCCCGGCCGGTCTCATCGAGCGGGGAGGGTTTGATTTCCCGGCAAAAGAATGGCAAATACTTCGGGGAATGACCGCGAGCTTTCCACGATCCTCCATTCGCACCTGGTCTTCGCTGGCTATTTTTGGGGCCGCGTTTGTCCTCTGTGGCACCCTGAGCGGGAAGGAACTGACAGGACTCCCTCTGTTACCCAGCCTCACCGCTCTTCTCTTGGTATTTGTCTCGCGGAGCGCACTTTTTGGTCTCCTGGGGGGAGCGATCTGCGGCGGATACCTCATTTCGGGAGAGCTGATCGGGCTCTTTCCTCAGCTCCTCGTCAATCAACTCCTCCCCATTTTCAGTAGCCCGTGGAAGCTGAGTGCGATCCTGTTCACCCTGCTTCTGGGTGGATTTGTCGCACTTCTGGAGGCGGGAGGAGGGCTACAAGCGCTATTGCGACGCCTCATTCGGTCCGGAGAAAAGAAGGCCCGGCGAACTCAAATGATGATTGTCGGGTTCGGCTTCTTCGTCTTCTTCGACGGCCTCGCCAACAGCATGCTAATCGGCCGCATCATGCGATCCGCCGCCGACCGCGCGGCGATCTCCCGCGAGAAACTAGCCTATCTCGCAGACACAACGAGTTCAGCCGTGGCCTGCCTGGCTTTCGTGTCCACCTGGATCGCCTTCCAACTCGCCATGATCCAGGAAGGCTATGAAGCCGTTGGCCGGGAAGCCGACGTCTACACATTATTCTTTCGTTCCATTCCCGCCAATTTCTACTGTTGGTTCGCTCTGGGAACCGCTGCTGTCTGCATCTGGAGAAACTTCAATCCCGGATCAATGGGAGAGGCGGTGAGGGCCGCCCATCTGGATTCAAGCGGCGCCAGTCACACACCTACCGAAGATACTGATACCAACGGACACTGGCTCCACGCAGTTCTTCCGGTCCTCGTCCTCATTCTCTCGATCCCCGTGGCCGCCTACTGGATCGGCTCCGAAACGCTCTGGCCACTGACTCCGAGCACCTTCGCAGACGCCTATGCGGAAGCTGAGCAATACGTACCTCAGATCCTCGTCCTATCCAGTGTGCTCGCCTCATTGATCGCCATGATCCCACTGGTAGGAAAGGGCGCTCGAACGACTAGCCGTGTGTACCTTGGAGGAATTCGAGACCTGCTCATCCCCGTCGGCATCCTATTGTCCGCCTGGATGCTCGGCAGCGTCATTACCCAGCTCGGTGCCGTCGATCAATTGTCGGCACTTCTCGACGGCCGCCTGCGGCCAGAATTTTTACCCGTTGCCATCTTCCTCGTCGGAGCCTGCATCTCCTTCTCGACCGGAACCTCCTGGGGAACCATGGTCGTTCTTATGCCGCTCGCCATACCACTCGTATGGACGATCGGAGGGATCGATACCGACCTCGCCAGAGAGCAAATGGTCGTCTCAGTCATTGCCGCGGTCTTCAGCGGAGCCGTCTTCGGCGATCATTGCAGCCCTTTGAGCGATACGACCATCGTCAGCTCAATTGCCTCGGGGATCGAACCGATGAGACACGTGCAAACGCAGATGCCGTTCGCACTGATTGCAGCAGGAGCTGCAGTCTTCCTCGGCTTCCTGCCTCTCGGATTCGGTGTACCCTCGTGGATATGCTGGCTCGTGGGCCTCGTGGCGATTGCGATGATTCCCAGCCTATTTCCGGGTCAGAAACAGGGAGCTACTTGCTCTTCTTAGGAGCAGAGTCATCCCCGTCTTCCTCGTCTTCCTTGCCTTCTCCGCTGGCCAGCACATTGCCAACCTCAACACGAACGTTCTCCATAATCTTCGCGGTGAGCTCGTCCATCAGTTCCGGATTTTCGCGCAAGTGGGCCTTGGCAGCTTCCCGCCCCTGACCGATCAGATCACCGTTGTAAGAAATCCAGGCGCCCTTTTTATCGAGAATCTTCTGATCCACACCTAGATCGATAATGGAACCGGTCCGCGAAATACCTTCGTTATAAACGATATCGAATTCGCACTCAGTGAACGGGGCGGCCACCTTATTCTTAACCACCTTTACCCGAGTCCGATTCCCGACCACCTTGCCGGAAGGTTCCTTAATCTGGCCAATCCGTCGGATATCCAAACGAACTGAAGCGAAAAATTTCAGTGCGCGCCCACCCGGTTGGGTCTCAGGGCTACCAAACATCACCCCGATCTTTTCCCGGATCTGATTGGTAAACAGGCAGATGCAGCTCGTCTTACTGATCGCCGCGGTCAGACGACGCATGGCCTGACTCATTAGGCGGGCCTGAACACCGACCGTGGCATCGCCCATTTGGCCGTCCAACTCGCTCTTCGACACGAGGGCTGCGACCGAGTCGATCACGACAATATCGATCGCGCCGGAGCGGATCAGGGTTTCAGTGATGTTCAACGCGTCTTCACCGGATTCCGGCTGAGACACCATGAGTTTATCGAGGTCCACGCCGACCGTCTTTGCATAGCGGGGATCCAAAGCGTGCTCCACATCGATAAAGACCGCATTCCCGCCGCGACGCTGGGTCTCGGCGATCAAACTCAAACACAGGGTCGTCTTACCGGACGATTCCGGACCGTACACCTCGCAAATTCGGCCTCGAGGCAGACCACCGACCCCCAGAGCGAGGTCCAAAGCGATGGATCCTGTAGAGATCGTCGAGATATTCATATTGCGCGCTTCCCCGAGCCGAATTAGGGAATTCTCCCCAAATTGGCGGTTGATGCTGGCAATTGCCAAATCGAGATCACGGTTCCCAGTTTTAGGGTTTTCTTTTGCAGATGCTTGTTTCGCCATGTTTACTTCCTTTCCTCCAACATTCAGCAAAGGTCGGTTAAAATAGCAAGAAATATGTTCGTATGTTCACCAGTTTCACCGGAATGGGTGCCTTTCGCCTTTTCCACACCTCTGGGTATTTTGGAGGGATCAACCGACTCAAAGACAGGAATCATCGGCTCTCTGGGCTTCACCGATGCGGAGATTCCGGAGGGGCCAGCGAATCAAGAGGGCGGCTCCCTGCTGGAGTTCCTCATTCGGCTTCGTCCCTTGCGCCTGCCAATTGCTGAACAGCCGTTCTTCCAGCGAGTCTACGAAGAACTCTCGGAAGTACCCGCGGGTCAAACCATCACTTACAAAGCGCTCGCGGAGCGCGCGGGCAGACCCTCCGCCGCCCGCGCCGTCGGCCAGGCAGTGGCCCGCAATCCGATCTGCCTGCTCATTCCCTGCCACCGCGTTCTGCCCTGCCGTGGCGACGTGGGAAACTTCCGCTGGGGTGTGGAGCGCAAAAAGGCCCTCCTCGATTTGGAGAAGAATGGCCAGGACGCCTGGGAGGTCCTCGGGTAAGCCTGAGATCTGCAAACTTCCCCACAGGGTCAGACCTCCGACCGGGGCCTCACCGAGACAATTCCTAGCCCAAACCGCTCAAAGCGGCCCACATTTCCCGCCCCTCGGATCCGGATTTTCGCGTTTGAACGTTCCTTGTCTTTGACTTCCCACCTGAACCGCATTCCAAGAAAAGGGTGAGACACGATTGGCAACACATTCTCTGGGACTGGAACGGGACTCTTCTTGCAGACACAAGTATATGCGTAGACGTCCTCAATGAGCTCATGGAGGAGAGGGGACTGGCCCCAATTAGCCACTCTCACTACCGCGAAACCTTCGATTTTCCGGTCATCGACTTTTACCGCTCGCTCGGGTTCCCGATGGAGCAAACCGATTTCGAAGCGACCTCTCACCGCTTTATCTCCCGCTACGAAGAACTGGCCGGAGAATGTCCGCTCCATCCGGGCGCCTTCGATTTGATTCGCAGGATCGCGGCCGAAGAACGTCCCCAATCCATCCTCTCCGCCGCACAACAGTCGGCATTGGAGATCGCAGTCAAGGTCTATGGGCTCTCGGAATGCTTCGAGTACCTCTTGGGCGCCGAAAACATTTTTGCTCACGGGAAGGTCGATAGAGGACTTCAGTGGATCCAAGCCTCGGGCCTCGATCCACAGTCAGTCATTCTCATTGGCGATACTCTCCACGACCACAAAGTGGCAGAGGCCATGGGTATTCAGTGCCTTCTCGTCGCCCACGGACACCACTCCCCAGAGCGGCTCCTCCGGGCCGGATGTCCTGTGGTGGAGGGCTTTATCGAGCTCGAAGACTGGCTCCACACATGAGCATCGAGAGGGAGACCAGTGTCCTAGGACTCTCAAACATCCGTTTGTTCATCGCCTTTCGAGTGTTGTTCAACGCTCGCTTCTACTACCCGATCTTCACCATTCTCTTTCTCGATTTCGGGCTCAGCCTGGAGCAGTTTGCGGTTCTCAACGCCGCGTGGGCCGCGACCATTCTCTGTGCCGAAGTTCCCTCGGGCGCATTGGCAGATCGGTGGGGACGTCGCAATCTCGTGAGGATCGCCGGGGCCCTCATGGTCGTCGAAATGGCACTTCTTTGCTTTACCCCCGGCGGGGTCGGCCCGTGGCTCTTCTGGGTCTTTCTCCTCAACCGCATTCTCTCCGGCGCCGCCGAAGCTGCTGCCTCTGGTGCCGACGAGTCGCTGGCCTACGACACTCTAGCGGAACAGGGGAGGGAAGAGGAGTGGCCCAAGGTCCTGGAAGCTCTCATGAAGCTTCAGAGTGTCGGGTTGTTCGTCGCGATGATTCTGGGCTCCGCTCTCTACGACCCCCAACTCGCTGAACGCGTCGCCAACTGGTTCGGCATCACCCGCCAGTGGACCCAAGCCGACACCCTTCACTGGCCCATCTACCTCAACCTGATCACCGCCATCGGAGCCTGCGTCGCGGCCTGGCGGATGAAAGAAGCCCACGGACCGTCGACCAGCGAACCCCTCGCTCCCGACTCCCAGTCTCCTTGGCGAACCACTCTGCGAACCGGCCTATGGATCGTAAAGAGTCCGCTGCCATTTCTACTCATCCTCGGGGGACTCTTCTACGACAGCATCGCTCGCGTCTTCGCTACACTCACCAGTGAGTACTTCCGGAACATTGGCATCCCCGAGGCCTACTACGGCATCATTGGAGCCGGAATAGCTCTGCTCGGGCTCCTACTTCCCCGACTCGCACGAAAAATGGTCGAGAGCCTCTCCCTACCGACCAACGCGACTCTCCTCGCTCTCTGGCTCATCCTCTCTCTCTTTGGTCTTTCATTCCTCCTCCCGGGTTGGGGCATTCTCTTTGCAATTGGTACCATGATCGCCCTGCGATTTACCGACTTCTTTCTGAGCTACTATCTCAACCGTGAAGTCGAATCCTATCGCCGGGCCACGGTTCTGAGCTTTCGTGGATTGGCCATGAACCTTGGATACGGGACTCTTTCCCTTCTCTACGGCTTCCTCATTGAATCCCTGAAAACCTCCGGCAACTCGGGCGACCTCGCCTTCGGCAAGGCACTGGCCTACTTTGCCCCGTGGTTCCTCGGTACGCTGATCATTCTCGCCGTCGTCGCGCGGTTGAGGATCAAGCGGGTGCGCTAAAGATCCCTGGAGACTGCGCGCTCCCCGGCCTCGCCGCGGGTCGTTCTTTCGAATGAGGCGTTTCTCTTTGGAACCGGACCGGACAACCGCGATGCTATGGACAACGCAGTCATAGAAACCATTAACCAAGGCATCGCCATGGGAAACGCAAAAGCCAAACTCAAACCTTATCGCAACAAGCGAGACTTCAATTTAACCCTTGAACCGAAGGGCAAAAAGAAAGGGAGAAAACCCAACAACCGTCTCTTCGTAATTCAAAAGCATGCGGGCAGCACGTTGCATTATGACCTTCGTTTCTCGCACAAGAAAGTACTCAAAAGCTGGATACTTCCCAAAGGACCCAGTCTGGATCCGGATCGGAAGCAACTCGCGATTCAGGCAGAAGACCACCCGGTCGAGTACGCGTTCTTCGAGGGTACCATCCCTGACGGACAGTACGGAGCCGGCGAAGTCATCATCTGGGATCAAGGTCGCGCAAAAGTAGATGGAAAGACCAAGAAGAGCCTCAAAGAGGGCCGCATTCGGATCCACCTCAAAGGCAAGAAACTTCGCGGTGCATTCGACTTGGTCCGCACCAAGAAAAAGTCCGAGGGAGACCGCTGGGTTCTCGTCAAAAAGAACGACGAACACGCCCAACGCGACAAGCGGAAGAAGAGTATCACTTCCGCTAAACCGGCCAGCATCCTCAGCGGTGAAACGATCGAGGAGAAGATTTCAACTCCCCCAATCTCAACTGATAATACGGTCCCTCCGGCAAACCCGCTTGAAGCGGAGAAGCCGATCGCCGGCGAAACCGAATGTGTAGTAATCGGTTGGATCCCCAGTACGAATCGAGACGCTTTCGGTTCTCTCCTCCTGGCCGATGAGAACGAAAAGGGCGAACTGAGCTACGTGGGTCGGGTTGGCATTGGCTTCACAGAAGATGACCTTAAAACCATCGACAACCGGCTCAAACGGTTGCAACGAAAGACCTGTCCTCTCTCCGAGACCCCAGAAGATGTCCCCGAAAATTCGTGCTGGGTTCGACCCTCGCAGCTGGCAACCGTTAAATTCCGGGGTCATACAGCCGATGGGCACATTCGATACGCCTCTTTTCAGTCAATTCGATATCGGAAATAAAAATACATTCTAAAAAACAACTGTGCACACGAAAACCGACAAATTTGTCAAGTGGACCTCAACCATCGGCTATCTCTCCCATGGATTGATCTATCTGCTCATGGGAGGTTTCGCGCTCGCCGCCGGCCTCGTTTCAACCGAGAAGAAAGACTCGGCCGGAGTCCTTCGTTTCATCGTTGATCAACCATTTGGCAAGGTCCTGCTCCTGGCTCTGATCGCCGGTTTGATCTGCTACATCGTTTGGCGCTTCAGTCAGGCTATCCTAAACAATGAGGACGAAGACTGGAAAATGCGCGTTACCTACCTCGTCATTGGCAGCACCTTCTGCGGGATAACTTTCCTCGCAATCAAGGCCTTCTTCGGAAATGCCGAATCCAGCGACGACAGCGCGGAGAGTTGGAGTTCCATCATACTCTCCTTCCCCTTTGGACCCTGGCTCCTCGGGGCCGTATTTCTTGTGGTTCTGGCAATCGGGGTCTACCAAGCCTATGTCGGAATCACCGGTTCCTTCGCCGACGACCTCGATCTAAAAGAGTTTTCGAGCCGCTCGCAGAAGTGGATTATTTGGACCTGCTCGGCGGGCTACCTCACCCGAAGCATTCTGATACTCCTCATCGCGACCTATCTGTTCCGCGCGGTATGGTTCCTCGACCCCGACGAGGCGAAGGGTATCGGCGGAGCGTTGGACACGATCCACGACCAGATATTCGGACGGTGGCTGATCGCAATCGTCGGACTGGGATTGATGGCCTACAGCGTGTTTACCTACTTTCGTTCCCGTCACGGTAAAATCGGGCTTCCATCCGATCAGAATGATGAGTAATTCCGCTACTTTGTCCTCCAACGTTACGTAATTGTTTCCTTAACAGACTCTTTACCCTTTTAGATCCAGCAAAGAGAGACTATACGCTTAGGCTGTGAAAGTCAGCGGTTTTACTTTTCTGCGAAATGGGGAATGGTTCGGATATCCGTTTATCCAATCCATTCGATCAGCACTCCCCATCGTCGATGAATTTGTAATTGCCTTGGGTCCCTGCCAAGACCGGACCCGCGAAATGCTCGAAGAGATGAACGAACCCAAGCTTCGCATCATTTCTACCCACTGGAATCAATCCATCCGCAACGACTATAGCATACGCGGTTTCAACTACGGCCAGCAAAAGTCCATCGCTCTCTTCAACTGCACCGGAGACTGGGCATTCTATTTAGAAGCCGACGAAATCATTCATCAGGATGACCTGCCCATCATCCGGGCAAACATGGAGAAGTACCTCCACGACGATCGAGTCGAATCCCTTGTCTTTGACTACCTTCACTTCTACGGAAATACCAAGACTTTGGCATGGTCACCCCGCTGGTATCGACGGGCGCCCCGCATCATAAAGAACACCATTCCCGTCTGGGCTCCCAAGGGCCTATTCTTCCTCGTTCTCGAAAATCACAAGAGGGGCCGGTACCCGAAAGCGGCTCACTCCGGCGCGCGGATATTCCACTATGGCTACGTGCGAACGGAGGAGGAATACCAAGCGAAACAAGACAATACCGACATCTATTGGCGAAAAGACAAAGCGGTTTCCGAATCAAAAACCATCCAATACAGTCAAATTGACTCCAAGGCCCTAGTCGAATTTCACGGCGATCACCCGGAGGTCATCAACGGATTTTTCCCGGAAGCCCATTCGCCCTTTTCCTCCGATCCAAACTACCCCATTTCATTTCGCGACCGGCGTCACCGCATCACACTCCAACTGGAGAAGTGGTTCCATTTCGAGCTCAACCACAACCACTTCACATGGAGCAAAGGCTGCCAAACCCGCCGCGCGGCCATGAATCCCCACAACGGGAATCCATCCCCCGAACCGCTACCTCCATTTTCCTACCCAAAACGGGAATCCTACTGACCCCGCTGCCGGGTCGATTGATATCGGAAAACGCGAAGGGTAGGGGTCGGATCAAAGCTTGAGGCTCAACCCCAGCCGAAAGATCCATTGCTCCTCCCAGTGGTTCATTTCGTAAGCCCGGTCATCCTGCTTGATCACGTCGCCAAAGAGGGAAAAACGGGGTGTCAATCGGTAGGCACTCCCCAGGTAATAGCGATTACGGTACCAGAATCCGTCGGAGAGGTTATAGTATATCTCGTAGGCGAAGTAGGGCGTAAGATCTTCCCACCCACTGTAACGCAACGTGAACATGGGACGAAACTCCCAGGCGTCCTTCAAGTGATGTCCCGTGGGTCGGCTATCCGCCTCATTCAGCGCCACCCGCAGGCGGACGGCCAAACTGAAATCCGCCCCCACACCGAAACGCTTTGTCCCACTGAGTAGGTAGAGGTAATTGGTTTTCCACCCCTCGTTCGTATCGACGCGTATCCAGCGAAAGCCCGGCTCGAGCTCGATCCCCTTGTAGGTGAGGATCGGCACCCCCACCTCGGTCTGCCAATAATAGGAATCAAAATCACCTCCGTCGCTGCTGTCTTTCCTCGCGCGCCATTCCTCACTCACCTTCAAGCCGACATTCTCCGTGAGCTGCCCCCGTACCCTCGCGATCAAATGAACCTCACTCTCCCCCGAGTTCCATCCCCAAAGCGGATTGGCGCACATCCCCAGGAGGGCGAGCAGCCCCAGTCCCATTCCAATCGTTTTCATCCTCTCTCTGTCCTCTACTTCTCCATCCCCACCCGCCATTCCCGGGCCTCACTTCTCTCGCTTGCTGCTTTCTCTTTCCCTTCTACCGTCGCTCATTTACAAAGATTCAATTAACCAAATCTAATACAGGAAGGTCAAAGAATTAGGTTTTATTATTAAAACCTATCAATTTCCCTACAGCTAGTCATCACTTTGCCTACTAGCTCGTGGCCCGCGGCCCGGCCACGGATGGGAACCTATTTCTCTCGCGCTGCCTGAATCACTGGCAGGGCATGTAATCGATTCGTCAGTTCACGGTCCCGATTATATCCTCCTCCGTAAACAATCACCAAGGGAACATCCCATCCCCGAACTAAATCGATCACAAACGCGTTGCGCTGCCGAATGTGCTCCAACGTGAGCCGCATTTGCCCGAATCGATCGTCCTCGTGGACATCTGCACCAGCCACCCAAAAGACTACGTCCGGCTCAAACTCCAGGAAAGCGCTCTCCAAACTTCGCCGAAGCGAATCCAAGTAACTATCTCCCGCCACCCAACGGTCCAGCGGAACATCCAAATCGCCAGACACTTTCCTCGCCGGGAAGTTCTTACCGACATGAATCGAATAGGTGAACGTCCTTCGGTCTCCCGAGAACAGCTCATGGGTTCCATCCCCCTGGTGGGCATCGGTATCAATGATCATGGTCCAAAGATCGGGAAACTCCCTTCGCAGCGAACGAACCCCAACCGCAACATCATTAAAAATACAGTACCCCGAGGCTCGTTCCCGGCTCGCGTGATGGGTGCCTCCTCCGAGGTTCGCCGCCATTCCGTCCTCCAACGCGGCGAATCCGGCCAAAATTGTCCCGCCGGCCTCCAGCGCACATCTCCTATACAACCGGGGGTCAACTGGCAGCCCCATGCGAACCCGATCCGCAGACGGCCAGATCCCCTCGGAGACCTTGCGCAAATATTCCATCGAATGCACACGGCACAACTCGGCTGAACTGGCCTCCCGGGCCGGCAAAATCTCGATCTGAGGAGCCTCGCTGGCCACTATTGCGCGGCCTCGGGGGAACTTATCCATCTGAAACGGATGACCTTCCGGAAGCGGAAAGAAATACTCCTCATGGTAGAAAGCCTTCACAATCCCCGCCAGAAGACCCGAAGATCCGCCTCAAATCAACCACTCACCCCAATCTTTCCTCCCGAACCTCATCAAAACACCCCCAAAAACCCTCTGCCTCTACAGCGTTTCCCCTGTTGACCTCAACCCCTGTAAACCTGATCGTTTTGGGATACTCATATGGATGTTGCGATAGTCACAGGTGCCGATACTCGATTCGGCGACGCCGTTTGCCGAACCCTTCTCAAGATGGGGTTTAGAATTCACGCGCTTGGCCAGAACCCCGATTCCTCCGACTACGACAGTCGGTATTATCACCCCCATGCCTATGGGGCCGGAAAACTGGCTGAACTCAAGAACGCGCTAGAGGATGTTCTTAAGGAAGAGGGCCGACTGGATCTTCTCATCGGGCTCGGTGGGCCGGAAATGACCACCGGCTGGGAAAACAGTACTCCGGAGGGTCTCGTCCGACGACTGCACGGCTGCCTCACGGAACCACTCCTAGCCGCCAGTGTTTGCCTTAAAGCCCTCAAACAAAGCAAAGGGTTCCTGATTCACGGGCATCGCCGCCCGGTCGCCAAAGACCTATCCATTTCACCGGGCTACTTCGAAGATTCGATGCGCCGGGCCTACGACGAGTTGTTTATCCGCAACGCAGAATCCGGACTTCGTTCGGCCCGCATTCTCTACGCCTACCCGGAAGAAGAGTCAGACAGTGAGGCAATTTATCAAGACGTGGCAGATTCTGTCTCCCGCGCTTTCGAGATCATTCTTCGCCAGAAAGAAACCTGCGTCATTCGGGAGATGCACATTTCGCCCCGAGGTTTAGGCCCGGTCGGCGTTTTCCCGAATTTGGTCACGGCCATGGATCCGTACCAAACCACAATTCTTCCCGAGTCTGACCCGAACGAGCTGGAGCCCATTCTAATCCCCACAGAGAAACCGAAGCACTACGTCCAGATCGCCGAGGTAAAGGACATCACCTCCGGTGACGTTGAGGTTCCCGATCACTACGAGGACGAAGTCGACGATGAACTCGATACGCACCGCCGCCGGGATCAGGGGGAAAACGGCGATGGCCAATCGAAATCGAAACGCCGGCGCAGATCGCGGGGACGCGGACGTCGTCGCAAGCCCGATGACCAGAACGGGCCCGACAATCAGAACCGCGACGATTCATCCCCGGGACAAGAAAATCGCGAGGAACCTTCCCAAGTCGAAACAGCAGAGGGCAATTCCGAAGAACCTAGAAAGAGGTCGCGCTCGAGAAGATCGAGAGGATCGCGTTCTCCCAAGAATCAGAACGAAGAATCAGCGGAAAACAAAAGCGAGGCGCAGCCCGCCCCCGATTCTTCTTCGAACGAGCCCGCCCCGCAGAAAGTAGATTCGTCCGATCCGGAAGGAAACGCCGAGTCAGCACCCACGGAAAAGCCCGCGAAGAAACCGCGCCCGGCTCGGAAGAGAACGCCCCGGACCTCAACCGCCAAGCCCAAGGAGTCTCCTCCGAAAGAGGCAACCGAATCCTCGACCCCACCTCCTGCTGCCCCGGCCGAAACCTCTCAGCCGGCCACAGAAGTCGGCGCCGAGGAGAAACCCGCTCCAAAGAAGCGAACGGCTCGCAAGACCACTCGGAAACGGTCTACGGCCACCGCACGGAAAAAGACTGCCAGCGCGCCGAAATCAAAACCCGAAGTCGCCGACCCTCCCAAGGAACCTGAGCCAACTCCTTCCTCTTCTTCTGATCCCGAATGAACCGCGTTTACATCAAGACATACGGATGCCAAATGAACGAACGCGACTCCGATGCAGTCGCACACCTACTTCGTTCACGCGGTTATTCGATCGTGAATGACGAGAATGAGGCCGACACCGTCCTCCTGAATACCTGCAGTGTTCGCGACCAGGCCGAGCAGAAAGCGATAGGAAAGGCCGGATACCTGCGCAAGCGGAAGAAACAGAATCCAAATTTCATTGTCGGGATCATGGGCTGCATGGCCCAGAACCGCGGCACCGAGCTACTGGACCGGCTGCCCGACCTCGACCTCATCGTCGGGACCCAGAAGTTTCACCGCGTACCCGACCTGCTCGACAACCTGATCCAAAGCATGGAGGGGCAGGGCCCACGGCCATCCACGCTGGTCGATCTCGACGAGGAGGAAAAGTCGCAGAATGAGATTCGCCATCACGACGAGTCCAAATCCCAGGTATCTGCTTTTGTATCCATCATGCAAGGATGCAATATGCGGTGCAGTTTCTGTATTGTACCCAAAACCCGAGGCGATGAGCGGGCCCGCCCGATGGATGACATTATCGAAGAGGTCAAACGTCTCGCCGGTAACGGAACCAAAGAGGTCACTCTCCTGGGCCAAATCGTGACGAGTTATGGCCAGCGGGAATTTCCCACGCTCGATGGAAAGACTCCCTTTGTTCAGCTCTTAGAGAAAATTAATGACATTGAGGGTCTGGAACGAATTCGCTTCACCTCGCCACATCCCCGCGGATTTCGCAAGGATCTCGTACAGGCCTATCGCGACCTGCCAAAACTCTGTGAGTACGTACACCTACCCCTCCAGAGTGGATCAGATCCTATCCTGAAAAAGATGAAGCGACCCTACAGCGTAGATCGCTACCGTCGCATCGTTCAGTCACTGCGGGAAGCTGCACCCGAGATGTATTTCTCCACCGACGTCATCGTCGGATTCCCCGGAGAAACCGAAGAAGATTTTGAAGCCACCCGGCAGCTGTTTGAGGAACTCCGGTTCGATATGGCTTTTATTTTTAAGTATAGTCCCCGTTCCGGCACTCCCGCAGCGGAAATGGAAGACCAAGTACCCCAGGAGGAAAAGGAGCGACGCAATCAGGTGCTTCTCGACATCCTCGGCCGTCATTCGCTCGCCCGCAACCAAGAGCTGATCGGCAAAACCGTCGAAATCCTAGTCGAAGGCCCGGCCCGAAAGGGAGAGGGGATGTTCATGGGTAGAACCCGCGGATTTCGCAAAGTGATCTTTCCCGGAAGAGAGCGCCAGATCGGAGAACTCATTCCAGTCTCCATTGATTCTGCAACGGTCAGTACTCTTTTCGGCCAACCGGTCCTTACCGGATTTGATTCCCTTGATCCCAACCTAATCGCTGTATGAGCCTTGTTTTCGCCACTCTCGTCGCCGGAATTTTCCTCCTAATACTAGGACTCGCACTCATTCTGTACCCGGCTCCCGTTCGAAATGCACTGACTGCGTTCCCTCGCTCCCGGACTGCAGCCTTCGTCCTACTGGTCGCTGCGACAGGACTCGTTCTCTTCAATGTAAGCAAGCTCGGTGAAGCGGACTTTGGAAAGTATAAGAACATTCTTTTCGCCTTCTTTCTGATGCTATCGATCGGTGCTTGGTTCCGGGTGCCAGACTTTCTCGGTATCCGCGCTCTTTCCGTCCTCGGACTGATTCTCGCGGGCCAATTTCTAGCTGCCGCCTACCTGCAGCTTCCTACGACGCGCTTATTTCTAGTAGTATTTAGCTACGTGATCGTACTCCTGAGTCTATACTTGGCTGCCTCACCCTATCGCTTTCGGGATGCAGTGGCACGGTTCAACTCCAGCAACGGTATTCGACAAATCACCGGCGGATCCCTCGCTGTATACGGGATCATCCTCTGTGTCATGCCCTTGACCTACTAATTCTTCGCTCTTTTTCCAATGACGACCCAAGGTGAATCACTCCTTTTCATCCTGTCCGGTCCAGCCGGCAGTGGCAAAACCACCTTGTGCCACCGTCTCCTCAGTGAGTTCGACAATCTTCAGCGGGCCGTAACCGTCACCACACGTTCTCCAAGAGACGGAGAAAAAGAGGGTCGGGACTATTATTTCTACTCGCGCGAAGAGTTTGATCGCCGCAATGAAGAGGGGGACTTTTTGGAATGGGCACTCGTTCACGGACGGGCCTACGGCACACTGGCGTCAGAGGTTCTTCAGCATTTCGAAGAAAATGAGGACGTGCTTCTCAGCATTGATGTCCAGGGAATGCGTCAGATCAAGTCGACCGCTACCGGCTCTGACTGGTTGCGCGGCCACCTCGTGACCATCTTTATCAATCCTCCTTCACTCGAAGAACTGCGGGATCGACTGCGGAAGAGGGGGACCGATGATGAAGTTGAAATCGAGCGCCGAATCGAATCGGCTCGCCGGGAGATGGAAGTTTCCGGTGAGTATGATTACGTCCTCGAAACCAGGACTCGCGAAGAAGATTTCGACCGGATCCGGGCCATCTATTTGGCAGAAAAAATGCGGGTCCGTTAAGACCCGCATTTTGCAAATAGTTCTGTTCGAAAACTGTCCGAACTACACCTTCTCAGACGCCTTTACGCTCTCGTCTTTGCCTTCCAGAGGCAGCTGACCCGTAGGGGTAGGCGAGTTTGGACCCGTTGCTTCACTGAGGGACTGCCGGTTGCCGGGCTCCTTCATGTAGTAGTAATCGTGGTAGCTGTAATCGTAGTAGTGCGAGTAGTAGTAGTTCGACATCTTCGCACTGATCGCGTTCATCACCGCACCGAAAACTGGTGTCTCTGACTCGAGAAGAGTCTTCACCGAGGCCTTCGCTGCCTTCTTTTTCACGTCGTTGAATTTTACAACGAAGACGACACCGTCAATCAGAGGGAGGAGGCATAGCGTATCGCTCACCGCACCGACTGGAGGAGAATCGATCACGATCTTGTGGTATCGGTGACGCAGTTGGATGAGCAACTGCTCGAACTCTACACTGTTCAATACCTGAGTTGGATTATCGGGAGCACGCTCCGTTGGGAGAATGTCACAATTCGGAGTCACTTCCTTGACGATCACATCGTCGAGAGTCTTATCCCCAAAGAAGTAATCATACATCCCGGTCTTCGGCTTCATTCCAAAGGACTTCGACACATTCGGTAGCCGCATATCGCAATCGACGATCAATGTCTTCTGGCCCTGTCCCGCAAAGGTAAGCGCCAAATTCGTCGCGATGAATGACTTCCCTTCCGCCGGTAGGGTACTGGTTACCGCAATTACCTGCGCCAATTTACCTTCATCACTCAACGAGATCGAGGAGTGGATCGTCCGGAACGACTCGGTTACCTTGCTGTCGAGATTCGTCGCAACGGCCCGGGCACGCTCTGCCGAAGAAAGGCGTCGGTCAATCTTGGGAACAATTCCCAAAAGTGGAATCCCGATCATTTCCTCCACATCGTAAGCGCTCTTCACCCGGTTATCCAGGAAGGCTAGACCGAATGCGAATCCAATCCCGAGTCCCAATCCTCCCACTACGCCTAGAGCTAAGTTGAGAGGCACATTTGGTGAACTTGGGTTGATCGGAATCTGAGCCCGGTCGATGATTTCCGCCTGGGCGGTCTTCCAACTGGTTTCCGCCTCACGTGTCGCGAGTTGGCTGATTAGCTGTTGGTAGTTCATTTGAGCTACCTGGAAATCACGGAAGATCGAATTGTAACCAGTCCGTACCTCAGCAAGGTTCAGCATGCGCTTTTCACTCTTCTCGAGAGCCTTCTCAGCAGCGAGCAGGTTCTTTTCTGCGCGCTTGTAGTTCGCCTCAATACTGGCCGTAGCGGTGGTGACCGCCCGCATCAGCTCGGTATTGATCTGATTCAGGTTCTGTGCGGCCTCGATCATTACCGGGTGCTTCTCACGGTAGCGTTTCGCCAAAGTGGAGATGTTGATCAATGCATTCGCCCGACGGGCGAGCAGGTCCTGCACGAGAGGTCTCATCGAAATAAATTCAAGATCCCACAGAGGTCTTCCTTCTTCGGTGTATTGCTCAACAAGCTCCCATTGGGTTTCGACACTGGAGAATTCTGCTTCCGCAGCGTTCAAACGGCTCGTGTTGGCCTGTAATTCGCTCAGGGCAACATTCTCACTCTGTTCGATTGAAACCTGATTATTGTCCCGCCGATACTGTGCGAGCTCAGCTTCGAGCTCGTCCACTCGCAGCTTCTTCACATCCGCTTCCCGCCGAAGGTCTTCCACCGCCTGAATCGAGGCTTCGAGACCGCGATTCAAACTGTAGGCCACATACTCTTCGGCGAACATATTCGCTACGTCCGCTGCGATCGCCGCTTCGGGGTGCGAATAGGAGATATAGACATTCAACGACATCCGGGCCGGTTTGATCTCCCGATTGCGTCCCAACACCTCCAATGGAGTCAACGGACCCGAGAAAGTGATGGTGTCTTCATAGGGTTCCATGAAGGCCTCACGCTCCGGTCCAGTAAGACGTTTGTTAACCGCTTGAATTAAACGACCACTATTTAAGAAATTGATCTCGGTATTAAGATCTTCGGCCGAACGGATCTGACTTAAGTCAATATCACCGCTGCCCCCCATAGGATTTGAATCATCACGGAGGATTTCTACCAATGCACCCGATGTATAAATCTTCGTTTTACGAAATGTAAACAACGTCGTTCCCGTCGCGACAACGAGAAAGATGATAATTATATACCAAACTCGTTCCCGGAGAAGAATTAGATAGTCGCCGAGGCTCCGGTGAGATTGTCCCACCTCATATCCGTAATCGCTGCCACCGCCGTAATTCCCCGCGCCGCCGTAACCGTCGCCGTAGGGATTTCGTTTTTCCTGCTTTGCCATGAGAGTCTGCTTTACTAGTTAAATTTAAATAAACCGTTCTTCGACGTAGATAATGTCACCGTCTTGGAGAATAAACCCCTCGGAGTCCGGATCGCTAATGAGATCAGAGGCGTTGATCACAAAGACCTTCGTCTCGCCCTCATCAGACTCACGTCGAATCTGCACGGATCCCTTTCTCGCTAGACGGGTAAATCCGCCGACTCTCGAAATGGCCTGCAGTAAAGTGAGGTCTTCATCTGGTGGAATCGCGATTGTTCCCGGCGCTCTGACTTGGCCCAGAACCTGGACCTCATCCAGATTGAACTGGATCACCTGTAAATCCAGTTGAGGATTCACCAAGTAATCCCGGTCGTAGAGTTCGGTAATGCGCTCCCGGGCATCAGATACCGTCAGCCCCTCAACATTGACCCGCCCCACCAAGTGTAGGCTGATCGTGCCATCGGCCTCCACCCGCACTTCTTTATTCAAGTCCTGCTGCTGATAGACCTGGATGGAAAGAATATCGGAGGGCTGGATCCGATAATTCGCCGGAGCGACCATCGAATCAATGTTTCCGAGCCGACCATCCGGCGAAGTTGATGTCGACGTACTCTGGTCATTTCCCCCGGTGTCACCGGATTCCGATTGTCCTACCAGGGGAGTCAGGGAGAGAATACACGCTAGAAAGCAGAAGGTTTTTTGTTTCATGAATCGAAAGAAAGAGTCCAACCTTTAACAGGCTGGACTCGATCAAAAAAAGAGGGATTTGCGAATCGATCAGTAGCGGAAATTCGCTCCGAGCTGCACCATGTTTTCAGTGTAACTCGCACCATTGGTGTTGGAGTCATTATCCCGGAAAGTGTAGAAGGCATTCATCGACCAGAGAGAGTTGAAGCGGTATGAACCACCCAAGCGTCCGAGCCAAGTGTTGTCCTCACGAGGTGAGGTTTGGTAGTCGCCGTAAGTGTATCCACCGGTGAAGTCAGCAGTCAGGCGGGGGGAGATCAAGTAGAAGTAAGTCACCCGAACACCAGTTTGCTCGATGGAGTTACCAGTACCACCGGTGACGAAATCACGGTTGAGGTAGAAGCGAAGAGTTCCACGCTCGGTCGCGTCGAAGGTAGTAGCGGAATTCAAAGTCATCGTACCTTCCGAAGAACGACCGCCTGTGAAGTCACGAGTGGTGTAACCAACCTTGAAGGTTGTGGAGAGCTTTTCGGTCAATTCACCGGTCAAACCTACGTTGTAGAAGTAATCGTCGGAGTCCTGCCCGTTTTGTACGTCGGTCTGGCGGTAGCGGAAACCGGCGGTCGCGTCGAGCTTGGGAGTCAATTCGTAGTAGACATCGACTGGTACGGTGTAGAGATCACGATCCACATTGTCGCCGCCGTCATAAGTGATGTTGTCGAAACGACCCTTCACACCCAAAGCGAACTTCTCGGAGAGAGTGTACTTAATATTCGCGCCGGCAAATCCGGTCTTTTGGAGGATCAGAGTCTTGTCAGCGTTAACATCATTCTCATTCTGTTGCTTCTCAACATAACCACCAACCACACCGGCGGTGTATCGTGAACCGTTGAAATTGAGATCACCCACGACATTCCACAACTCGGTGTCGAATACGGTGTTGTCCGCGTAGCGAACCAAACCGTAATTAACGCTGAGGCTACCGTTCAAATTGGTGAGGCCACGGCCCACTTCCAAAAGAACACCCGGAGTGACAATAAACCGGAAGTCATCCAGTTCATTTGATTCATCTAAGGTTAAATTGTCCGTGTATGCTACGGATCCCGAAACCTGCGCGTATAAATCGGCGTGTTCACCGATTGATAACATTGGCGAAGAGAGAAGGGCCGTTGTGGAAACTAAAGTTGAGAAAGTAGCTAGTATCGAAATTTTCATAATAGATGTTAACGGGATGCTGAATATGGAATTTAGCGAAATACGGGTCAAGCTTGTTCTCAAAGCTTGAAATACGAAAGGATCGTCAACAGATTTTGGTTAAACCAAACCCCGTATGGCATCAAAATCCCGTAAAACCTCGTTCGAAGAATCCGCCCTCCTAGGATTTGGTCGCATCTACCGTGAACCGAATCGCCCGGTTCGGCTGAAGATACTGTGGTCCCGGATCATTCTTGCTCTAATCCTATTGTTAGCCGCTGGTTGGTTTGCGGCCGCTGGGGGGGTCTACTATTTTTTCAAGTATCGCCACGGCTATGATGAGGTGAGCTATACCAAGATGCTCATTCTTCCCTTCAGAATGGATGAGCACCGGGTAGAAATGGGGGACTATCATGTCGAGAAAGGATTGGAGGCCCTGCGAAACCAAGACGTCCGTTCAGCGCTTCACTTACTTCGAACCGGGGTCGCCCGCTCCAAAGCGAACGCTGAAGGCCGACTCGTTCTCGCCCAGATTTTTGAATCCGGTCTCCAACGACCTGATATCGCTGCAGAAATTCTTGAAGCGGGTTTAGAGCAATCGGACGAAAACCCGCAGTTTCTAGAGAAGGAGTACCTACAGCCTCTCTTCCGGATGCTCCTCCTCCACCAATATGATGACCGCATCGTTGCGCTGTCCCAAGAACTGCTCCCCGAACTTCCCCGGGACAGTGAGGAAACCGTACTGATCGCTTTTGCAGCGATCCAGTCCAACATCTATCGCGGCAACTACCAGGAGGCAGAACGTCTTCTCGACCAATACGGGCTCATGCAGAGTCCACAGGGTCAGATTCTACTAGCCCAAATTCGCTGGAACCGGGGCCTCCGGGATCGTGCGATCGCGATTCTTCACCAAGCGTTGAACAATTACCCCGATCGCGACGATATTTTCAGTGTCCTCATGCGTTTCTACCGCGAGCAGGAAGAATGGGATCTGATTCGTCGCTACTCCATCTTTCGCTCCATCCGCTTTCCCGAGAAGGTTGGACCCAATATCGATCTCCTCTACTCCATCGACGCCGTCGGGGATCAAGATCTGATTTACCCGAGCGTTCAGGAAATTCTCAACTCGTATCCCGTAGAGCAGACGGTTTTACCTCTGGCTCAATTCGCCGCCGCCACGGGGAGAACAGATATCGCTCGAATCGCTTACGACAAGGCCCTGGAAGCCGATTTACAAATTGCCCCGTATACACTCCTTCTTCAGGAGTCACTCGTTCGCGGCGGGGAATACGAAGCGGCGATCCAATTCTCAGATCAGCTACGAGAAGAACGTCCCGATTGGTTGGGACCCCTCCAAGCCCTCGAGAATGGTTTCCGCGCGCTCGCTCTACAGGGACAGGGACGCACTCTCGACTCGGAAATTTTTGTCCGCGAGTTTCTCAAATCAGATCGCATTCGTCCCAAGACCCACATCGCGGTGGCTCGTATGTTTACCGAACTGGGTAGCCCTGAAATCGCTCACCAAATCCTTACCGAGAGCTATTCCCGCAACTCGGAGGATCAGCCGGTCCTTTCCGCACTCGTTCTCAATGACATCGAGCTCGGTCGAGATCGCGATTTCGTGAACCACCTCCGCGATCTTCTCCGGATGCGTGTCCCGGATCAAACCGTCCTCTTTCAAGCCTATCTTGAGCTGGGAAGCGATCGACACTTGTTCCTGGGTGATCGCGAGATCCTTCTTTCCCGTATCGAAGAACTCATCGTCCGGCCGAGCTGAGCTCGAGCGGGATTCACTGATCCGGACTCCTCCTCAGTGCGAGTAGAGTCCGGCCTTTGGAATCAGATTCTCTGGCTACCTGGAGGTATCTCACGAAGAAGTGGGCAGCGACTCGAAGGTAAAATCACCGCTTGATCGTCCGTTTCTCTCGGGCTCGCGCAAAGACCTCTCGATTCCATCCTCCATATGCCAGAACGGCATCCCGAAGCCGATCCGATTGCGAGAACCTGAGTTCGCACTTCTCCTTTGTCTGATCTCAGAGAGAAAGCGCTACGAAGCGGACTCGCCCGAATCGTCTTCCTCTTTTTGGTCGGGTACGACCTCAACCTCGGTACCGATGATACGCTTCTCGTCGACCTCGGTTACCTGGATCGACAGTGTGCCGTACTCCAAACTCTCGCCTTTCTCGGGGATTCGACCCAGCTCGGAAGTGATCAATCCAGAAAACGTAGAAACATCATCGCGGCCCAGTTCCACATCGAGCCGTTCCTCCAGCTCGTGGATAGGAGTCAGCCCAGCGACCGTGTACCGGTTCAATCCGAGTGATACGATCTCTTCATCCTCCATGTCGAACTCGTCCTGAATCTCTCCGACCAGTTCTTCAATAATCCGCTCCAGAGTCACGACTCCAACCGCACCTCCGAACTCGTCGACGACCAGCGCCATGTGGACTTTCAACCTCAGTAAACGCTGAAGCGCATCCATCAGCTTTTCTTCCAGGCCGAGAGTTGCGATCGGACGGCGAATCTTTCGGAAATCAAGTTTATCGTCCGGGGCGGGATTCCGAAAGATGTCCTTGATGTGAATGATTCCGAGACACCGGTCCAAATCTCCCTCACACAGCGGGAAGCGGGTATGGCCCGTCTTTCGAGCTAGGTTCAGACTCTTTCGAGGGTCCTCGTAGAGGTCGATCCAGTGCACTTGGTTGCGGGGTAGCAGTACATCGGATACCTCCAGCTCAGGCATCAGGATCGCTTTATCAATGATCTTGCGGACCACCGGTGCGAGAACGACGTGATCTTCACCCATCGCCCGGAGTTGAACCTCAATATCCAGAGGGTTCAGATCATTATCCAGATTGAGCTGCAAGAGTCGGTAGACCTTTTCTTTGATCTTCCCGATCAACCACAACGCCGGCAACAGCAGCACCAGAAAGATCGCCAGAATACTACCGATTCGACGCAAAATTTTCTCGGGACTTCGGATCGCCAGTGCCCTTGGCAATAGCTCGGCCAGGACATAGAAAAGTGAGACCGAAAAGAAGCAGTAAGACAGATAGACGATGGAACCAATAAACGGTCCCATACTGGAGAGAGACCCTCTCCAGATCGGCTCGGAAAGAGTGAAAAATGCACCGCTCCAAAACAAGATCAGTAGAACTCTACCAAACCGGAGGGCCCGCGCAGTCCGATCCGGATCCTGCACCAACCAACGAATCAAACGCGGACGGATCAGCCGTTCGTAGGTCTCCGGTGTTATGTGCGAATAACGAATTCGTACGAGTGAAAATTCTACCGCTACAAAATGAGCGTATACGATGAGGAGCAGAATGAGCGCTATCGAATTGATGATCACGATTTTGCCTCCAGCCAGCGAGTGAAGAGGTCCACAAACAAACGATTCTGCTCCATAGTTCCTGTCGATACGCGAATGTGCCGCGGCAGTCCATATCCGCCGAGCGGACGGACGATCACGCCTTCGCGCAACAATGCGTCGAAACAATCCGCTCCCGAGGATACCTCAAGGAGAACAAAATTAGCTTCACTTCGCCTGACCCACACACCTAGGTCCAGCATCGACCGTTCCAAATAGTCCAGGGACTCCAAATTGAGCTCCCGCGTCTTCCGTTGATGTTCCTCGTCCTTCAAGGCCCCGATCGCACCGGCCTGAGCGACAGAGCTCACGTTGAACGGCTGGCGCACTCGCTGCAGGTTCGCAATCACCTCTGGATTGGAATACGCATAGCCCACACGCAGACCGGCCAACCCGTGTATCTTGGAAAACGTGCGCACACAAACGATCCGCCGCCCCTCTGCGATGAGTGGACGCAAATCCACCGGGTTCGTCGCGTATTCCGCATACGCTTCGTCGAAGCAAAATAGAACGTGTTCCGGCAAGCTCCGTGCGAACTCGATTATCTCTTCGGCTTTGAGTGAATCACCGGTCGGATTATTCGGACTCGCCAAAAAGACAATCCGCGTCTGATCGTCGATTTGCTTTCGCAGGATCGAGAGGTCGTGAGCCAGATTTGGCATGGGAGCGACTCGCATCTCAGCTTTCGCGTGCAGCGTCGCCAAACGGTACACCACAAAACCATACTCGCCGAAAACCGCATTTTCACCCGGTTTCAAGTAGGCCGTGGCCAGCATCTCCAAAATCTCATTCGAACCGTTGCCGGGAAGAATTTGAAGCGGGTCGAGCCCGAGCTTCTCGCCGAGCAGTTCGCGGAAACGCCACGTGCCTCCGTCGGGGTAGTCGTGAAGGCGGTTGAGCGTACCCACCACGGCCTCCATCGCACGAGGGGAGGGGCCCAGCGGGTTCTCATTGGACGCCAATTTTACGATCTTTGACGGTTCCAAGCCCAGATCCCTGGCCACTGTTTCGATCGGCAGTCCAGGTTCATAAATCGGGCAGGCTTGAATTTTGGGGTCTGGCCAACTTCCTTCCGTCATCCCAGATCCCTTCGCCCTACACAGCCAAAAAAGTTGAGCAACAGGATTTGTTTCCAAACCCGGTAGCGCCCATCACCGGTCAATTTGCCGTACTCCGGCCGGTGGCGCCGCGAGAAGAGAATTCCCTCTTCGGTACTCACGCGATCCAGGGTGTCCTGCTCCTCATTGAGTTCATCCACCCACTGATCGTCAAAAGAGACCAACTCCTCGCCGGCCTTCTCAATTTTTCGGCGGTGACGCTGCAATAATTTCGCCGGGGAGGTGCAGAACGGTTTCCGATCAATATGCCAACTCCGGGGGACCACACCGCCAAACGGAAGCCACACATTCTCCGTTCCCCAGCGTTCAGACTCGGATTTGCTCGTAAAAATGAAAAACAGGGCCGGGCGGCTATTCGGGCGGGGAACAAAAATAACCTGAAGGCGGGTTTTGTTCTCCTCGTCGGCATAAATAACCGAAGTCAGGGTCATGTATTCTCCCAACTCGGCCCGCATTTTCTCACGGACGGTGAAACCGAGTGAACGAATCTCTTCTTTCACCTTCAAAAACCTGGGTTCCACCGGCCAATTTACCTCGGGAACCCCGCCGCGATAGGAGGGGAAAACCGGTAAACTGCTCAAGCTCAACGCTCGAACAGCCAGCCAGGTGTAAACGCTTTCCACCAACATCCAAATCAGCAGAAACGTCGGAGCCAGTGCCCAGTAGGGTCGATAAGATCCTCCCCAATCCCGAACCAGATATGCCATACCCACGCCGAAAAGACCCCACCGCAACCATCGGTTGAGCAGCACCAATCGGAAAGTCGGAGCCTGGCGGACTCGATACGACACCCAGAACAGCGCCGCAGCTAACCCCATCACCAGATATCCGGCGATAACGTTACTCATCGCTCGGCTGTCCCCGGCTTGCTTCCAAGCCTGTGGTACAATTCTGTTCTTTCCGCTTACTCAATTCAGGCGCAACGGCATCACCACGCAGAGGAAATTCTCAAGTGTCTTGAAGACACCCGGGCTCAGCTCGTCCTTGAATTCGAGGTAAACCTCATCCTGATGCACCGCTTTGAGCGGATCGAGAAGGAACTGCGGATTGAAAGCGATCTGGACCTCAGGCCCTTCATATTTGATCGCCATCGATTCGTGAGATTCTCCAAATTCCGCGCTTCTGGCGCTGATTTCGAGGAGGTTTTCCGAAATTTTCAACTTCACCGAGTTGCTCTTTTCGCTGATGACCAGCGCCGCACGGTGAACACATTCCTGCAACAATTCCCGCTCGATCCGTACCCGGTGTTCGGTCTCTTTTGGAATCACTTGCTGGTAGTCGGGATATCGCCCTTCCACCGTCTTTGACACGAGATAGAGGTTTTCGACCAAGCCACTCTCTTTCGAGGAGTCGCTTAAACCGACCTCAAAGGCCACCTGACGGTCGTTAAAGGAGATCTTGACCGTTTCCCCTTGGCCGAGGAGTCGCTCAAGCTCAGCGACCGTTTTAGCGGGCAGAATCAAATGACCGGATTGACCATCTTCAACCGGGACATCGAACCCCACCATCGCCAGACGGCGACCATCGGTTGCCACCATGTTCAGCTTGTCCTCTGCAAAGTTGAAGAAGACCCCGTTCAGGATGTAGCGAGTTTCGTCGGAAGACTGAGCGTACGAGACGCTACGCAGCATGGAGGAAACTTCCTCCTGTGGCAGGGTGAACTCGTGCTGATCGTCAAAGGTGGGCAGGGGAGGGAACTCATCGGCCCCGATTCCCACGATCTGATACTTCGATCCCCCGCTTTTGATTTTCGCCGACGGTTTGGAGTCGGTTTCGACAAAGACTTCCAAGTTTGGCAGCTCGCGAACGATGGAGGCGAGTTTTCGCACTGGGAGAGTCAGACCGCCCTCCTCCTCGACCTCTGCCTTAATCGAGCAGCGGATCGCCAAGTCCAGGTTTGTCGTCTTGAAGGTGACAACCCCGTTCGACGCTTCCACCAGAACATTTCGCAATATGGGCATGGTCGGGCGGGTGCTGACTACGTTGAGCACCTGATTCAATCCATTGCTGAAGTGGTCTCGGTTTACTTTAAATTTCATGGTCTGGCTGGTGTTGAAAGAACGGAAGAAAACGAATCAGGGGAATAATAGGAAGAAAATAAATAGTTCTCTATTCTTATTATTATGGTCTGGGAATAGAGTGAACAAGTCTTCAAGTGATTGATATGGATATTCTTGAGGTGCCTGAGAACACGGAAAAACTCAGTGAGACTGCCGCGAATCTTTCGGGCGCTTTGGGAACAAGTTTGATTTGTCAGCAAAGCTTCCGGTTTTACCCACAAGGTTATTCCGAACTTATTCACAATTGGGCCCCTCATTTCTTCAATGTGTCCAAATATTTCCAAAATGAGTCGTGTTGCTCCAGCATTTGCTCCTCGGATATCGGTAGCTTGAAGCGGTACACAAAATCGGTTAACGTGTTCTTATGCAACACGTAGTGACAGAATAGGGTCCCCTCGTTTCGCTCGAAATAGAGGCGGTAGTCTCCGGCGCGTAGTCGGTAGAGCGTATGTCCATTGCGATGGAATCGACCGAGGGTGTCATCGAGGTGTTTAAGGCTTTCCGCGGTGAGGGAGCTGATCTGTTCGACCAAACCCATCTGGACGAACTTATCCAGTTCATCTAATTGGCGGATGCTTTGTTCGCTGAAATTTACTTGGAACATAGAGACGTTCTTCAAAGCATGTTCCTCCTTGCGCCACTGGCAAATCCAAAGCGCAGCCTCTCCCGAAAAGTCTTTTCTTTCCTCGGAACGCGATCTTCACTCCTCCCATGAGTTTTCTTGAGTCCGATGGTTGGATGGGTGGAGCGATCTACGGTGGTATCGCTTTGGTGCTTCTCTATATGTGGGCATCGGATTGTCGCTCACAGCGAACGGGGGGCTTTCCCGGGGCCAGTTGGGCTCCGTTGCGGGTTTTGATTATCGCCGGAATCGGGGGATTGGTTTTAACGCTTCTCGAAACCGGCGTAGAGTACGGTCTGGGTCTCACGGAAGAACAATCGGAGATGGCCGTCATCGCAATTATACCGGTCCTCGCCGCCGCCGTCATCGAGGAGATTGTATTTCGGGGCTATTTGGTCGTCGATCACAAGGGTCGGGGCTGGTTGATCGGGAGCGTTTTAGGATTTTCATTCCTTTTCGCGGTGATTCATCCCTACCTCTGGTCATGGGAAGAGGGGACCCTCTCCTTTGAATGGACTGCCAAGGGGATGTTCAGCACGTTGTTTGTCTTCGCGAACAGTCTCTGGTTCTACACGGTCCGGTTCGGGATCGGGAACCGCTCCCGTTCGCTGCTGCCGTGCTTTGTGGCTCATGGCGTCTCCAATTTTTCTGTCTGGGCGATCAAGGGAGCGCAGGGATTTTGGGTGTGGTAGGCTCGATAGCCGAGCGATCGGAGAAGGTGGCGTGGCGGTTCAATGAGCGCGACGGGTCGCAGGACTTCTCCACACTGTGGGCATGTTGTTCCCTTGCCGCGACCCCGGGGCTTCGTCAGAGTTTCTGACTGTGGTGGTGGGATCCTCCTCCCGCCGTTCATCGCAATGAGACGTTATCCCTGAATTCCGGTAATGAGTTCCTCCATCGAGTTTCTGCTGCTTTCTGTGGTCTCACTTTTTGCGATCATTAATCCGTTTTCGACGGTGCCCGCCTTTCTCGCGATCACTACGGACGACTCAAAAGCAGAGCGGATCGCTATGGCCCGCCGCGGATGTATCGTCGCCGGAATCATTCTCGCCGTCATGGCCGTGGCCGGGCAATGGATTTTCACACTCCTCGGGATCACCCTGCCGGCCTTGCAAATTGCCGGCGGAATCGTCCTTTTCGCCATCGGGTTTGAGATGTTGCGGGCACCGGAACCGCAAACACGGCTGAATCCGGCGGAGAAGGCCGTCGCTCAGGAGAAGGATGATATTGCGATTTCTCCGCTGGCAATTCCTTTGCTGTGCGGACCCGGTGCCATTTCTACGGTGATCATTTTACAAACCCAGGCGGCCGGCTTGTGGGAGATGCTCTGGCTGCTCGGCAGCGTGCCGATCGTCTACTTGGCCTGCTTTCTCATCCTCCGTATTTCAGCTAGCGGTTCGCGATGGCTGACCCCCATTGTTCTTCGGGTGCTGCGTCGGTTCATGGGACTCCTCTTTGTAATTATCGCGGCGCAGTTTGTGATCAATGGCATCAGTGAGCTTCCCTTCATTGCGCACCCGCACAATATGGACGATGCACTTTTGGCAGAACCTCCTTCGGTCACCATTCCCTCAGATTGATCCGCTACGCTCTGAAGGTATGCAATCCATAGAGCAGAATGGCCAGGACTGCAATGGCGGCGAAAGTGCGTAAACGATTGGCCCAGTTCCATCGCTCTTCGAATGCCGCCCGCGCCCCCTCGATCACGTCCTCACTGGCTTCAAGCGTTCTGATGGTCTGCAACTGATTGTTGAGCGGTACGTTGATGACGAAGGTGGGTAGTTGGACGCCGGTTATATAGAGTGCGTTGGCCGCGACCAGAAGCCATTTGGAGAGGCCGTTGAGTTGCCAGAGGCCGAGAATCGATACCACCAGCAAGGAGAGGATGGATCCTAGCCAGACCAGCGCGAAGAGTGGTTGTCCGCTCTGGATGACTCCATCGATCACTTGAAACGTGCGTATAAAGGTGCGGTCCCCGAGCCTGGCAATGCCAGGCATGATGATGACGGCGAAGGTGAAAACAAGGCCGGCCACGAGCGCAGTGCTGAGGGTGGCGAAGCCGAGGAGAAGGAAGAATACGTTGTCTTGCATCACGGTATAACCTTTCAATTTGTTCTTAGCGTGGAGAGCGGCGGGCTAGGCTTCCCAAGCACGGCTCGCGTGAGCGTTGGCCACGAAGTCGCTGAAGTCACGTGGTGCACGCCCCAGCGCTCGTTGGACCCCGTCACCCAGACTTTCGTTGCGCCCGTCCAGGACCTCCGAGGTGAGATAGTGGATCAGCTTGATCATATCCCCGGGCAGCCCGGCTGCTTGGAGTCCGGCGACGAAGGTTTCCATCGAAATCTCTTCGAATCGGACCGGCCGGCCAGTGCCTGCGGTAATTTCCCGGGCGACTTCCGGGAAGGTCAATAGACGTGGCCCGGTGATTTCGTAGATCTCGCCACTGTGTCCGTCTTCAGTCAGCGCGGCGACAGCGACGGCAGCAATGTCTTCTGCGTCGACGAAAGGTTCACGCACCGAGTTCACTGGTAACGCGAGGGTACCGCTGAGCACCATATCTCGAAAGAAGGACTCCGTGAAGTTTTGATTGAACCAACTGCAACGCACCACAGTTGCCGGTATCCCGGAATGCAGGACAATCCGCTCGCAGAGCTGGGCCTCCTCTTCGCCCCGGCCGGAAAGCAGGACGATCTTTTGAACACCCCGTTCCTTCGCAATAGCCACCAGCTGTCGAATGTGTTCCGACGCGCCCGGCACAGCGAGATCAGGATGGTAGGCGACATACATTTCGCGGATGCCGTCGAAGACCGTTCCCCAGTTTCGGGAGTCGTGCCAGTCGAAACTCGGTGAAGCCGAGCGGGAACCGATTCGGACCGATCGGCCTTGCGCCTTCAGTCCTGCGACGACGCGCCGGCCGGTTTTACCATTTCCGCCAAGGACCAAGGTCGTGGCGGAGGGTGTGGATATGCGGGTGGTGTTTTGTGTCTTAGTTTTCATAGACACGATCATAGCCCGACGGACAGAGGTTTTATATGACACTTGATCCACATAAATTGACATTTCGTCCAGCTTGCGTGATTCTGAGAAGCGATGCGCATCGAACCACTCGAAACCGCGTTCCGCTCAGTGGACCCCCTGGGCGAGGCACTTCACTCACTCCATATGAGTGGTACCTTCTATAGCCGGTCGGAGCTGACTGCGCCTTGGGGGATCGAGCTGCCGCCGATGCCGGACTGCCTGATGTTTCATGTCGTGACAAAGGGCCGGTGCTGGATCGAGTTCCCCAACGGTGATCGGGAGGAATTGGAAAGCGGCGATTTCGCGCTCATTCCTCACGGGCAGGGCCATGCCATTGCCGACAGTCTGCAGACAGAGGCGATCAATATCTTCGAGCTGGAACGGGAGTCTGTCAGCCCCCGCTACGAGCTACTGAACTATGGGGGCGGAGGGGATGCGACCCACCTCGTTTGCGGAGCGGTCTCTGTCGAAGACCCCGCGGCGCAGCGCGTCGTCAGCCTGCTACCCAAATTGATCCTCATGCAGACCCACACCCCTGAGAACGACTGGCTGCTGGACACGATCCGCCTCATGGCGAGCGAAGCAGAACGCCTCAAACCGGGGGGCGATACCATTATCACCCGCGTCTCCGACATCCTGGTGGTGCAAGCAATCCGCCACTGGCTGGCAAGTTCCCCCCTGGCCAAAACCGGCTGGTTGGGCGCGCTGCAAGACGAGCAAATTGGTAAGGCTATCGCTCAGATCCATCGGAATCCGACGCAACCGTGGTCGGTCGATCATCTGGCCGGGAAGATCGGGATGTCTCGCTCTGCTTTCGCCAAGCGTTTCATGGACCTCGTGGGCGAGCCCCCGATGCAATACGTCCGAAAATGGCGCTTCCAAGTTGCGACGGGATGGTTGCGCGACACTGACTTACCCCTGGCAGAAATCGCGGAACGATTGAATTACGAATCCGAAGCCTCCTTCAACCGGGCCTTTAAACAGTTCACCGGCCAAACCCCGGGCGCGATCCGCCGGCGACTTCGCCGCGCGAGAGCGACAGGTTGAGTCCGTCGGAGAGACGGGATGGCCTGAGGAGGCTGGTTGAAAAGATTTGAATCTTTCGCGCTGGATTGGCGGAATCGATCTGCTTTCGCTGTGCGACCCAGGTTTTGGGGGAGGTCTGTGGAGTGTTGCTAGCGGACCGGGGCGAGAAGTGGTTTATTCTATGTGGGATCGGCGCGGTTGGAGGAGGGAGAATATACAACACTGAACACTTAAAAATGAAGGAAAAGGCTACTGTGTGTGGGTGGTAGAGGCTTGGGGTAGAATCGGGGCGTTGGACAATCTAGCGAGTCTTGTTCGGGATTTGGAGATTTACACAGGTTATGGCTCCGGTTTAGCTTCGAAGTCCGATGTAAAGCTTCTATGAAAAGACCTAGTGATGTGTGACTCTGAATCCCCCTCCCAATCCAATTGTTGTGTGGTCCGCCTTGAGTATTCGGAGCGAATCAACTTTGCGTTTCAGCAGAACTCCATTCCAGTCTTACGCCGTATTGATATAGTGAATACATCGGAGGAGGATTGGCATGATGTCGAATGTTTGATCAAGACCGTTCCGGAATGGGCGGAGACTTATCGGTTGGTGATTAGCCATATTCCTGCGGGTGCTTCCTATGCTTTGAACGATGTCCCACTGAAGTTGGATCTCGAGTATTTCGCGAAGTTGTCGGAGAGGGTTAGGAGCGAGATCCAGATCGAGGTGTTGGGAAGTGAACAGCCACCTTGTGAGGGAGATGCGGAACGGGAGCTTCAGTCGTTGTCTCGGGAGTCCTTTCCGGTCGAAGTTTATGCTTACGATGAGTGGACCGGGATGCGGTCGTTGCCCGAGATTCTCGCTGCGTTTGTGACCCCCAATCTGGCGGTTGTTGAGCAAATCCTCAGTAACGCCGCACAGATTCTGGGGAAGCGTACTTCTTCGAGTGCGTTGGATGGGTATCAGGCAAAGTCAAAGAAGCGGGTTTATGAAATCTTGGATGCGATTTACGATGCGCTGCGGGAACAGGGAATCAATTACAGCAATCCGGCGGCGAGTTTCGAGACGACGGGGCAGCGGATTCGGTTCGGCACCCAGATTTTAAAATCAAGACTGGGGACTTGCCTGGATCTGGCACTTCTTTTTGCGAGCATCATCGAGCAATCCGGTCTCCATCCTTTGATCCTGATGCACCGTGGACACGCTTACGTCGGATGTTGGTTGGTGGGGGAGAGCTTTAGCGATCCGGCGATGGATGACTTGCAGAGCATTCGCAAACGGAGGGATTTGGAGGACCTGATCGTCTTCGAAAGTACGTTGATTTGTGAGGGCAAGGCTGCGGATTTTAACCAAGCGGTGATGGCTGCTCAACCGCACTTGATGTTGGACGATGTTTTCGAGGCAGCGATTGATATTTACCGCTGCCGCAGTTCCCGGATTCGCCCTCTTCCTTTGGAACGAAATGACGGTGGGGTGGATGTCCAAAAGGCCCAAGAGGTACGAAAAGTGGAGATCGCTACGGGGCGGTCGCGGGCGAATGAGGTGGAGTTTCGGGAAGAACTTTCGGTCGACAATCTGCCCCAAACTCCCGAGGGGCGGGTGGATAACTGGAAGCAACAGCTCCTGGATCTGACTTTGAGAAATCGCTTGCTCAACTTCAAAGAGTCCAAGCAAACCATCCCGCTCCTGTGCCCAAAGCCAGAACAGATCGAGGACGAGCTGGCCGCCGAACAGACTTTTCAGGTCTTAGAGCAAACCCAAATCATCACGGGGACGGATCCCAGGAGCCTAAGCCTCCTCTCGCAGCAAACCCAAGAGGACCCGCTGGTTGAGCACTTGATGCGGGAGCTGCAGGCGAAGAGACTCCGGAGTTCGCTGACCGAGAAAGAGCTCAATCGCCGTCTTCTCGAGCTGTACCGGAAGGTGCGGTTGGAGAATGAGGAAAGCGGTGCCAATACCCTCTTTCTTGCATTGGGTTTTCTTGAATGGAAGCAGGACAAGGATGATGAGCGAAGCTATCGCGCTCCCCTTCTTTTAGTCCCGGTCCAACTTCACCGCAAATCGGTTCAGTCGGGCTTCAGTCTCCAGCGCTACGACGAGGATACGTTGGTCAATGTGACATTGCTGGAGTTATTGAAGAGAGATTACCACCTCGAGGTTCCTGGGGTGAACCCACTGCCGGAGGATGAGTCGGGAGTGGATGTCGATCGGGTGTTTCGGTTATTCCAGCAGGCGGTTCGCGACCTTGCCGGATGGGAAGTGCGCCGGGAGGTATGGCTCGCCCAGTTTTCGTTTAGCAAGTTCCTGCTGTGGAAAGACCTGCAGGACCGGGCGGAGGTTCTTGGGAAAAATCCAGTGGTCGGGCATTTGATGAACCGGCCGGGAGAGTCGTTCCTCGACGAGATAGACGACTGGGCTCCGCACGAGCTCGACGAAGCTTTGGGCTATGACGAGATTTTTTGCCCGATGAGTTTCGATTCATCCCAACTGGCGGCCACACTGGCGGCCGCGAAGGGTAAGAATTTCGTGATGAACGGGCCGCCGGGGACGGGGAAGTCGCAGACGATTACCAACATCATAGCCCACTGCGTGGCGGAAGGAAAACGAGTTCTGTTTGTGGCGGAGAAACGGGCGGCACTGGAGGTGGTTCACCATCGCCTCAGTCAAATCGGCCTTGGTCCTTTCTGTCTGGAACTTCATTCGAATAAGTCGGGTAAGGCCGAGGTGCTGCGGCAGTTCGGCGAGGCGATCAACTATGTGGAAGGGCAAACGACTGACGAGTGGAGTATTTTGGCGGATCGGTTAAACAAGTTGCGCAAAGAGCTGAACGATTACGTCGGAGCCTTGCATCGAGTTTATCCGAACAGGTTCAGCGCCTACCAGTGTTTGTCGTGGCTGGTTGCACATGAGGCAGAGAGTGAGGTGCTGAGCACTGTCGAACATTTGGAGATCGATAAACTGGAAGAGCATTCGAGAGAGGACTTTGAATCGCTTCAGGGCATCTGTGATCAGCTCATCCTCAGAGGGAGTGAGAGGCGCCTACCCGTCGAGGCGAAGCATGCCTTTGGAGCGGTGAAAGCTTCGGATTGGACGCCGGAGTGGGAGGATGAGGTTTTTGATCTCACGAATGAAACACTGGCCAAGGTAGGAGAACTCCAAAAGGTTTGGACCGATGTGGCTTCCAAGTTTGGGCTGGACCCTGACCATGCCAGTCAAACCGTCCTGCTCGGTGCTGCGAACTTAACATCCTCGCTGCGGGGGGCTCCCGCGCTTCCGGCAAAATTTGTGACCGAGTCGAATTGGAGAAACTCGTTTCAGGTGGAAGCGACGGAGTGGATTCGAGCGGGGCGGTCGAGGGATGAGGCGCTTTCGCGACTGGAAGCGTTCGACATCGAGGTTCTTCGGCAGATGGACACCGAGACTCTTGAAGGGGCTTACCAAGGGGTCGTTGCGAAGGGGGGACTCTTCCAGTCGCTTAAGCTCTGGTTCCTCCTCAAGCCGGTGCGAAAGGCGGTCAAACCGGGTTCGCCAAAATGGAAGAGTGCCGAAGCCGGTGGGTTCTTTGAGGCGGTACGACGATGGAAAACCGAGCAAGGCGTTCTCGACGCCGCGAAATCGGAGGCCAGTGTCCACTTCGGCTCGGAGTGGGAAGATGGTCACGCGGATTGGGATTATTTGGAAGGTCTTCTCGAGTACGGGGAGGGGCTTCAGACGAGCATCCAATACATGGCGGGTGATTCGGTGGATCTTTTGATTCAACTGCGGAGTAAGGTAGGGGATCTTGTCAGTGCCGGATCGGAGTTTCTGCAAGAAGGTGGCAGTTTCGAAAAGCTTTTTGCCGAATATGGGGTGGCTTGGAAAGCGTTCAACGTTTGCAGTACCAAGCTTCAGGAAAAGTTGTCACTGCATGTACCGGAGACGGTCTCCCAGCTGCTGGACCATTGGCAGCGGTTGGCGAACGGATTCAACGAGCAAAGGGGATATCTGGCCAACTGGTGCCGCTGGCAAAGTTCCTTTCAGCAAGGGCAGAGGGTTGGGCTTTCCCGACTGTTGGAGGCACTGGAGACGGGCGAGCTCCAGCTGGAGAATTTGCGTACCTGCTTCGATTTTGCCTATCGAAATTCCTTCCTCAAGCGGTTGTTGACGATCAACCCGTTGTTGCGTGATTTCTATGGGGACGAGCATCAGAAGAGAATCGAAGCGTTTCGTGATTTTGACGAAAAGTACACCGAGCTGACCGGGCAAATCGTCGCGGCCCGATTGGCGTCGCGATTGCCCAGGGCGAGAAGTGAGGCATGCCCACGCAACACGGAGCTGGGGTTGATCCAGCGTGAGATGGTAAAACGCCGACGGCATAAGCCTGTGCGGAAGTTGCTGGCGGAAATTCCGGGGATCGCCCCGTTCCTGAAACCCTGTTTTTTGATGAGCCCTCTCTCTGTTGCGCAGTATCTCGATGCGGAACAGGCGGAGTTCGACTTGGTCGTTTTCGACGAGGCCTCTCAGATTCCGGTATGGGACGCAATTGGTGCCATCGCCAGGGGAAAACAGGTGATCGTTGTCGGCGACCCCAAGCAGTTGCCTCCGACGAATTTCTTCAACCGGGGCGATAGTGACGACGGTTTTTATGACGACAGCCAGACAGAGGATTTGGAAAGCATTCTCGATGAATGCTTGGGCTCGGGGCTCAAGACTTACAGCCTGAACTGGCACTATCGAAGCCGCAAAGAAGGCCTGATCGCATTCTCGAATTATCACTATTACGCGAACGAGCTCCACACCTTTCCTTCTCCCCACTCGGAGAACGTCGGTGTCAGTCTGGTCCCCGTACCGAAAGGGTTTTACGATAAAGGAAAGTCGCGCACGAATCAGGCTGAGGCGGAAGCCATTGTCGGCGAGGTGGTTCGACGGCTCACCGATCCTGAGTTGTCCGGGATGTCGATAGGGATCGTCACTTTTAGCCAAGCCCAGCAGGGTCTCATCCTTGACCTTCTGGATGCCGCGAGGAGTGAGATGCCCGAGATCGAAGCCTTCTTCGGGGACGATCTGGACGAGCCGGTTTTCGTGAAAAACCTCGAGAACGTTCAGGGCGATGAGCGTGATTTGATCCTCTTCTCGATTTGTTACGGCCCCGATCAGGCGGGTAAGCTGTCGATGAATTTTGGGCCATTGAATCGGCAGGGAGGGGAGCGTCGGCTCAATGTTGCGGTGACTCGTGCCAAGCATGAGGTGGTCATCTATTCGACTTTGCGTAGTGAGCAGATCGATCTTTCCCGCACCAGAGCTATCGGCGCGGCTCATCTAAAAGCTTATCTAGAGTATGCGGAGCGCGGTCCTGCTGCGATCGCTGCGAACATCGAATCAGCCCAGAGCCATGAGTACGATTCGATCTTTGAGCAAGAGGTCGCCGAGTTCCTCCGGAGTCAAGGGTACACGGTGCATACCCAGATCGGCTGTTCGAGTTATCGGATCGACCTTGCGGTGGTGAGGCCCGAGGCACCGGGACAATACCTGCTGGGGATCGAGTGCGACGGCGCAACGTATCACCGGGCTGCGACTGCCCGTGATCGCGACCGTTTGCGCCAAGCCGTGCTGGAAGGCCTCGGTTGGCGGATCTACCGTATCTGGTCCACGGATTGGTGGCGTAATGGCGAGATTGCCCAGGAAGATTTGCTCGCCGAGGTAAAAGCCGCAATCGAGGCACCGGTTGAGACGCGAAGTGAACCGGCTCCCGCAAGTCCACGCTGTGAAGAGGAACCCGAGGTCCAATACGCGTACGATGTACAGCCACAAAAAACGACGTCCATTGATGAACGCAGATTGGAATATCCAGAGATCAAGAAAGTGCCTCAGGGGCCACAGGAGCTTTTCTATGAACCCCAGGCGGGAGCAGGGATACGGTCTCAGATCGAGAGAATCATCAAAACGGAAGGGCCGATCACGGGTGATTTGTTGATGCGTCGAGTCGCTCAGGAGTGGGGTTTTAACCGGGTCGCCTCAAAGATATCCGAGATCGTCGAAAAAAACCTGCCAAACACCGGACGAAAGGATTCGTCCGCGGGTGATGTGACCTTTTGGCCAGACTCTCTGGACTCGGAGAGTTACCGATTCTACCGGGTGGCGGATCGTGATGTCCGGAAATTTGGAGATATCCCGCGCAAAGAACTTTGCAATGCGGCACTGGCCGTATTGGAAGGGTTCATTACTTACCCGAAAAACGATTTTCCGGCCCAAATAGCGTCCCAATTCGGTTTCGGCCGTGGGGGAAAGATCATTCAGGTCGCCGAACTGGCGATCGCGGAGTTATTGCGTCGAGGAGAGATCGTGGCTGACGGAGATGATTTCAAGCAACCTTAAAGGCAGGGGACTGATGGACGGTTGGAGAGGCAGGGCGACGGGGACCAAAGAGCCCCGCTACTTTTGGGAGTATCGCTGTGCCGTGGGAGCATTGAATTACGAATCCGAAGCCTCCTTCAACCGGGCCTTTAAACAGTTCACCGGCCAAACCCCGGGCGCGATCCGCCGCGGCGCACAATCTCGAACCCCATAATATCAAATGTCACTCCAACCCATAGACCTCCCATGACTACAAAAATTACCTACAAAGCTTGGCGTGTGAACGCGCAGGACGACCAGTACATTGGCTCTGTGCAAAGTCTGAACACAGCCGATTTGCCCGAGGGCGAAGTGCTGATTCGAGTCAGCCACTCCTCACTCAACTATAAGGATGCGCTCTCGGCCTCCGGCAACAAGGGAGTCACCCGGTCCTTTCCTCATACGCCCGGTATCGACGCCGCCGGCGAAGTGGTTGAATCCCGGGCCGGTAGTCCAGCCGTTGGCGGCTCCGTCATCGTAACCGGTTATGATCTGGGCATGAACACGGACGGCGGCTTCGGCGAGTACATCCGCATCCCTTCCGCCTGGTGCGTTCCTCTGCCAGAGGGCTGGAAAACCCGCACCGCCATGATCTACGGCACGGCCGGCCTTACCGCCGGTCTCAGCGTGCAAAAACTTCTGACGATGGGGGCCTCCCCCGAGCAGGGTAAGGTCGCGGTAAGCGGTGCCTCGGGTGCCGTGGGCAGTGTCGCGGTGGAACTACTCGCAAAGCTGGGTTTTGAAGTCGTCGCCATCAGTGGGAAAGCGAGCCAGATCGAGGAACTCAAAGAATTAGGTGCACAGGAGGTCGTGGGGCGGGATACCCTCGCCGAGAACAAGAAACCCTTGCTCAAGCCTGTCTTTGCCCACGCAGTCGACACCGTTGGTGGCAATCCGCTCGCCGAGCTCCTGAAACAGGTTCGCCCTGGAGGATCCGTCTCCTGCTGTGGTCTCGTGGCCGGCGCTGGCCTCGCGACTACCGTTTTGCCCTTTATTCTCCGAGGCGTAAACCTGTTGGGGGTGGACTCGGTCGAGATCCCTTTGGCCGAGAAGGATGCGGTATGGCAGAAATTTGCCGGTGACTGGTCTTGCCCGAAAACCGAAGCCGCGGCCAAGGACATCGGACGTACCGAACTCGATTCCGCGCTCAAAGCTTTTTTGAAAGGAGAATCCTCAGGGAAGACTGTCCTCGATCACAGCAAGTAGTCGGGCCGAAAGGGCGAGAGAGTGGAGAGACAGCGAGGTGAATCGGTCCCTATCCCCTCAAGAACGAGTTTCACCCCGCCCGCGAGATATCGGAAAAGGAAAATTGCCGAAGACAGTAGAATGTAACAAACTCTGACCCAACGCTCCTTCGAATCCTCAAACCCCCCGGCTGATCAATCATGCAACGTAGGTTTCCAACTCTCCGTTTCGCCCTGTTCTGGGGCAATCTACTCCTACTGGTGCCAGGGTCATTGCAGGGGCAGTCCAAGGTAATTGACCTACCGGTGAACCGGGATGAGTCACGGGAACGCAATGTTCCCGCGACCTTTCACCTCCCCGAAGAGGAGTCACCCCAACCGCTTGTCCTCATCTCTCATGGGGGTGCGGGAAGTCGTCATGGACTCTATGCGCTCGCAGAAGAGATCGCCCAACAAGGGTATGTGGTTCTTTGTCTCGAGCATGTGACCAGCAATACCGACAACGTTCGGCAGCGAATGCGGGAGAAAGGACTCGGCTACCGCGAAGCGTTGCTGGAGTGCGGGAAGGATCCAATTCCGCGGAGGAATCGTCCCTTGGACGTGAGTTTTGCCATCGACCTCGCCGAGACTCTGAATCGGGAGGACGACCGCTTTGAGGGCCGGATTGACCTCTCCCGCATTGCCATAATCGGTCATTCCTACGGTGCCTACACGGCCATGGTGTGCGCTGAAGTCCGACCCGTGGGGATCGAGGAGGATCTCTCCGAGCCGAGAATTGACTTAGCGATCGCCCTCAGTCCTCAAAGCGCGAACGGCCAGTTCTTTACCTCCGAAGCATTCTCTGAAGTGTCGATTCCATTCGTCGGGATTTCCGGTACCCGAGACATTGCAGGCGATGGCCATCGGGATTTCTTCCGCCTCATGCCTGAAGGGGACAAACATCTACTCTGGTTCTACGATGCGAACCATTTTAGTTTTTCCGACCCGACCGGAGGGCCAAGAAGGTTACGTCGTCCGGATTCTGACGTTACCTATGCTCTGAAAGTGATCACTCCGGCAATTCTCTATTACTACCTGCGCGATCAAGGTTCCCTCGACGCCGCCAGCAGGAACGCTTTGATCGACCAAAGCCTTACCGGCAAGGTGAGACGCATCGACTGGCAAGTGAATTGAGAGGCCGTTTCATTTTGAATAGGTGGTGAACCCCTGGTTTCTCCAGCAGTGTTGTTAAAGGGATGCGCCTATTCTAGCGCAATTGCTATGGGGAGGACTCTTTATTAAGCTGAACCTACATCCTTGCAGTGGTAGCTGCGGCTCTCTTTATCTCACTGGGGAACAGGTATTTCAGGATTCACCTGAGGCGGGTCGATTGAGGGATTTTGCTTTTCCCATCGGAGATCGTAAAATCAAAGTGAAGGCTTTTTTGAATGGGATTGAGAGCTTGAACGGCAAAACGGAAAGGGTAAGCTGAAGCTTTCTCTCGAGAGTCTTTAATCCCTTCTTATCGGGAGACTTAAGGAATCATATGAAACGCACTCCCTTTTCTCGCCTGTGGCGAAAATCTGCTCTTTACATAATTTCGGCGTTTTTGGGCCTCACGCCGATAGTCGCTCAAGACACCATCAGTTTCTTTGGGGAGCCTGATTCCGCGGCCCCGGGATCGATCAGCGACAAGGTCTTGGGGGGAGATTCCTTTGAGATCGAGACGGTGGCGACATCAGGAACGGTCACAGTGGCGATTATTGATGTCTTGCCGGCCACGCGGAATGCCTCGGTTGTCAACCCGATCTCCATCGTCGACAACGATGTATTCCTCTCCGACGATTTGAACGACTCGGCCGTTGTCACTTTGGAAGCGACGTTGACGGTCGACGAGGTGATCGTAGAACAGATCACCCGGACTTTTACCGTACGCCGCCCACAGAATCTGTCTTTCATCGATCTCCCCGAGTTTGTCCTCGGGGATTCTTCTTTTGGGGTGACGGTCGAAGTGGACCCCGATGAGGGGCAGGGCTTAGGATTTGACGTGATCGACGGACCGGCGGCGGTGGACCCCGTGAGTGGCCGAGTAAATGTCTACGGTACCGGCGCGATCCTTCTGCAGGCCTATGGGGATGAGACCAATTATGACGCTGGCGATCCGGATGGTGACTTGCTCGAAGCGACGACCTACACCGAGACTTTGGTGGTAGAGGGTGACGAACCCGATGGCGATCCGGGCTTTCTCGATCAATGGACGTGGCAAGCGCCGCAGTTGTCGTCGACCGAGTTCCTTCTCGACGTCGCGGTCAACGAGACGCAGACCCAGTTCGTAGGGGTGGGAGCCTCCGGTTTTCTGGTCCAGGGGACCGATCCGACCGATGTCTCCACGTGGACGAATCCGAACTCGGGGGTCACCGATCACTTGCAAGGACTCACGTTTGGCAACGGACTCTACGTGGCTGTGGGGATGAATGAGACCGTTCTCTCGTCGGCGGATGGCCTTACTTGGGCTCTGACCAACACCGGCATTCCGGCGGATACCGATCTCTACACAGTGGGATTCTCGAATGACACCAACGAGTACTATGCGGTGGGAACCAACGGCTCGGGGCAGGCGGTACTCTACACTTCGGCGAACGGGACAAATTGGACCAACGACCCCTCCTTTCCTTCTCTCCCCCTGGTTCCGAACGCGATCGAGTACTCCGATGTGCTGTCGACGTGGCAGGTCGTTTCGGAGAGCGGCAGCCGCTACTCGGGGTCCGTCGGTTCCTGGATGATCAATAGCTTTGGCTTCCAGGGAGATTTCAATGATCTGCTCACGACCGAGGCGGGGGTTACTTATGTAGTGGGGGATAGTGGCACGATTGAGCGAATCACCGGGCTGACGAATAGTAAGACTGTCTATTCGGGAACGAACTACGATTTGCTGGCCATTGTGAAGAACGACGAGTACCTCGTCGCGATTGGCGAGGGCGGGCGCATTCTTCGCTCGCACGCCGACGATGGGGAGCGCTGGACCGAGTCGATTTCTCCCTTCCGCTTCGATATGATGGGGGCGGTCTTCTGGGACGGTCTCATTATGGCCGTCGGTCAGAACAACAGTGTAATGACTTCGGGTAGTGGCTTTGATTGGACGGTCCGAAACTCCACCACGCCGAATGCCGTTCGAGGAATTGCCTCCGATGGATCGATCACGGTCGCTGTGGGAGACAATGGTACCATCTACCGCTCCACCAACGGTGGGTTCAGCTGGACAACGGTATCCGTTCCAGCTGTGGCCTCCGTCGATTTACGCGATGTGACTTACTCGCCCATCGGATTTCTCTCTGTGGGGACGGGAGGACTTATTATGTACTCCGCGGATGGGGAAAATTGGACGGTGACATTTGCCACCTTGTTCGGCGGGGGCTTTGGGGGCGATTTCAATGCTGTTACCCACAACGGTGCCGTCTACGCGGCAGTGGGAGCCAATCAGGTGGCCGCCTACTCGGCCGATGGTATGACCTGGGAAGTCAAAACGGTGGGAAGTCATGAATTGTACGATGTTCACTACGCCAACGGGAGGTTTGTCGCGGTCGGTGGCAGTGGAACCGCCGTGGTCTCGCTGGATGGCGAATCGTGGACTCCAAAAGATACCGACGTGGACAACGATTTGCTCGGGGTCACTGCGTCGGAGGATGAATTTTTGGCGGTTGGAGCAGACGGGGCGATCCTGAGCTCGCCCAATGGGAACATTTGGACTCGTCGAATCTCCTCTGTGACCGGAGACCTCGAGTCGGCTCTTTACGCCAACGACTCCTTCTATGCCTTTGGAGAAGGATTTTCGGTCTTGGTCTCCGACGTGGAAGGAGACTGGTCGTCGCAAACGGCCTCGACCCAGAATTCTCTCTACGATGTGGCGGTTGTCGACGATCAGTTCGTGGCCGTGGGGGACAACGGAAGCATCCTGACTTCTCCGACAGCCGGCTCGACCGGGCTTGAGGAGTGGACGTTCCGGTATACGGGAGATTTGGGGACCAACATCAACGATGTGGTCTACGCTGATAATGGTTTCGTCGCAGTGGGTGACAATGGGCAAATCCTCATCTCCGAGGACGGTCAGAATTGGGAAGAAAAGTCCGTAGTCGAAAATGACGGGAGCCCGCTTACTGAAAACCTCTTGGGGGTCGCCTACGGCGCCGGTCGATATCTCGCAGTGGGGGGGCAAAAGTTGATCAGCTCGACCGATGCCGAGAACTGGACGGTGATCACTACCTGGACCGTCGATGTGAATAGCGTTTCCTTCGGGAATGGTCTCTTCGTCGTCACGGGTGAAGCTTCCTCCATCTTCTATTCCACCAACGGTACTACTTGGAACGGTGGGTCCTATAACGGCATTCACGGTGCAGCAACCCTGCGGGATTCAGTATTTTACGATGATTTTGATATTTGGATCGCTGTCGGGGATGCGGCCAATTACCAGGTTTCTGCTGACGAGACCGCAAATATGGCGCAATTGTTCTTCTCTACCGATGGTCAGTATTGGACTCGCCAAGAGTCTCCTGAAATCCAGGAAGATGAATACTTTGAGGGCAACTTGCTGACCGTGTCGGCAGGTGACTCAGAGGTCTGGGCCTTCGGTGAGGGTCGATTGACCTACAATCCGTTCACCGAGACCTGGCGGATCAGCGCCCTGAGTTCCTTTACCACCTACGCCTCTCTCTACTCTCCGGGCAACGGCGGGGGCGGTTACGTGTATGCGGGCGAGAATGGGGCGATTTCGGGGATCGATCCCGATTTCCGCAGTTTCCCGGGTATCACCGAGAACCTCAACGGTTTGGCCTTTGGAGACCAAAGTTACGTCGCTGTGGGCGATGATGGCCGGATTCTCTATTCAGAGGATGCGGAGACCTGGGTCCTCCGAACCAGTGAAAATCTCGGCGCACTGCGGGCCGTGGCTGTCGATTCGCTCGGGCGCTACGTGACCGTAGGGGACGGAGAGACGATCCTTCGCAGCGACAACTCGATTAGCTGGGAAGCTCCAACCACCGTACCCGCCCTTCAGGGGGAGAATGTGAATTTCCACGCGGTTACGACGAACGACTCGGGATTTGTCGCGATAGGGCAATACGGCAATATCCTCCGGTCCGAAGACGGGGATGAATGGTCCCGCGACTCTGCGCCGGTTCTTGAGAACCTCAATGGCGTCGCTTCCGGTGGAGGCAACACCGTGGCCGTCGGGCAGAACGGTACCATCCTCGCCAACGCCGGCGCTTCGGAGTGGACGGTTGAGGATTCGGGGGTGACGGCCGACTTGAATGCAGTTCACTTTCAGGACGGCCTCTTTCTCGCAGTCGGGGACGCGGGGACCGTTCTTTCCAGCTCGGACGGAATCAGTTGGACGACCGAGACATCCGGGATTTCCTCCAATCTCGTCTCAATCGGGTTTGGTGAACTCACCGCCGGCGGTTACTGGTCGGCCGTAGGAGAAGAGGGTACGATCTACATTTCGGTCGATAACGGATCGAGCTGGAGCCAGAAGAACTCCGGCACGGTCGAAGATCTCAATGCGGTCGCGTTCGGTCAGGAGAACTTCCTCACTGTAGGCGCCGGTGGCACGGTCCTTTCCTCCAACAACTCGTCGGAATGGTTGAGCCGTCCGGTCGGTACCGACTATGCCCTGAACGGGGTGGCCTACTTCAACGGGGTCTTTACCTTGGTCGGTGACTTCCAGACCATCCTCACTTCCGGGCGCATTGAGGAGCGGACCGATCAGCAGATCATTTTCCTCTCGATTGGGGATAAGGTGGTCAGCGATTCACCTTTCGCGCCCCAGGTCATCGCCACCAGTGGTCTCCCCGTGACTCTGGAGATCGTCAGCGGGCCCGCTTCGGTTTCCGGATCCGACATCGTTCTCGATGGTACCGTCGGTACCGTTGTGGTTCGCGCGACCCAGTCCGGTAGCGTTCAGTTCAATGCCGCGACGCCGGTCGAGGTTTCCTTTGATGTTCTTCTCACAACCCAGACGATCGACTTCTTTGGAGAAAGTGGCTCGGCAGCACCGGGGTCCGTTTCCGAAAAACAGTTTGGCGGGGGGAGCTTTGATGTCGTGGCGACTACCGACTCGGGACTCACTCCGACCGTCACCGTCGAATCCGGTCCGGCTGTCATTACCGAGCAAACCGGGGGAGTCGCCACCGTATCGGTGACTGGTGCGGGGTCAGTGACCCTAACCGCGAATCAACCGGGAGATGGTACCTATGCATCGGCGGCCGAGGTCGTCCGTACCTTCACCGCGACACAGGCGACCCAGACCATTGATTTCGACGCCCCGGCCACCGCGGGAGAGGCGGACCCTCCATTGACGCTGGTCGCGAGTGCAACGAGTGGTCTTCCGGTCACCTTTGCGGTGACGAGTGGGCCGGCCTCGATTCAGGATGGCGATCAACTGGTCTTCAGCGGGAATGGCATCGTCGTGGTCGAGGCCTCCCAGTCCGGGGATGGCGATTATCTCCCCGCGGCATCGGTTTCCGATACGATCACAGTCGAGGCCGCCGAAACCGGTGATGTCTGGCAGAGCGTCTCTTCCGGAACGACGAAGGATCTGTACGGAATCGGTTTCGAGGGGTCGAGCTTCTTCGCCGTGGGAGATTCTTTGACCGTGCTCCAATCCGCTGATGCGCAGAATTGGACCTTGCGGGCCAATAGTTCCGGTATCCTGCGCGATGTGGCCTACGGGGGTATCCCAGCTATTTATATCGCCGTGGGCGACGGGGGCATCCCGTTCTATTCCCTTGATGGAGAGACGTGGCTGCTCCTCGGAGCTTCGGGTCTCGAATCCCTCAATGCGATTGAATACGCAGCAGGCCAATTCTTTGCGGTAGGAAACGGAGGTGCGATTTGGCGTTCTCTCAATGGTGAGACCTGGTCGCTGATTGATACAGGTGTCACCTCGGATCTGGTTGATATTACCTACACCAACGGTTCGTTGGTCGCGGTTGGTGGAAGTACGGTTCTCCTCAGTGAGGATCTCGGCGCAAGTTGGACGGTTTCCTCCTTCCCCGGCGATACCGTCACGTTGAATGCGGTAGCGGGCGATGGAGAGGGCGAGATCCTCGTTGTCGGTTCGGCAGGGCAAATTTTGTTCTCGCCCGATAGTGGGTCCAGTTGGGCTGTCCGTCCTTCGCCAATCGAATCCGATTTGTTCGCTCTGACCTACGGGACCGATCGTTACATCGTAGCCGGGGCAGGCGGGTCGATCTACAGTAGTACCGATTCGGGTGCCTCTTGGAAATTGCGCGTGAGCGGTACGACCGAAACTTTGAATCGCGCAACGTTCCGCTCCGAGGTGTTTGTGATCGTCGGTGACGCCGGGACCATCCTGACCTCGGGCCTCTCTGCTTCCAAGGTAGCACAGACCATCGACTTCCCCGCGATCTCCGCACCCCTGGTGGGAACCGATGTGACCTTGAGCGCGACAGCTCTTTCCAGCGGAACACCGTCTGACCAAGAGGTGCAGTTCGCTCTAGTCGAGGGCACTGGAGTCATTTCATCGGTCGCTCTTCAACCCGATGGTTCGACTACCGCTACACTTACGATCTCCGGCGACCCCGGTGATTATGTAGTGAGGGCGTCCCTACCAGTGGCCGACAATTTCCTCGGAGTTCCGGGTGAGGAACAGTCGTTTACCGTAGTCGGAGAGTCCCAGAATTATGAAAACCTTTTCCCGGCGGCCGGTTCATTGATGTACTCAGCCTCTCCAATCGGCCTATCGGCGACCGCAACTGATGCGACTTCCGGTGATCCGACGGGAATTCCGGTTGAGTTCGAGGTTGTGAGCGGAGATGCCTCGATTAGCGGGTCTTCACTCACTCTGGAGTCCGGATCAGTCGGTAGCGATGTGGTCATCCGCATCTTTAACGCCGGCGACGCGACCTATTCGCCACTCAATGAAACGGTCACCTACACCATCGCCGCCGAAACCTCTGATATCGTCTTCAAGGCAATCCCCGACAAGCTTCTTTCCGATCCAAACTTTTTTGTAGAGGCCAAGACTTCGAATGGTGCGGATGTAGGGGTCCAGATCGTCCAAGGAGTTGGGTTGGTCACCGTGACCAGCTACGATGAGGACGATGGCAACGGTAACCTCACCTATCGCCATGAGGTGTCTATAGAGGGATCGGATGACTCGCAGGGCGAGGTAATCCTCGAGGCCTACGCACTGCCGGGCTCAGGAGTCACCGCAGACCCGGTTCGTCAGTCATTCTATATTTCGAAATACGAACAGAATATCAACTTCGTTGATCCTGGTCCCAAAACCTTTGGTGATGCTCCCTTTGTCATTAATGCGTCTGCCGATGGGGGAGGAGAGATCACCTTCTCCCTCGGGGATGGCACCGTCGCCTCACTCGACGGATCAACCGTGACCATTCTCTCGGCGGGGACGATCCAGATCTCCGCAGTTGCTGATCCAAGTGGAGATTACGGTCCGGCGTCCGGGCAGCTGAGTGTTACGGTGTCCAAAGCGAGCCAGACGCTCGAATTCGACCCTATCGATGACCAGTTTGAGGGAAGCGTGATCTCCATCCCGCTTGTCGCTCGTACGTTTATCGGAGACAGCGAATCTGAGGCATCTTCGGTAGATTATCCTGTGATCTTCACCGTCGTTGATGGAACTGATATCGCCTCCATCTCCGGCAGCACGTTGACCCTGAATGGGGCTGCGGGCGAGGTGACCGTTCAGGCGACTCAAGCGGGGAACGTCAACGTGTTTGCCGCTGATCCGGTCGAACAAACCTTTACGGTCTCCAATTTCGGTCGAGCACCAGTTACGACCAGTTTGGATTTTAACGGCGTAGCGTATGGAAATAATCAATATGTCGCTGTTGGTGAGTCGGGTGCTATAGCTCGTTCGACCGATGCGACGGTTGATGTCACTCAGTGGGATGCGTTGATTCCCAGCCAACCCACACGAAATCTATTCGACGTGGTTTATGGAGGAGACCGATTTGTCGCCGTCGGTAGCGGCGGAACGGTTCAGTATTCCACGAATGGAGGTATGACCTGGTCGAGCGGCACTTCACCGACGTCATCGTTCTTGGCCAAGGTTGAATACGGGCAGGGTCTGTTTGTGGCCATCGAGTCTTCGGTTTCGGGATTGTTATACACTTCGTCGAATGGTTCGAGCTGGTCTGCTAGAGGTCTTCCTACCTCAAACCGTCTTACCGATTTGGTTCTTGGAGTGAATTCGGGAGGATCACCTCGCTTCGTTGCGGTTGGTACATTTGGTACGGTACTGACTTCCTCGAACGGGATTAGTTGGTCGCAACAGGTTCTGGGGACTCAGAGTATCTCTCTGGAAAGCGTCGCCTATGGTGATGGCCTTTTTGTCGCCATCACTTCCAGCAGAACCTATATCTACTCCGAAGATGGTGGAGTGACTTGGTATCAAAACTCGATTCCCGAGAGCGTAACCGTGGATAACCCCGAATTGAGCTCGATTGTCTACGGGAACTCGAGCTTCCGGGTGGTCGGGTCAGGAGGCTCGGTGTTAACCGCGACTCCAGAGGCGATTCGCAATCCGATTGACTCCAGTGATGGTTCGAGCCGCTGGGTCCGGGAAATCAGTCTGGGTTCTAATGATTTGAATGAGGTGATTTTCGGCGGTGACCGATTCGTAGCCGTAGGAGATTCCGGTACGATTCTCGTTTCCCTCCCGGAAGTGGCGAGTCTCTCCCTGAGCGACTGGATTGCCTCATACGACTTCTCCGGTTTGGCCGCAGGGGCGGTAACCGGAATGGACGACCCGGATGGCGATTCATACTCAGTGGCTTTGGAATATGCGCTCGGAGGGGATCCGGTGAATCCTGAGGCTACCGCCTTGACCCGCATGGTGAACGCGGGTGGTCAGATCATGCTCTGTTTCAACCGACGACTGGTTTCTGATGTGTCTCTTGAAATCCAGGAATCCAGTGACATGGTTTCTTGGAATACTATTCGTACCTATGATCCTAATACAGGATCGTGGGATATTACGGAGGGTATCGCTGAAACCTTAGACGGAACCTATGTAAAGGTGGACTTTAGTGTATCAATCAGTGCGTCAACGATGTTTCTCCGGGTTACCGTCCCTTGATCCGGACGATGGGGATAGGGCAGGCGTAACAATCCTCCCAGAGTTTTCCCATGAGGATGAGCCCTCAATCGATCTGGAAACGCAGTACAGTCTTGAGCTTTTCGGGGGCTGTTCGTCGAAAGTCGGAGATGTAGATTTCGCGGTGTACCTTTGATCGGCGGGTAACTCCAGCTTCGGCCGCAAATTCCTCCATCACCGAGAAGGTTTCGGGTTCGTTGTCATAGGGACCCACATGAAGCATCTGAATGCAGGGGCCTTCCTCGATTTCCCGAAAATTTGTCTCCTTCAAAAGAGGAGAGGGTTTCTTCTTTTGCACAATTTCTCGAATAGTTTCGAAATAATCGGTTGTTACGAAATCCGGTTGGCGTAACATTAAATCAAATACGAGATCATCCTTGTTGATCTGGCCGGAAAAATTCTTCTTCACTTCGTCTGTGATGTCCCATACGCCTTCGAGCGGGTACACCGTATAATCGTAGTGTCCCGGAGGGGTGGGTCCTTTCATCTTGGCGGTCATCTTGATGCCGTATGAAATGGAATATAACGCACCAATGTACTCAGCGAAGTCAGGGTCGTTTGGATTCCCTTTGCCGGAGATGGTTACGTATTTGAATCGTGGTATGGTGAGAAGGGTCGGCTTCTGTTTCGGGAGATAGATCTCCTTCTCTTGTTTCCTCCATTCGTGTTTGTCCACGGTCGTTTCTCCTATGAGGTCCACATTCTCCTATCGCTTTCGATTCTTGCGACGAGAGATGAATACATAAATGAGGGTGGCACCCACGCCGCAGGCAGCTCCGAGCACTCCATAGGTGACTGTTTCTTTCCAGGGTTCCGTGTGGAATTCTTCGGAGGTCGAGATATCGACGTCGTTTGCCAGGAAGGTTGCTTCCGCCCAGTCCTTGGAAATTTCCCGAGTCCATTCCAAGTCCGGCTTGGAGGCGTAGCTGTATTGAAACAGGACTACACCAGAGAGGTTGAGAAATGTACTCGTGGCTGCGACGATAACTTCGGAATTGGCGTCATTGGCGGAAACATCGTAGTTGATATAGAGGGAATAACTAAGGCAGTTCTCTGATTGAAAGTGAGGGTCCAGAGGAACCATTTGCGAAACGCCCAAAGCAAAATCGATATCGAATTCTTCACTGATCCCGCTGCTGGTATCGTCCATGGCGAGCTTCAGATCATTCTGAAGACGTTGGAAGATTTTCTGGTTTTGCGCCTGGATAATTTTGATCATGCCAGAGAATTCTCTCGGCCCGACGGCTCTATGACGCAGCTGCTTGTTGATCTTGAGCAACAGGGTTCGTTCGAGTGGAGGGAATTCACCCGTCAATGCGGCGGTGGCATCCTTCTCTGTGATATAGTAGGCAAGGGTATCGTTTACAGGGTCGGAGATCCGGGATAGATACCGAAAGACCGCGGGCATCTCTTCGGTTACCCGGACAAATCCTTCTGGCGTCGGCACGATTATCTCCCGACCGTTGATGGAGAAAGTATCCTCGGAGGAGGAATAGAGAGAGGGCAGGGCTAGGAGAAGGGTAGCGAGTATTCCGATGATACCTTTCATGGCTTATTTGGCTGATTCTGGAGAATTTTTTTCAGGGCTGGCATCGGTCGGGATGCCAGAATTGGGGACGTGACTCTTGCAATACATTTCTGACTTTACCACTGGGTACTTGTTCTCGAGATCGACGTCGTTGAGGCTCGAGTGCTCCCCCCAGGAAAACACTTTTTCAAAGTAGGGTAGCCACTTCTCAGTTCGAATTAATTCCAGAAAATAGACTTCGTGTTCTTTTTCTTTAATCCCCATCTCATACAGAATCTCGTCGTGAGTATCGATTCCGAGTGAGTGGAAATACTGAATCATGACAAAGTACTCGCAGACATTGCCGCTCTCGAGCTTCCCAGCGAAAAAGTACGGCATGAAGCGGCCAATCAAAAAGCAGCTATAGCCGATGATTTTACCAATTACGTAGAATTTGATCTCGTTGTATCTCGATACGGGAATGTCGTAGAGATTCATGATTTCGAGGACATGCTTCCGGTGATCCCATTCATCCTCCTCGATTTGTCGCACGCGGCGTTTCTCTTCGGGATCTTTTAAGGAGCGCGCATGGCCGATATAGGCGAAACAGGCCGCACGTTCGGCTGAATAGGCCTTCCGCAATGACTTTACGAGGGCAGGGTGTTTGAGTTTGGTGGATGGCTTCATCTCACTGTAGTGGCGGTTTGCGGGGTCGTAGAGTTTGGCTTCGAGCGCTTCGTGTTGAGGGATTGGTGGCCAGATTGGAAGATCCGAGGCTCCTTGTCGAGTGTTCGACTCTTTGCGATCTGTGGCGACCGATCGTTCGGGGTCATGGTCTATTTTGGGGGCGGAGCGTGCGACCTTCGTGCCAACTGGCCTCGACCATCATGCACTTCGGAACCTTGGGCACCCCTTGTTCATTCCGATGGATTTGAGCTACGACGGAATCCACTACGCCGTGTGCCATTGCCTCCAGCGGGACCCGCATGCCACTGATGCGAGGTGCTGATTCGGGGCTACTTAAGGTGACGAACCCAACTTCTTCGGGTATTTTGACCGCAAGCTGCCGAGCAATCTCCCATCCGGAAAAAGGGCTACTGATGATCGCTTCGGGGCGGTTGGATTGGTACCAAGATCTTACCTCAGCAACTGATAGAGAATCCAACCAAAGTGGTTCTATTGGAATGGATCCTTTCAGTCGGTAATTGTGTCGAAGGTAGGTCATCAGTGGTAGGTGTTCACTTCGCATTTCTGCCTCGCGAGTGGTCCAGAATCCAATGCGTTGGTACCCCCGCTGCCGCAGTTCCTCGAGCGTACGCTCCATGGCGTGTTGGAAATGCATCATCACGTGACTGATCGTGGGTGTTTGCAGTGATCGTCCGAGGGTGGCTACGGAATAGTGATCCCACGGGAAATCGAACTGAGAACCGGAACTCTGTATGGGGGCAATGATCACCCCATGAACTCCACGTGCCTTGAGCATGGAATCGATTCGTTCTGCACTCAAAGCGTTTGGCTTATGGAAAATGGTTTCAAATCCATATCCAAGCGCGGCCGCCCGCTGTTCCGCTCTCTCCCGTAGTAGCTTGATCCGTTTCCTCTGTTTTCCATCGGTCTCCTCTTCCTCCAACCAGGCAAGGTTGGAGTGTAGGTGAACGCGTCGTCGCCGCACCTGACTCATCAGGGCGTCCACCATCGGATTTCGGCGGTACCCTAGCTTTTGCAATGCCTCCTCCACTTTCTCCACAGTAGCGGGCTTCACGTTCGCAGATTTGTTCAATACCCGGGAGACCGTCATGTGAGAAACTCCTGCGGCCCGGGCCACATCGACGAGACTGGGCGATCGCTTCGATTGAGAATCCATAATGTTACGATTAACATGGAAGGAAACTCGACGTTCGATCAAGCCTTTAGCTTGATGGGGGGAAGCGGTGGTACCTGCTGCTTGTCTTTCGAAGAAATGAAATTAGTCGCCCAGCCAAACATTCGTGTGCTCCCGATACCGGAACGGTGGTGCGTACACAGCTATTACAGCCTATGCCCTTATGCCCCGGATGGGAGTGGCCGCATCCTGATCTCTGGAGTGAGTCTCGAATCTCAAAAGGCGGAGGTTCTCGTACTCTCCGCCGACGGTACTGTTCTCCATCGTATTGGGTCTGTCGAGGTGACGCCAAGCTACTGGCATACCGGGCTTTGGCAAAGTTGGTCCCCGGACGGGAATGCGGTGTATTACCAGAGTGGAACACACCTCGAGCCACGGACGACTCGTCACGATTTGATTTCCGGGAAAGAGATTCATGTAGATGGCGATATCGAGGGAATGCCGCCGAGAGGTGAGATCGGTCTCTCCTGTAGTCACGGGATGCTCTATGCCGCCGGGTATGGAGGAAATGGATACCATCCGGAGAGGTCTCCTGTGCCGTTTCAAGAGAGATCAGCCCATGGAGTATCGCGAACTTCTTTTTTCCCTCCTCAGATCGAGCTCGCTCTGAGTACTCAAGAGATCCTCGACCGCCATCCCCAGCGTGAACAGATCCTGGAGGCCGATAGTGCGATTCAACGACGATTGGGAGAGGATGAGGGACTGACGCTCATGAGCTATTGCGTGAGATGGAACCGTTCAGGAAGTCGATGCCTCTTCTTTTTTGGGAACCATTGTGTGGTCAAAGATCGCGGAGAGCCCAAGATTACTTCGATTTTTACGGCCGATCCGGAACTCCGGGATCTCCACCTCGCAGTCGATTGTAGCTTTGACCGATTCGGCGTCCATTGGTCATGGCAGGCCGATGATGAGAACTTGATCGGCTACGGCCCGGATCCCGATAATCCTACGAAATTGTGCCTGGCCGAGGTCCGGTATGATGGGACCGGCTACCGGAAGATTAGTGACCATGCGAGCGGCGGTCACCCCTCTACGAGCCCGGTGGACCACAACCTGGTCGTAACTGATGAAGGGTCGGCAGAAGGGGGGAATGTCGTGTTCCTCTCGAAACGAACAGGTGAGATTATTGAGAGGGTCCCGTTGCCGAAATTTGTGGGCGAGTCAGAGCCGAAGGGTCGAAATGCCCTACGGGTCTGCCACCATCCAGTGTTTAACCATCAGGGTGACCGTGTCCTCTGTAATTCGTTGCCGGGTGAGTTTGCTACGATGGTTGAGATTACGCCTCCGTCCCTGTCGACCTAAGAATTTGAAATTGGTGCAATGAGTCTTTGGAGTCTTCTTGATGGTGGGATTAGTCACCCCTCCCCGGCAAATAACTGGCGGCTGCGATTTGTTTACTGGTGTGGTAGGAGGCTGGCTAGCCGGCATAAGAATGTCACAGTCCCCAAAAGTTGCCGAATTCATCCGGGAGCTCGAATTAACCCGCGCAATGGGGCGATTCGCTTCGGTGAGAACTGTATTGTGGCCGATGGAGCCATCATCCAGGGCCTGGTGGAATTTGGAGAGAACTGCTCCGTGCAGCCGTACTCCATCTTAACCGGGTATGGGACCCCGGAGGAGCCGTCCGGAAAGATTACCATTGGGAATCATGTGAGGATCGCCTCCCACGGCATGTTCATTGCCACAAACCATAACTTCGACGATCCAGGTAAACCGATCTGTAAGCAGGGTTTGAGTTCCGCTCCGATCACAATCGAGGACGATGTGTGGATCGCCGGAAGGGTAAATATCACCGCGGGCGTCACGATCGGACAGGGGTCGGTTATTGGGGGTGGTTCGGTTGTCACTAAGACAATTCCACCCATGTCTGTTGCCGTCGGGGCGCCTGCTAGAGTGATTAGAACCCGCGGCTAGATCCAACTCGCCACTCCCGGCCAGACCCAATCCATCCGCGACCTAAAACACTCAACAATTAAAATTGCGTAATAATGCAAGTGTACATACGTAAAGGGGCAGTGAGTATGGTACATTCGATATAAGAACGGTGATGGACTTGGAAAAATTACAAATAGCGTTGGGTGAATTCATCCATGTAGGTGGAGCTCTTGTTATCGTGATCGGGGTTGTCTCGATCCTTACGGGATTTATGAGGGAGTATATCCCTCAGGAGAAGTTGCAGCGGTTGCTGGCCAAGCACGAGAAGAGGGGTCCGTTGTTAGGCGCGCTCTTTGGGACGCTAACTCCTTTTTGCAGTGCGTCCGTGGTGCCGATTACGATGGGGATGGCGACAATGGGAGTATCGCTTGGAACGGTGATGAGCTTTCTCATTTCGGCGCCCCTCTGCAACTTTATCGTCCTCGCGATGGTCTATACCGTTTTTGGTTTCAAGATCACAGCTCTCTATCTGGTCATCACTCTTTGCGCAGCAGTTTGTGGAGGATGGATAATCTCGAAGACCCCGTGGAGGAACGAGATCAAGCGCGGTGATGAACTGGAAGGGAAAAAGGCGGCTCCCTGCTGTCCGGCCGCCCCACCATGCTGTGCCGAATCCGAGCCCGAAACGGATTGTGGTCGCTCACCTTGTGATGGGAGTTCGGGCGAGAAAGAGACGGAGCCGAATAGACCGCGGGATGCGATGCGCTTTGCGATGGCCCTGTTCAAAAAAATCATTCCTTACGTACTGCTGGGAGCGTTGATTAGCGGAGTGTCGGCCGCGTATTTGTCCCCCGGGATTGTGGAGAAGTATGTAGGGGGAGATAGTCTGCTCTCTATCGTAATCGCAGCTGTAATCGGAGTGCCGGTTTATCTGCGAATCGAGATGGCAGTACCTTTGCTCAAAGTTCTCATCGTAAAAGGTATGGGTATTGGACCGGCGATAGCGCTCATCATCGGAGGGACGGGTGCAAGCCTGCCTGAGATCGCTTTGGTTTCCTCGGTGCTAAAGCCGAAAGCGGTAATTGCCTTTGTCGGTATCGTACTGGCTACGGCAATACTCGGAGGCATCCTCATTCAGTCGATTGTTTGAGAAAATGGGATGAAAGAACAACGAACCTGGATCGGGAGAACTGGATCAGCCGTGGTCCGGTTGTGTGCCTACCGACAGGTGTACAGGGCGGTGTTCGGAAGCTCGGGAAAGTTTGGAGCTTCTGAACAGATTCAAATGGGGAGAAATATTGCGTTGCTGGGCCTGTTCTGTCCGCTCTTTTGGATATCATTACTATCTGGAGCAGAGCCATCCACGATCGCACTGCATGGGATCCACTCGGGTGTTGTTTTCCTGATCGGGGCGGCTATGTTGGTTTTCGGATTAGTCAGGAGGTCCAGGTAGTTGATGAACGAACAATACATAGATGCCTTGAAGGCGCTGGCAGAACCTCATCGTTTGCGCCTGTTCTGGTTGTTGATTCATGTAGACCAGCGCATCACGGTGGCCGAGGCAATGGATGTGACTGGAGATACTCAGTACAATGCGTCCCGAAATTTGAAGATCCTCTATAAAGCGGGACTCCTCACGCAGGAAAAGCGGGGGAAGTGGGTCTACTATACCCTGTCAGGGCAAGACCAACCTCATTGGAATTTTTTGGTGGAATCGGTGCGTGCCCTCCCTGCAGAAGGGTTTTCCGAAGTCTCCTCCCGTTGCCAGAAGCGCTTGGCCATGCGGGTGGACAATGAATGTGTCGTTGGACCGAACAGCGAGGAGTGGCTCGCCGAAATCTCCGGGTAGCTTCACTTTAAAGTGAGCTGACCCACTGGAGGAAGTCTATCCTTGGATAGAATTATTCCGTATCCGTATCAGAAGGGGTCGCCTCGCTCGGTTCTTCTTTGATTTCAATTTCCTCAGCGATCACCGTTGGCGTGTCGGTGGTATCTGCTGTGGGTTCGAGGTCGGCATCGGGAGGAAGGGAGAGCGTTTCGTTGATCCATTCGTTCTTCTCCCGGATCGTGACTTGGTACTCCGCGCGTTGACGGGCGTACTGAGGAATGTGCTCAATGAGCCTAGCGAGAGGCTCGGAGATTGTGCTGTCGATGTTGATAAAGTCGTCGAGGCTGAGCCAGAGACGATTCATCTTTAAATTCCAGTTCAATGTGACGACGGAAGGACGATCGATAAAGTCAGTCTGGATTTTTCCCATGACCCGCGATTCGCTGAGAGTTTCCTCTCCACGCCCCATCCATTTCTCGTCGAGGTTATTGATCTCGGATCGATGGCGGCGAAAGGCGGCCACCTTGACCTGAAAGGCTTCGAGAACCTGGAGGAAATCCTCCTGGCTTTGAGTCTCCGAAACAAAGAATCGCAAGCCGAGGTTGCTCAAACCACCACCGTGGATGGTCGCAATCTCCCGGGTCCGGAATTCCGAGGTTTTGCTGTCAAAAAAGGTCTCGTCCTCAATTCTCAGCTCGAGATCACTGGCGCGCGAGCCCTCGCGGCTCTGCGGTCGAACGACTAGCCGTGATCCGATATCATCGGAGTAGTAGCGGGTGTCGGTTCGGAATTCGTCTGAAACGTTCTGCGCCGTGAGTCCGGTGCCGAGGGAGAGGGTGATGATCGATAGCAGAATCTTCATGGCTCCTGAATTTGGCAGTCGTATCGGTTATCGGCGGCCGATGGGTCCGATCTTGCGGCTCGGGTTGGAGGACTGATTGTTTGATTCGGCCTCGTCCTCTTCCTCCTGAGTTTCATCGGTAGGCTCGTTCAACTGTTCAATCTCGGTTTCGTTGATGCTATCCCGCACTCGAAGGGCCCGCATCACTTGGTCGGTGGCAGCTTCGTTGCGAGCTCGGCGGACTTCTTGTTGGAGAAGTAGTTCTTCCGGGGAGAGTCTTCGAGCCCCGACGCCTTGTACTTCCCGGTCGGTTAAGCCCATGGCGTTGAAACGATCAATCCCAACTACGTCCATATATGTATTGGACTGTGGGTTGAGGAGGCTGGCCGTTATGAAGATGATTTGATTGGTGGTCTGGACGCTTGTGGATTCCGAGGAGAACAGTCGGCCCAGGATAGGGATGTCGCCGAGGACGGGGACTTTGTTGGATTCGGTAACATTCTCATCGGTGATGAGGCCACCAATGGCCAGGGTGGATCCACTGCGAAGCAGTACTTCGGAGTCGGTCGCGCGGCGACGAACGGTCGGAATCTCATTTCCGTCGATTGTCTGGGACCCGACGATGCTGTTCACCTGTGGAATAACGTTCAGGGAGATCAGCTGACCGCCTACAACGGTCGGGGTCACGACCAAGGTGGTACCGGGGCGAGGTTCCAAGGGTACCGGCTCTCCGGTTGTAGTCACCCCGTTATCTGTCTCGGTCGGCCCTGACTTGTAGTAGTAGTCAGTTAACTCGACTCGCGCTTGCTTCCCGTTGATAGCGACTACGTTGGGATTTGTGATCAGCTTGGCATCACTTTCTTCCTCCAGGGCGCGGAGGATCAGGCGGAATTCGTCTGTTGAGAATATGGCGGTATCAGCCCGTGAGGTAGAAGCGATATTCTGAAGAGTGTTGGTGAAATTACTACTGTTGGAGGAAGAGTTTGTGATATCCCGAACGTTGCTGTCCGAGTTGGTATAAGTGTTCGATTGGTTGAAGGCGCTGTTGGATGAGTTATTGAGCGAATTGGAAAGATTGGCCGAATTGGATGAGCTGGTGATGTCGGTAATCGCACCGTTATTGTTCTCGAAAGAATTTCCGGAGCTGGAGGTCGAGGAGTTGTTAAAGGTATTGCCCCTCGTGTTGGACAGGGTGTCACTCGAGTTAAAGGAACGATCGTCGATGAGACTGCGGGTTGTGTTGTCGGAGAAGCTTCGATTGTTCGTCGTCGTTGTGACATCCGTGTTGTTCTGCGAGCGGTCTCGAGTCCAGGTCCGGCTGAATGGACCGATATTGACGCCCCAGCCCTGGAGTGCGGACCAGTCCACACCGAGGTTTTTGCCATCCTGCCCGGTGATTTCAACGAACTTGGATTCGATTAAGATCTGTTTGAGGGGTTGGTCAAGGCGCTCAATGAGAGAGCTGACTTCTACGAGTGAGGCGGGGCGTGCGGTGATAATTAAGAGATTGTTGCCATGATCTGCGGCGACGCTCTGTACTCCTTCGACTACCGGGCGGACGTTCTCGGACAATTGGCGGAATGAGGGTATTTCTCCGTTCGAAGTTTCCGAGGTGTCCCGGGGTGAAGGCATGATCTTGAGAAGGAGATCGCCCGCGCTCGCATAGCGCAGGTCGTAGATGCGAACGATCGGTGGCTCATTGCGGAGTGCGCTCAGAAACTCTTGATCCACGATTTGAACCAGGTTGGGTCCGAACTCGTAGGTGGAGTAGCTTTGGAAGCGGGTGACGCCGTTGTCCTGGGCGGGGCCGATTGCTACCTTGGGCAATTTGAGAATTGCAAGGTTGAGAGCTTGCTCGAAGGTGACCCCTTCAACTTCCAGCGAGATGGGTAGGTTTTCAACCTCTGGTGGGCTGACGACGTTGACGACGGGAGTCTGGGTTTGCCCGACGAGGGTTGCTACTTCTTGAAAGGGCGTATCTTTGACCGAAATATTCAAGGCACCCGTCTGGGGGTCGAGTACAACCCGGGAATCGATGGACCGGATGCCGATGATTCCGTCGTCTTCAAACCACTGATAGCCGTTCTCTTCCAGGATAGTGGTAAGAGCACGTTCCCAAGTCACGTTAGCTAGGGAGGCAGAGGTCTGACCGTCGAGTTCGGCCGGAATAATAATGTTTAATCCGACGATTTCCGCGAGGGCTTGAACTGCTGTGCGCGTAGCCTCATTTCGAAAGTTGATGGTGAGGAGTCCGTCGGTTGAGACCTCGATGGACTCGTCCGCACTGATTCGTTGGATCCGCACTAGTCCCGAATCACTCCGCTCCCAAATGAATCCCGTACCCTCCAGTGCGATATCGTAGACCTCCGGCCAGGTAATCCGCTTGAGTTGAAGGGAGAGGTTTCCGACCAAGCTGTCCGGAATGATGACATTGAGTTCAGCGGCGTCGGCCACGTTTCGCAAGATTGTGCGAATGGGTGTGTCGGTATAGGTCAGATCGAAGGTCTCAAGGGCCGGTTCGGTTGGCGGAGGCGCTGCGACCGGGGTGGGGATCGGGCGCTGTATCGTGGTAGTTGGTGGTGGTGGGGCGATCGGAGGAGAGGTGATTTCGGGCTCGATAATCATCGGTTCGGGAATTGTTGGTTCCTCGATTTCTGTACCACCGATCTCGGGCTCGGGAATTTCCGGCTCGGGGATCATGGGTTCCTCCTCTACTGCGCCGTCCGGTTCCTGAGAGTCTTCAAGTATTTCTTCGAGGGGTGCGAGATTCTCGTTGCGGGCATCCCTGGCGTCGAGGGCCCGATCAATCGGGTTGCCGCTTTGTGCCTGCCCTGCGGATACAGCGAAAATGAGAGGTATGGAAAGCAGAATTGTCAAACTTGAGAATTTCATTGCGGTGGTCAAAACGGTCAAGGACGAGATTGTTCGATGCCGGAAGGTCCGGATTGAAGTGGGATCTCCATGGTCAGATCGTTGATCTGTACGGTGAAATGATCCGCAGTGGGATCGATAATTACGACGGACGCCTTTTTCTCTGACGAGTTGGGTAGGGCGATCTCAACGACGTCGCCGTTGCGAAGGAGGCCGAAGTCTTTTGTGGCGAGAAAGGAACGGCCACCGAAGCTTTGGAAACCGATCACGCTTTGCTGGAGGAGCTCTCCGGCGTGGGTGAGGAGTTCTTCATCTGTGATACCGGGGGCAATCGGAGGAGGACGCTCTTCCTCAATCTCCCGGCCAAAACGGAACGGATCGGGGAGGGCGGCTAGCTCTTCCGTGCCCGGACGTTCGTGGTCCAGCAGTTCCTTGAGCTTGTCGAGGTATTCCTCGCGGCGTTGTTCCGACATGATGACCGGGACCGCATAGGAGGAGATCGGTGCGAGGCCGAGAAGGAAAAGTAAGAGAACTTTGGGGGAATTCATTTCTTCTTATCTCCCTCGGTTAAGGTGCTGAGGGCTTCGACAGTCAAAGTGATGCGGCGGAGGTTTTCCCCGTTGCCGTCTGCTGGCATTACGGAAACGTTCTCGTAGCGAACCAACTTGTTGCCTGTGCGGATACGGTAGGCAAAATCGAGGACATCCTTAAATTCACCGACGGCGCGAATGATGAAGAGCGTTGTCCCAAAGTTCCTCATTTTCCATGGGTAGGATTTGGAGGGGGCTTCCGGATTGCGCTGTTCCACAGATTCGATCTTCACCGCATCTGTCTCGAACTGATAAAAGTAGGCCGTATTCGCGGCTGAATCATCCGGCTCGATAATCCGCCCTTGAATCTCTGCGGTGATCTCTTCCATCCGAGCGAGCTGCTCAGCCAGATTCTTGGAATTCTCCAGGTTTCGCTGCATGGTGCGAACGTCCTGCTGGGTGACCATTATCTGCTCTTCGAGGTTACTTGCAATCGAGAGGCGCAGCAGAAAGGTGATGGCGCAGCCGAGGATGACCAAGAGCGCGATCAGTGGGGCCGCATACTTTTTGACGAATGGAGGTAGCGGTAGGTTCATGCCTTTTTCTTGCCCCCCTTCTCCTTTTTCTCTTTCGCCGGTTGGAAGCGCACTTCGATTGAGAAGCCAAAGGTATTTAACATCGGGTTGCGGGGATTTGATCCTTCGCGGATCAGAGCCTCGACCTCTCTGAGGTATGGCAATTGGTCGAGGGCCTCTTTGAGGGCCTCGATCTCTTTGAGGTCGCGAGTCTGGCCGCGCAGGGAAATGCGGTAGGCACGTTCTATCTTCGAGGATTTGGACTTCTTTTCCCGGACAGACTCTTCGATTTCCTGGTAGGCGATCTCGTCGAAGGAAATGTTCGCTGGCCGAATCTCTGATATATCGTAGAGGAACCGCGGGAGGTTGATCGGTGCGTCGTAAAACTTGTCCAGGTCATCGTAGACCTGCTTGCCCAACATGAACCGGGTATAAAGAGTGATGACTTCCTTGTTGTCCGGGGCGATGCGCCTTTCCTCGGAACGAAGCGAGTCCAGGTCACCTTCGAGCGAAGAGATGGTGGCCTCACGGTAGAGAAGGCCGAACAGGAGAACGAGGGCGAGCCCGATCGATCCAATGTTGATCAGGAAATCGGTGCGAACCGCCTTGATGTCGGGAAGTTCTTCCGGAATCCGAAACTCCGGATGCCAGGCGGGAAAATCCCTTTTTCTATTTTTGGGCGAATTCATTCAGGAGGAAGCTGCATCCAGCTGCGCCATCTGGCAGAATAAAGGGAAAAATTCCGATAGATTTTCGTGCTGGCTGGCCCTGGAGGACAATTCAATCCCGCCGCTTGAGGACCAATCGGTCAGGGCGGGGCGCCACACTTCCATGCCCAGTTCTTCCGCAAGGATTTCACCGACCCACGAGAGGCTGTCCGGTAGGTCAGGGATGAAGATGTAGTGGACGGATTTACCGGTTTTCACTTCGAATTGGCCGGTTGACGCCCGCACTTGGAGAATCAAATGACGCAGGAGCGTCGACCCCATGTCTCGGAAATCAAAGGTTTTCGAGAGCATCACTTTCCGGGCCGAGAGGGTGTCCTGCAGTCCTAGCTCCGATTGGATGCTCTTCGCGACCGCCGAGATTCCAAAATCAATCGGGTGGGAGAGGGCCAGTCCAGTTGGGTTGATGACGTAGCCGTAGGAGCTGTTCTCCGCAAACTCGATGACGAGGACCGACGTATCCATTTCTTTCTCTGCCAGAGCCTTCTTGATCCCCGCATACAGTGAAACTGACGAAATTTCCAAGCGATTCGGGTACAGTCCCAGGTCGATCAAGCGTTTTTGCTCATTCTTCAGGCCCTCGCGCGAAGCACCGACGAAGAGGGTTTCACGAGAGAGCAACTCATCGGGATTGTAGGATTTCCCGGTGCCTGGATGGAGAATTCGGTACCGGACATTCTCGGGCTCAACCTTGAGTTCGCCCAGCAGCGCCTTCTCGGCAAAGTCGTCCTGCTTGGAACGGGCCGCATTCTCCTGGTGGTGCCGGAATATGAACCGGTCCTCCGGGTAGATGGAGCATTGGGCCTGAATGTAGGCGCTCTTGGGGTTTCCGGCGAAGGCATTGATAGCCTCGCGGGTCTCCTCCACCGTTGTGATCGGGATCAAATCAACGGCTTCCACTTCAACGGGTGCTATCGTCCGGTCTGTTCGCGCAAGTCTCACTTGATAGTGAGAAACCTCCGCAAAAAGTCCTTTCGATTTTTTCTGAAACATAGAGTTTGTGAGCCCCGAGGTTATTAAACAGTGAAAACTCGCATGAGATAACGGATTCGAGCAACTCGAAAAAATTACTGAATATATTCTTAGCTAAGGATTTACGAGAATATTAAAACCAGAGCGCAATTCAATTGATGTCGCCGAGATACAGATCATCCGATTGTTCCAGCTCTCGCTGAATGAATGGAACCGCGTCGGACGGAAGAAATCGCACGGTCGCCAACTTCTTGAGGTCAAGCCATTCGATGCCGATCTGCTTGCGGTCAGTCTCGCTTCCAGGGGAGGGTTCTGCCCCTTCGGGGATACCACACGAAAAAACCGTCTCCACTTGGTGGAAATTCCGGTGGTACTTCGAAAAACTGTGATTCTGGCCGATATACTCCCTGACGTAAAGGAGCGGGCCCACCGTGACATCGAGATTGATTTCCTCCAGGCATTCCCGCTTCAAGCCTTCGCGCATGGTCTCTCCATGCCGCTGGCCGCCGCCGGGGAGGACATAGAATATCCCGCTGCGGTCACACATTTTGATCGCAAGAAGTAGTCCGTCTCGGACGATTACTGCCCGGCAGGCGTGGCGGATCCACTTCATTGACCCGATTCAGCCTCCAGTTCACTGAGGAGGGTTTCGATATTTCCTTTGATTTGGAGCATCGCTTGGGGCGGCGAGACGTGTGGGATGTCGCTGACGTCCCAAAAGGTCACTTGATTGACATAATTCGGGAATCGGTCGCGCAACATCGGTTCGTGTTCATCTTTCTTCAGGGCGATGACTCGGTCGGCTTCCTCAAAATCCTCCTCTTGAAGAGGCGTCTTGTCTTTGGGGAAAAATTGCGGGTCGACCCCGACCAGACGCAGCCCGTTGGCGGCGTGCGGGGAGAGTCCCGGCGGGGCTTCCTCCGGAATTAGACCCCGGGAGAAGGCGGTCCAATCCAGCTCCTTCCGGTGGGCCAGATGGTTGAACACCGCTTCAGCAAATCGTGAGCGGTAGTAATTTGCGGTACAGATGAATAGAATTTTGGGCATCGTTTAGTCCTGACCCAGTGAACGGGCACCTTCCTGTCTCCAATTTGGAATAATAATAAAAATAATTCTCATTTCGGTTGAGATTCTGATAGTTTTCTCAATGTTGCAGTCACTCATCGCGAAAATTATGCCAATTTCCAAGCCAGAATCCTCAGATGCCTCCCGTGTTCTTACTGAAGCGGGGCTCCGACCGACGCGTCAACGCAAGGTTGTCTACGAGGTCATCTGCAGCGAAAAGGACCATCCTTCCGCGGAGGTCGTACATGATCGAGCGAAAAAGCGTATGGAGGGCATTTCTTTAGCGACGGTCTACAATTGCCTCGAATCGTTTGTGTCGTCGGGATTGGTCCGTCAGCTGAATTTTCAGCGCCAGTCTTCGCGCTATTGCCCGGTATTGCAGGACAACCCCCACTTTGCCCACTTCCACTGTCGTCGGACGGGTAACGTCTACGATGTCGTTCTCTCCGAGAAGATTCGGAAGATGATTGAGGAGGAATTACCAGAGGGTCTTCGGGCCGAGCAGGTCGAAATCACCGTGGCGGGCAAGACCGATGAGGAAAACGAACTTTCACCAAATACACCTGTTTTTAAGGAATAAAATACATGAGCCAACTCGAAATCAAAAACCTGAATGCCGGTATCGCCGGGCAGTCTATTCTTAAGGATTTTTCCCTGACCGTACCCAAAGGCGAGGTTCACGCCCTGATGGGTCCAAATGGTACTGGGAAAAGCACCTTGGCGAAAGTTCTCGCGGGGCACGAAGATTATGAGGTTGAAAGCGGTTCCGTCTTGATGGACGGAGAGGAGATCCTGGGCAAAGAGCCGGATGAGGTCGCCCGCGACGGGTTATTCCTCGCCTTTCAATACCCGCTGGAAATCCCCGGGGTCTCGATCGCGAATTTTATCCGCGCGGCTTTGCAGGCGCGTCAGGAAGACGGCGAGAAGTTCGATGCGCCGGCGTACTACCGCCGGTTGTACGAAAAGATGAACATTCTTCAGATCGATAAGAAGTTCTCCGCCCGTTCGGTCAACGAAGGCTTTTCCGGCGGTGAGAAAAAGCGCTGTGAGATCCTGCAGATGTCGATGCTCGAACCTTCATACTGTGTGATGGACGAGACCGACAGTGGTCTTGATATCGACGCTTTGAAGATTGTCGCCAATGGGGTGAATCTGATGCGCGGCCCGGATCGTGGAATCCTCGTCATCACCCACTACCAGCGCCTGCTCGACTACATCGTACCGGATAAGGTCCACGTCATGTACGAGGGGCGTATTGTTCACAGCGGCGAGAAAGAGTTGGCGCTCGAGTTGGAAGAAAAAGGATACGACTGGGTCCGCGACGAGCTCGCGACTACCGCCAGCTAAACAAACCAATTAGGAGGAGAGAATTATGAGCCAGACCGATGCCATCGATATTGATCGCGAGAAGGGAAATTTCCGGTTCGATGTAAAATACGAATACGACGCCGGAACCGGCCTCTCCGAGGAGACGATTGATTACATTTCCAAGGCCAAGGACGAGGAGCAGTGGATCAATGATTTTCGGAAGCGGGCGCTGAAGGTGTTCGAGCGTCTTCCGATGCCCACGCACTGGGCCACAAAGGATCTTGAGAATATTGTTTTCGAGAATATCCGCTACTACTTGTCCCAGGGTCAGATGCCCAGCCGCTCTTGGGACGATGTACCCGATGAGGTGAAGGAAACCTTTGAGCGCCTCGGCATTCCCGAGCAGGAGCGCAAGTTCCTCGCCGGGGTGGAAGCCCAGTTCGACAGTGAGGCGGCGTACTCGAGAATGCAGGACTCCCTGGAGGATGAAGGCGTCATTTTTGTCGGATCCTCCGAGGGTCTGAAGAAGTACCCCCACATTTTTAAGAAGTACTTCGGCAAGGTCATCCCGACCAATGACAACAAGTTTTCCGCGTTGAACAGTGCCGTTTTCAGTGGTGGGAGTTTCATCTATGTCCCTCCGGGCGTGAAGCTCAAGCAGCCGCTCCAGGCTTATTTCCGGATCAATGCGGAGAGCTTTGGCCAGTTCGAGCGTACCCTCATCATCGCTGATGAGGGTGCAGAGGTGACCTACATGGAGGGTTGTACTGCACCTAAATTTGAGACCAGCACTCTCCACAGTGCGGTCGTAGAGTTGGTTGCGCTCAAGGGCGCTAAGATTCAGTACATCACGGTACAGAACTGGTCGAACAATGTCTTCAACTTGGTCACCAAGCGAGCTTGGGCCGAGGAAGGTGCCGAGGTGAAGTGGATCGATTGTAATATCGGGTCGCGCCTGACGATGAAGTACCCAGGGGTGGTCTTGAAGGGCCGGAAAGCCCGGGGTGAGGTCATCTCCATCGCTCTTGCCAATGATGGCCAGCACCAGGATACCGGTGCGAAAATGGTTCACCAAGCGGACGATACGACGAGCAATATCATCTCCAAGAGCATTTCGGTCGGCAAGGGTCGCTCCACCTACCGGGGTTTGGTCCATATGCCCGACCATCTCAAGGGTTGTAAGAACAATACCGAGTGCGATGCGTTGCTGATCAACACCAATAGTCGGACGGACACTTATCCCGCGATCAACGTGCAGGGGAACGGAAACTCCGTGCAGCATGAGGCGAGCGTCTCCAAGGTCAGCGCGGAACAGATTTTCTACATGATGCAGCGTGGTCTGTCAGAGGGGGAGGCTATGAGCCTGGCGGTGAATGGTTTCGTGAACGACCTCGTCCGCCAGTTCCCCATGGAATACAGCGTCGAGTTGAAGCGCCTCATCGATATGGAAATGGAGGGCTCCGTTGGGTAATTACCCGGCCGAGAATTTGCGAGCCATCCCTGCAGAGAATACTCAGGAACTTACTATGAATACAGAAGCCACAGCCGTGCAAACTGCTCCCGGTGTGGGCGATTCCGCCTCCTTTGAACGCCACCTTTCCCTGTCCGCCTTGCCGGAGAGTTGGAAAAATTGGAAAAAAGAATACTGGGAAAAGTACGAAGAACTTCCCTTCCCGCGGACCCGCGATGAACACTGGCGCTTTGCTTCGCGGATCGATTTCGATCTCAGCGGGTTCCAACTGGCCGAAGATGCCAGTGATGACACGATTGAAGAGGTGTTATCCCGGTCGAACCTGGTCGCGGAACGCTCGGGACAGATCGTCTTTGTGGACAATCAGCTTGTCAGCGAGGAAGCGATCCCGGAAGAGCTCGCGGCCCGTGGTGTGGTCTTCCTTCCGCTGGCGGAAGCTGTGACCAAGCATCCCGAATTGGTGGAGCGTTACCTTTTTCAGGAATCGACTGATTTGGGTTCCGATAAGTTCCACGCGTTGCACAATGCGTATTCGGAAAGCGGTTACCTGCTCTACGTTCCGGACAATGTCGAGATTGATGCTCCTTTTGCTGTGTACCACTGGCATGCAGCGCCGGGTGCCGCTCTCTTCCCTCACATCTTGGTCGTAGGCGGCCGCAATTCCCGTTTCAGCGTAGTGGATGCCCAGCAGTCACTTTTTGAGGATCGCACCGGTTTCTCCTGTGCGGTCGGAAACGTATTTGCGGAGGATGGTGCGAAGATCTATCGCAGAACAATCCAGAATTTTAACAACCGGATGGTCTCCTTCCAGCTCGATACCAACAATGTCGACCGGGATACCGCAGTGCGAGGGATCAATCTCAACCTGGGAAGCCGTCGCGCTCGATTTGAGAACGAGGTGCGGATCAATGGGGCTGGAGCCGATGTGAAGCTCTATTCACTGACGGTGGCTGAGAACGATCAGGAATTTGATCAACGCACGTTGCAGATTCACAATGCACCGAATGCCGTCTCAGACTTGCTCTATAAGAATGCGCTCATGGATCACAGCCGGACAATTTTTTCCGGTTTGATCAAGGTGGCTAAGGATGCTCAGCAAACCGACGCCTACCAAACCAATCGCAATCTGTTGCTGAACGACACCGCTCAGGCCAATTCTCTCCCCGGACTCGAGATTGAGGCAAATGATGTGAAGTGTAGCCACGGAGCTACTACCGGTCAGCTCGACCGCGACGAACTGTTCTATTTCCTCCAGCGGGGCATTCCCAAGCGGATCGCTCAGCAGCTCATGGTCTTTGGTTTCTTTGAAGAGGTCATCGAACAATTCGACAACGAAGAGCTCGAGGAGAATTTGCGGGGTCTGATCCAGGCCAAGTTTGAGAAAAAGCAGCTAGACGCTGTGACACCAAAGATGGAAACTACTTAACATGACTGACGACTCCGAACGCATTCTCTCGAGGGACGTAAAGGCCACTCTCATTCCCCACGGGGAGTCGATGGAGTTGCCCGAAGGCTCGCGGGTTACCATCACACATCGATTGGGTGGGAACTACACCGTCATGACCGAGAACGGGATGTTCCGGATTGGCGGGGAAGATGCCGATTCGCTCGGTGAGGATGTCGAAACTCCTGATTTCAATGTGGAAGGGGGCGACCCTGAAGGTCCTCCCAGCGAGGAGCTCGTGTGGACCCAACTCAAAAAGGTGTTCGATCCGGAAATTCCCGTGAACATCGTCGATTTGGGCTTGGTCTACAGCATGGAGTCCCGTGAGCTCGACGAGGGGGGGTACAAGGTTTTCGTGGCGATGACTTTGACCGCGCCCGGTTGCGGCATGGGGCCGTCCATCGCCGAAGACGCTCGCTCCAAGGTGGTTCAGGTGCCGGGAGTATCGGAAGCACAGGTCGATATCGTGTGGGACCCGCCTTGGAATCAGGACATGATTTCCGAGGAGGGCAAGATGGAGCTCGGGCTCATCTGAATCGAAGCTAGCCCAATTGTGGGCCATACCGCTACAGGCGGCGCGTTTTCATGAAAATTTCCAGTCCTTCGCAACCAGGGGTATCGACTCCGGATTCGGTGCCTCCAATCCCGCGAAAGCGCAAAGCTTTCGCCTACACTTTGATGTTCTACGGGTTCTTCCTGATCGCAATTGGGATAGCCGGGTTTTCGAACAATCCCGAGAAAGCGAAAACCGCATTGATCTCCGGTGGAACTTTTGGCGGTGTGCATCTGTTGTGGGCCTATCTTTGGAACCGCCGCAATGATATCGCCCGCTACGGTGCCGCGGTGACTTTGGTCATGGTCTTGTGTGCTTCGACTTGGAGAACCTGGGCTTCCTGGCAGGCGTATCTCGATGGAGATCCGTCCAAAAAGGTTGTCGCATTTCTCCTCACGGCGATGTTTCTCGGCACCCTGCGCGTCTTCCTGCGCTACATCACTCTCCCAAAGGCTCCTAAATCCTAGTGTGAGTGGGCTCTGGGTCGCTCACCTGTTTCGGGGAGCACGTTCGTCCCGCTACTTTCAAACGGCCTGTGCAGCGCGGGGTTCTTCGATTCCCCGTATGGCCGACATGATGTTTTCGGCAGCGTTGTCGAAGCGCGCCTTGTCCCCTCGTCCCGGATCGAATTGATCGGGATGAATGAGCGGGCCAAATCGCACTTTCAATTGTTGGCCCCATTTGGGTTTTTTCCCGCGTCCCAGCGCGTCGTAGGTGCCAAAGATTCGGGTGGGAAGGACGGGTACACCACCTTTGCAGGCCAATAGGCCAATGCCGCGTCGGGCGGGCAGGAAGTTTCCGTCGGGCGAACGGGTTCCTTCTGGAAACACCAAAAGTCCTTCGCCGGATTTCAAGACCTCAAGCGCCCTGCGCACCGCCACCAAATCACTGCCGCCGCGATTGTTGACTGGAACGGCATTGACCCCACGAAGGATTTTGTCGGCCGGGCCTTTGAACAGGGTGTCTCGGGCAAAATAGTGAATCGGCCGGCGGAACGATACGCCCACAGCTGGCGGATCCAGGTAGCTGACATGGTTCGAGGCGAGTAGAAATGGGCCGCTAGGTGGGACGAAGTGAGTGTCGTAGGACTCCAGCCGGAAGAGAGAGTCGAACACCGCTGAGCAGAGGTTCCAGCCGATCCGGTAGAGCGGCTTGACCGGGGTCTTGGGAAAGGTCTGAGTCGAGACTGGCATGGTGGGGAGGTGAAGGGAAAGAGTCAGTTGGCTGGGTCGGGAGCGTTCTGGACAATCTGGCAGATCTGGGCGATGACTTCCTCAAGAGTGAACTCGCCTGTGTTGATTCGGACGGCTCCGGGGGGGCAGAGAAGCGGTGCATTCTTGCGGCCGCTGTCCGCTTTATCCCGTTCCACGACGGAGTCTTGTTGGCCTTCTTCGGAACGCCGGCGCACTCTGGTGGAGGCATCGGCTTCGAGGTAAAATCGAAAGGGAGCGTCGGGGAAGACTACCGATCCGATGTCGCGGCCTTCGATAACGAGGCCTTTGAATCCGTTCTCTCGTACGAGATTGCAGTGCCAGCGCTGATAGCGAAGAAGGCGCTTCCGTACCGAGGGCAGCGCCGCGAATGCGGAGACTGATTGGTTGACTTCCTGACTGCGGAGGTCGTCAACCGAGAGAGCTTCGCCGTCGGCAAGCAGCGTGGCCAGGTTCCCGTCGATTCCCGCGGATAGCTTCATCTCGTCCAAGAGGGAGGAGAGTGTGTCGGTCTCCTCGGGCGCCACTCCTTTCTGGAGAAGCAGGTAGGTCAGAGCCCGGTAGTGTGAACCTGTGTCGACGTGAAGGAAGTGGAGCTTTTGCGATACTCCACGCGCCGTGGAAGACTTTCCAGTAGCTGCTCCACCGTCGAGGGTGACGATGGGAAAGTTGGTTGCGATGTCGGAGGCAGGTTCACTCATGGGTTGTGGTCTCAGCGTTGGCGCTGGAACGCAATCGCGCAAGCTCTTCGAAAAATTTCGGGAAAGTTTTGCCGCAGCATTCGGGATTGCGGATCGTCAGCCAGGGTCGGCCATCGCCGTGTAGGTCGTGGGAGCCGAGGATGCCGAAGCTCATCGCGACACGGTGGTCGTCGTAGGTGTCGATGGCGGTGGGGCTACTGGCGGTTCTCGCCACCATTTCCGCACGGTTTGGCGTAATGGTCAGAGAGTTTTCAGTTTCTTCAATGCCTTGACCCAGTTTGCGGAGCTCGGTCGCCATGGCGTGAATACGGTCTGTTTCCTGATGGCGGGTGTGCCCGATTCCTCGGATGCGAGTGGTCCCCGGGAGAAGGGGAGCGAGGGCAGCCAGGGTAAGGAATGTGTCCGAGAAGGCGTTGAAATCGATGTCGACCGACTGGATGGGCCCGCTGGATTCGATCGTAATCGCCCCGGCGGTCGTGGTTTTCGTCAAACCCATTCGTTCCAACACATCGACAAAGGCGAGGTCCCCTTGGAGCGATTGAGCTGGGAAGGCCCCGACTGTGGAGCGTCCGCCAACAGCAAGAGGAAGGGCGAAGAAATAGGAGGCCGCACTGGCGTCAGGCTCGATGGTGTAGAGTCCGTCGGAGGGTCCGCTGAGACCCGGGGTGATTCGGTATTCGCAGCCATCACGGTCGATTTTGGCCCCGAACTGTTCCATCATCCGGATCGTCATTTCGACAAACGGCTTGGAGACCGTTTCGCCTACGAGCCGGAGGCGCATGGGCCGTTCGGCACGGGTCGAGGCGATGAGGAGCCCCGAGAGGATCTGACTGCTCCGGCTGGCATCGACGGTGAGGGTGTCGGGCTGCCAGCCACTTGGGCGGAGCCGGAAAGGAAAAAATCCGTCTTTCACCGTACAATCAACTCTGCTTCCCAAAGTTTTGAGGCACTCGAGTAGGCCGGCCATCGGGCGCTTGTGCATCGCCTCCGAACCGTCCATGCGGAAGTCGCCACTTGGGAGGAGTGAGAGGGCAGCTGGGAGGAATCGGGCGACAGTTCCGGCGTTGGCCACGTAGAGGTCAGCCTCGGTGTGGGGAGGACGCCCGGCACAGCCGTTCACGGTGACGGTGCCGTCGTCGGCTTCGCTCGCGCTGACTCCGAGCTTGTTAAATGCCTCGCGGAGTACGTCGGTGTCCTGACTGCGGAGGAGGTTGAGTAGGCCGATCGGTTTGTCGGTCAGGTAGGCCAGAATAAGAGCACGGTTTGAAATGCTCTTCGAGCCGGGGACCTGGGCTTGGATCGCAATCGGTGCGCCAAAGGGTTCGATCAAAAGTTCGTTCATAGCGGATGGGAAAGGGAGGCATTTACCGGGCGGGCGGGTCGAGACGTTCGCGGTATTCCTGAGCGGTGCTCAAGTAGTGGATCAGTGCATCGTCTTCCGGCTCATCCAGGGCGGCGCTCAGTTCGTCGAGCGAACGCTGCAGATGCGCCAGAGATTGGCGAAAGGCCGATTCGTTTTCGCGGAAAATTGCGGTCCAAAGTGCGGGATCTCCCGCCGCAATCCGCGTCGTGTCGCGCAGTCCGGCCCCTGCACAGTGCGCCCACTCTTCCGGAAGTTGGGATAAAGATTGGCAGAGCGCCGCCGCGAGGGCATGGGGCAGATGGCTGACGTGGGCGACGATCCGGTCGTGTTCCTCCGGGGTGCATTCAAATCGCTTCATTCCGAGTCGTTCCCAAAGCGTGCGCAGTCGATCGAGGGCGACGCTTTCCTTTTCGAGAGGGGTCAGAATGCAGGTCTTTCCGTCGAAAAGGTCCGCGGTGGCGTGGGCCATCCCGGATTTTTCGGATCCGGCCATGGGATGCGAGCCGATGAAGGTGGCGGGGTGGGACCGCGGAAAAATCCGGGCACCCGCTTCGCATATATTGGCTTTTGTGCTCCCTACATCGGTGATCAGACAACCCTCGGCGCAGAAGGGAGCGATCTCTTCCATCAACGCAGGAATTCGGTCTACCGGCCCGCACAGAAAAATCAGATCAGCACCCAAGCAGGCGTCTTTGGGGTCTGGGTGAACTTTATCGCACCATTTCTCCGCCAGGCAGGCACTGCGCGTCCCCTCGCTAGGAGACCAAACGTGGATCCGCCCAGCCAACCCCCGCTGCCGCATGGCCATACCCAGAGATCCACCGAGCAAGCCGGCGCCGAGAATGACGGTCTTCTGCGAAAAGGTCTCCATGCGAGCGAACCTAGGACAGTCGAGGCAGGTTGCGCAATCCTCCGCTGCCCGAAACCGAGGTTATCCGCAAAGAAAGAGAAGCCACAGCGGCAGAGTGGGTAGAGAAGGGCAGAAAGTGGCAGCAAAGTGTCCAGAAAGTGGCAGGGGCGTCCCGCCTCTGCACGCCGGAGCGGCAATCCTGAGTCGGGCCGCCTCAGCTACGTTGTAAAAGCCATCCTGATAGTGAAAAGAGTTAGGGTAGCCAATAAAGTGGCAGGGGCGTCCCGCCTCTGCACG
>DGMY01000050.1 GCA_002388665.1 Opitutia bacterium UBA4506 | reverse complement strand
TCCGTCAATACTAATTTGTCTGATCTATTAATCTGTAGAAAGTGGGTAAGCGGGATATTTTTACTTTGGTATTGGGGCTTTACGGCGGCCTTGGCCTGGGAGGTTGAAGATCCAATTATGTTTAAGGCGCATTAATCTGTACGGATCCGCTTTGGGGTGGACATAGCGTTTTCCTGGGAAGGAGTCGGAAAAGGCTATTCTGAAGCCTACGCCTTTGGCCGCTTCGCGCGCTACTTGACCTGCGACGGCCCAAGGGAAGCATAAAATTTCGGACTCACGTTTCATGCGTTCTGCGAATACTGACCGACAGCGCGAGAGGTCATCCCGAATGGCCTCCCGCTGCTGATCCTTGGACTCTTGAATTCCATTTTCTGTCATCAAGCCGTTCGACATGCGAGAACGTGTGACGCCTCGGGGTTTTCCTATATCCCGATCATCAATAGGGCGAAATGAGTCATAACTCGTCCACAATAGTGGACGGGAGAGTAAGGGTGTGTTTCTGAGGGTGATGTCCGTCCATACCGGGCTGTCTTCTGCATCACCGACTATGATTTGTTCGTGTGCGTAAGTATGAGATTCGACTTCGATAACACCCTCTCGGTCTAGTTGAATTAACTCGTCCCAACGACAAAATGGTTCCGAACCTTGGTCTCCGAAATCTACCATGTTTGGATCGTCATCAATATTGGGGCGGAGGCCTTCTCTGATTGAAACCCGCCCTGGAATGGCGAATGTCATCGCATGTAGGCCATATTTCCTCAGAAGTGGAGCGGCTACTGTCCATAGCGAAGTCCAAGCATCGTCAAACGTGAGAAGAACGGTTTTCTCCGAGATGGGGGATCTAGCCTCGACGAAGTCGATCAACTCCGCCCCCGTTGCACCCCTGTACCCGTTGTCACTGAGATAACGCAGGTACGGCTCTAAGTACTGCGGAGTCACTTCATGAAAATGAAAAACGGGCAGGATCTTCCCACTCAGTGGTCCGCCGAACACGAATGCTGGGTAGCATCCAGTTAGAATGTCCAATGGTGCTCGAAACGGGCACAACTTTTCTGTCCAAGGAATTTTGACCTCACTCATACGTCCACTCATTGCTCAACTGAAGGGCGAACCTTGCTCCATCGCAAACGATCCAAAACCCGGGTGACCTCACTACTTCTTCTCGTCTCGTCCCAGCCGAGCATCGCGCCGAGACGCGTCGCTGCCAGGATAAATTTCTCTTCTCCGCAGAAATCGTCGAGGGCCACATTGCTTCGGCGCAGAAGAGCATCATCCAGATGCACGACCTTCTCCTCTCTCACAGCTACCTCCAGTACCTTCGGATCGACATCCACATCGGAACGCAGCAAATCTTCCCAAGGGTATGGAGGCGGTGGCGGTTCGGTCTGCTTGGTTGGGGCAAGCCTCGGAGCCAATTCGAACCCCATCTTCTCAAGTGTCGCCCGTGCCATTTCCGGTGCAGTTGTAAATTTAACCGTTCGCACGGCAAACCGGCCTGCGGTCACGGGTAAGATTGCGCTCTCCTTCGCTGGCTGAGCAGAAAGCTCGTTTCGTTCATCTGCCGGAAGCAGCCCACTGTGAATATAGCGAAGATTTCTCCGATGAAAGCCAAGATCCGGGGCCACTGAGTGAATCTCCTCCAACCAACGTTCCAAATCGTTTTCGGTTACCTCGGCACTCGCATCTTCCAACCGATCGTACCAAGTACCGACCATAGTTTGATCTCCGCGAGGAACAAAAAACAGCAATCGGTTCCCCCGCTTTACGAGAGCGTCTAGATCGTGAGAGGCATCTCGACTTTCAAGTCCTACCGCCTGCGTCCCGAACGGAGTTCCTTGGAAAACCAAATTTACCCCTCGCAACAGTGAAAGGGCTTCGTTTCCGACCTCCTCTTCAACACGAGGCCCTGTGGCCTCAACCACTTGATTGGCGAGAACCGTCCCTGATTCACCCGTCCGACGATCCACCACACGGGCAGCCCAGCGCTCGGACACTTTCGCAATCGCACTCACCTCACAGTAATTCAAACAATCCGCACCGCATCTTTCTGCTGCCCGCACCACCTCGAAGACAATCCGCTCACTATTACGCATGACCGCTTCGTTCCAACGGGCTACCCCATTCGCCGAAGGAGAAAAAACACCCCCGGGAACCTGACGCGTAGGATCGCCTGAAAACACACGGCCTTGCGGGCCCTTCCCCCCATCGCCCCAAATCCTACTCAGAAGGCCAAACAAGCCAAACGCACCCCGCATCGCCCAGGGTCCTCGAACACCACTACCCTTCGTCTCTAAAAAAAATGGTACCTCCTCAATCCAATCGCCAGCCACAGCTCTGAACGCCTTGACGGAACGACGCGACTCGCGAATCCGCTTCAAATTCCCATGCTGAAGATAGCGCAACCCCCCATGAAGGACCTTTAAACTATTCGCAGAAGTGCCGGCGCCAAAATCATCCCTTTCCAATAGAGCAACCTTCCGACCTGTGCGGGCAGCCTCCAAGGCCAACCAAGCACCTTGAATCCCGCCACCGACCACCAGCAGATCATATACAATTTCTGAATCAGAGGCCTTCATTCTTCGTCAAACCATTGCCCCACTCTTCGCACCGTTTGGCAAGCTTCTCCATTTCCACCCGTGAAAATTTCCAATCTCCCTCCCTCATACAGGTCGGTAATCGCGTAAATATACCGACAAATTTTCCAGCTCATGCTCCGGAGAGCTTAAGCGCCGAAGAAGCCTATTGCGATTCATCCACCGCGTCGGCCAACGGAAAATCGTAGGCGCTCGCGATCTGCTCTCCGAGCCTTTCGCGCGAGAAGCGATCTTTAGAAAGGAATCGAGCCGACTCCCCGAGCCGATCTCGAAGGGCTGGATCATTCGTCAGGCATTCCAGGCCCTCAGCGATCGCGGTCGAAGTGGGCTCGACCAAGTACGTTTGATCCTCATTCACCACTTGCGTATGCGAGAGAATGCGAGTGGCCAAAATCGAACGACCTGATCGGAGGTAGGCATATACCTTCATCGGAGTATTCACGCCTTTGATACGTGGAGACACTAGAATATCGGCCTGATCCAATAAAAACGGTAAATACTCCAACGGCTGTGAGCCAGGGAGAAACACTCGACCAGCGAGGCAACCAGATTCGACGCGATCGCGAATCCCTTCGGCATTCTCCCCTCCCCCAATTAGTACCAAGCGAAGCCCTGACGCCGGATCGATCTTCTCCATAGCCTCCAGCAGAAGATCGACACCTTGGTACCCCTCAAAATTACCCACGTAGAGAGCAACCGGTCCTGCGCTCCCCACGAGCTCCCGAAGGTTCAAAAGATCCTTCGGCTTCGATTCGGGCTGGGGAGGAGGAACATCGTGAAGGACGGCCAGCGGAGTCTTTGGAGCAAGCTCCCGACAGGTATCCGCCAACGCCGGACACACAGGAAGGATGAAGTCGACTCTCCGCATAACGAACTGTTCGCCCCTACGAAGAACCTTGCCGATCCAGTGAGCTTTGGGCCACTTCTCCACGATTTGGTCCGACATACAGGAATCCATATCGTACACTAAGCGGTATCGAAAAAAGATCCTCCAAAACCAAGCGAGAAAGACAGACTCTTCGACAGCATGGACGGCATGGTACTTTTTGCGCAACAAGACCCACCCCAATTTCACGAAAAGAAAAGCATCCGCTACCAGTTTCGCAGGAGAAAATCCTATCCCGATCTTTTTAATTCCCGGTATCCTCGGAATCCGAAGAACTTCTACTCCCGGAATTCCGGGGGCATCACCCAAATGAAAAGTCAGAATAGTGACCTTAAATCCGGCCTCGTTCAAAAGCATCGCTGCCTCCCGCACTGCAATGGGAGTCCCCCGCTCAGTGAAAAACGGATGCGGAGCTACGAGTAAAATCGAAAACGCGGGACGACCTTTCATCGGAGTGCTCTCTTCCGGCCGCTCACGATAACCGGGGACCCAAACAAGGTAGTCAGACCCACCCGAAGAAACGCTTCTTCCATAATCGAAGCCAATCGACCTGAACCGGCCAATCGATACAGAGCCATCGGTAGGAAGAACTGTGGACGCCAGCGCAAATCCTCCAACCCCGCATTCGTCATCGCGGTTCCGATCTTCCTTCGATTGAACAATTCATAGTCGCGCGTGTCCTTCTCAATCGCTTTTTTAAAGAGAAACAGAACCCGAGAAAAGGCGTTAAAGCTCCTCAAATCCGGATAGTCCAGAATGACTACACCCCTAGACACTCGAGCCGCCTCACCGATGAGGGATTCCCAGTCCGTCTCATGAGGCACCAAGCGGAACAATGTAACAATATCAAAAGAATTGTCGGGATAGGGCATCCGCAACAAATCACCCGTGGCGAATCGGTAGTTCTCGGAACCCATAATTCGGTCCGGCCTCTTCCGACAAGAATCGTCGCTGGAAAAAATACTGACAGACCATCCCAAATCGAGGAAGTGCGGCGCCAACTGAGCATGCCCACCGCCGACATCCAGTACGGCGCCCGGTGGCGCTCCCGCAGCTTGAGCCAACTTCAAGGTGAGATTCTTTTGTCGTCTAAGGAAATAACTGCCAACGCTTCCCGAGAATCGGCGCGCATAGCGATCGGTTGCCGACTCAATATCTCCCGCATCTGAGCTATTCGAGTTATTGGGGATATAGGGCTCTTGCAATGTCAGGCCATTTTTCCGCAATTGAAGCTGCCGAACAAACGCTCCTGCGGTCCGTCTAACCCCTGAAACGGGGCGCAACCCCGCAACCAACTCCGGAAGGAACTCGGCCAGCCCCAGGGAATCATTAGGTAAACTTCCGAGATCCTCCCCTGTCATTCCGATCGTAAACGAAAAATCCTCATCGTCACTCATCGGAAGCGGATCACTCCCATCGAGTCGCGACAGTTTCGAGAGATCCCTATACGCTCCGGACAGCAAGGATGCGCCCATCCCACGATTGGGCCGATTCGCAGAATCCGAAACATAGAGACGTTCGCGCGACTCCCTGAACTCGCGGAGGACAAGCTTCGCTCTGGCACCACGCCATTTGCCGAACCCCCATGGAAGAATAACGGCGCCACCCGTCTCCAAGGCATTCTCCACCATCTGATTCAAAGTTGAGGTATCGGGAACCTCACCAATGACGAGCATCTCCACATTCTCCTCAGAAACCGCTTGAACCCCTCGATAGAAGACGACCCGCACACCAGAACCGTCCAGCTCTCCATACAATCGGGAATCGCTCTCTTCCCGATGGTTCAATGGGAGGAATTGCCAGGCAATTTGAAACAGGCTCCAACAATCCACCAGTTCCGTATCGTAGATCACACCGACGATTGTCGTGTATTCCTTCGACAACGACTGCAGTCGCTCTCCGAAACGATCGATCTGATATCCTGGATACCAATGGAGATGAAAATCGTAAAACGTCATAGCTCTTCCGATACTTCGACAAACACTAGTTTTCCTCCATCATTTAAATCAGAAACCACCCGGGCGCCGCCAAACTTTGGATTCCCATCATACAATTCCAACTTCAGAGGATAAGTCTCTCCTACCTCCCTTCGAAAACCCCGCAAGACCTTTTCATCCCGAATCACCCAATGGGCCACAGAAATTTCACCGGGCTCGCCGGTCCCCGGAACTGCATCAACCTTATAGCGATAGACGGACAAAGCTGATTTGTATGGCAAAATCTCGGACGGCGTTCTGAGCTTCGTCACCTCCAAAAGAACGCCCGAAGTTTCAAAAACCTCTCCCGCTAGATCCTGCGCATCACCCTGTCTTTCGCGGGTCGTTGCAGGGGCGCCGTCAGCACTCCCCTTGCCCGGCATCACCAACACATCGGGAAACAGATCGGGACGATCATCGTTGGTAATACGACTCCAAGCCTCCACCTGCTGATAATCTTCACTGAACCGCCCCACATAGATCTCCGCGCGCTCATAATTCCCGTGAGGCATTGGACCCGAAACACCGAAGAACCGAGAATGGTTTGACCACCGGGGATAGTAAGTACGATCTCCCCCGATTCCCGGAGCCCCGGTAATGTTTACAAGCCATCGATCCGAAGATTGAGAGGGCTGGAATTCTTTCTTCGTCGCAAAGAACTGAAGATTGCGGTGTCGTCCGTCGAAGACCCAAAGAAGTCCCCGATTCCCCGGAGAAAGGGCGGCCCAACAACCGGGCGAGTACACATTGAACTCTTTGGTCTCCAGATCGACAACTCCTCCCGCCGGAGCGGCTGGAAAGAGACCTCCGGCATATTGACCGGACGCATCAAGTTGAAAATTGTCTCGGGCCACCTTGTGATCCCACACCAACTCGCGCGCGGAAGGATCAGCCAAAGGAAAGCGTTCCACCTTCGAAACGTTCCCCCGATTATCCATCGGGCCACTCCCCGCATATACCCAGACTACCCCATCGGGCGCCTCCCATACATCCAGCGCCAACCCTGGTCCCAACGGTACGGGATTTCCGCCCTCCCAACTCAACGAAGTGATAATGCCCCGTCGGTCCGAAAGATCCGTAAAAATAACTGACTCACCATCGGGGGAAAGAAGCGGCTTGTTATAATTCCGGTAACCCGAATGCAAAACCCGGACACCACCGCCATCCGAACTATCATATCCCATCAACACTACATTGCTTGTCGCAGCATGCCAATCAGTTCCATCACCGACCTCACGGATCCAAACTACACGAATGGAACCTCCCGACAAATCCGATGGATCCAGAAGGCCCTGGGCTGTTCCTTTTGGCGCAGCAGGCTCGCCGGCATCCGAAAATGGAGAAGAACAACCGATAATTCCAATAATCAGAAAAAGGATTAGTGCTGGAAGAATTTTGGAAGTAATTCGCATGACTCTATGGCAATCGCAAGTGCCCAAGAGTTCAACCCCGCATTAGATTCGATTCAGGGCCCCAATCAGTCTGATAAACCATTTTGCGCAACGCTTTATCCCCAGCGAGGACCTATTTCTACCTGCTGAATCTTACGAAAAACAGCACACAGATGCGGATCCACGCACCCGCTCCCCGGCAACTCCGCTGGATGCGCGAGTCGTCCGTGGGGCGGAATCACGACCCCCAAAAAGGCTGTATGCGATGCAATCTAGGGAAGTCGGTACTCGATCTCACGCACAGTTCCACTCTCCAACACCGTCAAGTGCACAGTATCGCCGGGCTCGTAATTCATTCGAAACCAAGTCAGGAATTCTCGCGAAGTCAAGTCGACTGACATCCCATCGACGCCGATGATCTCATGGTTCTTCCTCAGCCCAGCATTCCAAGCAGGGTGATTCGCTTTGGCGGTGATGTAGGGCTGAACCGAAAGCCCTTTCCCCTTCCCTGTGTTTGGTCCACGGAGCGGAAAAAATCCTGGATAGGCACCCAGCACCCCATCGTAGACAGATTTTCTCCAAAAGTTCTTTGCCGCCTTCCAACCCTCCCCCGTTTTCACGACTGCCTGAGCGGGTTGGCCGCCCCGATTGTAGTAGAAAGTGAGAGCAGTTGGTCCATTTTCGGCACGGTGCAAAACCCCTCGAAAATCAGCCTGGCTAAAGAGCTTCCTGCCGTCTCCGACAACAATTTCGTCACCGACCTCTATGCCTGCTTCGTCAGCGGGACCACCCGGATCGACCTCAACAACGAGCAGCCCATGATCCCTATCCAATTCGAGTCCAATATTCTCAGGTAATGGCCATGGCACGACATCCGTACGCTTATCAAAGGCGGGTTGATCCTTCGCCTCCATGTAGAGAATGTCGTTTACCTGATGGCAATGGAGACAAGCTTGATCAGCGAGATGAGGTCGCTCTCGCTTCAATTTTTTGTAGCCCGGTAGATCCGACGGCAAGGTCGGCTCGCCCCGAAGATCCGGAATGTCGCCATCGATGTCCCATTTTTCGAGCCTGGGGTCGTAGTGATGGTCCAATACCCGCTTCATGGTATTCACCAATCCTGTTTCGCTAATACGGGTGTGGTCCCCCAAATGATCCTTCCCGCCATAAACCCCGTAAATTTTCCCGTCAGGCGACAGGAAGTATCCCCACCAACTCAGGTCCATATCCTGAAATTCCGTTATGCGGAAAAGGCGCTGATCGATCTGAGATGCGTCAGTTATCCTTACCGTGATAAACTGCTCGAAGAGCGGGGTCATTAACTCACTGCCGTGCATGACCAAACCGTCAAAGACCGAACATTGGTCGCATGGCGGACAGCGGAAAGTTACAAAAATCGGCAGATCATTGTCCTTGGCCTCGCGAAAGGCTGCACCCAGATCCTCCCTCCAGATAACCTCGCTCTGATATCCCTCGGGAACCTCGCCCTCAGCAGGACCCATAACCTCCCTCCAATTTGTTGCTCCAAAAATAACACTACAACCGAGAGCCCAAACGATTACGGATATTGTTCCCGCGCCTTTCATGACTTCGAGAATACCCGCACCCGATCGCCGTATACCATGACAAAATTGGATGAGCACACCGGTTATCTATCGAAAAAGCCGACTCCAATTTCCCTCATAGAGGAAACGTTCTGAAAACTCCCAAATCACTACCTCCGGAATGTTCTCCAAGTCAGGGCTTGAGAGAATTCTTTCGAGTTGTCGCCCAGGTTCCGAAACCGGATCCCCATAATTAAGTCGGAAGTCCACCCTTGTGCCCAGCACCTGCGGAAGCCAATCCTGCATCCCTGCACCAGCCCCCCAGCCGAGAACCGGATCCGAGTAGATTGCTGCAAAGCTATCGCCAAGAAATATTACTTTCGAATCTGCTTTCCCGTAGGGTTCACCGATCATGCGGTCGGCGACAACCCGCTGTTCTGCAAGAATAGGACGAGGGAGCCTCATCATCTCGACAAGATCGCCTGGGGCAGAAACAGGATTGGCAGACGCCACAGCCATATACAGTGCCAGCGGATCCGCCAAAATCATCCTAGCCAACCGATTGGTGACCTCCATCATCGCCACCGGCGTCCAGTGAGTATCCCTCTCAAGAAAAACGTCAAAGTCCTCGTTCCTCAACTCTTCCAGAAGTTCCCGGACGGGAACCACCTCTACACCTGAAAGCTGATTCCAGTTGTCAACATAACGCCCGAAAGGCTGAGTCACAGGGAGGAAATCGTCCTGGCCGAAACGGCGGGAAAACTCTGAGGGGTGCAAGTCAACCTTCCCTGGAACGGGAACCAGGATCAGTCGAATACCACGCGACGACAACAGTCCTGCCAAACGCCGAACCGCACCGTCTGCTTCCCGGAGAGATTCGCCGTCACCCCAGCCCAAAGAAGATTCTAATCCCTCCCTCAGGAAATACCATTGATTTCTACCAATGATCACTCTCGCAGTTCCGGAGGTTTGTAACCATTTTGCCATCACAAACTGATAATAGGGAATCGTTTTTCCCAGAACACTTTCATCCTCGATCTGGCTCTCAAACTCTCCGATATCGGAGATAACTTCCTTATTCCAGGCATTAACCATCCCGATAACCGATGAATCCGAACTCATGGGTCGCGAGCGGGTGAGAAAGCTCCGAACGGCATCCCTGGGTCCATAGGGATTCCACATATCGACAACAACCACTGTCACGATGAGCAGTAGAAAGGAAATAACCAGAATCCACTTTGCGCACCGCGAAATCGATGACCGCTCCAACTCCTCCCATGCTTCTTCCTCTCTATTCATCGGTTAAAAATTGAAATAGATAAACGGATTGAAGCTTTGGTTCGCCATCACAACGACGGCGACTACAAAGAGGAAAAAGATGCAGGCCGCTTTGCCCAAACCTACAGAGCGAAGCAACCGGTGCGTAGGCACCCCAAACCACGCCACCCCAAGGGCAAACAGAAAACTGACCAGCAGATACGGCTGACGAATCCAACCATCGAGCAATAGCGCTTTCGAATCCACCTCGCCGATGCCCGCTAGACTTCGAAAGATCTCACCGGCAACTGCAAAGGAATCCGAACGGAACCAGACCCAGCCCAGCGATGCGATGACAAACACCGCAGGGACCGCAAGGTAGGATGGTAGAATTGTCTTTCCGACCCTAGCCCTCCAGAACCGCTCCAGCGCCAACCACCCGCCGTGCCATGCGCCCCAAGCTACAAACGTCCAAGAGGCTCCGTGCCAGAGGCCGCCGAGCAGCATGACTATCATCAAATTCACATAGGTCCTCGACGATCCCTTACGACTCCCTCCCAACGGGATATAGAGATAATCTCTTAAAAAGCTCGAAAGGGAGATGTGCCACCGGCGCCAGAAATCCGTAATCGAAACCGACCGGTACGGGGAATTAAAATTGATGGGAAAGACAAACCCGAACATCAACCCCAGCCCCAACGCCATGTCAGAATAGCCACTAAAATCAAAATAGATCTGCATGGAATAGGCAAACACACCAGTCCACGCATCTATGGCAGTTGTCGATCCCGTAGCAAAAACAGCATCAGCAATCTGACCACACGGATTGGCCAACAAGATCTTCTTGGAAAATCCTACTCCAAAAAACAACACACCCCTGGCAAAACGCTCGATGGTTTCTTGCCTTTCCTGCAACTGTCGTTCGATCTCTCCGTAGCGAATGATCGGACCCGCTACGAGCTGCGGAAAGAGGGCGATGTAGGAAGCAAAATCGAGTGGATTCTTCTGCGGACGGGCCTGCCCCCGTCCGATATCAACTACATACGAAATCGCCTGGAACGTATAGAAACTGAGTCCTAGCGGAAGAACCACCTGCAGGGCTACATCCAGTTCCGCGAGTTCAGGGCCCCACATCGCAGCCATTGCGTTCCAATTGTCCCTGAAAAAATTGAAATACTTAAACGTCCCCAGCACTATAAGGGGAAACGCAACACCCACCCACAGGCCGGGGTTACGGGCTGCTCCTCGATCGCTAAATCGAAAGGCCAATTGTCCCGCTCCGAAGCATACCGCAGTAGTCAGAAGCAACAGGATCGCAAATAGCGGATTCGCCCAGCCATAAAAAATGAGGCTGAAGACCAGCAAGACACTGTTTCTACCCTTCCTTGGACACGCGTAATATGCCGCCAAGGATGCCGGCAAAAAGAGAAACAAAAAAACGTGAGAACTAAAAACCATCTCAAGGAGAACTCCGACGGTAGCTGGAGTATTGGAATAAATCCAGATTCAGCTGCAGAGAAAAGATGAGCTCGCCCCTTCCTCAGAGATAGGTCTCCACGACGAGGCTACTCAAACTCTGCGCTATTTCGCGGGACGGCATCCATCCTCGAACTGCCGACTCGGACTCTCGGACTAAAAGCCTCCTGCGAGGCCCCTTCTCCCTCGATCAGGACGAATTCATTGTTCTCCGCTAGATTCGACTGCTCCGCTTCATAGACGGTGTTCACAAACTCGGTAATCTGTCGATTTGGAGGATAGGCCCGCTTGTGTGGATTTTCCCATTGATCAATGAGTACAAATACAGCGAAGAGGCCAGCAAAGATGGGGCCCAATGGAAACCTCCGACCAAATCGTTGAATTAGGCAGTCTGCTCCATACAACAAAAACAACAGCCAGAAGAACTGAGAAATTAGAATATGGCAGTCGTATGGGTCGGAATAGAGGACGAACTTATGGCTGAGGAAAAGCGGTGCCATCGCAAGGCCTACTATCGAGATAAAAACAAATCCGATCCGGCGGAAATCTGAGTTTCTCCAGAGAACTCCAAAAAGAGCAACCACCACAAGAACGATCAGGCCAAGGCCAAGCGCGGGCGAAACCTCAACTAGGTTGAAAAAGAAAATCCGATCGTTCATGACCCGGAACATCTTTTCCAACGTCGCCGGCTCGGACAGGTTCTCCAGTCGAACCATCCCCGGTGTCGTTTCTTTGAACAGCACTCCCGCAAAAACCATCGAGGCCCAGAAAAACGATTGCTTTGAAGGACGATAGAGGGCGAGAAGGAGGATACCCACTGGCACCGCAACAACCGAATAAGGCCCCGAAAACACCAAGAGTGCACCGACAGCAATCCGGCAGGCTAAGCCCCACCCCGTCTTCGAGGCGGGCATAAACATCATTGTCAACAATACCAGAATCGAAACATACATCTGGAAGGTAAGTGTCGTGAGGTAGAAAAGGTGGTTCAACCCACTCAATCCCAAAACCAAAGGAACTATGAATACGATCCATCCGCTGCGAAACCAACCCGTAGCCAAGGGAAGCATCGCGGCGAACAGCGAAAAGGCTACTGCAAATCCCACATAGGCACCGGGTATCGAGCGCACATCGAGAAAGGATGCACCCCAGGCTACCACGTTCGGCAACACGTTCAGGTATCCATTTGGATGACGCAACACCGCCGACAAAAAGGGGATCCGACCGTCGTAATAATAATTAAAGTAATGAAATGAATCCTCAACAAAGAGACTGGGGTAGATGAAGTTCTCCCAGGAGCGAAGGAATACCAGCAGCGCAAGTGTACCGAGCGAACTATACACGATCCAACGCTTCGGCCGGGCAGACCGCGAATCGAGCGGATACTCTTTACGGAATTTCTCCAACCATGAGCAGTAGCGCACCCGGGTACGACATAGCTGGAACACGATCCAAAATATACCCACCCCTAAAACGAATCCGACTACGGTAGCTCTCCAATTAACCGGCGACAGATAGTAATTGCGGGGGAGCGTCTGGCCATCAGGTAACGGGAGCACAATCCGGTGGTAGTCGGATCGAGCCGATGATTGCGCCGGATACGCCCCAGCGGGTTCCGCCGAATAGACTAAATCCACATCGAACTCGTGGAGAACCCTACCCGTCTGATCTGTTAGTACCGCAGACTCTATCGTCAGCGGCCCAGCCCAATCACGGACTTCGACCTGGACAGCTTGCATGGGGCGGGAATCGAATACCCAACGAAATCGATCGGGATCCTCCGTGCGTACTGCAGTCGGCTCTACCACTCGCAAACTGTTCATTCCACGACCACGGTCGTAACGAAGCTTGAAATAGGGGCTGGATCCCTGTGGCGACTCTTCAAAACGAATTTCCAAGGCGGTTCTTGAATCGACGACCCACGCCGGCAGGGCCACGATCGCAGCGATCAACAGACCACCGATCAAAGCTCCCAGCAAAAGCCAAAAGTCGGACCGTTTCCGAGCAGCGGTCATCTACTCAGATGCGAGGAAATCGGGCTTCACCATCTTCCACCGAGCAAGGCGGAAGAGTGTCGCATTCCACATGCAGCCGAGCCCGTATTTCGCACTGCGTCGAAAATTGATCGAGGACGCTTCGGGGAAATATTTGGTAGGACATGAAACCTCTCCGACCCGAAATCCCGCCCAATGAATCTGAGTCAGCATTTGGTTGTCGAAAACGAAATCGTCCGAATTCCCTTCCAAATCGAGCTTTTCGAGGATCTCTCGAGAGAAGGCACGATAGCCGGTATGGTATTCCGATAGCTTTGCACCCATCAGGAAGTTTTGGAACGCGGTCAAAAAGCGATTCGCGGCATACTTCCAGATCGGCATGCCTCCCTTCAGCGCTTGCCCACCAATAATTCGCGAGGCGAGCACGCAATCGTAAAGGTCATTGGCAATCATGGATACCATGGCCGGAATCAAGAGCGGTGTATACTGGTAGTCAGGATGTACCATGACGACGATGTCCGCTCCGCTGTCCAGGGCGAGACGGTAACAGCTCTTCTGATTTCCACCATAGCCAGTATTCTGCTCATGGCGGTGAACAAGAGTTTTCGGCAGAGATTGAGCGACCGACACCGTTTCGTCCGAACTGCGGTCATCGACTACGATCACGAGATCAGCGATTCCTTGGTCCAGCACCTCGGCGTGGGTTTTTTCGATGGTCTTCGCTGCATTATAGGCAGGCATGACCACCACGACTTTCTTCCCGTCAAACATAACTTCAGGAGTCTTCTTTTTTCACTACCGTCGCACCGGCCGGAGTCTCTCGAATGATGTAAGTACGTTTACCCTGTGACTCAAAATAGGTACGCGTACCCAGCTCGGCGAGTAAACCCATCAAGCTGGAGATGACTCCCAACGACCCCATGAATACCGTCAACAATGGTAACGGTGTACCGGTAAGTTGGATGCCAGAAAAGCACTTGAGCCACGACATCCAAACAAAGGAGACAAACCCAAGGAAGAAAAACACCATCCCGAAACCGCCAAATAGATACATGGGCTTGTGGGAGTATTTGTGGAGAAACTTCACCACCATCAGGTCCAGGATCACCTTAAACACCCGCTCGAGGCCGTAACTCGACTCGCCGTGGATCCGAGGGTGATGGCTCACGGGAATCTCAGCCACCTTAGCCCCCTGCCAACTGGCGTAGATGGGGATAAAGCGATGCATTTCTCCATAGAGGCGAACCCCCTCGAGAACCTCCCGGCGATAGGCCTTTAAAGAACATCCATAGTCATGGAGGCGCACCCCCGAGATCCAAGAGATGACTCGATTCGCAATCTTACTCACAAATACCCGAGAGAACTTCTTATCTTTCCGATCCTTCCGCCAGCCCGATATCACATCATAGCCTTCGTCGAGTTTATCCAGCATCCGCCGGATATCGACCGGATCATTTTGCAAATCACCATCCATGGGAATGATGACGTCACCCTTCGCCGCATCAAATCCCGCCTGCATCGCTGCGGTCTGCCCATAATTGCGGCGAAAATGCAGGGCCCGAAACCGGGAGTCCGAGGCTTGGTACTCATCGAGAATTTCGGCACTGCGGTCAGAACTCCCGTCATTGACAAGGATGCACTCCCAGTCGGCACCGACGACTTCCAGGGCATCGATCAACTTACGCTTCAACTCGGGAAGGTTGCCCTCCTCGTTGAAAACCGGAATCACGACGGATATACGTTCTTTACTCATTTGCGGTTTGGAAAGCAGAGGACGCTACCCGCTCTACAAAGGGGTTGTCCACGAAACAATGCGGCAACCTGCCCTCCGCTCCACAGAGGAGAGTAGCGGAAAATCTGGCTGGGGATCAGTATCCCCGCACGCTACTGCGAATGGCGTCTACCAAATCGGTGGACTCCCAGTAGATTCGGCCCACGGACTCCGTCTGCGTATCATCAGAATCGTCAGATCTGATATAGTCTTGCTGCCCCCAATCGAAAGGAATGGCGGCGGTCCCGAGCGGAAAATCAATAGGCTCCGCCCACTCCATCATCGCCAATCCGGCTTCAAGACTATCCCAATATACAGGAAACCACTCCAAGGGGATCTCCCTTGCTACACCCGTGAGCCGGCTTGGACTCAAATCGATCCCCGCTTGAATCGCGGCTTTCCGAAGTTCGATATCTGTATCGAAAGGGCGAGTTCCGAGTATCTGCAATATTTTCGACCATGCGTTGACGTAGAGAGGATCCAATTCGACCGCTTTTGCATAATTTTCCAAAGCCGCCTCATCATTCCCCCGGGAATCCTCCAAATACCCCATCAGGTAGAACAATACCGGGTTACCCTGCTCCTCCTGGAGCATCCCCGTGAAGACCTCCAAAGCGAGGTTCTGTTCCCACTCTCCGCGGAAGGCACCTTCGCATCCGAAACAATGGCTCTCGATCCGACCAAATTGAAGCGGCATCAAACCATAGGCCTTCCTGAGGTGCACCTCTGCCTCCTCGATGCGTCCGGCGGCCCTCAACTCAACCCCAGTACGGAACTGCACACAGTAGGCATCGGCAAAAATCCGAAGTGAATCTTCATACATTTCAAGAGCCGGCAGGGTCATTCCCGCCAAACGCAGGGCATCTGCTTCCTCCGAGAGATCGACCGCGGCCACAACTCGCGCCATAATCTCGGACTCTTCCGTCTCGCCGCGTGCTTCCAACACTTTCGCCAAAACGGCGTAGGCGCGCAACCGATCCCGGGATCCCATCTCCCCATCACTTGGATCGACCGCAATGGCAGCTCGAGCCGCAGCCTCAGCCATTTCCAGCTCTCCCTCCTCCAAGTAAATGACTGACTGCCAGATCAAAGGACGTTCTTCAAATGGGTCGATTTCGGCCAACTTCTCTAAAAATGGTAGTGTTTCCACGCCTTCGAGGGCGACGAGGGTTTCATAGGCAAGGTCATCGCTCCAACCTTCCTCTAGAATGTAGCCCCTTAAAATCTCCGTCCCTTCCGCTTCATTTCCCGTCGCTACCAGTACTTGTGCCACGACTACCGGGAAGGCAATCCCTCCAAAAGTACTATGATTCAAGTCAGCCAGATTCTCAGCGCTCCAAAACGGCGAACGGTTCAATAAATACAGAGCGTCCTCGGAACGTCCCGCCTGCTGGTAGATCGTTACGAGCACTGACATGGGAGTACGCGAATACCACGAGTAGTACCCCGATGACTTGCGTTGCTGCACCGAATCACGCAGGAGCTCAACTGTCTCGCCGAGAGCCAGCTCGTATTCCTCTGCACTAAACAAAAACTCGATGAACCTCTGCTTTTCATAGTAACCGTCGTCGATCGAGATTTCATCATTCTTCTCCAGCATCAAGGCAATCAACCGTTCACAAATCTCCGGCTCGTCCAAGATCTGCATCGCTCTGGCCAACCGAACGAGGCGAGCCATTTGCTCACCTTTATCGGAGTCGCCTGGGAGTGCAAAACTCCTGTTTTCAGCGAGGTAGAGATCGAGATATTCAATCCCTTCTTCAACCAGCCCGAGCTCAAACAAGCGAAAGATTCGGGAGAGCAACAACTCGCTCGACGGAGAACTCATCGCCGCTATCTGTTCGTTCAACTGTGCGATAATTGGATCGTTCTCTGGATCCAATGGCATCAACCGGGCCTGCAACTCCAATCGAATCTGGGGACTTAGATCCTGTAAATACGGCTCGATGGTCCGATAAAGATCTGCAGCTGAATATCGATACCCCACGTTGGATGAGAGTTCGATCAGCAGGGGCGCAAACTCAGAGTTGGACTCCTCCTTCACCGCCTCGATTTGGGCACGGGCTGCGTCGATGTTCCCGCCCCTCAGATAAAGCCCGATCCACTCTCTTCGCACTTCGGTCGAAGGGAACCCGGGAACCGACGCGGTGAGATACTGAACCGCTTCGTCAAAATGGGTCGTACCCGGCCGAATAAAATCCTCAAACGACTCCACATCGACGACGTTTGCATTGATCAGAATCCTTAGTATCCGACCCCGGTCCGACTCTACAAATTGGCTCACGTCGAGGGAAGGATCGGGCCGTGAGAAGATGGGGGTTAGCAACTCTTCACTACGGGCCTCTCCAAGCGTTTCTGCTAGATCGGGAAACTCCATTCCCCACACCCTGAAATATCCGTCTGGCCGATTTCCGAAAAAGACCAAGAGTTCTTCGAGGGCGCTCTTTGAAAGATCAGGATCCGCCGAGTGGAAGGCCGCCAATTTGAGCGTCCAGAAATACTGATTCGCTTGCTGCCTCCCTCCATAGTGCGAAACAGATGATGGACGGAAGATCATTTTCAGCAGAGACGGCGGCTCACTATCTGTAGGCTTCAATGAAGCGATAATCTCAGAAACTCTGCCATAGTCTCCTTGGGACATTGCCAGTTGATAGTCCAAAAAGACGCTGGCCGGCGACTCTTCCGAGGCGAGATCTGTTCGCACAAATCCCCATGCATCCGGGTGAGGGAACAATTCCATCACCCCATCGGTGGTCCTTCCGCTTTCCACCCCGGAACTTTCGCTACTCCATTGTTCAAAAAGTTTCACCCAGAGAGCTGAATATTCCGGACTAATGGGATCCAGGTCGGCAGTTCTCAGCCCCTCTAGTCTCTGTCCAAGAAAAGATCCGTTCAAATCACCTTCGGACTGTTGAGTCACTAGATCATCAAGTAGTTCCTCAGCTGGAGGAATTGCCCCGAACAGGGGTATACATGGAAGAGAGGCCAGAGAGAGGAGGTACTTTATCATTACTTCGGATTTGTAGGGTCAAGCTCCGCTGTCGGCAACCCGAATACTGATTCGGAGCATTTTTATTGAATCAGAAAGACTCTATACCCGAAAGATCGCGCCCATTTTCTTACCTAGAAGAATTGAGGCACCGATAATCGTAACAGCCAGAAACGCCATCGCCCACACCCCGAGGGCACTAGCAATAAACGGGCCCTCCCCGAGAAGGTTCATCAGCTCGTAGATGGCTTTGGTAATGGGATAATACTGCTGCTTCTGTGCAAGGATTAAGCTGTCCGATACTTCGAGCATCGCCTGCGAAAATGCGAGAATCGCCCCTGCAAGAAGATTCGCCAGAATGAGCGGCATAGTGATCATCATCGCAGCCTTCACCGGTGGACAGCCGAGGTTCTGCGCCGCCTCCTCATAGGTCACGCTGGTCTGCTCCAGTCCCGCCACGGCCGATCTAACGACGAACGGCAATTTTCGAACCCCGTAGGCGATGATCAAAAGTGGGACGGGATTCTCAATCGGGTTTAAAAACTCAAAGAATTTTCCGTCCTGGGACATAGCCAGATAGCCAAAGGCAATTACGATCCCAGGGACAGCCAGAGGTAACATCGCCATCGAATCGAGAATTGATCGACCGGGAATGGTCGAGCGGACCACCACATACGCGATCGCAACCCCCAGGGTCACATTCAGTACCGTCGCAGCCGAACTGTAAAAGAGGCTGTTCTGGATCGACGACAGGGTCAATGGGTGCCCGAGCGCCAACTCATAATTCTCCAAGGTCCAGCCAGTCGGTAGAACGCTCGCGTACCAGTCGCTCGAAAACGAGATTAAGATCACCGCCAAGTGAGGGAGAAGCGCAAGAATTGTGATACCGAGGAAAAAACTAAAACAGAACAGCTGCCCCATCCACCCCGATTTCTTGGCCGATGAGGCGTGCCCCGCTTTGGCCATCATCGAAAACGTGTTGCGACCAAAAAGTGTCTTTCCTATCAGATAAAATGCGATCGAAGCGGTTAACATTACCGCCACCAATGCGTAGGGAAAAGGATTGGAACCAATCTCCTTCACTCCGTTGAATATCTGAACCGGCGTCACTCGGTCATAATCAAAAATCAAGGGAACGCCGAGCTCCGTGAAGGCCCAGATAAATACAATCGTACTTCCCGCAAAAATCCCGGGTCTCATTAAAGGAAGAGTCACCTTGAAAAATCGCTTCCATCCCCGGCAGCCCAAGTTTTCGGCCGCTTCCTCCATGGCTGGATCGATATTTGCCAACGAAGCCACAGCATTCAGATAGAGGATCGGGTAGAGGCTAAGTCCGTTCAGCGCAACAACGCCCCAAAAGCGGCTCTGCCCCAACCAATCGATCGCCTCCCCCGGATCCAGCCAACCTACTTGCACGAGGATCGCGTTGAGCATCCCGTACTGTCCCAGAATTTGTCGAACCCCGATCGCCCCGACAAAGGGAGGAAGCATGATGGGAAGGAGGATAAGGGCTGAAAAGATCTTCTTTCCAAAGAAGTCGTATCGGTCAGAGATAAAGGCCAGTGGCAATGCGATGAGCAATGCCAGGATCGTCGAGAACAAGCCCATACCGAAGGCATTCAACAATCCCTCCATGTAAAGGTTGTTGCGAAACACCTCGAGCACATAGGACATTGTCCAAGTGCCATCCAGCGAAAGGAAACCTCCCTGAAGGACCTGCCAAATCGGCCAAAGAAAAAAACAGCCGAAGAACGCCGCAGTGACGCCAAATACGCAGTAACTGAATCCCTTGCTCACGCTCTCTTCGATAGAGAAGGAACGCTCTGCTGCGAAGCTAAAAACACAGGAAAACCGCCGTCCCCCTCTTCAGCTAACAGGAATCCCGCAAAATTTTCGTCACAATCCGGCAGTACCCTTCTTCTCGGCCTTGCGTCGCTCATTCGCATCCAGGATACGCTTCCGCAAACGAATCGCGGCAGGAGTTACCTCTACAAGCTCGTCAGGAGCGATGTACTCCAAGGCGCGCTCGAGACTAAACCGGACCGGAGGAGACAATTGAATTCCTTTTCCATCTCCGCTGCTCCGCATGTTGTCCAATTGCTTCGCCTTGGTAGGATTTACCGGCAAATCATTCTTCCGAGGATTCTCACCGACAACTTGTCCGCCATAGACTTCCTCGCCCGGCGCAACAAACAAACGGCCGCGCTGCTGCAGTGTATCCAATGCGTAAGCCATCACATCACCTTGGTCCATAGAGACCAATGTTCCGGTCAACCGTAGATCAATCACTCCGACAAACGGACGATACTCAAGGAAGAGATGACTCATTACGCCGGTACCGCTGGTAAGATTAACCAAATCCGTCTCGAGGCCGATAATGCCACGGGTCGGAATCTCAGCTTGAACGGTTACCCCCGAATTGTGGTGGTCCATTCCAACGACCATTCCCTTGCGGCGATTGATCATTTCCAGGATTCCACCGAGATCGCCGTCGGGCAACTCAATCCAAAGAGTTTCAAATGGTTCCAACTTCTTCCCGTCTTCGTCTTCTTTGAAAACAACGGTCGGACGTGATACGAGGACTTCGTAACCTTCACGGCGCATCGTTTCCAGGAGAACGGAGATCTGCATCGCGCCACGAGCTGTCACTCGGAAGGAACCACCGTCCGTACCATCTTCAACCTTAATTGAAATGTTGGACTGAGTTTCACGAATCAAGCGCTCGCGAATTTGACGGGATGTCACCTTTTTCCCTTCGCGACCCGCAAAGGGGCCGTCGTTGACCGCAAACTCCATTTGAATGGTTGGAGGATCGATAGCGACGAAGGGAAGTGTTTCCGCCTCAGGATCCATCGAAAGAGTATCCCCAATCCCAATCTCTTGGAATCCGGCCAGCCCCACGATATCTCCCGCAATTCCTTCCGGTGCGTCCTCAGTCGTAATACCCGTAAAGGTAAACAACTTCGTGATCTTTTCCTTGCGAGGTTTCTCGCCGTCGCTCAGGGCAAAAATCGACTGTCCTTGCTTGACCGAACCGCTCAGAATTCGACCAACTGCAATTCGACCTACAAAATCATTCCAGTCAATGTTGCTCACCAACATCCGGAAATCTCCTTCTTCCACCTTAGGTGCAGGAATAGACTCTCGCACGACTTTAAAAAGTGGAGCCATCGAATCACGAGGATCCTCAAGGGTCAGTGCAGCCCATCCGTCTCGAGCACTCGCATAAAGGAAAGGCGCGTTAAATTGCTCCTCTGTCGCTTCAAGCTCGAGAAACAATTCCAGAACTTTGTCGTGCACGTACTCAGGCCGCGCATTCTCACGATCCACTTTATTGATAACAATGACTGGAGCCAATCCGGCCGCGAGTGCCTTCTTCAACACAAAGCGGGTCTGCGCCTGAGGACCTTCGTAGGCATCAACCAAGAGCAGCACCCCGTCTACCATCTTCATCACGCGCTCAACTTCTGCACCGAAATCTGCGTGCCCCGGAGTGTCGACGATGTTCACAAGGTGGTCCTCGTGGATGATCGCAGTGTTCTTCGCTTTAATAGTGATCCCCTTCTCGCGCTCGAGATCCATGGAATCCATTACACGCTCAGAAACCACTTGGTTTTCACGGAACGCACCGCCTTGACGCAACAACTGGTCAACCAAGGTCGTCTTGCCATGGTCAACGTGGGCGATAATCGCCACATTTCGAATTTGAGTAGAGTCCATCGGAAAAGCTTCTGTAGTAGAAAAAGCGTCGAACATCGCAGGGACTGACCGCAATGCAACTCAAATATGCCTTCGTTTGCAGGACAACTTAACCAAATAGGTCTTTCCGAAGG
>DGMY01000023.1 GCA_002388665.1 Opitutia bacterium UBA4506 | reverse complement strand
TTTATAGAGAATAACAACGAAGAATACGTTGTCCGTTCCGTGGGCTTGGCCACTTCCGTGGAGGACATCCGTTCCATCCTGATGGGCAGTTCGGATGGCATCCCCATTACAGTCGGCGACATCGCCGAGGTGAAAGAAGGCAAAGCAATCCGTCGCGGCCTACAGACTAAAAACGGCACTGCCGAAGTTGTCTCTGGTCAAGTCATCAAACTCTTCGGCGCGAATGCTTCGACTGTGATCCAGTCGGTCGAGGATAAGATTGCCCAAATCAACAAGAGCTTGCCGGAAGGCGTGAATATAGTGCCCTACTACGAGCAGAAGACCTTAGTCGAATCGGCGGTTAATACCGTGACCTCCGCGCTCGGCCAAGGTATCGTCCTCGTGGCAATCGTCCTCATTCTGTTCATGGGCGGCGTGCGCCCGACCATCGTAGTGGCCACAGCACTACCATTTTCGGTGCTCTTTGCGACGCTGGGAATGTATTACTTCGGCATCTCCGCCAACCTTATGTCGCTTGGTGGACTGGCCATCGCTATCGGTATGCTTGTAGATGGCGCGATTGTCGTCGTTGAGAACGTGGATCAGCATTTAAGGAGCGCAGCGCCGGATGAGTCGAGAATGGCGATTGTTGCCAGAGCCTGCGGCGAAGTTGCACGGCCGGTCGGGTTCGCGGTCGCAATCATCATCTTGGTCTTTTTGCCGCTGTTCACCCTTACGGGTGTGGAGGGCAAAACCTTCCGCCCCTTGGCCTACTCCATCGCCTTGGCGATGAGTGGTGCTCTGGTCTACGCTCTGATTGTCGGACCGACTCTGGCCTACTTTCTGATGCGCGCTCCTAAGATAAAAAATATCGAAGGAGAGGATTCGGAAAATCGGGGCGAGAGCTTCATCGTCAGAATTCTTCAGGCTCCTTATCGCCCGCTGGTCGGCTTTCTAGTCAAGCAACGGTGGATAGCCGTGCTCGGTGCAATTGCATTACTAGGCGCAGGGGTTTGGATCTTTCCGAAGCTCGGCACTGAGTTCACGCCCGAACTCAATGAAGGAACGATCGTTGTCAAATTAAAAATGGCTCCGTCCATTTCCATCGATACCTCCAAGCAGATGACTCAGGCCATCGAACGACGCATTCTCGAAGTGCCCGAAGTCACCAAAGTCGTGACCCGCATCGGTCGGGGCGAAGTGGGCGCGCACGCTGACCCGATCAATGCGGCTGAGTTGTATCTGATCATGACTCTTCCGGAAGAATGGCGTCAACCCTTCGATCAGGAAGCAATGGTTGAGGTCATACGCGATGCCATCGGCGAACCGCCGGGCGTAGTTGTCAACTACACCCAACCGATTGAGATGTCGGTCGATGAATTGCTCGAAGGCGTGCAGGCCGAACTCGCGGTCAAACTTTTCGGTGAGGATCTGGATGTTTTGCTCACAAAGGCCAATGAAATTGCCGCCACACTAGGTGAAGTCGAAGGGGCGCGTGATGTGCAGGTCGATCAAGTGACGGGCTCGCCTCAGTTGCTCATCCGTATTAATCGCGGAGCAGCCGCGCGATACAATCTGAACGTAGGCGATATCCAACGTGTCATTCAGGCGGGTATCGGAGGTTCCGAAGCAGGCCTTATCTTCGAGGGTATCCGTCGATATGAAATATTAGTGCGCTATCCCGAAGCTTATCGCGATAACGTCCGCGCCATCGGCGAGACGATCATCCGCAGCCCGGACGGTTCTCTTGTGCCACTTGATGAAGTGGCGACCATCGAAGAGCTTGTGGGGCCACGGCAGATCACCCGCGAGCGTAGCCAACGCTTTATCGCAATTCAGTGTAATGTATCCGGTCGTGATATCGGCAGTTTTGTTGTTGAAGCCGAAAAGGCCATTGCCGCCGAGGTAGATCTACCTGCGGGCTATTTGACGACTTGGGGCGGCTCCTACAAGTTGCAGCAGGAAGCCAATAAGCGCTTCGCCGTCGTGATTCCGATTACACTGCTGCTTATCCTCTTGATGATCTATGCCGCGCTAGATTCGTTGAAAAACAGCATGCTGATTCTGCTCAATATCCCACTCGCACTGGTGGGCGGGATTGCGGCACTTTGGATCGCAGGTGAGAATCTCTCGGTTCCAGCGACTGTTGGGTTCATCGCCCTGTTCGGTATCGCTTTGGGTAATGGCTTGGTGTTGATAACTTACACCAACCAACTCATGCGGGAAGGGCTCGATGTCGGCAAAGCTTCTATCGAAGCCGCATGTCGCCGACTACGCCCCGTTTTGATGACGGCGATCACGACCGGGCTTGGCCTACTGCCACTGCTACTCGCGACTGGAACCGGTAGCGAAGTCCAGCGCCCTCTGGCACTCGTCGTGACCGGTGGTCTCGTCAGTTCGACGCTACTCACACTATTGGTGGTGCCTGCACTCTACAAATGGTTTGCCATCAATCCCAACCAAGAAGCCTAAAGGAGATAAACAAATGAAAGAAATCAAAGCCTACATCAAATCCATTAAACGCGGGGCTGTAACCCAGGCGCTTCATAAAATAGAGGGTATAAGTGGAGCCAGCTTTTCAAATGTCGTCGGCTTCGGGCGCGGCAAGGCGGAAAGCTCCGGCGATTCGCCTGACAGGGACATCACCGGAACTTCCAAGCACTTGAAAGTGGAAGTCGTCTGCGACGACGGCCTCGAGTCGGAAGTCGTGGAGGCCATCCACCACGCCGCCCACACCGGGCTGCGCGGCGACGGCCGCATCTTCGTCAGCGACGTTGGGTGGAGCGTCCGCATTCAGGAAGTGCCCGAATGACCCTATTTGAGTATCGGCCTCCATTTGATGGAAGGACACATACGAACCGCTACCCAAACCGAATAATCTCCACGCTTACCGAAATGTCCCTGTTCAAATCAAGCTACCACATCAAGGAAATGGACTGTCCTTCCGAGGAGCAGATGGTGCGCCTTAAGCTCGAAGGACTGGAGTCCGTTCTCTGCGTCTCTGTCGATCTTTCGGATCGGCGGGTTCATGTCGTCCATCGAGGCGATGCAGAGGTCATCACTGAAGCACTCTCCGAGCTGAGTTTGGGTGCCCGCTTCGAGGCGACGGAAGATGTCGAAGGGGAAGCGGGCGACGAGGATAAGGTCACGCAACGACGCATCCTGTGGTGGGTGCTCGGCATCAACGCCGTCTTCTTTGTGCTCGAAATGTCTTTCGGCTTGCTCTCGAACTCGATGGGGCTGGTCGCGGACTCACTCGACATGCTGGCCGACACCATCGTCTATGCCCTGAGTTTGATGGCCGTGGGCACGGCAGTGGCGACCAAGAAAAAGGTGGCTAAGGTTAGCGGTGTTTTCCAGATGCTGCTGGCGCTGCTCGGCTTTTCGGAAGTGATCCGTAGGTTCTTTTTTTCGGAGGCCATGCCCGACTTCAAGACGATGATCGCCGTCGCCTCCCTCGCCATGGTCGCGAATGTGGTCTGCCTCTGGTTGATTCAGAAAGCCCGGTCGGAGGAGGCGCACATGCAAGCCTCTTCGATCTTTACCTCGAACGACATCATCGTCAACGGCGGCGTGATCACAGCCGGCCTGCTCGTTTACTGGCTCGATAGCCCCTGGCCTGACCTACTCGTGGGTGGCATCGTCTTCGGATTCGTCATGCGGGGTGCGGTGCGTATCTTGAAGATTTCAAAGTAATGATGATCTTAACCCAGCGTGTATTTATGCTCCATCGTCTCTCAATGCGTATCGTGATTACAATGGGATTGGCCTTCTTGTTCGCCGGGGCTTCGGTTCTCGGCGTGGTTCGGGCGGTCGCATTCTGTTTGTATGCCGATGGCGATGTGCAGCCGCATGTCGTGCTATTGGGTGGGGATGACGTCTCCGCCGCATCCGATTGCGCTGTCGCGGAAACATCGGTTTGCGGGGTGGATTGCCCGCCTTGCACCGATTTCGTCATCCAGTCGGTGGAGCTGCTTGCGGCTCGTGCGGCTAACCCGTTTCCCGGGAGCTTGCCCTTGTCGAAGTTTTCCAGTGGGGCGCAATCCATTCCCGAAACCTGTTTTCGCCCTGAGTTGGCCGGTTGTGCGTCCCGCCCAAGCCTGAAATTGACTCGTGCGACACCCATAGCGGAACGGGTGCACCGCACCATTGTGCTGCGGATTTGATTCGGTCGGATGCACCGAACTGGCGGTGGCTCCTCTGAGTCGCCGCTTTGGATCCGCAGGGCACTTGCCTGGGGATCCGAGAATTCACCTTTTTCAAAATCAAAACATAATATTTATGAACCAATTGAACGATTCCATCACCTCCACCATCGGCAACACGCCGCTGGTTAAAATCAACCGCACGGCAGAAGGCATTGACGCCAACATCTACCTCAAGTGCGAATTCTTCAACCCGCTGGCCAGTGTGAAAGACCGCATCGGCAAGGCCATGATCGAGGCCGCCGAGCGCGACGGCACGCTCAAGCCTGACAGCATCGTGATCGAGCCGACCTCGGGCAACACCGGCATCGCGCTCGCCTTCATCTGCGCGGCCAAGGGCTACAAACTCATCCTGACCATGCCCGAGACAATGTCGATCGAACGCCGTGTGCTGCTCCGCATGCTCGGCGCGGAGATCGTACTCACTCCCGGCCCCAAAGGCATGCCCGGAGCGATCGCCCGGGCTGGGGAACTTGTCGAGGAATACGGCCCACGGGCTTTCATGCCCCAGCAGTTCGAGAACCCGGCCAATCCGGAAATTCACCGCCAGACCACCGCCGAGGAAATTTGGTCGGCGACCGAGGGTAAGATTGACGCCTTCGTGGCCGGAGTCGGCACCGGCGGAACCATCACCGGAGTCTCGGAAGTGATCAAAGCCCGCAAAGAGCTCTACAGCGTGGCGGTCGAACCCGAGGCCAGCCCGGTCATTTCCGGTGGGCAGCCAGGGCCGCATAAAATCCAAGGCATCGGCGCCGGTTTCATCCCGAAGAATTGCCATACCGATGTGATCGACGACGTCATCCAGGTAAGCAACGAAAACGCCTTCGAAACCGCGAGGAATCTTTCGCTGAACGATGGCATCCTCGGCGGCATCTCGACCGGAGCCAACGTTTGGGCGGCCATGGAATTGGCGAAGCGACCTGAGATGGCCGGCAAGACCATCGTCACGGTCGGCTGCAGTTTCGGCGAACGCTACCTCAGCACGCCGCTGGCTGAAAAAGCCCGCGAAGAAATGACTGCGAAGACCGCGTAACCCTACGTAGTCATAACGACCAACGCCCCGGCCTCCTGCCGGGGCGTTTTATGTCGCGCAGCAGCTGAGTTTGTCCACATCCTTGCCGAACGACAGAGCGGCGAGCTTCACCGCTTCGCTGAGAGTGAGGTACGGGTGGAACATGGAGGCCAAGTCTTTCGCAGTCATCCCGTGGCGGAGTGCGAGGCTGACTTCCATCATCAGTTCGGAGCCCTCAGGCGCGAGGGCACGGGCACCGAGGATGCGGTCGGTCCGGCGGTCGCGGATCAGTTGCAGGAAGCCGCGGGTGTCTCGGGCGGCGAGCGCCCGGGGGACTTTCGACATGGGCAGCGTGACGGTTTCCGCGTCGTGCCCGGCGGCTTCGGCTTCTGCCTGGTCTAAGCCGACCCCGGCCACTTGCGGATCCGTGAAGACGACCCACGGCAGCGGATTGTAGTCGCGTTCACGCGGGGGCGTGCCACTGGCTGCGCAAGCGTTTTCCGCAGCCAACGCCCCTTCGTAGGCGGCGGTGTAAACAAACATCGGATCTCCCACCACATCACCGGCCGCGTAGATATCGGAGCGGCTCGTTTGCAATTGTTCATCCACTTGGATGAAGCCCTGTTCGTCGAGCGCCACTCCCGCCACATCCAGATTGAGTCCTTCGACATTGGGTGAGCGTCCGGTCGCCAACAGGAGCCGTTCAGCGGTGAACACCTGACGCGTGCCATCGACCCGCGCCTCGACCTCGACGCCGTCTCCGCCACGGCGCACGGCCTGGATTTCCACGCCGGTCTGGATGGCGAGCCCTTCGTCACGCAGGTAACCCGTGAGGGCATCCGTCAGTTCGGCCCTCTCGGTTGGGAGAATTCGGTCGGACCGTTGCAGGACGGTTGTTTTCACGCCCAGACGGGCAAACATCTGGGCGCACTCAAGTGCGATGTAGCGCCCTCCGAGGACGAGCAGCGACTTAGGCGTGGCAGGGAGTTCGAAAGCGGTGTCCGTGATGAGATAATCTATCTCGGCAAGTCCCGGAATGTCGGGAACATGCGTGCGCGTACCGGTGGCAATGATCACCCGGTCGGCAATCAAAGTTTCTCCGGCGACTTCGACCTCCCGGGATGACAGGAATCGGGCGCGCCCTTCGATGATCCTCACGCCGGGCAAGTCGTTGACGACATCGAGGTATTTCTCCTGACGGAGTGTTTCGACGAGTTCTTGAGTCTGTCGAGTGATGGCTCCGAAGTCCGAGATCTCGCTCGTCGATCCGATACCTGCGAACGGATTATGTTTGGCACGATGATGCGCCTCCGCAGCTCGGATGAGTGTTTTGGACGGCACACAGCCGACATTCACACAAGTGCCGCCGATGGGGAGTCCGTCGTTGATGAGGGTGACCCGCCAGCCTTTCCCGGCGGCGCGGGTCGTGGCTGCGAAGGCCGCCGATCCGCCGCCTACGAAGACGAGGTGATTCGACGCAGCCGAAGACGTTTTCGCATCCGCCTCCGGGGCGTGCTCTGGGTTGGTATTACAGCATTCGTTCATGGTTGGATTATTCGGTTTCATCGGTAAGGCGCAGGGAATATTGATCTTCCACATCCGCATTCAATAGATCTTCGGCTTGGGCTGTTTTCGGGTCGATGCGGACGGTGGCTTTCCCGGTTTTCCAATCGACCTTGGCGGACAATACGCCGGGCACTTCCAGAAAAGCGGCTTCCACGCCAACGGAACAGCCTGCGCAGGTCATGCCTTCGACGATGAGCGTCACCTCTTGGCTCTCTGCATTCCGTGAACGTTCGGCACTCTGATTCGCACTGCCTTGACTGGCGGCGATTTTCGACGAAGCGACCGAAGAAAGCGCCGGAACGGCGACATATTGCAACAGCAGATAAGTGCCGATGCCGATACCGAAGATCGTCGCCACCATTCTTGCGTTGCGTGCCACGCTTTTCTCCGCGCAACAACGGTTTTGCTTATGCACAGCATACCACGAGGCGAGTCCAAGAATGAGCAGGCCCAGCCCGATGAACCACGGCTTGTAGCGGTCCAGTCCGAAAAGTGCCGTCGCGGAGCCTACGCCTAGAAGAATAGGCACCAGCGGGCCGATACAGCAGATGACCGCAACGAAGGCACCGAGGATACCGTATTTGCCCGCGTGAACTTTCTCGTCTGTGGTGGGTGATTCTTTGTCAGCCTTTTTCTCATTCTTATTCATGATTCATCCTACACTTCGTAGTATGGTGTAGGCTCAAGCGATCGACCCTCGACTATATGCCGATTGCCGTCTTCAGTGCCGCCTCGTCCACGCCTGAGTGGGTGCAGCATGGTGATAGTTCCCCGTCGATGACGACGGTGGGCACCACATGGATTCCCAGCTCTTTGGCGCGACTGGCTCCTTCGGCCTGATTCATGTCAACGATGTTGATGTCGCACTGGGGGCACGCCACTTGATTGACCAACTGGATGGTTTCTTCGCATGCGGGGCATCCTGCACTGAAGATTTCTATGGTTTTACGGTGACTCATTGTTTTCCTTTCTGTTCTTCATATTAATCCTCCAATGCATCGAGAATCGGGCATTTCCGAGGTGTGCCGCTGCGTTCGCATGTATCGACCAAGCTGGATAGCGCCCGTTCGACTTTTCTAAGCTTCCCAATTTTGGAACGAATGTCTTCGATTTTGGATTTTGCATGCGCACGGAACTGAGCGCATTCGGCATTTGGCGGGTCGCTCAAATCCAGAAGATCCTTAATCTCATTGAGGGTGAAACCCAACTCTTTGGCACGGCGGATGAAACGAACCCTTGCAATCGTTTCCGGGGGATACTGCCGGTAGCCCGAGTTTCCTCGGATGGGCTTTTCGATCAGTCCTTCTCGTTCATAAAATCGGAGTGTTTCCCGCCCGACGCCCGCTTCCTCGGCCGCCTTAGCTGTCGTCAATAATGGCATAACTTGAGTAGAGTCTACACCCTGTAGTATACTACAAGGTCAAGCGGTTATCTGATTTTTCTTTCGGATCGGCCGAACCGAGTTATTCGACCGGGGGCCGTGGGGCAGCCTGCCTCAGTCACAGTTTGGACGGCGGTTTCGCCCCATGACGCTGTAGAAGAACGTGGCCGACCATGTGAGGATGATGATGCCGGTCAGCGATTCCAGCGCCGTCATGAAACGCAGGTGCCCCGTTGGAATTTCACTCATACCGAGCGAGGAGTAGGTGACGGCGGAGTGGTAGAAGAAGTCCATGAATTCATTGCCGATCGAGTCGCCGAGCGAACCGAGGTCGAGCCAGTCGGAGGCGGCATAGAAGCCCGCCGCAAAGTAGAGGATTTCCACAACATGGGCGCAGACGAGCAGGATGAGGACAGTCAGTGAGCGGAAGAAGTGCGAGTGGACTTCGTCTTCGTCCGGTAGCAGTCGGAGCAGCTGGCTCATGACCCAGTAGCGAAACGCGACAACGGTCAGCACGAGGAAAACGGTGAGGACGATGGATAGGAGCATCAGTTATACTGGGGGTCTTCGTCGTCCTTTTCGTGGACTTTGAGGAAAAACTTCTCCCCCGCGAAGATGAGGGTGAGTCCAATCAACGAAGCCCAGATCACGAGCATGTCCGACTGGATTTTCACCCAAACGAAGGCACCCAGCACGATCAGGTCGAGCACGATGGCGGTGATCAGGATGGCCGCGTTGGCGTCCACCTCGTCTCTCAGATGTTTGAACACGCCCCAGTGGATACCAATGTCCATGATGATATAGAAAATCGCCCCCAGGGACGCGATGCGGCTGAGGTCGAAGAAGATCGTCAGCAAGATGGCAATGGCGACGGTGTAAACGAGCGTATGGGTCTGTATATCGCCGGGGAGTTTGAAATGCCGGTGGGGCACGAGCTGCATCGAGGTGAGCATGGCCAGCATACGGGAGACGGCGAAAACGCTCGCGATGACACCGGACACGGTGGCGATGATGGCGAACCCTACGGTGAACCAGAGGCCGTATTGGCCGAAGGCGGGCCGCGAGGCCTCCGCCAGGGAATAATCCTTCGCTTTGACGATCTCTTCGATCGACAGATTCGATCCGACGGCCAAGGCCACGAACAGATAAAGCACGGCACAGATCGAAATCGAAATCACGATAGCGCGGCCCACGTTCTTGTGCGGGTCTTTAATCTCGCCGCCGCTATTGGTGATGGTGGTGAAGCCCTTGTAGCCGAGAATGCCGAGTGCCACGGCTCCCAGGAAGCTCGCGGCTCCGGTCGAACTCGGCTCCACGGAGACACTTTCGAAGCTCATTCCGGATGCCCACAGCCCGCCGATGGCCAACACGGCCAAGCCGACGATTTTCACAAAAGCGGCAAAGAAGGAGAGCGATTGGATGAATTTGTTGCTCAGGATATTAATAAAAAAAGCAAAGACCAACAGCCCCACACCGAGCGCGGGGACGAGCCACTGCGCCTCCTTCGCATCGAAAAGCTGCAGGGTGTAGGTGCCAAACGTCCGCGCCACCAAACTTTCGTTGATGATCATCGAAAAATACATAAGCAGCGCCATCGCGCCTGTCATTAAGGAGCGTCCGTAGGCTTTCTTCAGAAACATGGCGATGCCGCCAGCGGAAGGGTAGGCGTTGGCCATCTTGACGTAGGAGTAGGCGCTGAAGCCGGCGATGATAGCGGCGATGACGAAAGCCAAGGGGAACCAGGAACCACCCAGGTCGGCGATCTGGCCGGTCAGCGCGAAGATGCCCGCTCCGATCATCACGCCCGTGCCCATCGAAACGGCACCCGTCAGGCTCAGACTGTCTTTTTCGTAGTTCGTCGAGTTATCGTGATCCATGGTCGATTTTTATAGCACAGCTCATTGTCAAGTCCAGCACTCTACCGAAAACGGAACGGATCAATGGTGCTTATACCAGCCGACGTTCTTGATGTCGGGCCATGAGGTGGTCTGGTGGCAGGTGTAGCACTGGTCGACTCGGGCGTGGGGTTTGCCTGCGACGGTTTGGGAGATTTTTTTGAAGTGCTTCATATAGTGGCTGGGCGGGGCTTGGTGGCATTGTGCGCAGTCCATGGAACTGGAGGACGGGTGGACGAATTCGGGGATCCTCCACTTTTCGGTGCCGTGGCATTGCATGCAGTTGTTGCCGAAGAGTTCAAAGTGGCGGTCGTCGTTCTTATGACAGGTGATACAGTTTAACGCGGCGGACGCGTGCGAGATGTGGGGGTTCTTTAGGAGTGTGTTGGGTTCGGATTCGGAACGGTCGAGCCATGCGGCCAGGCGGCGGGCTTGCAGGTTTTGCTCCGTGTCGGCCTCTGCGCCGTCCAGTTGACGCAGCCCGATTTTGACCAGACCATCGTGATCCATGCGGGTGGGGCGTGTGGCGCGGCCCTGGTGCTCTCGGTGGCACTCGACGCAGCTGCTGACGTCGGCATGGAAGGAGGTGGGTTGCCGTTGCAGTAGGTCTGTTTCGTTGGCGTGGCAGACGACGCAACTGACCGGGTCGGCTCCTCTGACGGGGGTGTGGCAGGCGCTGCAATTGTTTTCCAGGTGGGCGTGTGCGGCGGACAATTCGCCGGGGTTGACCATGCGTTGCAAGGTGTTGACGGGGGTGGGGCTGTATGGCTCGGAGGGTTCGCCCGTCGGCAGTGAGGCGAGCACGATCCCGATGCCGACGATGAGTAGGGTGATGTATGCGACGCGTTTCATCTTAGGAAAACCAACGGATGCCGAAATGAATGGAGGCCCACACGTGCAGCGCCATGAGGACATAAAGAACCATCGAGATCGCGATATGGAGCTTCAGCCAGCGCTTGAAGGCTTTCTTGAATGTCTCATGGGTGGCGATGGCATACTCCAGGTCGGCGATGGCTTCCGATAGCTTGAGGGCACGGTAGGCGGGCGATGCGGCGGGGGAAATGGCGAGAGCATCTTCGACGAACAAGCCAGAGAAGATCCGTTTGAAGAAACCGGCGAACGGTTTCACGGCGGCTGAGGCTTGGGGATCGTTCTGGATCTCGAAGGCGGTCTCTTCGTATTTGAGAAGCAGTTTTTCGAGTTGTTGCTTTTTCTCGCGCATTTCCTTGCTGATCATGGTCAACAGGTAGCGCCCCACGAATCCGCTGAATACGACGATCAGGGTCATGGCAGTCAGGCTGATGCCCAGCACGCTCTCGAACTTGTGCCCGGTGTGCAGGAGCACTAGAATCGGGCCGATCACGCCCGCGTAGATGTGCCATGCGAGGAGGGTGCGCATGGGCATGACGGGCGTGATCCATTTTTTCAAAAACTTGATTCGTTTGATGAACGAATAGAAGAGGGGGATGAGCATGAAAAAGGAGCCGACCACTGCGAGCATGCCGCCCCAAAAACTGCCCGCGAAACGGGGTGATCGGTGGAAGGCGAAACCGATCCAGAGTATCGCCAGGAGCATGACGAGTCCGGTGATGATGACTTGGTCTTTTTCTTTGATCGCTTTCATCGTCGGGTCTTAGGCGTCGATCGTGAGATCGTTTTTCGATTTGGCCTGGCAGGCGAGCACAATGCCCTCGGCTTTCTCCGCCTCGTCCAGTGCATCATCGACTTCCATTGCGACCTCGCCTTTCAGTTTTTTGACTTTGCAGGCCCCGCAGGTGCCCGCCCGGCAGGAGTAGTCGATCTCGACGCCCGCACCCTCGGCGGCTTCGAGTACGGTCTGTTCGGTGGGAAGTGGGGCGGTTTTGCCTGACGCCTGAAAAGTGACTTGCGCGTCCGCCGGTTCCGAGGGGGCGTTGGCGGAAGGGGCGTCGCCGGCTTTTGGCTTTTTGGGGGCGGGGCCGAAGGCTTCCATTTTGATCATGTCTTTGGGCACGTCCAATTCCAGCAGCAGGGCTTTGGTGGCGTCCATCATCGGCTGCGGCCCGCAGATGTGCACTCGTCTTGCGGGCAGGTCGGGCACGAAGCGGGTGAGGCTCTCTTGGTTCAGCCGCCCCGTTGGCCCCTGCCAGTCGTCGGATTCCGGGTTGGTCAGGGTGATGTGCAGTTTCACGTTGGGGTGGCGTTTGGCCAGCAGTTCGAGCTCGTTTCGAAATATGATGCCCGCTTCTGTGCGGACGCAGAAAATGAAGTAGATGTCTCCGCCCCAACATCGGTCGGTCAGGTAGCGGAGGATGCTCATCATGGGGGTGATGCCGACGCCTCCCGCGATCAAGACGATGCTGCCGCTTTCTTCGCCGGTGAAGGTGAAATTGCCGGCAGGGGCGGAGACTTCGACGGTGTCGCCGACTTTCAACTGGTCGTGGAGGTGCCTGGAAACGACGCCTTGCGCTTCGCGTTTAACGGTGATTTCGATGTAGTCGCGCTGGGTCGGCGAGGAGGCGATCGTGTAGGAACGTTTGACGGATTGCCCGCCCGTTTCGATCTTGAGCGTGAGAAATTGACTCGGCTTGTAATCGAACGGCAGACCGGAGCGATCCGGCATGGTGAAACGGAAGGTTTTGACCTCCGGGGTTTCCGGGAAAATGTTGGAGAGTTCGAGCGAGCCGCTCCATTTTTGAGCTTTCTTCGCTGGCGTTGACGGGGCCACTGCGCCTGCGGCGGAGGGGCTTTTCGATTGGCTCTCGCCTGATCCCGATCCGCCGGACAAGCGTTGCAGGAGGTGGGAAGCCCGCCGCATTTTGAAAAAATACATCGCGATCATGATCACGAAAAATGCGATCAAGCTCGCCATGACGATGCCGTGGAGTGGTGAGAGCCCCAGGATGCGTAGCCCGCCCGTGGGCTGGGCGGGAGGGAGCAGGTTCATTTCCCGCTTGAACCACTCCAACGCAACGTTGCGGGGAGCTTTGCCCTCGGCCAGAGCGCGGTGCGCGGATAATCCGCTGTCGAAACGGGAGAGGCCTTCTTTGATCACCGAAACGGCTTCCTGCATACGGCTGTAGTGATCGGTGGCGGCTGATTCGGAGAGCGTGGTCAGACCGTTGCCGATCAAAGCGACGCCGGATTGCATCCTTTCGTGGGCTTGCTCTTTGAGCTTCGCCCGATCTTCGAGGGGCAGGTCGGGCAAGCTCATCAGCGAGGGATACATTTCCTTGGGCTTTGGAGCACCCATCTGCTCCATCATGCCGCCCATGCCTTGCCCGCCGCCTCCGGCCATCATGCCGCCCATACCTTGCCCACCGCCGCTGCCCATCATACCGCCCAAACCACTACTAGCTGACGGAGCTGCTGAGTTCTCCGCGGCAGCTGTGGCATTCTGCCCCGGATGGTGCTTCGCATGTTCTTCCGGCGAAACTTGAGCAAAGCATGCCCCGGCCAGGCCTATGAACAGGGCGGTCGTCTTGATCTTTATCATCCTGTAGGTGGGTTATTGGTTTTTGAAATAACTGTAGGTGCCCTGAGCCTCGATGGCAGCGTTGATACGATTGATCGCTCTGACATAGGCGGCTGTCCGGAACGGTATTTGATGCTGACCCTTCAATGCATGGATCTCTTTGAATGCCTGGGTGATCTGGGCTTTGAGTTTCTGGTGGATCTCTTCGACGCCCCAATAGGAGCCCGAGCGGTTTTGCAGCCATTCGAAGTAGCTGACAATCACGCCGCCGGAGTTAGCCAGAATGTCCGGGAGGATGACACTGCCACGGCTCTTCAATATGGCGTCCGCTTCGGGCGTGGTCGGGCCGTTGGCGACTTCGACCACGTAGGCCGCTTGGATGCGCTCCGCATTTTCGATGGTCAACTGGTTTTCCATCGCCGCCGGAATCAAAAGATCGACCTCCGATTCCAGTAGCTCGGCATTCGAAATCTTATGCGTGCCCACGTTATCGCAAGGCACACTCGCATGGACAGAGCATTTGCAGTAGAGCCCGTCCAGACTGCGGTGGGTGTTTTTGACCTCGATGATACTGGGGATGTCCAGACCTTCCGCCCGGTAGAGTCCTCCGCCCGAGTCGCTCACCGCGACGATCTTGTACCCGTCGTCGTACAGTAGCCGTGCGACATGCTGCCCGGCGTTTCCTAGCCCCTGAATGGCCACTTTGATTTCGGCGGGTTTCCACCCCTCCAGAGCCTCCATCTCTTTGATGCAGTAATAGGCTCCACGGCCAGTGGCGTCGTCGCGCCCCAGACTGCCGCCGAGGGGAACCGGTTTTCCGGTGATCATGCCCGGTGTCTTACGCTGGTGGATACGGGAATATTCATCCATCATCCAACCCATAATCGTCGCATTGGTATAGACATCAGGTGCCGGGATGTCAATTTCCGACCCGATCAAGCCAGACATTTGCTCAATGAAGCCGCGGCTCAATCGCTCCAGTTCCAGCCTCGATAATTGCTTCGGATCGACGGTCACGCCGCCCTTGGCACCGCCAAAAGGCAGGCCCACTGCGGCGCATTTACAAGTCATCCAGAAAGAGAGCGCTTTGACCTCACTCAAATCGACTTTTGGGTGGTAGCGGAGTCCTCCTTTGGTCGGGCCGAGCACGTCGTTATGCCTGACGCGGTAGCCGTCGAATATCTTCAGCGTCCCGTCGTCCATACGGACAGGAATCGACACTTGATGGACGGCTATCGGGTGCCGCAAACGCTGCAACGTCTCTTCGTTCGCGTCGCTGTATTCGGAGGCCTCAGTGAGGCGACCCAGTGCCACCTCAAATAGGTCGGAGGAGGTGGTAGGGGAGGTAGGTGTGGCGTCCATTAAGCCACCTCCAATATGCGGTTCATGGTGCCATATGCGTTGGGGACGCAGTCGTCGCACATGGGTTCGCCGCTCTCGCCATGCGGGCGGCAGAGCCATTCGCCATCGACGATAAACTTGTATTCGTGCCGTCCCTTGTGCAGCAACACATCAACGCTCCACTCGCCATCGGCGTCGCGCTTCAAAGGCAGCGCCGCAGGATCCCAGCCATTGAACGTCCCGGCCACGAAGATGCTTTGTGCATCCGTGCTTTGGCATTTCAGTGTGACCCGCTTCCTTCGAGGTTTGCGAAGTCCGGCTCTGCGCTTATCTACTTTTTTCTGTGTCATGATCTTTCCCTTTCTGTTGATGTGATTCCTATTGAAGTGCTCGGCGCTTTGCTTATTCGGTCAGACAGGTACAATTTTCTACCCGATAGGCTTCGTCCACCGTCGAGACGAAGACCTTGCCGTCTCCCCGCGTTCCGGTGTTGCCGGAGCGGAGTATGGACTGAACGACTTGCTCCTTGAGCTCGTCGGCGCAGACGATTTCCAGTTTCACATGAGTTTCGAAATTGACGATTTTCAGGACGCCGCGACTTCTCCCGAAGCCCGTGACAGTGCTGGCGCTGACGCCGCTGACGCCCTCGATTTGAGCGAGTTCGTGAATGACGGCGTCCATGCGTTCGCGCCGGATGTAGGCTTTGACTTCTTTCATCGTGTTTTTGTTGTTTGGATATGCTCGGCTATGATTCGTTCTGCTTAGTGGGAGCTGTGGTCGGGCTGGCTATCGGTGGCACCTCCTTCGTTGGCTGTTTCGCCGACCAGCGCTTGACGCTGCGACTCTGACAGGACTTTCGTGGCCTCGCCCACAGCGCGTATGAACGCGATACGCTGTTTGCTCTTGAGCTGTTCGATCTGTTTGATCTTCGACTCGATTTTTTGGATCTCGGGGCTATCGGCTGAGGTCAATTTCCAGAGTTCCTGTTCAGCCTGCTCGATGGCGCGGTTCGTGTCGGCCTGGTTCAGTTCGCTTGTTTCTTGTAGCTCTGCCAGCTGCTTTTGCTGTTCGCGGGTGAGGTCGATGTGCTCACTGTGATCGAGAAAAAAGCCTGATGCGCCGATATGATACAGGTGAGAGATGCCGGGGTAACCGGGGAGGGGAGACTGCATGGCGCTGGAACCTTCCATTTTACCCATCATGCCCATGCCCATCATTTTCTTTTTCCGCATGTCTTTCATCGAACCCATGCCCATGTCCATGCCGCCCATGCCCATATCCATGCCATTCATGTCCATGCCACTCATGTCTGAGGATTTGGAATCCATGTCCATCATGCCCATTTTTCCGTCCATCATGCCCATGCCGCCTTTCTTCTTCATCATGCCCATCATGGATCCGTCTTTCGACATATCCATCATGCCGGAATCCATGGACATACCGGTATGATTTTTTATCAAGGCGGTCTCGATTTTATCGACCTTTCCGAGGAGTTCGTCGAGTTGCTCTTGAATGCTGCGCTCTGCGGCCATATCTGTGGCCGGATGCTGCGAATGGCTGCTGTGATCGGACGAGTTTTGGGCGTAGCCTGCGGCTGCGCCTCCGCTGATTGCCAATACGGCAACGAGAATAGTTTGGATATGGCGAATGTTCTTCATAGTGTGGGGACCTTTCTGTTGTTGAGTGATATTGGTGCCACTTGCGTGTGCACATACCCTTATACGCAGAAGGCATCCATATCCCTCAAAGAAACTTTAAAAAAATTGAGGGTTCGACGGCAGGCCTGCGTATAACGTTCATAACGCAACATATTGAACCCACCACTACCCACCACTACCCAGAACTATGCAGAACGAATTAAACCTCTCCGAAACGATTCCTTTCCTCAACCTTTTGTCCGTGCTCCGTGAGCAAAAAGAAATTGATATGCCTGATATGGTGGCATCCGCGTTTCAGTCGATTACGGTTCAGTGGGACAACAGAGTCGCGAAAGAGGCGCTGGATCAGCTCTTCGTGGATGCCGCCGCACGAGTTCCGAAGGGCGGGCGTGTGCTGGATGCCGGATCCGGCACGGGCTTGCGGATTCCTCAGATACGAGAGCACTTCCAGCCCGAAAGCATCACGGGGATCGACCGATCCTCCGCTATCCTCAACCGTGCCCGGGAAAGCCGATACGGTGCCTTCTTTACGAAGGGGGATATCTGCGAGATGCCGTTCGACGACGAAACCTTCGATGTCGTGGTTTGCACATGGGTGGTGGAGACGCTTGAAAATCCCAAGGCCGCCATTGAGGAGTGCCTGCGGGTGTTGAAGTCCGGCGGCATACTGGCCTATTGCTACGTGAATCTGCCTCATGAGTTTAAGGCTGGAGAAACCCTGGCGGCGTCGGCCTTGACCTCTCTGGAAAAGGCCACGCGAGAGCAAGAACTCTTGGGGAATCGAAAAGTCGCCTACTCAGATAGCGAATTCTTCCACACGAAACGATACCATAAGGGCCTCATTTCGACGGTGTTGCTTGGAAAGTGCTGTGAAGTCGAGCCGTATATGTTGCCCGTGGGACGTTTGCTGTAAGTTTTGTCGCTCTCGCTGAGCGACACGACTGCATCAGTGGGGGTGCCCGTGCCCTCCGCCATCGTTACCGGTCAAAAAGATCACGATCATGATGATGGCGACAATAGCGATACCGATCCAGAAGAGACCGGGGCCGCTGCCGAGCTGAGTGATTATTTTTTTCATCTTAGATTTTTAGTAACGCTTGATCTCGGTATAGTCACCGCTGGTTTTCAGAGTGATCGTCAGCGGTTCTCTTGTGCGATTACGCCAATACCACCCGTGACTACCGTCGAATGCCGCAATCAGCGTGCCTTCCCGCATTTGCTCGGAACCTTTGTAGTAATTATGGTAGTCGATACTCAAGGCTTTGGAGTCGCCATGGACGTCGAAGTTGGCCTTGCCGCCGCTGGTTTCCCACGCGTAATCGACGGCTGCACCCTTCGGCATGGTCACTTTGATCTCGCGCCCCTCGTCGGGTGCCAAGGTGAGAGTCATCTCATGGGTATTCAGCGCAGCGGGCTTTTCGGCGACCACTGGCTGTTTCACTTCTGCTGCGGCTAAAGACATGCTGGATTCACCCAGCTCGGCATCCATTTCAGCTTCTTTTGCCAGAGAAACTTTGATTTCTCCCATGCGTTTCAGGCCGAGCATCTTACCGACCCCGGTGGGATCCATACCGTATTCGGCGGGCATGACGATGGTGACGAGAATGACCAAGGCTGTAATCGCGGCTATGATCGTCGATTTGAGAAGCTTTGCCGAAGACGGCAGTTCTTGTGAAGAAGGGATGTTTGAATTGTGCATTTAATATCTTTCTAATCTGTGTGTTAAACGGTGAAGTAGCCCACGAGCTGGTAGCCCATGAGCAGGAAGCCCAGCATCATCATGACTGTGTTGGCGGTGTAGGCGTGGCGCATGAAATTGCCGGATTTTCTCCAGTAAGTCATGGCTATAAGGATGGCTGCGAGTGCAAGCACTTGGCCGATTTCCACGCCCACGTTGAATGAGAGCAAGTTGACCAAGAGGCCATCTGGCTGGAGCTGATAATCCAATAGTTTGGTGGCGAGACCAAAGCCGTGGATCAGGCCGAAGCCAAAGGTGGCGACTTTGGTATTGGGCTGAAATCCAAACCAGCGCTGGAAGGCCCCCATGTTATCCAGCGCTTTGTAGGCGACCGAAAAGCCAATGATGGCATCAATCAAGTAGGCGCTGACGCTAATCTCCATGAGCACTCCCGCCAGCAGTGTAATCACGTGCCCGACAGCAAAGAGCGTCACGTAAATCCCCACGTCTTTCAGTCGGTAGAGGAAGAAAATGACGCCGAGCAAGAACAGTAAATGGTCATAGCCGGTCATCATGTGTTTAGCCCCCAGATAGATGAAGGGGATCGGGAGTGCTCCCGTGCTTTCGAGAATGTAGCCCTTGTCTCCGGCGGTCACCCCGTGGGCGAGTGCTTCGTTGGCAGTGCCGAAGAATACGATGGATACTAAAGCCAGCCACAGCGAGATTCTAAGTTGCGCTATGGCAAGGCGAGATTGTATAAGTTTTGGTCTTTGTTGTTGTTTGAAAATGTGCATAAAAAATCCTGATTACGTGAGTCAATTACCACAGGGACAACGCCCTGCAAGCGGCGGCAGCACGTTCACGACGAACGACTGCCATGACTGGCGAATCAGGATTTTTAAAGCCGCAGCACTTGTGTGCGGAGTATGTCGAGGTGACCTTGCATCACCTCCGGCGGGGCTCGTGAAAGAGCCGTAGTCGCTATTTGCATATCCCGGTATTTGAAGACCGGATATTCAATCAAATTGAGATTGGACGCTCCGCTGAACTCAGTCTTGGTGGGTTCGTTCGTCCGAAAGACGGGAAGTTCCTCGCCTGAAATGACTATCTGATGGTGATGATGGTGAGCCCCTTCTTCAGATAAGTGTGGCTCAGCTGTATGCTCTGCCGTCAAATCTTCTTCTTGCACGCCGTCGGCCAAATGAAAGCTGAAGTCGTGATGCACATTCAAAATAACACCGCCTGAAACCCCCAATAGGGAGTTCAGGAACATGAGGCATAAGAGGCCACCACGGATGTAGTCATTAAAAAGCACTGCCCTGATCAGTTGCATCGAAACGTCGACTGTCAACTTGAAATACAAAAAAGTCGGCTCATCTTTTTAAATTGCAAGATACCATAGGGGGGTATGGTTTTATCGCATGAGTCATTTATCGCAAGACAACAAAAAACTCCTCCAACGCGTTCGTCGCTTAAAAGGGCAAATCGAAGGCGTCGAGCGTATGCTGCTCGGCGAGACTGACTGCATCGAAGTGTTGCAAACAGTCGCAGCCTGTCGCGGTGCCCTGAATGGACTCACCCGGCAACTCATCCATGAGCATATCGAACATCACTTATTGGAAGACGCCAGCGCCTCCAAGTCCGTGCGCCAAGCCGGCAAGGAAATACAAGCCATCATCGACAGCTATTTGAAGTGAGGAGCATATGCCTGGAATCGACCTTTCAAAATATCAGCACGACCACAGCTTTGGGCAGGACGCCAAGCGGAGCGGTGAATCCCGTACCCTAATTGTCATTGTCATCACAGCGGTGATGATGGTTGTCGAGATCAGCACGGGCATTGCCTTTGGCTCGATGGCCCTGCTGGCCGACGGCATGCACATGGCCTCGCATGCGCTCGCGCTCGGCATCAATTACTTCGCCTATATTTACGCACGTCGCCACGCACACGATCCGCGCTTCAGTTTCGGCACGGGGAAAGTCAATGCCCTTGGAGGCTTCTCCGGTGCGATCCTCTTAGCGCTGTTCGCGATCATGATGGCTTGGGAGAGTGTTGAGCGCCTCATCCATCCCACCGAAATTGCGTTTAATTCCGCGATAATCGTCGCGATCATTGGCCTCGTAGTGAATGGAGGCTCCGTCTTTATACTCGGAGGTGACCACCATCACGACCACGGCGACGGGCATGACCATCATCATGGCCATAGTCATTCTCACGACGACCATGACCACAGTGCACACGAGCATCACCATAACCACCACGACCACAATTTGCGGTCGGCCTATCTCCATGTACTAGCGGATGCGTTGACTTCGGTCACTGCGATCATTGCCCTGCTTGCAGCGAAGTATCTCGGGTGGGTCTGGATGGATCCGTTTATGGGCATCGTCGGCTCGATTCTGGTCGCCAAATGGTCGATCGGGCTTCTCAAGCAAACCAGTCGCACGCTACTGGATCATCAAGCGGATGACTCGGTTGTTACCTCGGTGAGGAGTTTGATCGAAAAGGAGCATGCCATTGTAGATCTGCATGTCTGGTCGATTGGTTCTGGCATTTACAGCGTCATTGTCTCGGTATTGGCGGATGAAGAGTCTTCGGTGGATGCGATCAAGAGCCGCTTGAATCCCCGCGTGTTCCCGCACATTACGGTGGAAGTTATCACGATTCCGGGAAAAGAATAATTTCCCGAAAAAAAAAAAGTGAGGGTTTTCGCATCGGCTTGCGTATAATGAGCTACAAATGAGTGGAAATCTTCTTACAATTCGTGCGGTTAGTTGCGCGGGGGCGGTCATGGCATGTGTGCTGGCGGCTCCCGCGCTTTTCGCGGTGGAGTCAACGGAGCCTCCGGGCAACCCGGCTGCCTTGGGCAGTCTGGAGAGCTATCTCCGGCGCGCCCAAGCAGCCAATCCCCAACTCAATGCGTTCGAGCAGCGCTATGAGGCGGCGATGCAACGCATCCCGCAGGCATCGGCGCTACCGGATCCGATGTTTCAGGTGACGAGCTTCGTGGAGTCCGTGCAGACGCGCACGGGGCCACAGGAGAACATCATTATGCTGAGCCAGAAAATCCCCTGGTTCGGTAAATTGAGTAGCCGGGAGGCGGCGGCTTCCGCCGAAGCGGAGGCGCTTTGGTATGCCTACCAAAACCAACAGCTCATGCTCGCTCGCACGGTCTCGCTCAGATTCTACGAATACGGCTATACGGAAGAAGCGATCCGCCTGACGCGTGAGAACAAAGAATTGCTGGAAGAGCTGGAGCCGATCGTTGAAGAGAAGGTCCGGGCGGGTGGCGAGATCAACGCGCTGCTCCGCTTGAAAGTGGAAATCGGCAGGATCGACGACCGCTTGCAGTCGCTCTCGCAGAAACGTGTGGTGCAGTCGGCCAAACTGGCGGAGCTATTGGCGATCCCCGAGACGGAGCTTTTGTCTTGGCCGGACTGGAAGGCGCCGGAGGCAGTCTCTCCGGACGGCCCCTCACTCGTGCAGTCGATCCGGATGTACAATCCCGAACTCAAGATGCTGGAGCGGAAGATCGCCAGCGCCGAAGCCCGCCGTGAAATCGCCCGGTTGGAAAGCTACCCGGACATCACCTTCGGGCTCAACTACATCCAAGTGGGCGACCCTTCCGTCAACCCGATGACGCCGGACGCGGGCAAAGATCCCTGGGGCGTAACCGTGGCCGTCAATATCCCGATCTGGTTCGAGAAATACAGCGCCGCCCGTGCCGAAGCTTTGGCCAGCCAGATAGCCAATGAAAACGAGTATTCCAATCGTTTCAACGTATTGAGAGCCGAGTTGAGCGCCAGCCTCGCGCTGCTGGAGGACGCCAACCGCCGGCTTGAACTCTACGGCGAAGAGCTTCTCGACCTGGCCGAGCAAGCGGTCGAGAATAGCCGCACCAGCTATGAGAGCGGGCGCACCGGTATTCTCGAAGTGATCGACAGCGAACGCTCTCTGCTCGATTTGCAATTGCTCTACTGGCGAGCCGCTTCGGACGCCTGGCAGCAGCGCATCACCTTACAGACTTTAGCCAATCAACCCATTCTAGGGACTTTCAACGCAACTACAGAGTATGAATAAGAAGACTATTTTAATTGTCGCCGGAGCCGCGGGCCTGGCGCTTGTATTTGGCCTGATCGTAGGGCGTAAGACCGCTCCGACAGCATCCGGGCATGACCATGGGCTGGAAGGTTCCGCCACGGCCCAAGTGGTGGAGTCCGTCGAAGAGCCCACTATTTGGACTTGTTCGATGCACCCGCAGATTCAGCAACCTGAGCCGGGTGATTGCCCGATCTGCGGCATGGATCTCATCCCGCTGGAAAATGACGGCGGAGCCGACGAAGGCCCGCGCACTCTGAGCATGAGCGAGAGTTCCCGCGCCCTCGCGGAAATCGAGACGACGGCCGTCCGCCAGGAATACCCGGAGGCGGAGATCCGCCTCGTCGGCCAATTGGCCTATGCGGAGACCTTGGAGAAATCGCTGACTGCCCGTTTCCCGGCACGGATCGACGAGTTGTTCGTCAACTTCACAGGCATCCGTGTCGAGAAGGGCGATCATTTGGCCAAGGTGTACAGCCCGGACTTACTCTCCGCCCAGCGGGAGTTATTGACCTCCTACCGCTCCAACCCCGATAGCTCGATCACTCAAGCCGCACGCGACAAGCTGCGCCTCTGGGATCTGTTGCCGGATCAAATCGATGCCATCATCGAAAGTGGCCAAGCCAAAGACCACTTTGTGCTGAAGGCACCGGTCGGTGGCGTCGTCGTCTCCAAAAACGTGAAAGAAGGCGACTATGTGAAGACCGGCGAGCCGCTCTTTAAAATCGTCGATCTCAGCACGCTCTGGGCCTACCTGGATGCCTATGAATCCGACCTTCCCTGGTTGCGCTACGGGCAGGATGTTTCGTTCACGGTCGAAGCGCGTCCCGGCGAAACGTTTCACGGGCAGATCGCCTTCATCGAGCCGGAAGTAAATTCGAAAACGCGGACGGTTCCCCTGCGGGTGAATGTGCCGAACCCGGATGGCAAATTGAAGCCCGGCATGTTCGTGCGTGGTATCGTGGCCTCGCGGCTGGCCGAAGACGGCAAAGTCTATGCGCCCGAGTTTGCGGGCAAGTGGATCAGTCCCATGCACCCCGAAGTCGTCAAAGACGGCCCCGGCGATTGCGATGTCTGCGGTATGGATCTGGTTCCCGCCGAGGAATTGGGCTACGTCGATAACGCGACCGAAGGAGCCCCGGTCATCGTCCCGACGTCGGCGGTGCTCCGCACGGGCAAACGTGCCGTCGTCTATGTGGCCAAGCCCGATGCGGAACGCCCCACTTATGAGGGGCGTGAGATCGTCCTCGGCCCGAGGGCGGGCGATCACTACCTCGTGGCCGCAGGACTGGACGCGGGCGAGCGGGTCGTCACCCACGGCGCGTTTAAGATCGACAGCGCCCTGCAGATCCAAGCGAAGCCCAGCATGATGAACCCCGAAGGCGGAGGCCCCGCGCCCGGGCATGACCACGGCGGCGAATCGGCAGCGGTCGGAACGGATCATTCACAGCACGTCGAGGCGGCTGTGTTACAAATATCTGCGGAGATCGCTCCTGCGCTCGCCGAGCCCTACCTCGCGATGCAATCCGCGCTCGCCCAAGACGACTTGGAGGCGGCCAAAGCCGAAGCCAAAGCGATGATGCAGTCGACTGGCCACAGCGGCGACTTGCCCGCGCTCCTGCACGATATGTTGGCCGCCGAGAGTTTGGCACTCTTCCGCAAGCCTTACTTCCAGCTTCTTTCTAACGCAATGATCGCCGCAGCCAAAGCGAATCCGGAAGCCTTTGATCGCGAGTTGATCGTGATGCATTGCCCGATGGCAAACGACAACAAAGGTGCCGACTGGCTGCAGGCCAGCGAGCCACTCCAAAATCCGTATTTCGGAGAAATGATGCTCAAGTGCGGAGAAATCAAAGAAACTATTACTGCCAAGGAAAACGGACACGAAGGCCATGCCCAATAATTCATCTAATCCTATCAACGGGCTGATCCGCTTCTGCTTGGAAAACAAGCTCGTTGTCATTTTATTCACGGTTCTCCTTGTTATCTGGGGGATCGCCGTGGCTCCGTTCGACTGGGAGTCGGACGTGCTACCACGCGATCCTGTCCCCGTGGACGCGATCCCCGACATCGGCGAGAACCAGCAGATCGTCTTCACCGAATGGATGGGACGCTCGCCGGAGGACATCGAGGATCAGATCACCTATCCGATGACGACCGCGTTGCTCGGTCTGCCCGAGGTCAAGACGATCCGCAGCTACTCGATGTTCGGCTTCTCCTCGATCTATATCATTTTCAAGGATGATGCCGAGTTCTACTGGACGCGCAGCCGCATCCTCGAAAAGTTGAACAGTTTGCCCTCGGGCACCTTGCCGCAGGGGGTTTCTCCGCAGCTCGGCCCCGACGCCACGGCGCTCGGCCAGGTCTATTGGTACACGCTCGAAGGCATGAGTCCCGAAGGCGATCCCACTGGCGGTTGGGATCCGCAGGATCTGCGCAGCGTCCAAGACTGGTATGTGCGCTACGCGCTGCAAGGCGTCGATGGCGTGGCCGAAGTCGCTTCGATCGGCGGCTACGTCAAAGAGTATCAAGTCGATGTCGATCCCGATGCCCTGAGGACATACAATATCGCCCTGCACGAGGTCTTCGATGCCGTGCGCGGCAGTAACCTGGATGTGGGGGCCCGCACCATCGAGATCAACGCGGTCGAATACGTGATACGCGGTTTGGGCTTCATCGAAAACCTTGACGACCTCCGCAAGACCGTGATTGCCGAGCGCGACAACGTGCCGATCACGCTGGAGCAAATCGCCGAGATCGAATACGGCCCGGCTCTCCGCCGTGGTGCTCTCGACAAGGCGGGCGCGGAAGCGGTCGGTGGCGTGGTGGTCACACGTTATGGCGAGAACCCGCTCGCCGTGATCAAACGTGTGAAAGAAAAGATCAAAGAAATCTCTCCCGGTCTGCCGAAGAAAACATTGGAAGACGGCACCGTCAGCCAAGTTGAGATCGTCCCTTTTTACGACCGCACCGGTCTGATCTACGAGACCCTCGGCACCCTTGAAGATGCGGTGCGCCAGCAGATCCTCGTCACCATCATCGTGGTCGTGCTGATGGTCTTGCACCTGCGCAGCGCCTCGCTCATCTCCGGCGTGTTACCGCTTGCGGTGCTCTTTTCCTTCATCGGCATGAAACTCTTCGGCGTGGATGCCAATGTCGTGGCGCTCTCCGGTATCGCCATCGCCATCGGCACCATTGTCGATATGGGGGTGGTGTTGATCGAAAACATTCTCAAGCACCTAGACGACGCCCCGCCGGAGGAGAGCCGACTCGAAGTCGTTTACCGCGCCTGCACCGAAGTGGCGAGTGCCGTGGTGACCGCCGTGCTCACGACCGTCATCAGTTTTCTCCCCGTATTCACCATGGAAGCCGCCGAGGGGAAGCTCTTCCGTCCGCTCGCCTATACGAAGACTTTTGCCCTCATCGGCTCGATCGTCGTCGCACTGACGATCATTCCGCCGTTGGCGCACTGGTTTATCGCAGGCCGTTTCAAGTCGCACCTGGCCAAAATCGGCCTCTGGGGCGGCGTCGGTATCGCCGGTCTGCTCGGCGCGATATTCATCGACTGGTTCCCCTGGTGGCTGGGCGGACTGGCGGTGGCGGCATCCGCTTTCCATATCAGCAGTCCGAAGATCCCTGAGAAGGGGCAGAAAAGCGTCTTCTTCACCTTCAACTTCGTCGTCGCGGTTTTGGTCGCCCTCTGGTTGGCGGCCGACTGGAAGCCGCTCGGCCCCGAGGAGCATGTGCACAATATCATATTCGTGTTTCTCACTGTCGGGGGGCTCTTGGGCTTTTTCTACATCTTTATCCGGTTCTATGCGCGGCTACTCGGGTTCCTCCTACGCTTTAAAACCCTGTTCCTGGCGTTCAGCACCTTGATCGTCGCCTTCGGCTTTGCGGTCTGGTTGGGCTTCGGTTCCGTCTTCGGATGGATGCCCGAATCCATCAAGAGCTCGAAGCCTTACGTCTCCATGGCGCATGCCGTGCCGGGCTTGGGCAAGGAGTTTATGCCCGACCTCGACGAGGGCTCTTACCTGCTCATGCCCACCACCATGCCGCACGCCTCCATTGGCGAAGTCATGGATGTGCTGCGCAAGCAGGACATGGCGATCAATGCGATTCCCGAAGTCGACAGCGCCGTTGGAAAGCTTGGTCGAGTGGAAAGCCCGCTCGACCCCGCGCCGATCTCCATGATCGAAACGATCATCAGCTACAAGTCGGAGTATAAAACCGACGAGGACGGGCGTATACTCACTTTCGCCTATGACAAGGCTGCCGATGACTTTGAGCGAGACGTATCCGGAAATCTGATACCGGACGAGGATGGCCGCCCATTCAGGCAATGGCGTGACGAGATAAAAAGTCCCGACGACATTTGGGACGAAATCGTAAAGGCCGCGACTATCCCCGGCACAACCTCCGCGCCCAAACTGCAACCGATCGCGGCCCGTATCGTCATGTTGCAAAGCGGCATGCGCGCACCGATGGGGCTCAAAGTTTACGGTCCCGACTTGGAAACCCTGGAGACAGTCGCCTTGGACATCGAAGCGATCCTCAAACAAGTGCCGTCCATCAAGGCCGAGGCCGTCTTGGCCGACCGCATCGTGGGCAAGCCCTATCTGGAGATCGACATCGACCGCGACGCCATCGCCCGCTATGGGGTGAAGATCAAGATGGTGCAGGACGTAATCGAGGTCGCCATCGGGGGCAAACCCATCACGATGACGGTCGAGGGCCGCGAGCGCTACCCCGTGCGCGTGCGCTACATGCGCGAGCTGCGCGACAACATCGAGTCGATCGAAGACATCCTCGTGGCCGCGCCGGATGGGACGCAGATCCCGCTCAAGGAACTAGCCACGATCAATTATGTCCGCGGCCCGCAAGTGATCAAGAGCGAGGATACCTTCCTCGTCGGCTACGTGATCTTCGACAAGCGCGACGGCTACGCCGAAGTCGAAGTGGTCGAACAGGCGCAGGAGATCTTGAGCCAGAAAATCGACAGCGGGGAACTCGACATACCCGCCGGGGTGAGCTATAAATTTACCGGCAGTTACGAGAACCAAGTGCGGGCCGAGAAGAAGCTCCGAGTCGTCCTGCCCATTGCGCTCTTCGCGATTTGGCTGATCCTCTATTTCCAGTTCAAACGCATTTCGACGACCCTACTCGTCTTTTCCGGCATCCTCTTCGCCTGGTCGGGCGGATTCATTTTGATCTGGTTCTACGGGCAACCGTGGTTTCTCGACTTCAGTCTGTTCGGGCACAACCTGCGCGAGCTTTTCCAAATGGGCACCATCAATCTGAGCGTGGCCGTTTGGGTCGGCTTCCTCGCACTCTTTGGTATCGCCACCGACAACGGCGTGATCGTCTGCACCTACTTGCAGCAAATCTTCCGGGAAAAAGATCCCAAGACCATTGAAGAGATCCGCGCCGCCACTGTCGAAGCCGGCGACCGCCGCGTGCGGCCCGCCATGATGACCAGCGCGACTACCATTCTGGCGCTCTTGCCCGTCCTCACTTCGGTGGGGCGCGGCTCCGACATCATGGTGCCCATGGCCATCCCGAGTTTCGGCGGCATGTTGCTCGCCATTCTCACCATCTTCGTGGTGCCCGTGCTTTACTGCGGACTGGCGGAAATCGCCCACCGGTTCACTCCATCCAAAAATAAGTAATACCTAAACAAAGATAGAAATATGAAAAACATACTACACTTGGCCCTCGGCCTACTACTCAGCGTTTCTGCGCTTCAAGCGCACAGCGACGCCTTCAAACCTGCGTTTGTCGACACACTTGTCGATCCATACCTCACGATCCAGAAAGGCCTCGCCGGTGACGATCTGGAAGCTGCCCAGTCAGGTGCAGCCGCTTTTTTGAAAGCGATGAAACATGCGCCGCACGAGGGTGGGGCACACGAAGAAGCCATGGATCTGAGCAAGCCAGCTAAGACGATTTCAGGGACGGAAGACATCAAGGTGGCTCGCACTGCGTTTCTGGATCTGTCCCGGCAGATGACCTCGCTGGTCCAGCATGTCGGCACGACCGTTGACACGCCGCTCTACACCGCATTCTGCCCAATGGCCTTCGATAACAAGGGCGGGCAATGGATCCAGTCCGACAAAAAAGTATCCAACCCATACTATGGCTCTATGATGCTACGTTGTGGCAGCATTAAAGAGAAAATCGCTGGCAGTGAAGGGCATTCCGACCATTCCGGGCATGGCAAGATGCCCATGAAGAAAGACGACCATTCCGGTCATTCCCATTAACCCTGGAGAAAGGTGGCCTCTGGTGTCCGTGTATGGCACCGGAGGTCGCCATATCTTTCAACTGCCCTCAATATGAAAATTTTCCTACTACTTATCACCTTCCTTGTCAGTGCTGTCTCCGCGACCGCAGAACCCATCAACGAAATGTGCCCGGTCACGCCTGACGAGCCTGCCGAATCATGGATCACCACTGAGTATGAAGGCGAAACGATCGGCTTCTGTTGCAAGTCGTGCCTGAGGAAGTTCAACGCCAACCCTGAAGCATACTTAGAGAACCTTCAAGTATCCCCAAGCGCTCATAGGGTAGAGGGGGACGCGGTGCATGGAGACAGTGCCAATGTTAAGGCATCGGGCGAAGACTCGCATCGAGCCGATGGGCACGGGCATGCGGACGAATCCGTTTCGACCACTGGCGAGGAGTCGGAAGGGCACGACCATTCCACCGATCATGGTTCCGAAGATGGGGCTTCTCCAAACTGGCTGGTCTTGCTGGGAAAGCTACACGTTCTCGCCGTTCATCTACCAATTGCGCTCCTTCCGCTTGCCGGTGTCCTTGAGGGACTCGGCATGATGCGAAAATCCCCGGCCTTGTTTTTTGCGGCCAGAACCAATTTCGTCGTCGGCTCGATCATGGCGATCATCGCCGCGTCGCTGGGATGGATTGCTGCGGGGCAGAGCAACTACAGTGGCGATTTGGCTGACATCCTGTTTCTCCACCGTTGGTTAGGCGTCTCCGTCACCGCATTCGCTGCTCTGGGATTGGCCATGCTGCTCCCTGCCGTCCGTGGCCATGCAGGCGCACTCAGGTTCTATCGCATCATCATTTTCCTCTTGGTCCTATTGGTTCCGGTGGCCGCACACTTTGGAGGCTCGCTGATCTACGGAATCGACTATCTTTTTTAGATATTCATGAGGGTTCGGGCATTTTTCTACGCATAAACCTATGTCACCTAAACATGATTGCCCTATGAAAAAGATCATCTCACTCGCACTACTTGTCGCCGCATACGCCGTTTTTCTCTCGGGGTGTGCCTCTCCCAACTCTGCAACTTCCGCAAGCCAGACTGGCACAGCGTGCCCGCAATGTAAATCGGTTTTAGTTCAGCCGCAGGAGTCGTATTACATGCAATGGGCGGAGGAGGGCTATCGGGAACCTCCTTATTTCCAGCATGAATGCCCCGGATGCCAAGGGGCGCTCACGACATTCTTGAAGAAGGGCGAGTTGAGGCACGAATGCTCGGTTTGTGAAGAAGGCCCGTATTCTTGCCAACTCTTCGGTAGCCAAGTGGCCAGCGACCAGCAGTAATTGAGCTACACCGGTTGCCGAAACCAAATATTACCTGACCTGTATGAGTGACGAAGGAAATGCTGCATGTATTGTCTGTGAACGCCCGCTTACGGGGGCGATCTTTATGAGACTACAACACGAAGGGGAGTCGGTGCATCTATGTTGTCCGCTCTGTGCTGAGAGGTTTGATTCGCGTAAAAAATTCTACCTTTCCCGAGTGCGAGCACAGCAAGCTTTTGAACAGACAAAAGCGAAGCGTAATAAGCAAAGGTAGGTGCTGACGAATGAACATCGTTCATGTCGCCGAAGAAGTTGGTGTCCGTGACACAAAGCGAACCATCCTGGTGCCCAGCCTAACAAAAAATGAAAAAACGTTGAGGGTTCGTCGACCGAATTACGTTTAACATTCTAGACACACGACGTGTCTGATTAACTCAAACCAAGGAAAATCATGAAAAAACTGTTCTCTGCAATAATCTTCTCGATCTTAGCGGTCGCCACGCTTGCGTCTGCTGCTCCACGAGGTCCGTTTTTCACGCCGCAGCGCACTCTCAGTACGGTTGAAGACTTCCAGACTCTCAAGGTCGGCGACACGGTCGCACAGGTTTGCAAGGTCTGTGATTCGGTTTCCACTGTCGAAATCAAATCCAAGGAACAGGCCATGGAATACTGCAAGGATGGAGCCATGCTGAATTGTCCTTCTTGTAAGAAGAAGGCAACGGTAACTGTGCGAGTAGGCCCCCGCCCAGAAAATCGCCGACGCACCGTCACCTATGTGGACGAGCACGGTGAAGCCTGCATGTTCTTGGCGAAAGTCACTGAGGTCGGCGAAACCCACTGAGGTCGGCGAAACCCACAAATCCATTGATCGCGGGCCCATGACCCCGCATCGCTAAAAAGAAGAACAGACTCAAGCGTCGTGGGCTATCCGCTCACGGCGCTTCTTCGTTTGGAAAGAACTCCCATAATCAAACATTTTATGACGACGTGATTAAGCTGATTTGCACAATGAAGCCGGGCACTCAATTTATCTTCGCAACCCATAATCCAAATTTCCCAGTGCTTGGAGATGCAGAGCAGATCCACGCGTGCACGTATCAAGGTGACGACATTCACACAATTTGTGGTAGCATAGATGCGAAATCAATTCAGCAATCTATCATCGACATTATGGAGGGTGGGGAAGAGGCTTTCGACAGGAGAAAAGAAGTCTACAATATGTGGAAGCCACGCTAATGCGACTTGATAGATCATGAGTTACGAAGAATTTTGTTCAATTTTTGCAGCCACCGCGGCGTATTTGCAGGAACCTTTGCAGGCGACTGCAAAAATTGCGATCGCTGATGGATATGAGTCACTGAAGGAGAAGCTTCTCAAGCGTTTCCGCGGGCAAGATGTAGAGCATGCGGTAAAATCACTGGAGCAAAAACCAATATCTTCCGCACGTCGCTTACTGTTACAGGAAGAATTGGAAGAGTGTGCTACGGACTTGTCTTCGGAATTGGTGCAATGCGCAGAAGATTTAGGTTTAAATCTGGACATTGCTGCAGGCCGGGATTGGCGAATGAATGTGTCGATAAAGCAGTCGGGCACTGGTAACTCTGTAAAATTTGCAGGGCGGGACTTCATTGAGACGAAGAAAGTGACCCGCAAAAATGTAGTCAAACCTGACGACAGACATATAGATGAGAAGCAGGCCAAAGTTTTGAAAGAGCTTGTAGAAAAGCATGCGCCAAAATTCGCCGGAGAGGATGGTCAGCCGAACTATAAAGCGGTATACGGAGAGCTGTATCGTGAGTTCGATGTGAATTCCTATAAACTCATTCGAAAGGAAGACTTCGAACAAGCCGTGAGCTTTCTGCAGCAACTTGGTGCCAGAACACGCAGCCGCTTGAAGAAGAGTGCGCCACGAGCTTATAGAAACGAAGTCTATGGTTCAATTTTCGCCAAATGGCGTGAACTCGGGCGCAATAAGAGTGAAATTTACGAGTTCGCTCAAGACCGACTGGTCATTAAACGGCGGATCGCCTCCTTAACCAAATTGGGGCCGAACCAGCTGAATCGTCTGAATAAAGAGTTGGATAAGGAAGTTGCGCAAAAGCGGAACAAGTAGACATAGATGGGTTGCAGATGCGAATTCTGCGTATTCTGCGAAATACGGAAGTCTGCATGATTTGTTTCCCCGTCATTCGAAGCGAAGGTCAGCCAGAAGCGAATCGACCACCTGCTCCTCGTAGACGGCTGTCCCGCGCTCAAGCATCGTTGCCTTCAAATCGGTATCCCAAGGTGACACCGCAGGTTTGCCTTTAAGCGGAATGCCGTCGGCTGCGTCCAGATAGGAGCGGGTGTCCATCCGCCACGGCTTCGTACCAAAGGTTTCGATGACGAATTTGGCGATTCTTAGCCCGACTTAAGCTGTTTT
>DGMY01000026.1 GCA_002388665.1 Opitutia bacterium UBA4506 | reverse complement strand
GGGGGCTGACTGGGGTGGACTCTCGGTGGGGACTGGATTGCGGAAAGACCTGTTTGGGTAGATTTTAAGGTATTTTCCTAGGCTGGCTGATTCTGGGAGTTGACGAGAACTCGCTTTTGCTCAACTCCGTTATATTCCCGAGGAAACTCCTGATTTTTCCAGGAGGACCATTGTGAATTCGGAAGGATCTCTACCTCGCTCCAGCTGAAAAGTAATGAAAACCATACGATGGTTTCAATCTGTAGAAGTTCTATTGGGCATTGGCCGTTTTGAGCCGGACTAAACCTAGCCGTTGGCCATAGCGAGTCCCGCGATTCGTCCTCCGGTCCAGGCTGCCTGAAAGTTGAATCCCCCTGTAATGCCGTCTATGTCGATACACTCTCCAGCGAAGTGGAGTCGGGGGACAATTCGGCTTTCCATTGTTCGAAAGTCGATCTCCTTTCTGCGGACGCCGCCACACGTGACAAATTCTTCCTTATTGGTGGTTTTTCCTGTGATGGAAAAAGTGGATCCGGAGATCTCAGTAGCGATGGATTGTATTTGTGATTTTGGCACCTGAGACCAAGGGTTGCTGGGTGCTGCACCGGCGGCATCAAGTAGTTTTTCCCACAGACGCTGGGGAAGAGCATAGGGGCAGGCGTTTTTCACCATCTTCTTGGCAGATTTGGTTGTCCAATCCCGCAGTGTATCTAGAACTCGTTCACGGTTGGTCTCACCTGTCCATGCGACCTCCAACGGAAAGTGATAGTCTGCAGAATGAGCTTCTCGCGCCTCCCACGCAGATAGACGGAGGATTGCGGGGCCACTTAGTCCACGATGGGTGATTAATAGGGGGCCCGAGTGCCACCGTTTTGAGCCTGAGATCCTGACTGCGGCATTGGGGACCGAAACACCGGACAATCCATCGGTACGTTGATCTGAACAGTTGACCGCAAAAAGACTAGGAACCAACGGCTCGATCGTGTGGCCTAGTGATTCTAGGGAGTTGGGAAGGCTTGACCCCTTCAAACTGCCGGCTGCGAGACAAACGCGATCATACAGGACTGTCTCACCATTCTCGAATGTGAGGCCGATTCCAGAGGGTGCCGGGTGGAACTCATTGATACCTGTGTTTGGGTGAAGCGACACACCGGATAGCTTCGCGGCATCGGTAAGAGTATCGATGACGGTTTGAGATGAATCTGTAATAGGAAACATTCGTCCATCATCCTCGGCCTTCATCTTCATTCCTCGGCTTTCGAACCACTGCACCGTATCGCGCGCCTGCCACCGATGGAACGCGGCCTTGAGCTCGCGAGAGCCTCGCGGGTATCGCTTTGAAAAATCAGCTGGATCAAAGCAGGCATGGGTCACATTACAGCGACCGCCGCCGGACACTTTCACTTTCGTTAGAAATCTACGGCCCTTTTCAAAAAGGTGTATCTTTGCAAGCGGATTGGATTCGGCCGCAGTGACAGCGGTAAAGAAGCCGGCAGCACCGCCACCGATAATGGCAATAGTAGGAGAGGAATCCGAAGTCATGAACGAAGGCTGCGCTTAGGTTAGTCTGGGAGCTGGTTCCACGACGGCCGATGCCTTTTTCTGATCGTGGGTTGGTGTCCCACTTGTCCGAATTGCCATGATCGTACGGATGTGGAGACGAGTGGGAGATTGGAGGGAGAAGAGAATTTGACCCTCCATAAAATCGAGGAGATTGGTGACAACAGAAAGACCGATGCCAGCTTCGATATAGGTTGGATCATCGACCCAAGTCTTGGATTTTGAAGTATAGGATTCAACTGGATCGCGAAGTTCATTCTCAATTTCAAAGTACCATTGATTCTTCGATTTAGGAGACGCGTAGTAACTTATCGAGATGGGTGCATCCGATCCGTGACTGAAAGCATTGGAAATCAAATTTGCCAGTATCCGCTCGAGAGCGAGACGATGGAGAAATAGACTAATGGGTTCCGTAGACTTCCAATTGATCTGATAATTGGCATCGCCGAAGGCCATAGCGCATCGGAGGCTCACCGTTCGAATGATTTCTTCAGCCTGAACATCCTCCCGAACTCCGGGCGGCCGGTGAATGCTTAGAACGCTTAGGTCATCTAGAATCTGTTGATTGTACGCGAGCCCCTTAGAGAGAGCACGGAGGAGTGGGACTGGATCGGTTTTCTGCTCGTTGGATTGACTGTTGAGGGCGTGATTGGCGAGCCTGACGAGAACATCTGTACTCCCCTTAAGATCGTGTGCAGAGGCGCCAACGACCTTGAGGTTGTCTCTGAGTCGTCCTCCCAAGGAGTCAATCCTGCGTCGCAATTGGATCTCTCGATTGCGTTGTATCTGGTCCCTTCTTCGAAGGTAGGTATACGAACTTTCTACGATACAGCCGTTGATGAAGACGGAAATATTCCGATTGATTTCATGCACGGCGTCTGGGGAAGTGTACTTGAAGTCGGGAAGGCAAATCAGTTTCCCCATTGTATCGAGAATGAGTTCTTCCAGAAGGCTCAGATCCAGGATCGCCTCGGCGAGATCAAATCCCTGCTTGAGCCTCGTTTGGGCATGGTCCTCCGCTGTATCTTCGTCGTCGAGGTTCGAAGTTCTCAATGAATCGATCAATTCGTCGAAAATCTGAGGAAGGTGGTCCATCCACGCTTTCCTCGATTTTAGGTTTACACCTTCTTTCGCCGCATTGATTTGGCGGCGGTTTAGCCATTCCTGAAGAATCGGATCCCGGTTGCCTTCCAGCTGGGAAATTATGGCAGCAATGTCTTGGTTCATGGTGTTGTCGATTAGTTGAATTATCGGCCGAGGCCGACCCATGACAATGTCGAAGCGGAAAGTGGATGTCGATTGTTTAAGAAGCTGATCAGATTGGGAATTGTGGACAAAAAAAGGCGAGACACCTGGAAACCAGGTGCCTCGCGGAAGGTAAGAATTGAGGTGTCGCGAGGGCGGCTCAATCAGTATCGTGTTTGTCGAACCATTCATCGACCTGCTTCTGCGCTTCGTCTTTTCCGATCCCATATTTCTCTTGGACCTTGCCGACGAGTCGTTCGGTCTCTCCGTCGATCTGTCGCAATTCGTCATCGGTTAGCTTGCCCCACTTCTCCTTGGCACTGCCCGACATTTGTTTCCATTTACCTTTCAAGATTGCAGTATTCATTTTTCCTTTCCTTTTTGTTTTGAGTAAATCGGTGTCGGGAGTTCCGGCACCTTGTATTTAAGAAGATTCGGCCTCGGCCTTCATCTCGTCATACGCTTCGACCAGATTATTCCACGCCTCTTGGACACCGTCTTTCGTACTGTCCCAAGCATCTTCGGAAGCATTTCCGGCCTTCTCAAGTTGGTCCTCGAACGCCTCTCCAGCATTCTCGAACATGTCTTCCGTTTCGTCGGATACATTTTCAGAGCTTTCTTCCAGGTCTGCAGCCTTCGCTTCCAGGTCGTCGTAGCTGGCTTGCATCGCGTCGACGAAGTCTTGTTTTTTGTCGACGGTGTATTCGGCAACTTCGTTCCACGCATTCGCGATTGATTCTCCCGCCTTTTCGGCGTTGTCGGAGATCGATTCCGCAGCGTCACCGTAAGTTTCTTTCGCTCGTTCCTGGCTTTGTTCCGAGCAGCCGATTAGGGCGGCAGAAAAAAGGGAGAGAAGAGCGAACTTTGTAGATAGTTTTGTTGTGATATTCATAGAGGTCTAAGTGTTACTCCATCGTGGGTTCCGTAGTATTCTTCGGAAAAGCGGGCTATACCTTTGGTCCGTTGCCTCGAAGAGCTTTAGCGATCAAGGAGACTACGAGCAGGATCAAGAAGATGAAGAATAGGATTTTCGCTATTCCTGCGGCGGCCCCGGCGACCCCGGAGAAGCCTAGTCCTCCAGCGACGAGAGCGAGAATAAGAAAGATGAGTGTCCAGCCTAACATGGTAATTCCTTTGTTTGATGGGTTTGTTTATTGAGAGTCTCCCCGATTGGATCGACCGATCAAGAGGGGGACGATGAGAGATAGTGCAAACGTACCGGCAATGGCCGCGTAGGGCCTCTTTGGGTTCCTTCGTATCGCCTGGGTCGCCTTGCTTCCCAAGCCTTTCACGATCCGGACCGTGTGGAGGGCTCCGTGTGCTCGTGCTACGTAGGGCTCGGTACGTACTAAACTTTCGATGCGGGAGAGATTTGACTCCTCCGCAAGTCGAAGGATTTTTAACTTTTGATTACGGATTGCAAACATTCGATGTCCTTTTGGAATTCTCTAGCAGTCATTGCGAAGGGGGCTTCTCTTGAGGAGAAGAGACGTTTCGATATCAGGAAAGCGACTACACCCCCGACAAACGTGAGGCTCCCGAGAACGGATAGAAACCAGATACGCCCAGACCCTTCTGTTAGTTCAACACCGAGGATGAGCACAGCGCCTAGAGACGTTTGCAGTAGGGCGAAACCGGCGGCCGCCGCGATGGCGGCACGGATTAGACGCATCTTCTCCAATTTCACCTCCTCCTGAAAGATTTTCAATCGAAGGGTGGCGACCTTTTTAAGGCTCTGGACGAGTTTATGGCTCATGTATGGGTTTCTGGATTACAACCGAATCAAAGAGCGGGGATTAATCCTTTCTAAGAATAATGCTTGCGACGAATCCGCCCAGAGCAGCAATTCCGATTGATTTCCAAGGGTTCGCCCGAACGAGTTCGTCGAAAGTCTTGGAGTACTCGATGCTTTTATCGCGAGCGACCTCCCCGTGCTTCTTGAGGTTCTCTACTCCCTCTTGGAGAGCTTCCCGTGCAGCTTTAACCTTTTCGTCGATAGCTTCACCGGAAGCGGTTTTGGCTTCTTTGGCCAAGCCTTGTGCGTCGGCAATAAGTGTTTGCAAGTCTTCGACCAGTTGTTCCCGGCTTTGGGTGAGGTTCGAAGTTTTTTGTGGTGCTTTACTCATGATATTTTTGAGTTCGAGTTCGTATTGGTTACGGTTTCGAAGGTACTATTTCTGCTTTTTATTCCCAAGATTCAAGCAGTCCTACTTTCGAATGACTGGCCCGGTCTTTACCTCCTTTCGGAATTCGAAAATATTTTATCCTATGAATACTAGTAGCGGGAATGGTGGAGATGGCGGGTTGTTTCGGGATGCGGTAGTGTCCGCAGGGAAGGGCGTGGGGACTTTGCTTCCACTTTTGGTAACTCTGTATGTTGTGTTCCTTTTGGGTTCGTTGCTGGAGTCCTACTTTGGAGGGGTGATCCAAACGGTTTTGCCAGAGGAATGGTATTTTCCGGGGTTGGGGTTTATTTTTGGCCTATTTGCTTTGGTGTCCTTGGGTTGGATGATTCAAGTCGCGTTGATTCAGTCGGCGCTGCAATTTTTCGAGGGCTTGATCACTCGGGTACCGCTATTGAAATCCGTGTACGGTTCGATTCGGGACTTCACCGAGTATTTTCAATCTCGATCGAAGTCTAACCAGAGTACCGTAGTGCTTTATCAGCCTATCGAGTCGGAGCCATCTCGATTGGTCGGCTTTCGGATGAGCGAGCGCGTTGACTCTCATATTGATGATGGGGTTGATGGTGAGTGGTGCTCGATTTACCTTCCGATGAGTTACCAAGTGGGTGGATTTACTGTCATCGTGCCCACTAGTCGTGTGGTGGAGCTTGATTGGTCTTTTGAAGAAGCGATGCGATACGTCATTACTGCCGGGGTAAAGAGCCCGCAGCGCGACCGGAAGGGCGCCCCGAAAGACGATCAAGAATCGGTGGTTTCGGCTGAGAAAGCCATTGTCAAAGAGAGCGTTGACGAGCGTCCCCCAGAGAGGACGCAGTAGCTTTTCGGCCCAGTTCTCCTGTGGGGAGAGACGGGATATTTAAAGAATCCTCGTATCGAATGTAGTCGACCTGTGCGTTTTTTGAGGATTTAGATTAAACCTCTTTATTAGAACGTATGGGTAAAACCGAAAAAATTTCGATCGGCATTATTGACGATCATCCTGCTGCGATCTTCGGATTATCTGCCTTTTTTGAGGAGCGGGGTGATATGAAGGTTGATTGGACCGTGACCAGCATCGATAAGCTGGATGCGAAAATCGAGTCTGAGCCCGTTACAGTTCTAATCGCAGACTTTAAGATTGGGGAGAGTCTTCTCTTGGATTGGACGCCCAAAGAAGGTGGGCCAAAGATCGTGATCTATTCCGGATTCTATTTGGAGGAGAATGTCCGGAACGCTTTCAGCGCGGGCGCGATGGCCTGGATTCGGAAATCTGACTCATTGGATGATCTTGAGCGTGCGGTTCGAAATGCGGCGATTGGCCGGAAAACGATCCACGAAACGGATGAACAATTTTTCCGGCGGGATCGGTTTGTTGACATTTCCGATCGTGAACAGGAGGTCTTAGAGCAAATTTACGAAGGCCGCTCGAACGAGGAGATCGCGACAAAGCTCGATATGCAGGTGACGACAGTGAAGACGCACGTTTCGCATCTATTTACGAAATTGGATGCATCGAGTCGAAACGAGGCAGTCCATAACGCCATCGAGAGAGGTTTGTTAATCACTCCTGATGAGACGCCACCATCCGCTATTTGCTAGGCTCCTCATTTTTGGCCAAAGCGGCCTTCGTCTTTGCGGTGACTCGCGCGCTCACGAAAATGAACACTGCGATCCCTGCGCCGAAGAGGATCCACTGCCAGATTCCCAGTTCATTACTGTCACCGAAAGCTGACCGGGCCAGGGAACCGGCGTATACCATTAGGAGAGCGCCGGGGATCATCCCCAGCACGCTTGCAACAGTGAATGGAGTGGCTCGGAGTGACAGAGTGCCAAAGAAAAAGTTGGCGACAGTAAACTGAATGAATGGGGTCATACGGAGCAATGCGACGATAATGACTCCATCGTCACGGACCGCCGAATGAATCGCCTTGAACCATCGGTTCCGGGCGAAGGATAAGTGCTGGATCCGGCTCCAGATTTTACCGCCGATAAGAAACCCCAAGAGGGAACCGGTTGCGAGGACTGCGAGGGCGAGTCCCATGCCGATGCTAAATCCAAACAGCAGTCCCGCGGACACGATGATGGGAGAAATTGGGCAAAAAATGAGAGAAAGGACGGAACCGATCAGGTAGTACCAAATCATGCCCCAGGCACCTGCGTCGGCTATCCACTCTTGCGCTGATTCTTTTGCGTCATCGAGAGGGATCTGGGTGATCGCCGATACCAGCAGGACTGCTAGCAGTACGGTGACTATTGCTGATATGATCCGCTTCGACATAGATTCTACGAGTTGAAAGGCGACTGAATGTGCGCGAAGGTCTTTCTCCCTCGATCGAATGTAATTTTCATTCGTAGCGGATGCTGGGGTCAACGTTTGTGACCGAGTTGTTGCGGGGGAAATACTCGTCCGAAAGTTGGATGCCTATTTCGTGACTGGGAGAGCCAATTGATGATTTCCAGCTTGGAAAGAGGAGCGAATGGGAGTCGAATGGGTGCCCTCCTATTTTACTCTAATCGTTATGAATTCTCCTGAAAATTCTGATAAATCGTCGATGTCGTGTGATTACCTTCGGTGTTATTTGGAGAAACTTCTGGGAATACCCTCTACGGTCGGAAACGATTTGGTGATTCTGCGGAATGGGTGCCAGATATTTCCGTCGATGCTCAAGGACATTCGAGAATCCCAGACGAGTATCGAGTTTCTTACCTTCGTTTATTGGAAGGGAGACATCGCCGAAGAGTTTGCGGACGCGCTCAGTGAAAAGGCGAGGGAAGGATTGACCGTTCGCGTCCTGTTGGACGCTTTTGGTGCTTCATCCATGGACGACAAGTTGGTTGAAGCGATGAAGGAGTCCGGAGTGATCATTAAATGGTTTCGTCCGTTTTCTTCATTGAAATTGTGGAGGTATGACAACCGAACGCATCGAAAAGTCCTCATTTGTGACAATCGGATCGGTTACACCGGTGGTGTTGGGATCGCAAAAGAGTGGGAGGGAGATGCCAGAAATCCTGAGGAGTGGAGAGAGACTCACGTGAAGGTGATGGGGCCGGCCGTGGATGGGCTGATGGGCTCTTTTTGGGATAATTGGATAGAGGCGAACCCTGGAGACTTTCCTTCGTTCGAAGGATCTGCTGTGGAACAGGCTCAAGCGGGCGATGACAGGATATTAGTTCTGCGGTCGATTTCCCGAGACACTGGAAGCGATGTGGCAAATTTGATGCGAGGAGCGATCTCGCAAGCAAGGAAGTCTCTATGGATTTCTACCCCATACTTTGTGATTGATGAGTCCATGGTGGATCTCCTCAGGGAGAAGGTTCGAGGGGGAGTTGATGTGAAGATTCTCTTGCCCGGTGAACATCTTGATCGCCGATTTGAGTGGTTTGCTGCCGCTAAGACCTTTGAGAATCTGCTGGAGGCGGGGGTACGGATCTATCGCTATGATAAGACGATGTTACATCAAAAATTAATGCTCATCGACGGCGGGATGAGTATCTTGGGTTCGGCGAACTTTAACCAGCGGTCACAGCGGCGCGATGCTGAGATCGTCCTCTGCGTCTTTTCGGAGAGCCGTTATCGCGAATTGAGCAAGCATTTCGAGTTGGACCTCGAGTCCGCTCATGAGGAAAAAGAAGCCAGTTGGGCTCGACGCTCGGTCTGGAAAAGAGTGACTGAGCGCTTCGTCCGGATATTTAAAAGTCAGTTGTAGTCCTTTCTCTCGAGGTAGGGAGGATGCCGCGCGAAGGATTCTCAGAGCTTAATTCAAGGGATCAAAAAAAGCCCGGCACCAATTGGTGCCGGGCGACTCTCAACTTACTTTCTCTTATTTTCGAAGGTTTGACCTTCAAAAATTTATTCAACAGCAATAGTTCTCGGTTTGCTTTCCTCCGCTACCGGAAGGCTAACGGTTAGAACTCCGGCCTCGGACCGAGCCGAGATCTGGTCGGTGTCGATCTTTACGTTCAACTGAAGTTGAAGACGAAAGTCATTCAAGACTAGCTCTTGATGGACGGGTTTCCCTCCGTCGGGGCGGAGGTTGGCCCGTCGCCCAATGACAAGAAGCTGATCTTTCTCGATCGTTACCTCAGCTTGATCCCGTGGAACCCCTGGCAGATGCACCCTTAGTTCATAGACATCTTTGCCCGGTTTTACCTCGTAGCGTGGTCTCTGCCAAGACTGGCGAGTCCCTTGTGGGCGTGTTTCTTTTGTCGGAGATTGTGCAATTTCGTTACTCATAATATGATAGCAATTGGTTTGTTTAGATTGTGTTCGGTAGTTCGGACCCTCGGGGCTTACGCCACCGTGATTGTTTTTGGTTTGTCCGCCTCACGTTTGGGAAGGTGGACCGAGAGAATCCCGTCTTCTAGCCGAGCTTGAACCGCCTCAGGATCAACATCTTCCCCGACGGTTATCCGGCGATCGAAAGATTCCTCGACCTGAGAAGTCCCGGAATGAGTGTCGCGCTTTGCCTTTATCTCCAAAACGCCGTTGTTGAGACTGACCGAAACATCCGCTTTGTCGATTCCGGTGAGTTCTGCACGCACCTCATACGAATCTTCTGTGCTGTAGAGATTGACGGGGATCTGTTGACTCTTTTGCGCCTCGGAAAGCGTATGCTGGATTCCTCGACTGAACTGATTCAGTAGGGAGTTAATCCCTGCGAATGGATCCTGGTTGTCGGAGTTGTATTTGAAGAGTGTCATAATTGTTTTTCCTTTTGTTTAGTTGATTGGATTTGTAGCAGTTCTCTATTTTGCATTCTCCATGCCATTGGCATGAGTTTTGTAACCTGTTGATTTATAGTGTTTATAGATTTTTTGGATCGTTCGCTATGGGACAGGTCGGCACACGTAGAGGTGTCGGAGGATCGGTGGATCGGGACGAAGTGACTCAGTCTGGGTGCGGAGGTTCTAGCAATGAAGAGTAGAGTACATGACGGTGGACTCTCGCCATGAGGGGGGCTTAGGAGCGATGCGGCCAAAGCGAATCTCACGTAGTCCCGACTTGTCGGGTCGCTTGTCTGTGATCCTTCGACAATGCGCGGCTTCGTTCATTCGGTTGACTGAATCGTGCCGCCGGTGTTGGGTAGGTAGCTGCACCCTGAGGTAGTTGAGGACCGTAGATCATGCTAAGACTTTCCCAAAAAGTGACGATTCCCGCGTCTGAGCTATCGTTTCAGGCGATTCGGGCGTCGGGCCCAGGTGGTCAGAACGTGAATAAAGTCTCGAGTGCGGTACAGCTCTTTTTCGATGTCAAGAGGTCGTCTTTGCCGTCCTTTTATAAGGAGAGAATCTTACGGGTACCTGACCAGCGATTAACCCGGGACGGCGTGATTGTCATTCGTGCCGAGGAGCATCGATCATTTGAGAAAAACAAACTCGCAGCGTTGGAGCGTTTGGAAGATCTGATTCGAAGGGCGACTACTCCTGAGAAAAAACGCCGAGCGACTCGTCCCACACTCGGCTCGAAGAAGCGCCGGGTGGAATCGAAGAAAAAGCGAGGGAAGACCAAAGAGTTGCGAAAGCGGCCCGACTACTGATTTCCTCTCATCGAGAGGGTGAGCCTATTTCCGGAAGTGCCCGTAGCTCGAAAGAGGACGAAATTTCGATCAAGTGCGGTGAGGGTGTACTTCTCAACTACGGGAGGCGGGGATTGTCTGGAGAGTGATCTTCTAGAGACTATCTATTTCCCGGCATCAGCAGTGTTGTCGATGGTCACACGTTTCCCGAGGACTAGACAGTTGTAGAGAATGCGGCCGACCTGATCTCGTGTGAGGTAGGCGTTGCTGCCCGCGACCTCGTGGAGGGAGACGACCGTCTGCTCGTCGATGTCGTAGAGTTTAATGGAAAGGTGTTGATGGCTCCACAGCTGGGGGTCATTGAGGTCGAGTTCGGAGGAAAAGTGCAGGAGCATCTGTCCAGTCTCCCAGTAAATCCAGACGTCGTTGGCGACGTCTGGGTGCGGGGCCAGGTGGATCTCTTGTGGAGAGGCGACAAATTCTTCCAAGGTTGAATAGCCACGCAGGTCCACGGGAAGCCCGGCTTTTTTTCGGGAGCTGACGTGTTCCAGGATCTTACGTTTGGCCGCTTGGACCATCTCGCTCAGCAGTTCTCCCTCCGGAAACCGGGTGTCCCCGCGGGATTGATGTGCAGACTGAATGAGAGATTCGTAGTCTATACTGATCGATTCGAAACCATTGGTGATATCATCCGGGGTGCCGAGCGTGACATTGACGATTTCGAAGACATCTGAATGCACATCTATGTCGAGTTCCTCGATTCGGTAGTCTGCTTTTTTGACTGAAAGCGTGTAGCCGAGCTGGGGAAGGACGATGGTGCCAAAACGGCTTTGGTCATCGGGATCGGATGAAACGCCGTTTTCTCGAACCAGAAAGACGGCCTCGCCGTCCTCAACGATCACCTGAGCGTGATCCTCGTCGAGATACCAGCGATAGAGGTACTGAATGACCTCAAAGAGGAATTGTTGGTTGGTCAGTTCAACGGTGTTCTTCTGGGGGGATGCAGCTGGCGGGGCCGCAAGAGCCGCGATTGGAAGAGCAAGTGAAAGTGAAAGGATTAGGCGTTTCATTGATTCAAGGAGCGAAGAGTGAAGAAGCGGTTGCCGCCGAGTTGCCCGGATAGCGAGTCGGGGATGCGGACAAAGTTCCCGCCGGGATGGTATGCGTCGGAATTGGTCATCCAGGAATAGGCGCGGCCGGTTACCGGAATTTGCTGGATCCTGCGGAGGCCGGCAAACCGCTCTGCCTCCTGTATCCCTCCGGACTCGTATGCATCGGCGAGTGACTGTGCATAGTTAAGGAGCCGGGCGAACTTTCCCGGTGAACCCTGGTTAGCAATACGGGTTAGGTAGGCTACGCGCTCTTTCACTCGGGGAACCGTGGTGGGCTGGCCTTGCGAGTTTCGATAAAATCCGTCGCATTGGCCCTTTTCGCCGCCGACAGTGATGACGTCGATGATGTTGTTTGTCGTAGTCGCCGCGATCTGAGATTGGCGATAGCCGGGAGGGATGTTGTCGATACGGTTGTCGCAGACCCAAAGGATGGAAAGCATGGTAGCTTTCGTGTCGGCCTCCGATACCCAACCGGATTCTCCAGGGAAGGGGGATTCGTTGACGAGAAGCAGTGCGATGTAACCCTCGGAAGTATTTGACGGTTTGAGAGCGGTTTTTGCCTCCAGCCCGATACATCCTGCGATCCAGCTGGCGGCGAATAGGCTGAGGCGGATAATTCCTATGCGGCTCTTTGAGCGTTTTAGCCTGAATGTGTCCCTCATGGTCCTATGCGAGTGGATTGGCTCGGTAAGGGCAAGCGGGAAGCAGCTTCACTGTGAAACGTTTTCGGGCAGTTCATTGAGCTTTGATTGGAAAAAGCCGGCAAATACGCGGAGCGGCCCGTGAATTTTTATGCTGCGACCGTGAACTGCCCTCAAGGTCTGGTCATTGACTCTACTGCGGTTTTGAGAGAATTATTGGGTACGATGAAGCGCCGTTCCATGACCTACTTCTCTATCTTTTGTGCGTGCCTCATGATCGTCACGGTTGTTCGTGCTACAGATGCGGTTATCCTGTTGCACGGACTGGCCCGTGGCCACGGGAGTATGGAGAAGATGGGTAGTGAATTGGCCAAAGAAGGATACTATGTGCTCAATGTAGATTACCCTTCGACAACGGCATCCATTGAAGAACTTAGTGACCGTACGATGGAAAAATTGTGGCAGGATCCTGTTCTCCAGAACTGTGAGAGGGTGAATTTCGTGACTCACTCGATGGGAGGGATCTTGGTCCGGAGCTATCTTTCCCGCAACGAGATGCCTCAGCTGGGTAGGGTAGTGATGCTCGGACCCCCGAACCAAGGGAGTGAGGTGGTCGATGAAGTAGGAGAGTGGTGGATATTTGACCAGATCAATGGGCCGGCTGGAAAGGAGCTTGGAACGGATGAGGACTCGACGCCCAACAAACTTGGACCCGTTGAGTTTGAGTTGGGGGTGATTGCTGGCGATCGTTCGGTCAATTGGATTAACAGTTCCGCCATGATCCCGGGACCAGATGATGGAAAAGTGTCAGTCGAGCGAACAAAAGTAGAGGGCATGAAGGAGCATATCGTCGTTCAGGCGACTCACCCGTTTATTATGAATAGTGCCGAAGTGATCGACTACACGATCCGGTTTTTAGAAACTGGATCGTTTAAAGACTGAAGGTTGAGTGGGGCGGACCACTTTGAGCGGGGGGCAGGGAGTCCGATCTGAGGAGGGCCGGATCTGGCAGGGTTTTAAGTCGCAGCTTGCGAGGATTTTCCCGTCCAGCTGGCCTTAGCCGGTCATTCTCTAGGGAAAGAGGAGGAGATTTAGGAAGGAGAAGAGGTTGAAGAATAGATGGAACAGAATCGGGGTGCGGATGTCCCGGGTATCGTCGTAGAGTTTCGTGAGAAGGAGGCCGATAAATAACAGTGGGAGGAAGCTGTGTAGACTCGCATGAAGAAGGGCAAACAGGAGCGAGCTGAGGATGAGCGCGAACCTGGCTGAACTGCGTTCGCGGAGGAACCGGAAGAGTAGACCTCGGAAGACCAGTTCTTCAGAAAGTGGAGCCGTCAGGACTACCATGATACCCATGACAGCAAGGAAGGTGATCGAGCTAGATTCTGCGATCCATTGAGTGGCGATTTGAGGCTCTGCGGTGATTGGAAATCCAAGATAGTTCAGAGCGTAAAGAATCGTCCCCCAAAAGGCTCCCACAAGCCAGATGGCAGGGAGGTAGCGGAAAAATAAATGTCCGGTGTGTGTGAAAACCACTTTCCAAGACACCCCGCTGGTTTCAAAGAAGCTGTGGAGCGACCATTTCCGATTCTGTATGGCGACGAGAACGACGCCGATCAGTCCCGCTTGCATGACAAATGTAGCGAAAATGGATCGAATCCGGTCGTCATCGGCTCGACTGGGTATGATCAAACCGATTAGAGTGTCGCCAGCGAGGGGCGCGAAGAGGATCGCGAGAAGCACGAGCCAAAGGTACCTCGAAAAGGCGACAATCGAGAGGTTCCAGGGACTCCATGTTGGTTCAGGCTCGCTGAGCCTTCTAATTGGGCGTGAGTAGGAAGCAATGGCGCCAAAGAGGGCGATTCCGAATAGAATGAGATTGCCGGCGCTGATGGTGTTTTCAGGGTCCACAATTACGTTAATCGAGGAAGCGGTGGGCGGTAGACGGATCCGGTAGCTTACAGGAGTCGGGACGGCCGAACCAGTGGCGGTGATTTGCAATCCATCTGTAGGCAGGGTCTGTGGACCAGCGGGGCAGTATTGAGAACAGTAGGAGCGCGCGGGCGATTGTCTTGAGTGGGCGAAGGGCGCGAAATGCTGCTTCACTTTGTCCATAGAGACCGGTCGAGTCGCAGAAGATCATGGTATCTTGATTGCGCAATGGATGGTCAGCGGGAACCCAGCGATCTGCGGCATTTGAGTGGAGCCCTGCAAACGAAATAGTCTGCTTTGGGTCGTGACGTATGATCCAGTCGACCGAACGAAGGCAGAAGACGCAGTCCGAATCAAAAAAAAGAATCGGAAGCTCCTCATCGGGAGAGCTCACCGAGTGGTTGCCCGATATCGCGGGCTTCTCTTTCATCTCTCCGTTTCGGCAATCGTGCCTTGTTCGTAGACGACCCGACCATTGACCAGAGTGAACTCGGTGCGGCCCTTGAGGGTGATTCCTAGCCAAGGGGAATTGAAGCTCTTACTCTTGAACTCTTCGCGAGATGGAATCCATTCTTTTTCAGAATCGAAAATCGTGACATCCGCAGGTTCTCCTTCGGCAAGTGTACCGCCCGGGATGTTCATCAGTCGGGCTGGTTTTGCTGTCATCAAATCAATGACCTTCGGGAGGGAGAAACCGTGGCTGCGGTGGAGCACCTCTAGGCAAACCGGCAGGGCGGTCTCGAGACCGACAATACCAAAAGGCGCTTGGTCGAGCTCCACATCTTTTTCGTACTCTCGGTGCGGTGCGTGGTCGGTGGCAATGCAATCCAGAGTGCCATCGCGCAGCCCCTCGATTAGGGCGAGTCGATGACTCTCGGAGCGCAGGGGAGGGTTCATTTTGAAAAATGGATCGTAGCCGCTGAGGTACTTGTCGGTCAGCGCGATATGATGGGGGCTCGCTTCGCCGCTCACGCGGATACCTTTCCTTTTGGCTTGGCGGAGGAGTTCCACTGAATCGGCCGACGACACGTGCTGCATGTGGATATGCGCTCCAGTTAGTTCGGAGAGGATAATATTCCGAGCGACGATAATATCTTCGGCTGCGGCGGGCCAGCCTTTGAGGCCGAGCCGTAGCGACCATTCTCCCTCGTGCATGACGGAACCCTGGGTGAGCGAGCTATCCTGGCAATGATCCATGACAGGCAGATCGAACATCTTGGAGTAGGTCACTACTTGGCGCATCAGGTCATTACTCTGTACGCACTTTCCATCATCGGTTACGGCAACTACACCGGCTCTTTTGAGTGAGCCGATGGGGGCGAGTTGTTCGCCGTCCATGTTCCGGGTAAGGCAACCGGTTGGGTAGACGCGGATCACTGCCTTTTTCGAGATTGAATCGTTGATGTGTTGAATGGTGCCGGCGTTATCGCAGGTCGGCGCCGTATTCGGCATGCATATCACCGAAGTAAAGCCACCTGCCGCGGCAGACATCGTGCCGGTTCGGATGTCTTCCTTATGGGTTTGACCGGGATCCCGGAAATGGACGTGGATGTCAACGAGCCCTGGGCAAACGACTTTGCCGGTAGCGTCGATGATTCGCGCATCTTTCTCATCGAAGGAGCTGGATACTTTGCCGTCGCAGATGAAGAGGTCGCCGACCTCATCGCGGTCGGATGCGGGGTCGATGATGCGGCCGCCCCGGATGATGATTTTTTCGGAACTCATTGGTTGTTTTCCCTCTTTTGCCATTCGTTGGCACTTGCACATAGATAGAGAACCGCCATCCGCACGGCGATTCCATTGGTAACTTGGTCGAGGATCACCGAGCGACTGGAGTCTGCTAGATCGGAATCGACCTCAACCCCCCGGTTGATTGGCCCTGGGTGCATGATCAAGGCGTCTGGCTTTAGCCATGAAGAACGTTCCTGGTTGAGGCCGAAGAGACTGGTGTATTCGCCCAGTGAGGGGAAGTGAGTCTGCGATTGGCGTTCGTGCTGTATGCGAAGGAGCATCACTGCATCGGCGTCGGTTAGCGCGGATCTCAGGTTGTGGCTGACTTCGGCCCCCATTGAGATGAATTCTTCTGGGACAAGTGTCGAGGGTCCAACCACGGTCACATGGGCACCGAGTTTTCGCAGCGCCCAGATGTTGGAGCGCGCCACCCGACTGAACAGAATGTCGCCGAGGATGGCCACTTTGCGCCCTCGTAAGTCGCCAATCTTCTCGCGCAGGGTAAAGCAATCCAGCAGAGCCTGCGTCGGGTGCTCGTGGGCGCCGTCACCTGCGTTGATGACCGGAATGTCGACCACTTGACTCAAGTAGTGTGGAGACCCGGCGGAAGAGTGCCGAATAACGATCATATCGGCCTTGAGGGCCTGGATGTTCAGCGCCGTGTCGCGGAGAGTTTCTCCTTTCACGATACTACTCGATGAGCCGGAAACCGTTAGGACATCCGCGCTCAGCCGATTGGCGGCTACCTCGAAAGCGACGCGGGTGCGCGTGCTTGGTTCGAGAAAGAGATTCGCGATTACCTTGCCTCGCAGGGAGGGAAGTTTCTTTACCTTGCGGTCGAACGTGTTTTTGAAGGATACCGCAGTATCGAGGATGAATGTCAGTTCCTCAGGGCTGAGGTTTTCGATCCCGATGAGATTGCGGCGAGTCCATTCGAATTCACTCTTCATTGCGACTGTAATTGGATCTGGTGACCTGAAGGATCTTCTTCATCGATCAGGACTTTGAGGACGGAATTTGGCGGAACGAAGATGTGATCTGCCAGGAAATCGGGTTGGAACGGTAAACGACGGTTTCCCCGGTCGAGGAGGACCGCAAGGAGGATTTTTTCCGGACGTCCCAAATCGAAAATTTCGTTGATGGCGGCCCGGATCGTACGTCCCGATGCGATGACATCATCGACGAGTATCAGTGTCTTTCCATCAATCGAAACTGGGATATCCGTCGGGTGTGCGACGATCGGGATCGGGCGGGAGCCGATATCGTCCCGGTGGAATGATGTCTCTACAATACCATAGCTGAGTTGAGAGCCGGTCAGCTTTTCCAGCAGTCGGCGCAGCAAGTTTCCGAGATCGATCCCCCCGTTTGCGATGCTGAGGATGACCGTGTCACTGGAGATTTCTCCACTGGCGACGATCTTATCGGCTAGCTTCGAGATGAGCGAAAACACCTCCTCGCCCCGGAAAAGAGGTTCGGGTGGTGTCGCGGTTGTGTGGGAGTCACTCTCCATAAACGGCTGCCGATATGCGGGCGATGGCTTCTTCTTCTGTGACGCGCTCCTGCTTGCAGGTGTCGCGGTCGCGTATTGTTACAAGATTGTCCCTCTCCACGGTGTCGAAATCAACGGTAAGGCAAAACGGCGTTCCGACTTCGTCCTGACGGCGGTATCGGCGTCCGATGGCGCCGGATGCATCGTAGAAGACAGGGAATCGACGCTGCAGGCGAGTGTAGAGCGCTCGGGCCCGTTCGACCAACTCGGGCTTGTTTTTGACGAGCGGGAGGACCGCTGCTTTGATCGGTGCCAGTCGTGGGCTGAATTTGAGAACAGTGCGCTTTTCCCCACCAATCTCGTCTTCTTCATACGCCGAGCAAAGGACTGCTAGGAAAATACGGTCTACCCCAACGGAAGGTTCAATGACGTGAGGGATGTATTTTTCTTTCCGGGATTCGTCAAAGTACTCCATGGACTTCCCGGAGTGCTTCTGGTGTTGGGTCAGGTCGAAATTTCCGCGGGCGGCGATCCCCCAGAGCTCCTGAACTCCAAATGGATAGTGGAAGGTGAGGTCGGTGCACGCTTGGGAGTAGTGGGCCAGCTTATCTTGCGGGTGCACATCCTCGCCTACGAGTTCCGGGCGCAGGCCAATCGATGAGAGCCAGTTCTTGCAGCGGTCGATCCATTCGCGGTGGACGCGCGGCCATTCTTCCTCGTCGGGTGAGATGAAGTATTCGAGCTCCATTTGCTCGAACTCTCTCGATCGGAAAATGAAATTGCGCGGAGTGATCTCGTTGCGGAATGCGCGGCCTACTTGGGCGATGCCAAAAGGGATTTTCACGCGGCCGGTATCGACGATGTTGCGGAACTCCGCGAAAATGCCCTGAGCCGTTTCTGGCCGCAGGTAGGCGCGGGCAGAGTCGTCGCGGATCGCCCCCACATTGGTTTCAAACATCAAATTAAAGTCGCGCGGGGGCGTGAGGCTTCCCGGTTTGCCGGTCGCAGGGGAGGGGATCTTCTCGTACTCTGAAGGGTCGGCTTCGGTGTAGGGCTTCAGCTCTACTGGTGCCAATTCTCCCTGCTTAGCGAGTTTGCGCTTCATCTCGGCGGCCTTGTCGGCAGCCTCCTTCTCCATGCCTGCATCCTCGAGAGCGCTGACGTAGCCAATCGTTTCACCTTCAACAATTACTGGTGAAAAGAAAAGTTGGTCGGCACGATAGCGCATCTTGGACTCTTTACAGTCGACCATAGGGTCAGAGAATCCATCGACGTGCCCAGACGCTTGCCACACCTTGGGGTGCATGATGATCGAGCAATCGACCCCGACGACATCGTCGCGGCGGTGGACCATGTCCTGCCACCAGGCGTCCTTAATGTTTTTGCGAAGCTCGACCCCCAATGGGCCATAGTCGAAAAAGCCATTGATTCCGCCGTATATCTCGGACGATTGGAAGACGAAGCCTCGGCGACGGCATAGGCCAATCACCTCGTCCATGGTCACACTCTTGGGGGCGGTAGTTTGTTCTTCTGACATAGAAGTTCTAATAAAGTCGGATTCGGGCCACGGCTTCAAGCCATTGCTGCGTGGAATTTCATTTCTGGGTTCTAGTTGCAGTCGAAATATGGGGGCGTTATATAGTTTAGAAGTTTTTTTGTAAAAAAACCGCTGGCATGAGAGACTTGTAATCCTTAAGAGTCTGTTTTTGGAAATGCGAATTCTGCGCGAAATTAATGGTACCTTCGAACGATAGCGGACGTTCCCCAAGTCAGAATCCTGGCGATAGGGATGTCTTTATCCACGATTTGAAGAACGTTATGACCGGAGCCTTGGGGCACCTGTCTATGGCTCGCAGGCGGGTGAAGGATGTGTCGCTGGCGAATACTTTGTCCGCAGTGGAAAGTATTTTGCGGGGAGCTTGCGGTATGGTAGAGGGGGCGTTGAGTACCGAGGAGCACGCCGTGATGGAGGAGGTCTCCGCGTTGGACGTAGTGAGTTCCTCGATCGGGATTTGTGTGCCGCCCGACGGCTTTACTCTCCGGCTTTCGTATGGGGAGAATCTACCCAAGGTAAGAGCCCAGGCTTACCGTTTGCAGCAGTTGTTTAATAATTTGCTGACGAATGCGGTCCGCGCCATGGAAGACGGTGGCACGCTGAGTGTCCGCCTCGAGCGTGAGTGGCCCGATCGGAGAGAGGCGGATTCTCCCTTTTTGCGGATTATAGTCGAAGATGAGGGACCGGGGGTTCCTGTCGAGAATCGTGATAGGATTTTTGGAGCGGGTTTTTCTACCCGCGAGGGAGGTTCCGGTCTCGGCCTGGCCGCCGCCCGCGCCTGGCTCGAAGAGGTTGGGGGTGAGATCTCTTTGGATCCGGCCTGTACGACCGGTGCGAGGTTTATCGTCCGTTTGCCCGCGATCGATGTAATCGACCCGAGGACTAAACCAATGTCTACTCTCGCTCAAGGAGTTGCGGGTCGGGCCCTGGTCTTGGATGATGATCCAATGGTCCTGCAGATCTTGATTGAAATGTTGGAGTACCTTGGCTGGGAGGTGGTTTCCTATAGCGATGGGCGGGATATCGTCCGTCGGTACCGGGATGATCAGCAACGTGGTGATCCGTTCGATCTAGTGATACTGGATTTGACCGTCCCCCAGGGATTGGGAGGGGCGGAAACCGGAGGCATTCTGCGGGAACTCGATCCCAATGTGAGGATGTACATCAGCTCGGGCTGGGAAGAGGGGATTATGAGCGATCCAGGATTGCATGGTTTTTCGGGTAGTTTGAAAAAACCTTACACCTTAGAGGAGCTGTCGCAGATCCTGACTCGCTGATCCCTGCTGTCTTTCGACGTTTTTAGAACTTTAGGAATCAATTATGTTTTCAACAGAAGAAATCAAACACCGCATCCCTCATCGCCCACCTTTCCTCTTTATCGACGAGATTGTCGAGATCGCCGAAGATCGAATTGTTGCGGAGCGTGAGATTTTGGCCGAGGAACCTCATTTTGCAGGGCACTATCCCGGAAACCCTATTATGCCGGGAGTGTTGATCTGCGAAGCCGCGTTTCAGGCCGCCGCTGTGCTTTTGGTCAATCGATTGGAACAGAAGGGTGAGGCCATTGAGGGCCGGACTCCAGTTCTCTCGAGGATTTCCGATGCCCGATTCAAATCGATGGTGAAGCCCGGGGACCGGATTAAAATCACCGTGACCCATAAGGAAACGATTTCGCGCTTCGAATTTTTAAGCGCGGTCATCGAGAATGGGGGCCGTAAGGCGGCGACCTTGACCTTCGCTCTCGCGCTGATTGCCGAGTAGATTTTGCCACCAACGCCGCCCGTCTTAGGAGGGATTTTGAGGCTGGTGGGTACCGGACATCGCGCTGGACGGCTTTGTTTGGCGGCCGGGTGGGGGAGGCGTTGACACTCTGTTTTCGCGCCAAAGGGAAAAGCGCGGATTTATCTGCGAAACTTCGTTGCAAAAAGGTCTCATTTAACCCATTCTTGAGGTTTTTCCATGCAAGATAATCCCAAGAGTCTCTTTGAAAAAGTCTGGGACGCTCACGAAGTCGGTAAGCTCTCCGACGGGCGGTCTCAACTTTTTATCGGTACGCACCTGATCCACGAGGTCACTAGTCCTCAAGCCTTCGGCATGCTTCGCGATCTGGATCTTCCCGTGCGTTATCCCAATCGTACGTTCGCGACTGTTGATCACATCGTTCCCACAGATGAGAGAAATGAGCCGTATTCCGATGCGCTTGCGGATGCCATGATCAAGGAGCTCCGCAAAAATTGTAAGGATAATGGAGTAACCTTTTTCGATACCAATACCGGGAAACAGGGAATCGTCCACATTATCGGGCCGGAGCAAGGGATCACTCAGCCAGGCATGACCATTGCCTGCGGGGATTCTCACACCTCCACTCATGGAGCGTTTGGGGCGATTGCCTTCGGGATCGGTACAAGTCAGGTCCGCGATGTTCTCGCGACGCAGACTTTAGCCCTTTCACGACTCAAAGTTCGCCGAATCAATGTTGATGGAGAACTGGCACCAGGGGTTTATGCCAAGGATGTGATTTTGCACATTATCCGGGTTCTCGGCGTGAATGGCGGGATCGGCTATGCGTACGAATTTGGCGGCGAGGTCTTTGACAATTTCACAATGGAAGAGCGGATGACCGTCTGCAACATGTCCATTGAGGGCGGGGCCCGGTGCGGTTATGTCAACCCAGACGAAACCACATTCGAATATCTCAAGGGCCGTAATTACGCTCCCAAGAATTGGGACGAGGCGGTGAGCCATTGGAAGAGTCTCCGTTCAGATCCAGGTTGTGAGTACGGAGATGTCGTGAACATTCGCGCTGAAGATATTCTGCCAACTGTCACTTGGGGTATTACCCCTGGGCAAGCGATTTTCGTAGACCAGAATATTCCGATTCCCGCGGAATTGCCGGAGAAGGATCGAGCCACTGCGGAAGAAGCATTGGAACACATGTCTTTGGTTCCGGGTGCGCCCATTGCCGGGACACCAATTGATGTCGCTTTCTTGGGAAGTTGCACCAATGGTCGCCTTTCTGATCTGCAGGAAGCGGCGCGATACCTGAAGGGACGCAAGGTCGCTAAAAGTGTTAAGGCAATTGTTGTTCCGGGTTCACAGGTTGTGGCACAAATTGCGGAGCAACAGGGTCTCGACAAAATCTTTACTGAAGCCGGGTTCGAATGGCGGGGTGCGGGTTGTTCCATGTGCCTGGCAATGAATCCAGACAAGTTGATCGGGAATCAGCTCTGCGCCAGTTCGAGCAATCGGAATTTTAAAGGCCGTCAGGGTAGTATCACCGGTCGGACCATGCTGATGAGTCCGTTGATGGTAATCGCGGCAGCAATTACCGGTGAAATTACAGACGCCCGTAAATTATTTGAAATTGGCCGTACGGCCGCCTGAGTAGGAGAAGTACGAAAATGGCATTGGAAAAAATTACCAAAGTTGTAGGCACCGGAGTGCCTGTCATGGGAGACGATATCGATACCGACCGGATCATCCCGGCTCGGTTTATGAAGTGCGTAACCTTTGACGGTCTGGGCGAATTCGCTTTCTTCGATGTTCGAAATAACGAAGACGGCACGCCCAAGGATCATGTGCTCAATGAGGACCGATTTGCCAAGGCAACCATTCTCGTTTCAGGAGAGAATTTTGGCTGCGGTAGTTCTCGTGAACATGCCCCGCAATCACTCTATCGCTATGGTTTTCGAGGTATTTTGGCAGAGAGCTTTGCTGAGATTTTCTTCGGTAACTCCATCACTTTGGGTATGCCTTGCATGACTTTGGCACGCCCTGATCTCGACGAGATTGCCGCGACACTGAAAGCAGATCCAACGACCCCGGTACAACTGGACGTCCTGAACCGCTCGGTCACTGTTGGAGAAAGAGAGTATGTTGCGGGTATTCCAGAAGCAGCTCGCGAGGGGTTGATTGAAGGTCGGTGGGATCCCATTGCTGAGCTATTGGAAACCTCAGAGCAGGTTGACGGTGTGGCAGATCGGTTGATTTACGTCTAGCCGATTCGGTGACATCACTCAGTAGCTTTTCTGTTCGAATAGATAGATGTTAACTTTTCTTCAGGATGCTGGCTGGTTTCTCTACCCATTGGCGGCTTTTTCGATCCTAGCCGTCATCATAATCGTTGAGCGCTTATTTGCCCTTCGGCAAAGCGCGGTTGTTCCCAACTATCAGAAGTCCGCGTTGTTTGATGGAAAACTGCCTGAGCTGCGCAAAGGTGACCATTCGACCGCTGCGGAGTTAGTCCGCTTTTTCGAGAGACTTTCGCCAGATGCTGAAACGTTCCAAGCGTTTGCGCGATTGCAGGTGAACCGTCTGGAACGCGGACTGTTTATTCTGGATTTCGTTGTAAGTGGAGCCCCGCTAGTGGGGCTGCTAGGTACTGTCACAGGCCTGGTAAGTGTCTTTGCAACCTTCGCTGATCAGCCCGGCATTCCGAATCCGGATGAGTTTGTGGCGGGGATCTCTCTAGCTCTAACCACTACAATCCTAGGCCTAGCGGTAGCGATACCAGCGTTGGTAGCCTCGGGCTATTTCAATCGCCGTGTAGATAATCATGCAGCGCGGTTGGAGGTGATCGTAGAACATCTTATCGCCCGCGCCCGACGCGGTACGGAGTCATGAGTCTACGGGCAAGGACCCGCAAGCGAAGAGCAGAGATCAACATCGTCCCTTTGGTCGACGTGCTGATGGTACTCATCTTTTTCTTTCTAATGACGATGCAGTTCCGAGAGCCAAAAGTGCTGAATCTCGAATTGCCATCGATTGAGACAGCGGGCTCATCAGATTCAAGAGGAGACCTCAGACTAATCGTTGACGATGAAGGTAACTATTTCCTAAACGAACAGGAGATAGACCCAGCAGCCCTGCAAAAAGCACTAAATTTGGCTGGAAACGCCGATCCAGACAGAAAGGTCCTTCTAGCAGTTCACGAAGAGGCCCCAGTTCGGCTCCTCACCCAGGTGATGGACTGGGCAAGGCAAGCAAACCTGAACGCAATCCGCATTCAGTCAAGAGACGTATCTACTGAGTAGTCACTTACAGATTTGCCATTCACCTCAAGGTTTAATAGGTCAGACAAATTAGTATTGACGGAGGTCGTTAGGAGGTGGTAGTTTTGGAGCATGAGT
>DGMY01000065.1 GCA_002388665.1 Opitutia bacterium UBA4506 | reverse complement strand
ACTTTTCGAACTATGGCCTCGCTACGCTTCGGCCTTGCCGCTTCGCGGCACCCCTTCGGGGACGGCCTACGCTCCACGAGGCCATCGTTCAAGTCTCCACCACAACATTGACTCAAACACAAAAATCAACCAAACCCTCTAAACAACCAACTGGAAGCCACTCAGAGTTTTAACAAGAAACGGGACATCCCCGCAAAAACGGGCGCTCCGATGACCGGATTACCGGCAACGTGATCGGCGCGGCATTCCGTCACGATACCAGCCGGGCGCTTGATCCGCATCTGCACACGCACTGTATCGTCATGAATGCGACCTATGATCCCGTCGAAAATCGATGGAAAGCGTTGCAAAATTACGAGATGCTTAAGGCGCAAAAATTTGTGGAAAATCTCTACTACCACGAGCTTACCAAGGGGCTCAAACAATTGGGCTACGTGATCCAAAACAATACGCGGGATTTTGAAATCCGAAGCATCTCGCCCGAGTTGATTGAAAAATTCTCAAAGCGTCATCAGCAAATTGACGCCGGTGTACGGGAGCATTTATCGAACGGAAATCGGCCCAAAAATTTGAAGGAATTGCGGGCGCAAATTGCGCACGAAAAACGGGACCGCAAAATCAAGGAATCGTCGGCGTCGAACCTGCACGCTCATTGGAGTGGCCAAATGACGCCTGCCGACATCGCCTCGTTGGCGCCAGAAAACGCGCCTAATTCCGTCGATAAAATCACACCGGATATGCAGGCCATAGTCAGTTGGGCCGATGAACGGGTCTTCGAGCGCAAATCGGTCGTGGAAGATTACCAGCTCAAGGCGGCGGCATTGATCCGGGGCCGGGGCGAGGATTTTGACCTCGAAAAATTGGACACCGAAATCGCCCGCCGAAACTATCTGAAAAATGAGTGCGATCATCGGATAACTACGTGCATTGTTTTGGACCGCGAACTCGCAATCGTGGACATCGCCCAAAAAGGGCGTAATCAGCATGCGCCATTTTGCGAAGATTATCAGCCGTCAATTGCGACGATAACCGGCGAGCAAAAATCCGCGGTTGAGCGGATCCTTGGGAGCCAAGATTATGTGACGCTTTTCCGGGGCGGTGCCGGGACCGGCAAAACCTTCGCCTTGCAGGAAGTCGCGAAGGGCTTGGAAAACGCCGGGCATTCCGTCGTCGTTTTGGCCCCGCAACGCCAGCAAGTTATCGACCTGCAAAAAGACGGATTTGCAGCGCAAACAGTCGCCCGTTTTTTGGCCAAGAGCGATCTGCCCGGTAACGCGGTCGTCATCATTGACGAAGCCGGGCAGATTGGTGGCAAGCAAATGTCCGACCTTTTCACGACGCTGAAAGCGAGTGAAACGCGCATCATTTTGTCGGGCGACACGCGCCAGCATGGCGCCGTGGAAGCCTCAGACGCGCTCCGGGCCATTGAAAAATACGCCGGGCTTCATCCCGCCGAGTTGACCGCGATCCGTCGTCAAGACCCGGCCAAGGGTCGCGACGAAAACGAGCGCGTTTTTATCGGCGAATACCGTGAAGCGGTGAAGGCCGCTTCCAAGGGCGAAGTCGTCGAGTCCTTTGAACGACTCGACTCCCTTGACTGCGTGGTGGAAGTCGATGAGGACAGCCGACTTTAGCCGATGATTATTTGCAGGCGCGGCAGGCCGGGGAAACCACTTTAATTGTCGCCCAAACTTGGGACGAAATTCACGCCGTCAATGCGGCGGTACGCCAGCGCCTCAAGGGCGAAGGCGAACTCGGGAAGGATACGAAGCTGGTTTTCTACGAAAACCGCGATCTGGATAATGCGCAAAAGCGCGATGTGCGTTTTTACGAGCAAGACGACTACGTTTATTTCATCAAAAAGTACGGTCGTTTCGGTAAAGGCGAACTTGCAAAAGTCGAGGGCGCCAGTGAGCAAGGTTTGTCCCTGCGCAAAGATGGCAAGGTGACGACGGTCGGCTTTAAGCAATCCAAGCACTTCGTGGTCGCTCGCCAGCGCGAGCTTGAACTGGCGCCGGGTGATCGTCTCCAAATGAAGTTCAACGGCAAGTCCGCCGATGGCAAATACATCGTCAACGGCGAGCTCGTCACGGTTTCCCGCATCGCTAAGAACGGCAAAATTGCCGTGGTCGATGACCGGGGTCAGCGCAAAACATTGGCGCCAACGCAGCGCCTAGCCAATCTCGGCTACGCCGTCACCTCATACGCCTCTCAGGGCAAAACCGTGGATACGGTTTTATTCTCGGATTCGCAAAATCGAGCGGCGACGAATCGCAACCAGTGGTACGTGTCGATTTCGCGGGCACGGCGTAAAATCAAGATTTACACCTCCGACAAGGAGGCGCTACGCGAAAATCTGCTGCGCCTTGGCGAGCGCACCTTGGCGTTGGACTTTATGGAAGCCAATCGGAAGGGCGGGCAATTGATCCAGCAGGGAATCAACCATGCCCAACGCGCCCACGAAATCATTATGCAGGAAGCCAGGCAGCAACTCCTCAATAAACTGCGCGTGGCGCCTCCGGCGCCGCGCCAGCCCATCAAGCCGCTCCGCCGCACATTACAGCGGCACACGCCACACCAGCGCCGTAGCCGAGGCATTTCACAATCAATGTAAGGTTATCTTATGCTGCTTGCTAAATATCCATAAGTAGTGTTTATCTATCATCAATAAACATAGTGGCGTCCATTACTTCTACGGCATTGCCCGGATGGACGCTCACTTGCCAAAAACGTATGCATTGGGTTCTGGTCAATCTGCGACATAAGCACTTTATGCTAACGAGTAGTAGTTTTTGTATTGTTCAGCCAGGGCACGCAATGAGTTGCATAGCCGATACTATATGAATCGCGTTTCTGACTGGCCCTGGTGCAGCGAGATCATATGAATTTCGATGTCAAGCTCATCCTCTTTTCATGAATATGCCTCCTGCCAGTCAACCCTGCCTGATCACCACACACGGCGACCTATACGAAAATGATAAACTAAGCATCCGTACCTGTTTCGAATCTGGAAACGCCACGATCATTCGCGTTGTCGAATCCGAGGATGTCTTGGAAATCCAATTCGCTGCGACGCCCACTGAGGCTCCCGAAGCCTCATGGTTTAACTTCAAAGTGCAGGTCAAGCAGCGAACATTGATGACAAAGCTGCGTTGCGTACTTCACTTTTATGAAACCCAACTCGGTGGTCATATAGGCATCGGCATTAAAGGATTCGCACCAGTTTATTGCACCGAGGCTGGGAACGAATGGCGACGCATCAACAATGCGCGCTCCCGACATAGCGAGAGTGGCTTATTGCTGATCGAATGGGAACTGCCCACCAATGAGGGTGAAGTTCAAACCGCGCTTTCTTACCCCTACACCAGCGAAGACGCCAACACTTTGCTCCACAACGTCGCACCACGGCTTAAAGTCGAAGCTATCGGGGTCACCGGCATGGGCAGTGCCATCAATCGGCTTTATAATCAAGCAAAGCCCAAAGCTGATCAAGCCGCTCTCAAACCGCCGGGCGTGTATTGCCTGGCTCGCCAACATGCCTCTGAGACGCCAGCTGCCTGGGTGCTCGACGGCTTCCTTCGTGAAATGGTCCGTCGCGATGACGCCCCCATGACCTGGGCAGTGCCCTTTGTAGATGTCGACGGTTGTCGTAAGGGTAATCCCGGCAAAGATTCGCACCCCTGGGACTTTAACCGCGCATGGGGTTCTAAATTGTATCCTCAGGGATTACTTCGGAAATACGGTTCGCATCCAATGCGCCACGAGGTCAAGTGCATCCAATACGACATGCAACGTTGGGTGAAGCAATGCAACCCGCTATTGGTGATTGATTTCCATTCACCAATTGTCGGCGACATGTCGGGTATGTTTCTCTTTTTGCGCAAACTGACGGAGGATATGCTGCCCGATGAGCAGCACCGACCCTTCATCGACCTTATCGCTGCGAAATTGCCCAAGGAATTTCGCAGCGATAAATTTGTCCGCAGCGGCCAATATCCATCACGATGGAGCACAGCTCGACTTGGCGACTTCGCCAACGATGCACTCAATGTGCCCAGCATCACCATAGAAACCCCTTACGCTCGTTCGATGGTCATGACTTTTTCGATCGAAAACTATCAATGCGCAGGTAAACTAATCGCGGAGAGCATATGCGACGCCATTGCCACATCTTCTGAATAGGTGTTTTTTTTCCAATCGATCTAAGGTTCGTTCGGGCAAACGCTCAAAACGAGAGACAGATATTTTGTCCAGAAATAAATGATTTCACTGCGGCGCCTCTTGTGTGTGGCCGAATTTGTAGCCTTGTTCGATCAGCAGCCTCATTACGTGGCCGCCATCGACGTTCAGGGCGGTGGAAAGAAACTGTGTCAAGGTCGTGTAGGGATACTTTCCTTTGGGGTGTATGAGCGCGAACAATTCCGCCTGGTTTCGATCTTCCGGCGAGGGTTCCGGGCGGTCCGTGACCCGTAGTGAGGTCGGAGAGGCAATCTCGTAAATAGGTTCGGGCGAACCAGCTTGCGGTTGCAATGCGGTCACTGCGCTGCTTTTCGACGTGACGGCCAAAGGCAACGGCATTTCTCCTTTAGGATGCTGGGCAGCGTAGGCAACGAATGACTTCATCAGCATTTCCATCACCCACGGGAATTTAACGCCGTTTTCTTCGCATATCCGAAAGACATTCTCTTTCAATGGGATAGGCAATTTTGCGGACATGGTTGTCAATCCGCGCTCTTTATTTTTACTCATCGGAGTCGAATACAGTCATAAATTATTCGATTCCGCAAATTGTTTTGAGACAGCGACTTATGAACCCAAATGGACTTATACGGACTTATTTAGACTTAAATTGCATTGCCTATGTTTACCGCTAGGGCCATTTTCAGGTTCCGATGCGTGAAAAATTGAGGTCTATCAAGTGTTGACCGTATGAAATCATACGGCTTCATGCGGTTATTTCTGATTACGGTTTGCTGACAATGAATAATGAAAATGAGCCAGTCGCCATGCCCGATGTCTCTTTGCTGACCATTCAAGAGGTTGCAGAGGTCATTCAAGATTTTGGCGAAATTTCTTCGGGCAAGCTTTATGCCCAACTAACCAACAAGCTCAAGCTGCATGAGTACCAACAGGTGATAAACGCACTTAAACGAGTCGGACTAGTCGCGGAAAGACCGGGCCAACTTCTGTGCTGGAATCGCTCCGAGTCAAAATGAGTCCTAAGCAAAACTGGCTGAAAAAGTCCATTGCCTTGCTCAAAGGGGATTTCGCTATCGTCACACTCGCCGAACTGGTCGGCTTTTGGGCCTGCGGGTTGATTCCGGGACTGTTGATCGGCGCGGGCACCGTCTGGCTCATCTTGGGCCACTGATGGCGAATGCCATTCGTTGTATCGTACAATCTCCCCCGCTTCTCGGGAAATTCCCAATCTTGGGAAAATCCAATTGATCCCGCCGAATGGCGGGAAATTTTTTCGCCGCGAAGTTATTCACACCGCAAAATGACGTGATACTCATAGCACTTAAGGCGCTATACGTCAATGGTTTAGCTTATTCGATTCATATTGAATCAAATGGTGCAACCGAAATGGCGCGTCATTCAGCGGCTTATTGCCTCAATTTCACCGCTCTATTTGATTCATAGTCAGGCTTATTGCCTGTTTTGCGCCTCCCATCGCTGTTGTAATTTGGCGAATCCGGCGAGTTGCTCGCTCGCATTTAGGTGCGTCAGGTGGCGGAGTCGTCTTTCCCGGTAAAAGTCGATTTCTCCGGGGTCGGAGAGGTTCGCTAAGGCTTTTTGAATGTCCGCCGGAAAGCGGCGCAAGCGTAGGACGCTGCGAACCTGCTTCCGCGAAAGTCCCTCCCGTTCAGCTACTTGGGCAACGGTTAGCCCCGGCGTATCCTCCAATTCCTTCGACCACCTTTGCGCGTAGTGCATCGGGTGTCTAGGCTTGGAATCACCGGAACAAACTCCTTGCTTCCGGCCTTCCAACTGAGCAACGTAGCCAGCGGGAAGCTGGAAAGGTTCGACGGCAAACGCCTCCCCACGCCAGCGGCTACCCGGCAACCCAATCACGCAATTCAACTCAAAGTTAGTTCGACTTAACGTCCCCGACACTCGACCATCAGAGCGTAGTGGCAGGTGACGATAGATTTGGAGCGCTAATGTAGCGCATGGCTTCAGCCTTGCTGCTTCTGGAACATGGGAATGGTCCCGGCGAAGCCGTCATCCCGTCCCGTATGTTGTGGAAGGGACCTCGTACAACCGGGGAAGCGCGAAGCCTAAAGGCATCGGCTACTTGGAATGTCCCGATACTCGGCTAACCGCGGCCTCCTTCGGTCCCGTCGTTTCCGTTGGGGTCGATTATGTTCTCTTCCAGCGGGGCCTCACTTTTTTCTTTCGAGTCGTCGGATTCTTTCTCTTTCGGTGCGCTGGGTTCGGGGCGAATGGCGTCACTCGCCGGGGTAAAGGAAATGTTGCCGAGTGCTGATTGAGCTCCGAATGCGGCTGCCTGGGAAAACAGGTTCAGGGGAGACTGACCATCGTCGTCGGATTCCCACCGTTGCCCGACGGAGAGAGGACGATGTGGATCACTTGAGATGTTCAAGCTCTGTGTTGGGTAGGCTAGGTCGATCCCTTCTGCGGCGAACCGTTCCAATATCTGGACATTTACCCAGTTGGCGTGTTCGAGAAATTCCCAGTATTCAGGAGGCTGGTACCAGTAAATTACCAGAATGTTGAGCGAATCTCGATTGAGCTGATTGAAGTACACCCTTGGAGGAAATCCCGGTTGATTGATCGGAGCATTTGGATGTGGCTTTTTTTCATCCGTAGGCTGGTCATCCTTTTCCTCTTCAGGAAGAGATAGGATATCACGAACGATCTCGACCGCATGGTTCACCTTTTCAGGTTTCGTGTCATAGTTGATAGTTACGTCGAAAACGCGGCGAATGTAGGGGCGTTGTCCAATGTTCTCGATGACCACCGAGGCCATTTTTTCGTTGGGGATCGTGGTCAGGTGACCATTGAGCAATCGGATCTTGGTCGACCGCAGTCCGATTGATTCAACCGAACCATCCGCATCCAACACCTTCACCCGCTGCCCCACCTTGTAGGGCTTGTCGGCGAAAATCATGAAGCTTCCGATGATATTTTCCATCGTCGGACGGAAGGCGAGGGCGACGGCCAAACCGCCGACGCCGAGACCCGCGATGATCGGCCAAATATCGAGACCGAGGTCATCCAGACCGGCCATAATTACCCATGCGCCAAAAATGGATCCGATGATTCGGGAGGAAAGTCTGAGCAGACTCGCGTCGATACTCTCATCCTTGATCTGGGGGAGGGCGATTATCGTTTCGACAATTGCGCGGCACAGGCAGAACGCTCCCCAGGCAAATAAAACGGTCTCGAGGATCCGCTCGATTGAAATCATCGTGAGGATCGCGTGACCGGTAATATTCACCTCATTGGTGACATATCTCGTGACCCACAGGAGTATTCCTGCGATGACCACGGGAGGAACCAGGCGGAGCCAACAGTTCACCGGCGAAGGACTCCGGGCGGTGATACGACTGGTCAGGGAGTAGATGGCCAGAGATAGTAAGAGTGCGAGGAGGTAGAGTATGAAGGCTGCGCACCATTGCCAGAGTGACTGCCCCTGAAATTCGTGATGGAAAAAGTCTGGCAGGCCGCTGACGACCCGTCCCCATACCGAGGCCAGAGGGATCAAACTCCCGGGAGTGGTGGAGTAGAATTCGTAGAACCCCGGCGAGGTGCCAGCGGATTCATACTTTGCCGAGAAGTGTTTGTAGAAATTATCCCGGTAAGGCAGGTCTTTGACCTCGTTGTAATACTTTTCGGCTTGGGCCACTGTTTCCGGACTAAATTTAAATGTACCGGCTTCGTGCCCTTCCATGATCTCGAGAATCTCAATCCCGGTGTTGGGGTAGATCCAGCGAATCGGTCGGTTCGGGTCGTTGGATTCGGCTCGGATCTCCCGAACCATCTGGAGGTCCGGTATCTGGTCGAGCGGTGCGGGAGCGAGGCGGTCCAACACTTCCTTGATCTGCATGGCGGCTTCAATCCCGCTGTCATAGCGAAGCGCTTCGGGAACTTCGGAGAGATTGAGCGTCGCGATCGCGCGGGCGATGTTGTCTTCGGCGAGGTTGCCGATCGCCTCCGCCTCTTCGGTGGTCATCGTCTGGGGGTCGGATTCCAGCGCATCATTGACCTTCATCGCATACTCGTAGGCTTGGTTCATGTTCTTTAAGAACCCTTCGAGGGTGGCGCGTGGGCTGTTCGTATTGACGGCCCGGAGGCGGTTCCCGAGTCTCCGCTCACGATTGATCAGTCCTTGCTGATTCGAAATAAACATCTGGTAGATGTTCTCTGATGCGCCCGGTTGGTAGGGAGTGTCTTTGAGTTGGCGGTAAAAACGCGGCAGCATCTGCACCGTTCGCGGTGAAAATTGCCATTCCCCGGCGTAGGGGCCATGACGGGTTATTGAGAGGACGATCTTTGTATTGGGTATACTCCACTCTGTGAGGCCTTCCTCTTTGACCTGTTGAGCGTCGGGAATCTCGGAGATGTCGGGAAGAGGTACTTTATCCAGCACCTCTTTGAGCAGTGCGAGCATCTCGGTTTGGACCCAACGGGAGCCGCCATCCGGAGTATTTTGGAAATTCAGTGTATTTACCGCTCGGTCGTAGGCTGCCAGTGAATAGTCATTGGTCACCTTGCGGCTCTCCACCAGTTCATCGAGCACGATTTGGTAGTCGTTGAGAAAGGAAAGGAGAGTGCTGCGTGGGCTGTCGGTACTGGCCGGGCGCAATGGTTCATAGGCAAAGCTCCGGGGCTTTGGCGACGTGGGCTCTTGAGCGTTGACGCCACCACAAATGAAGAATGAGAGCAGAGTGAACCAGAGTAAGCGTTTCCAAAGCATCATACTGGAAGCCTACAATCTGCGGTTCTTCTGGCTATCTCAAATCTCTGAGTGCTCGAAAGAATTTTCGGATCGCACGGATTTCCAACCAAATGAAGAGCAATCCGGCTCCGGTATAGAAGAATAGCATCCCCCAAACCATATTCGGTACTTCGCCGCGATAGGGAATGATCCCGTCCGTTTGATTGGGTCGGGACATTGAGAAAAGGAGTGCGACCTCCCCGAGGCTTCTGCTATCTGCTCCCAATTTCCCCATAATGGACGGAACGAGGAAGCCAAAAGGGGTCGGCCAGGAGCAGGCGACGGCTTCCAAAGTGAGAGGGACTACGTGATCGAGCCGACCGACTGAGTGGGCGGCCCCGATTCCCAGCGCAGAGGCCACCGTCCCGAAATCAAATAGAACTGGTCCCGAGTCCACATCCATAAAATCTGTGGTAGAGTCATTCGGGTGTTCGCGGAAACCGACAGCCCAGCGGTTCTCTTTCCAAAACTGTTCCTCGTGGTGAGCGTACCATTGCCGGGCAATCTGTGGATCGAGTTCAGCAGCGAAAAGGAGAATCCCAGAATTCCCGCTTCCTCTGGGGTCCTGAAGAACCCACCCCTTGCGGGAGTGCATTTGAAATGCGGGCAACCCCTCAACCGCCACCGGATCTTGGTCGAAGGCGGTCATCAATTTCTCGGGAAGTTCGGTGTCGCGGTCGCCGAGGGCTTGATTGGTTCGCTGGATGGCGGCGACAGCCCACAGGATGTCGGAGGGATAGCACTCTCCCGGGTAGTCGTCGCGTAGGTGCCACGGAGCCTCATCAATTTCGCGGGAAAGGAGATCTCTTTGGCGGGTGAGGAGCTCGTTGTACCGCCCGTCTCGGGCTAGCTTTTCGTAGGAGGAGAGTCCCATGAGGAGCAGCATTCGGTAGAATATGTTCTCCTCGGCCAGGTATTGTTCTCCCCATTTCTGCCGCACCCATTCTGCTGTGGTCTCCGACGCTACGATGGTCGCGGAGAGGTCGATAGCCGAATGGATTGCCGGTGATTCGGGGTTGATCATGCCGCGCGAGGCCAGCTCCTCTGCCGTGACCAGATAGAACACCGCGCCAAACATGGGCCACTCGGTGGGTGCGACTTCGCTGTGATGGAGGGTTTTTGCGTACTCGGAATCGAGATAGTGCTGCGCCCATTGGGCGTGGCGGGCGGAGGTGGCCTCAAACCATTCGGGTACGAGGCTGGGCATCCCGGTCTCTTTGAGTTCGGTGTCTGCCAGGAGGCGGATGATGATTGCCGCAGGGTAGAGGAAGAAGAGGCAGGAACAGATGATAACGACTATCGCCAGCAGGAGGCCGAAACCGAGCCGAAGACGCGTCCAGATGCCAGGGGTTTTCATGGATCCTGATTGTAAGGTCTAACGGATCTTTGGGGCAGCACAAAAAATCGGAAATGAGAGCAGGGTTGGCCGGGGTCTGCATTTCCGCGCAGAGCAGTAGAACGATAGCGATCCTCAGTCAGGACGCCCGCGCCGATGCCGTTTCGCGATAGCGCTACTGCGGAGCATACCGCTGATTCGCCAGGCACTCCTGAAGGAGATTCGATGAATCGGGATGAATCGGCTTTGCGCTTGAACGGGAATGTGGTTTCGGTAGCCTCCAGTTTCTAATTGAGGCGTGCACAGACTGCGAAACAGATTACTTCTATTACTGGAAGGTATGCTTACCCAGCCGGAAGAGCTGGAAGCCTTTTTGCGCGAACTGGCAAACGAACCAAGAACCGCACTCATCTCGCGAAACGTAAAGGTTGGGGCAGGGGAAACGATCCGGTTCAATCTGTCTCCTGCGAAGTTGGCAGATGAAGTCCACCACTGGATGGTGGTGGATGACGATGCCGAGATGGACGTCCGGGAGGAGCAAATCCGAAAATTCGCCGAGAGTCTGGATATCGTCTCTAAATCGAAGAAAAACTCTTTGGATATGCCGCTGGGAGCCGTGAAATTGGGAGAAAAACAGCTCAAACGGATCGTGGGGTAATTGGTGATCGAACATCGGAGAGAAACAGGGTCGGTTGTTTCGATTCTAGGAGTCGGAGGATTGATCCATTCTCCCCCTTTCTTTCCGGGCGGGAGCCCTGCGGTTTCTCCAGTTGACGACGCACTCAGTATGGCCCGCTCCCGGGTTGCTGGTATCGAGTTTGATCCACCGGTTCGCTGCGAGGATTTGAACGGGAAACTGGAGGCTCTGGGCAACTCCATCTCTGGAACACCGCGGGCAGTGTGCCTCGTTTCTTCAGACGAGAAATTTGCTTTTTGTGTGATTCCTGGCAGGCATCCAAAGGCGTTGGCGACCTGGGCGAGTTTCCCTCATGAGGAATCCAGGAGATCGGGCACCCGTGGGAATCCTCTCCTTCGTATTTCCACCTCTGGTGACGAGTCTGATTCGGCGTGGACTCGCCAGGTCATAGGACTCAGCCAAGCAGAGGCGTATGCCCTTGCGGTTGCTTCGGTGGCTGAGAAGGTTCTTCCCGCAGGAAGAGAGAGCGATTCGGTTCGCCCGTGGTTTGCGCCTGTTGAGGGCGCTAGAGAGGCCGTCGTGGTGATTGGGGACGATGAGAGGGTCATTTGCGAGGTGGAGCTGTCTTCAGCTCAGGCCTTTCCGTGCTTCCCCAGTTGTTGCGGGTATCTGATCTCCGGGGATTCCGTCAATGACCTGGTGAGGGAGTTGGAGTTGGCCGACTCCAGAGGCCTCCAGCGAATGTTGGTCGGCAACGGTGGACGGGAGCGTTTGGCAATTATTGCCCCGAGTCGGGAGAAGCTATTGCGCCGGGTGGCGTCCACCTTGGAGAAAATTCGAGATCCTGAGTGGCGGGGATCTCCCCGCAACGGAGTTCACCGCGCGACTGTTCCGCCGGAAGGGCATCCACGCGTGGGATGGCTGTTTGATGGCCAAGGGGCTCAGCATTTTCGAATGTTGGAGGAGTTGATTGCTCTTTTTCCGAGAATGAGAGAGTGGCTCGAGAAATACGAAAGCATCGTGGAGCGGGGCAATGGGGCGATGTCGGTCCTGTATCCATGGGAGGGCGAGACTCCCGATCCGGACGCGATCGAGTATTTGAATGCGATGGAGGGTGGCGCTTCGGTCGGCTTTATCCTCAATCTAGGTTTGGCCGAAATTCTTCGGCAGTGTGGCGTCCCTTGTGAAGCTATGGCCGGCCACAGCAATGGTGAAAACTCTGCTTTGATCGCGGCGGGAATCTTGCCGATGAGTGACGAGGAGGTCCTTCAGTGTTGCCGTGTACTCATTGCGGAGGCCGAGCACGATCTCGATGTACAGGGACAAGCCCTCGCGGTAAGTTTGGAGGACCGAAGCGAGTTTGACTCTATCGTCGAAGAGGCAGAGGGATCCGTTTTTCTGGCTCTTGATAACTGCCCGCACCAAGCCATATTGTTCGGTGGAGTTGCAGACATCGAGAAGGTGCGGGAGCGATTGGAGGAGAGTGGTGCGGTGTGCAGTCCCTTGCCGTTCCAGCGGCCTTTCCACACACCGTGGTTTGAGGCCGGTGCGAAATCGCTGGCGCCATTTTACGAGATTGCGCCAGTTCGAGAGGGCCACACACCGGTCTATAGTTGCGCCCACCTAGAGGCTTTCAGCGGAACAAAGGCCGAGATCGTGGCCATGGCGTTGAGCCAATTCCACATGACGGTTCGGTTTCGCGAGCTGATTGAGCGTCTGGATCGCGATGGTATGGGACTGTTTCTTGAAGTCGGACCGGGGGTCTCGCTGAAAGCTTTTGTCGATGATACTCTCGGAAACAACCGGGCGTTATCTCTATCTTCCCCGCAACGAAAGCAATCCGCCGAAGCGTTTCTTTCGGCTCTTGCGGATTTCTATGTCCGGGGAGTCCCTGTCGATTTTTCACCTTTTGGGTTTTCGTCGGCAGGCTCGGATGCGCCTGCTGATCAACAGACCACGGGTGCCGATCAAATGCCAGTATCAACAGTTCCGTTACAGAACGCCGAAATTCTGGAACAGCACTTTGCGCTGATGAATGAGTTTCTGGCATCGCAGCGGCGAGTCTTTGAAAGCTGCTTCGGCGGTGCAAAGATCGACGATGCGTCACCGGTAGAAAAGCCGGATGAAACTTCTTCGATTGATCTTCTCTGGCCCATGCTCGGTGACCAGATCGCCGTAACGGGTGATCGTTTGGAAGCCTGGCGGACGTTCACCCTTCAAAGTGACCCGTTTCTACTGGATCACACATTGGGTAGGCGAGCCTCACGGCGCCGGGCGGATCTGTATGGTATTCCGGTGATACCGTTTACCTTTAGCATGGAGTTGATCGCGGAAGCAGCCCGGCGTTTGATCGGCCGCCAACAAGTGGTCACTGCGATTGAAGAGGCGAGAGGGTATCGCTGGCTCGCTGTCGATCGGGACGAATTGAAATTGAGGATCGAGGCGGTGCGGATTCCACGCGATGGAGCCGAATCTGCGGTGCGCGTGATCGTTTACGAGCTCGTCGATACGGGATCCGAGAAGAAGGCCTTTGAAGGGGTGGTTTTGTTAGCGTCCCAGTACCCCGAGGCGCCCCTTCAGCGGTACGACGCGCTGGATGATCGCCCGCCGCGGCGCTTCAACGTCCCGGACTTCTACCGGTTTGGTATGTTTCACGGTCCGCGCTTTCAAAACATCCGCCGAGTGAAGCACCTGTCCGAAACAGAAGTCGATGCTGACCTGCAGGTATTCTTTCTCGACGACTTTTTTGCGGCCGGCGAATCACCTGAATTCCAGATATCGCCGAATCTTCTCGATTGCGCCGGACAGCTCACGGCTTACTCGATGCTTGAGCACGTCGAAGGTTATTATGGACTGTTTCCCTTTCGTGTGGAGGCCTTGCGTCTATATGCGCCCCCGCCAAACTCGGGTGTAAGGGTACGTGCCCGCGGTTCGTTGGAGTTTGATGGGCACAGCACGACGATGAATTTCGATTACACCAATTCGTCGGGTGGAGTACTCTTTCGCTTGGAGTCGAAACAGCAGCGTTGTTTCGAGTTCCCCAAACGATACCACATGGCGACGTTCTGGCCGGAGGCTGGGGACGGGTTGGGAATGCCCTGGCTGGAGGAGTCGGGGATGTTGATCGAAAGAGTGGATGATATATCCGCTGAATTTTTGGACCAGGGATGGGGCATCTGGAAACGGGCGCTCGCTCACATGATTCTCAACGAGAACGAGAGGAAGACGTTTTACACTCTTCCCGCCGAAGGTCCCCGCCGAAACGAATGGTTATTGGGACGAGCCGCAGCCAAGGCGGCAGTTCGGCGATGGGCCCGCAGGGAACTCGACTTGGAGATCGACTCGGCGGACGTTGAAATCTGTGCAGACGACCGAGGAAAGCCCTTCGTCGAATGCCCTGAAATTCAGGAACTGGTGCCGCTGCCTTCGCTGTCGATTTCCCACACGAGGGAAGTTGCCGTAGCGGCAATCGACCCGAGCGGACAAGGTATTGGCTTGGATCTCGAGACGCCTGGCAAGCGAGAGGTGGGGGAGTGGTTGCGGGCTGCTTTTACCACCGAGGAATTGCAGTTGGTGCCCGATCCTTCGCCCAAGGCACTTCTCCCGTTCTGGTGTGCAAAAGAAGCAGCCGCGAAAGCTTGTGGTACGGGGTTTGCCGGAAGGCCGGAGGATTGGATTGTGACCGCGAGCGAAGGAAGTCGGATCGTGGTCAGTCGGGGCGATCAGGCGATACCGGTTCAACTTTTTGTATCGGGCGGCGATTTGGTTGCCGCCTGCGTATTACCTGAAAATCAACCCAGCCCATCATGAATTCAGAAGAAGTGTTGCAAACCGTTATTGAGGTGATCGAGGAGATTACCGAGGATTGGGATCTGGAGGAAATCGGTCTTGGGGCGGACTCCCGGTTGTCTGCCGATTTAGGTTTTTCTTCGGTGGATGTAGTTCAATTGTTTGCCTCACTGAGTGCCCGGTTTCAAAGGAAGTTTCGCTATGATCGATTAATTGTCGATGAGGGGGGGCAATACCGTGATGAGTTGTCGATCGGTGAGATTGCAACGTACTTGGAGAATGAAATGACCCGAGGGGAAGGGTAGTTTCTTTCGTATCGGTTCGATGGGTACGAATACGAAAAGGCAATAATGGCTTCCGAACCGAGAATTCTCTTTTACTGCCATAACCTCTTTGGCTTGGGGCATATTCGGCGCAGCACCCGGATCGCCGAAGCGTGCGCATCCCGCGGGGCCCGTTGCCAGATTGTCACCGGCTGCCGCCGATTGGACGCTTTGAAATGGGATGATCGCCTTGAGCTGAAGCGCTTACCTGCCTTAGAAATGGGGCCCGATCAGCAGCTTCATGAGGCCGGGTATCCTGACCGCACGAATGTAATGGTCGAGAGGGCCGAAGAGATTTGCCGCGTCTGTCGGGAGTTCTCCCCGGATATACTGGTTGTCGATTATCTTCCCGGCGGTCTTGGTGGCGAGCTATTGCCCCTTGGCGCAAAGGGTTCCCCGCTTGAGTCGAGCTGCCAGGTAATTCTGGGTGTGCCGTATACGAAGAGGATCTCTCGTCCGCAATCCCGCCCGAAGAATCCGCGAATCCGGCGTTGGATGGATCGATTTACGGGAGTGATTGCCTATACCGATCCTCGGTGGGAGGATCCATTAAAGCCTTTGGAACCGGGTGGTCTTCCACAGCTACAATTCTACTCTGGTTTTATCACTGGGGAGCCCGCCAAGACCGATCCCTCAAGCCGAGAGGTCGTCGTTCTCGCGGGAGGGGGGCGCGAGGCCATCGTGATGGCTCCGTTGGTTCGCCGTAGCTTGGGCCCGCTTGTGCGTAATGGTGACATCACACTACGATGCGTGGTTGGACCGTTGGGTGAGTTAGAGGCCGTGGAGGATCAATTGGGGGATATCGCAACGATTGTTCCGACAGGTAGTGTCGAGGAGGCCGTGAGCGGAGCTCGAGTGATCGTGGCGCGCTGTGGTTACAACTCCTCTTATACGCTCTTGCGCGCAGAGGCGCCCGTTGTCTTCCTACCACAGATTTCTCCCTGCTTTGAGCAGTTGGACCGAGCCGATGGATTGAAGAAGATCGATCGGGTAGCAGTCGTTCGGGAAGATTCTGAGGACGCGGAGGCAGAGCTTTCCTCGGCGGTTGCGGAGGCAATGAGACAGCCGCATGGCGCGCGGAAATTACCGTTTACCCTGGACGGAGCCGAGAGGGCTGCCGGATGGCTATTTGATCAATATGAATCTACTCGTTAAAGAAACCGGGGGGCGTCCTATCGTCGTTCACGGGCATGGAAACCATGATCTGAAGCCTGTATTTGACGCGATCCGGAGCCGACTCTCGGAGATTGACCCTGTGGCCGCAGGACCCAGCCCCGACCTTACCGTGATTACCTGTAATAATGGCCATCCCTCCCTCGGGCTATTCGAGGAGACGGCCGATCGGCTGGGGGTGACAGTTACGGTTGCGGGTAAAGGGCGGTCTGAATGGTCCAATGCGGTGGATAAGCCACTCGCGATTCGGGAGGTCCTGGAGACCGTCGATACCGAGTTTACTCTGTATGCGGATTCCCGCGACTGCTTACTCCTTCGCGATCCGGTTGCTGCGTTGGAATCGTTCCGCAGTAACTACTCGTCGCGGCAGCTGGTGTTTGGCGCGGACATTGTGAATTGGCCGCCGGTTCGAGAGTTCCAGCGATACGAGAAAGGATTGGCCGGTCCGGATGCCGGTCGCTACCGGTTTCTCAATGGCGGTTGCTGGCTGGGTCGTACCGCTTTTTGCAAAACGTTTTTCGAGCACGCGATGCGGATAGAACCCGCGCAGGAAGCCCCGGATTCTGAACAGGGTCTTCTCAAAGCAATCCTTCCCAGCTACCCCGAGGAGGTCACACTCGATTACGGCACCCATCTCTTTTTCAACTGCGGATTTGTCGCGGGAGATATCATCGAAATCGAGTAAGTACTTTTATCCTGGCTGAACGGTGAGAAAGTCCGGAGGAGCAAAGAGTTGATTAATTGGCTCAAATAGAGCTAACTGTTTCTGGGTTCCCCCCCCGTTCGCCCTCAATAATTGTCAGCTAGTTTTCTTATGAACTTTTTGGAAGTTTCGCTTTTTGTCACTGCGGTTGTTGGAGTGATCGCACTAGGAATTTGGAAAAGCCGGGATAAAGATCCCAGCGCAGAGAAAGGAGCGACTGACTATTTTCTCGCGGGGCGGGGGCTGACCTGGTGGTTGGTTGGATTTTCGCTGATCGCCGCCAACATATCGACCGAGCAATTTGTTGGGATGTCGGGCTCGTCGGCCAACTGGCTCGGTATGGCCATCGCCTCGTATGAATGGATGGCGGCAGTCACTTTGATCTTTGTCGCCTTCTGGTTTTTGCCGAAGTTTCTCAAAGCGGGCTTGTACACGATCCCGGAGTTTCTCGAATACCGGTTTGATGGGGTGGCCCGGCTATCCATGGCAATACCCGCGATCGTCACCTTGGTTTTTGTCACCACCTCTTCGGTGATTTTTTCGGGGGCGAAGTTTGTCTCCGAGTACTACAATACAGTTCCCATTCTGAACAATTTGACCGCGGTATGTTGGCTCATCGCATTCTTTGCGGCCGTGTACGTGTTCGTCGGCGGGTTAAAAGCCTGCGCCTGGACGGATTTGGTCTGGGGGGCTGCGCTTATCCTGGGCGGAGCGATCGTTATGTATCTTGCTTTCGATGTCCTTTCGGAGAAGCCGGCGGACGAGTTGATCCTGACCAAAGTGGCAAACTCCGATGCGACCGTAGAACAGATTGAGAATGCCGGTCCATGGGAGCGGTTTTGGCTCCTCAATGACGGGGTAGAAGGGGAAGCGGTAGCGCGCAACGGTGACAACGGATCCGGCGGGAAGGTTCACATGGTCCGACCGAAAGAAGATTCGGACATTCCATGGACTGCCTTGTTGATCGGTCTCTGGATTCCCAATTTCTTTTATTGGGGCCTAAACCAATACATCGTGCAGCGGACCCTGGGATCGAAGTCACTGGCTGAGGGGCAGAAGGGGATCGTCTTTGCCGCGTTCCTGAAATTGGTCATCCCGTTTGTCGTGGTGATACCGGGCATTCTCGCCTTCAATATGTTCAGCAAGGACCTGCACCAGGGAATGGCCGAGAAGAATGTGCAGGCGATCTCGGCCGTCGATTCCAGCAGCGTCTTTGTTTCCTCGGGGGGCTTCACCGAATTGCAGCCAGACGAAGCCCAGATGGCGTTGGCGCACAATGCGAGCGTCGCTGGTGTGGACATTGATCTCAGCGAGTACAGTGAGCCGGTGAAGGTGGGTAATAAAATCAATGAGCTCGCCAACCAAATCCAAGCCAGTGCGAAGGCAGAGGCTGGATTTTTTGACAAGCTGTTTGGTACTTATCAGCTCAACTCGAAAAATCTCGGAGATTACGATTACGACGCTGCCTTCCCCGTTCTCGTGCGGAATTTGATCAAACCGATACCCTTGATCTCCTGGTTCGTGCTAGCCGCTTTATGCGGGGCGGTGATTAGCTCGTTGGCTTCGATGCTTAATTCAGCGTCGACCATTGCGACGATGGATCTGTACGCGAAGTTTACGAAGGTAAAGGACCCAGTGAAGCTGGTCAAAGTCGGCCGATTCTTCGTCGTATTGTTCGTGATCTTAGCGGGATTTGTTGCTCCAAAGCTTGATAATTTCTCAAGTATCTTCGCCTATATTCAGGAGTTTCAGGGCTTTATTTCGCCGGGTATTCTGGCGGTCTTCATCTTCGGATTCTTCTCTCCGCGGACTCCCCGGTATTTCGGTGCGCTGGGAATCGGATTGAACGTGATCTCTTATGGAGCTTTCAAATGGGTGCTCGGTCCCTGGATTGCCTCCAACGGGTGGTGGTATGCGGATCAAATCGCGTTTCTCGATCGCATGGCGATCTGCTTTTTCATCGTCATCTTGGCGGGACTACTCCTGACCCTCTTCAAACCGATGAAACGGCCCGTCGTGTTGCCAGAGAACGACGAGATTGCATTGGAATCTTCAACGGGTGCGAAAATTATCGGAATCTTCGTCGTAGTAGCGACCATTGGGCTCTATGCGTTCTTCTGGTAGTTCCGGAGGTGTCGCTTCGCTCAACCTCCGGCTATTGGATGCCATCCCTCCGGGATGTGGACGAGGAGAGCGTCCTACGGCTGCGGATATGGGATATGGGATATGGAATATGGAAGATGGGGACAGGGGATATGGAGGAACGTTAAACTTTAAACGCTAAACACTAAACTTTTAACGTTGAAATCTGATCGCTAGACCTCCGACCTCCGACCTCCGACCTCTGACTCCTGCCCTAGTAGATGGGGGGTACTCCTCGGTTTGCTCTGCCTCTCGGGATGCCGGAGGCATCACAGCGAGTAGCCGGGGGTTGAGCGGAGCGACACCCCCGGGAAGCGGTACACACCATATCGCACGCCGGTAGGTGTGCCATCGATTTGACGCGTGTGATGCCATCAGGTCGCGGGAAAGACGACTTGTTGCGGTTCTTCACTGATTGGATTTGCCAATTCAGCTAGGAGAACTCTCCATAACCCTTGGGCCGGTGCGCTAACTGCCACGCTCATCACATCGGGAGACCGATTTAACCTTTTATTCAGTACCTGCCGACATTTCCATGCAAGAGGACCCGATCTATATTTTTGGGCATAAGAATCCAGACGCGGATTCCGTCTGTTCGGCGATCGCCTATGAGGCTCTCAAGCACTTGCTGGGGCAGACTCATTATGTCGCGGCGCGCTGTGGTAATTCCAATGCTCGGATCGATACGATCCTGAAACAGTTTGGACTGCCATTACCAGTGTTTTTCGGAGATGTGACACCAAGGCTCAAGGATCTCATGCGAACGGAGATGTATACAGTGAGTCCAAACAGTACCTATGCCGAAGCATTGGAGCTCATCGATGAACACGATGTCCGGGTTCTTCCCGCTGTGGATGAGAACGGGAAACTGGAGGGGGCGATTTCGTTTTTCCAATTGGCAGAGACGATCATCCCCAAGCCTACCGCGCCTGGAGAGATGCGCCGGGTGGAATCGAGCATTTCGGCAATCATTCGCGCGCTCAACGCGACTGTACTGAATGCAACAGACCCCGATCGCCTTCAGGAATTGTACGTTCGCGTCGGCGCGATGGACGTTCGCTCCTTCGCGAAGTATCATCACGACCAGGGGGTCCCGGCGGAGAACAGCATCGTGATCGTGGGTGACCGTTGGGATGTGCAGGAACGCTGCATCCAGTTGGGGATTCGCTTGCTTGTCATTACGGGAAACGTGCAAATCGAGGATGAACTACTCGAGCGCGCTCGGCGCAAGGGCGTGTCTCTCATCGTCAGCCCGTATGATTCGGCGTCGACATCTTGGATCATTCGGACCGCGACCTATTTAAATCATCTGGTCGACCCCGATGTGCTGTGCTTCTCTCCCGATGAAAAGGTCAATTCGATCAAAGGCAGGATCGCGAATAGCTCTCAGCCGCTTTACATGGTGGTGGATGACGAAAAGAGATTGCTCGGCGTCTTTTCGAAAAGTGATATTTTGCGTCCGAGTACGACCCGCATCGCACTCGTGGATCACAATGAATTGGGGCAGGCAGTCGATGGTGCCAATGATGTTCAGATCACCGAGATTATTGACCATCATCGGTTGGGAAATGTTCCGACCGACAAGCCGATTTTATTCGTGAACCGACCGGTAGGGTCGACCTGCTCGATCATTGCCGACCTGTTTCGGATCCGGGGATTGGTGCCATCAGCCTCGATCGCAGGCATCATGATGTCGGGGATCATTTCGGACACCCTTCTACTCAACAGCCCAACCACAACCCCGTTGGAAGGTGAACTTCTCAAATGGTTGGAGCCGATAGCCGGTATCAGTTCGGAGGATCTTGCGGACCTGATCTTCTCGTCGGGGTCGCTCATTGTGAGCAGTCCGCCAGACGAAGTGGTTCGCTCCGACTGTAAGGTCTATCAAGACGGGAGTATTCAGTACTCCGTGGCCCAAATTGAAGAGCTCGGATTTAAGAATTTCTGGAATCATTTTGATAAATTGGAGGCCGCCGTGGAGAGCTATCGTGAATCCGAAGGCCATCTCTTCAGTCTTCTTTTTGTCACCGACATCAATACGCAGAATTCGTTGTTGGTCGTAGTCGGCAGTGCCGTGTTGAAAAACGCGATCAATTACCCGCCCATGCACGGGTATGGCCATGTGTTCGACCTGAAGGGGATTGTTAGCCGGAAGAAGCAGTTGATTCCGTACCTGAGCAATCTATTGAAAAATACCGGTCTCGCTGGTGATTGAGCGAAACGTTTGGGGCGGGGGGAGAGCGTCCTACGGACGCGGATATGGGATATGGGATATGGGATATGGAAGATGGGGGAGGGGATATGAGGAACGTTAAACTTTAAACGCTAAACACTAAACTTTTAACGTTTAAATCTGATCGCTAGATTTCTGACTACTGACTACTGACTACTGACTACTGACTACTGACCTCCGACCTCCGACCTCTGTCCTCTGACCTCCTGTCCTAGTAGATGGGGGGTACTCCT
>DGMY01000010.1 GCA_002388665.1 Opitutia bacterium UBA4506 | reverse complement strand
GTTTTCCTACCCGCTTGCGTCCATGCTCGGCGGGCTGTGCAGGACGTGCGACGGACTGGAAAGTCCGTTCTCCTTTCCATCCAATGCGTAGAAGAAGACACCCAATCGGGGACACCCATCGATTTAGAAAAATAATTGACGACACTTCTACGCCGGTCGACGGGGCACTCGATTCCGCGACAACCGATTGTCATTTAGGAACTTAGCGGCGATACCATCTCACATTTTCTAACCGGATCCAACCCGTTCTTTCCCGAAAAAGTCAATGGGGGGTCCTGAAATCCTTCTCCTGAAATTCTCCCTATTCGATACCGAACAAACGTAATTCCGAGCTGAGAGCACTCGGTCAACTCCGGGGAAATGTCCGAGCAAGTTGATGGTTTCGAAAACCTGTTATCTTGGGGTAATCTTTCGTCGGCAAACCGCGGAATAGATCTTCGGCCTCTAATCCGAGTTGCTTGAATATCTCCCGGGATTTGAAACTTGATACGATTTCCAGCAATACACCTAACATGTTGACCACATCCCGCTCCGTGCGGACTCCGTCTCTCAATGACCTGATCATTTGGTCGAGATAGACCGGAATCACCCGGCACAGTATTCTCACATGCTTGGCATCTTGACGGCCCTCTTGCCTGATCGAATCCAGATTCGCAAGTTTCGCTTTCAACAGGTAAACAGGCGATGAAACCCTTACCGGAACCTTCGATGGTCCGACTCCCATGATGACCGAATCCTTCAACAATTCTTCATTGCTGACGCCATTTACCCAGCGCAACACCTCAATAAGAAGAGGACCATCCGATCCACCGGGCGGAACGACATAACCAACTTCATTGCTCGGAGGTTTTGGGGGAAAGAAATTGGCCTTCACACCAGCAAGCTTGGCGACCTCCTCCAAGACCTTTCGGTCACCTAGTAGGTCGACGTCCCTCGAAACAAAAGGTTCCAGTCCTTCGGTCGCTCTCCGATAGTAGATCGCCCATAGATTGACGGCTTGTCCTCCCACCACCACGGGAACATCCTTCGTCGCCAGGAAGCGGGTAAAATCTTCCGGAGGTCTTGGTTCTGCATCCGAAAGATTCATGTAAGTCTAAAGGTGGCCCATCAACACTGGAGGGGCGGATTCACTGTGAATCGAGTTAGACTCTTGGACGTCCGATACTTGCTTGAATCCCAAGTCCAGTGCGAGGTTATCGTATTCGCGACTTTCCTTTTTAAAACGAACAAGATCCCTCGGCTTGTGGGTATGCTCGGGCAACTTGGGCGAAAACGCTCGAAACGCTTTGAATAGCTCGGCAGCACCTTCTCCCTGCTGAGCATATTCACGAATTATTCTGCGGGCCGCCTCCCGGAGCAAATCAGTGGAAGTCTTGGACTCTTTCGCTGCAACCAACTCAAGCATCTCCAAGACTGCGGCGTGCTCAGCCACCGTTTTTCTTTTCTTCGATCTGGCAAGTTGATTCGGCATTTAGCTAAAAAGGTTGATTCAACCTAAGAAGCCGAGTTCGCGAGGCAAGCCATTTCGAAGGAGGGACAACAAAGAACAATCCGGGACACCCATCGATTTAGAAAAATAATCGGATAGTGGGACACCCATCCAATCTTTGGGGACTCGGGCACGATCCCTTTGCTTTGGATTGATGGGTACCCCGCCCCTCTTACATCCGAGATCGGCGTTTATGATTCAGGACGGTTCAGGGCGAAGCGTGGGAGAGTCTCACGCGACGGCGCGGAGCTGAGAGGCAGACGCAAAATGCATTCTCTCACGGAGGGTAAAGGAGAACGGGTTTTCCTACCCGTTTGCATCCATGTCGGCACTCCACACACGACGTTAAACGGACTGGAAAGTCCGTTCTCCTTTCCATCCAACGCGTAAAGGAGAACGGGTTTTCCTACCCGTTTGCATCCATATCGGCACTCCACAAACGACGTGAAACGGACTGGAAAGTCCGTTCTCCTTTCCATCCAATGCGTAGAGGAGAACGGGTTTTCCTACCCGTTTGCGTTCTGGATCGGCGTAAATAGATTCAGGACGGTTCCGACCGAAGCGGGAGGGAGTCTCACGCGGAGACGCGGAGCCGCTGAGCGGTGAGGCAGACGCAAAATGCATTCTCTCACGGAGGCGCAGGGCACACAGAGGTTTATCGTTCGAAGGCTATCGTTCCTCCGGAAGTTCAGGGCTCCTCAATGTGCATATCGGGACAGTGGATACGGGGATACTTACTAGGAGATGCCTATTGGGACACCCATCCATTCTTTGCGAGCTCGGGCACAATCCCTTTCGTTTGGATTGATGGATATCCCCCCTGGATGCACTCGCGGGATCATCCCAGTAAATGCTCTTGGGTGTCTCGAAATGCTTCTCTGAAGGAGGCCTCAGCGTGAACGAATCCACTCACTCATGAACAATCACTCAAATAGACATCATGCGATCCGTATTTCTACATGCTTCCCGAGAGCTTTCGCATACTTTTCGACTGTCGAAAGCTTTACATCTTGGACATGATTCTCCAAACGCGAGATAGCTGTCTTACGTGTGCCAATCGCAGTTGCGATCTCGTCTTGAGTGAGCCCTGCCTCAAGGCGCGCTTGCTTAAGCATCACTCCAATGCGGAAGTTCTCATAACCATCGTCATAGCCCTCCGCAAATTCGGAGCTCGAGGCCTTACGCTTACTAATGTATTTCTTTAAATCACTCATTGGTTTTCCTCGCTTAGGTAGATTTTTTTACGTTGTTTTGCTAACTCGATTTCGCGCTTAGGAGTCTTTTGCGTTTTCTTCGCAAAACCATTCGTCAGCACCACAAAATCGCCTTCATTCTCAAAGCCCAGAATACGAAAAATGTTACCGCCAAACTGTATTCTGGCCTCCCAGATATCGTCTGTATTCGTCAACTTCTTCCAGTATTGAGCCGGGATGATGTCCAAATCTTCAATCAGCTTAAGCACCCAGACAACTTTTTGTGCCTGCTTGTCCGTGAGACCATCAATAAACTCCTCAACTGGACTGCTGCCATCTCCTCGCCTGAAAAACTGAACCTCTTTCATTCCAGCAAAAGGTTACCTCGCAAGTTAACTTTGTCAAGTTTGTTGAAATCACAAATAGCCTCTTCCAGAGAACAGAAAACAATCCGGGACACCCATCGATTCAGAAAAATAATTGACAACACTTCTACGCCAGTCGATGGGGCACTCGATTCCTCGACAACCGATTGTCCTTTAATCACTTAGCAGTGAAACTAATCCACTCTCTCCATCCGAATCCAAGCCGTTCTTTCCCCGAGCAAAGTCAATGGGTGTCCCGAAATCAGCATTTGTTTATGCGTCAACGCGTGCGGGTTGATTTCTCGTGAATCGAATAAAACTGATTTGAGCCGTTAGCGTGTGCGAGTCTAACGATTTCCGCAATCATCAGAAGGCACCTCCCAAAAGGCTGGAGCATAAGCAATATCGAACGGTACGCCGTCATCAAACCAACGGAGCGCACGGAAGTGACGGTTCCCGGGATCAAAGGGGCACCGCGCCTGTTGCACAGGCTCGAAGCCAAAGCGTTCATAGAACGAGGGGTCTCCCAGGACAAAAACCGCTTGTTCACCAATCGGCGACTGTGCAAGCGTATGCGAGACAAGTGCGGACCCGATTCCCTTGCCTTGAAACTCCGCTTGCACTGCGACGGGGGCCAGATGGTAGCCGACATGTTGCCCAGCTTGTTTGGCCGGGGTGAAGAGGATGGCCGCGATTGGTAGTGAACCTATGCGGGCCAGCCAAGCATGCGCATCGACCTCGCGACCTTGCCCGAGAATCCCTCGGGACAAGTCGGCCTCGAAGCGACTCGGTGCAAAGGCCTCTCGAAATATCCGTTCCACGTATGGAAGGTCGGTCTCTTCAAAAGGTCTAAAGTTCAGGCCGGGTTGAGCAGGTGTCGCCATAGCTTGGTCCATCTAGACGGTATCCACTTTGGGGGACGTTGCTTGTTGGGCCGGGGAGGCAAAGAGCTCACGTACACAGCGGACCGCGGTGGCGACCAGTGTATCGTCTCGGCGCTCTTTAAGATAACTGATGCTCAGTGGGACTGTGCCCTGGATATGTGGCAACACGGCTACTTCCTCTCGAAAGGCACTGGCGTCCAAACTTTGCGTGGCAACCAGACTCAGACCCAGTCCACGAGCGACAAAGCCAACGGTCGTTTGGTCGATATCGTCCGAGCGAATGCGTGGTTCGATATTGAGTTTGTGTTCCTCACACCAGTTTCTGGCGAAAATATAGTGTGAGCAGCCTTCGCTGGCGAAGAGCCAAGGGTAAGCCGCCAGATCCGCCGGGGAAAGTTCGCGCAACTGCCCCGCCCATTTGAGGGGGGCAATTAGACGGATATCGCGTGCTTCGAGTTCGAGCGCCTCGATCTCCGGGGGGAGCTTCTCCAATTCAATGAAGCCGATATCGAACTCATCCTGACGCAGTCCATTGATCACAAATTGCGAGCTTCCGAAGACCGATTCAAAACGCAGGGTTGGGAAACGTGCGCTGAGGCTGGCAATGAGCTCCGGCACATGCAGAGAGTCAGGTGGATTGTTGATACCGATCCGCAGCACGCCGGACAGCTCCTCGCTCAGGCTGCCGGCCTTGCGCCGCAGCGCAGAAGCTTGCTTGAGGAGCGCCTCCGCATCCTCCCAGAGAGCATTGCCGGCTTCGGTCAAACGCATGCCGCGCGGACCACGGCTGAACAGCGCCACCCCAAGTTCGTCTTCCAGCGCCTTGATGTGCCCACTCACTGCCGGAGCACTCAGGTAGAGCCGGACCGAGGCTCGGGCGATATTCTCCTCCTCCGCCACGACGCAAAAGGTTTTCAATTGATATAGATCAAAGCTCATTTGAATTCGGATTATAGTCTGCCGCACGCGATAGGCAACCCGGGGTTCCAGCTGGAGGCCAGGGGCGTCCTTTCAATGTTTCCGGCAGTTGACGGGGATCCTCCGGATAAAACTCCGCCGGATCACCCCCTTGCGCCGGAAGGCGTTCATCGTCAGGCGCGCCGACCACCAGCCAAAGGACCTCCGTGTCACCGTCGTTGAATACCTGACGCAACGACGCCGGGGGCACATGGACCGCACCATACTGAGGGACGGTGAGTACCTCGTCGTTGACACGAATCCGACCTACGCCCTCCAGAACAAAATAGCATTCCTCCGAGCGGGAATGGCGGTGCCAGGTATTGGCCGACCCTGCGGGCAGACGCCAGAGCCGGGCCCCCATCTGACTAGACCCCGTTCGTTCGAGGTAGTCAGCGTTCGGGATACGCATTAAATTGGACGGACGCCATACCAGATCATCCGGTACTATCAAAGTATAGGGATTCGCATCGATCATTATTGTTCCTTTTGTGCAGCAATCTTAATGCCGGGCGAGCGGTACTTACAAAGAACGAAAACGTCCGTAAGGATTATACCGAGACGCTTTCTTTGAACCACTCGCGATCTGTTCCAATTGCCGACGGTGCAGGTAGAGGTGGAAATAGTAAAACCGCAGCCAACCCTGCGCGCTCAGTGGACCAAACCACGGATGGGGCCAGCGTCGTACACTTTGCACCGCAGAGAATCCCTCCGCCCAGCAAATGAAAGCATCGAGGTGTTGCAGGCAGCGTGTGAAGGCTTCGCATTCATTACGCGTAGGTTTGACTCGGGCGACGCTGATGGTCGGTGGGGTACCACGCCCTGTGGTCAATGCCTGCAATACCGCCTCGACGTCGCTACCGACTAGATAGAGATGCTCCATTACCATGGCTGCCGACCAGTCGCAACTGATTCCCTCCAGCCCTGGAAGCCGACGGATCTGTCGACGCTCGCAATGAGCGCCGTCCTGGGTAATTCGCCGCCACAAACGTACCAGTTGCGCGCGCTCGCCACGCAGACGTCGTGTCCACACCGCCGGACGGAGACTCAGCAAGTTCATACATGGACCGAGCAGGCATCGAAAAAACCAACGCTCGGTCCGGGAAATACTATTGAGATCACGCCGCATGCTTTTTTGTGGAATTGGCCTTTACGGGGAGTCGGGCAGGTCCCGGAACAGCAGCGCATATCACCACCGTGCGGCCACCGATAAAGAGGCGGCGTTCATTTATCGTGGACGAGGCGGCTGCAGAATCCGGCGGGTACAGATCGATTTTCGGAAAAGCCGAGTCGATCCTCTTGAGTAAATGACCTAAACGGAGGAAAGCATGACGCAAGCGACCTGTTAGTGCTGTGATCTGTTTCTGCATACCGAGAGTATACGCCAAAGACGGTTCCGTGGAGCGACGGAATCCCTGAAGCCCCCTTCAGAATTTCTGATGGCAAGACAGGGATAAAATTCATCGAAAAGATGCTCATCAGAAGACGTTTGGTTAGTTCCCCTTTCTTCGTGGTGATGCAATTGTCCAAACGGAAAATGAGATGAGAACAATCCGGGACACCCATCG
>DGMY01000058.1 GCA_002388665.1 Opitutia bacterium UBA4506 | reverse complement strand
CAGTTCTGGGGGTCTCTTCACCCGAGGAGCGCAGCGACGACTGCCCGCGCAGCGTCAATTCCTCCGGAATTTCGGTGGGTGTCCTCGATTTCCATCCTCGATTTCGACATGGGGAATCTTGAACGACGCGGGAGCGCGAAGGCTGAAGCCATCGGCTACTGAATATCTGGATGTCGAGTCACTCACTCTCTGAACGGGAATCTAGTAGCCCATGCTTTCAAGCTTGGGCTTTGGCGCGGCGCGAGGGTTGCCTCGACGCTGTAGCGGTAACCTGGCTCAGGGGGATCTAGAACGGCGCGGGAGCGCATTCGGCCTCCTGGCCGATACCCATCCATTCTCCCCACATACCGGGATTCTCCCCACGCACAGAGGCTAGGCCGGAATTCGATAGGTTCATGACTCCGCCGAGTCCGTCGACTCCTGCGAGTCGAAGAATCGAGGCAGCCGGATCTCCATCCTGGTCCCCTCGCCAATCGTGGAGAAGGCCCGAATCTCTCCGAGATTCTCGCGAACGATGCGCCGGACGATAAACAGACCAATCCCGTGTCCGTCCTCCGTCTGGTCCTCCTCGACCCGCTGGCGATTTCGGAATATACTGTGGAGTTCCTCCTCGGGAATCCCTCTGCCATTGTCCTCGACGACGATCAAGACCTCCTCTTCTGATTCCTGAACATCGACCACGATTTCCGGTGACCTTTCCGGCGAAGAATACTTCAGGGAGTTGTCGATCAGATTGACCAAAACCTGAACAAACTCCGCCCCGTTGACCACGACTTTGTGCTCGGTATCCTTCTCAACGATCCGTCCCTGCTTGTCGGCCAGACGGAGCTCCAATTGCTTCCGGGCCGACTTCAATAAGTCGCTGACCAACACTGGCGCTGCCAAAATCTCACCTTCTCCTTCTTCCGAAGATTCCAATAGACCGTTGATCAGCTCGAGCGCATCGCTCGCCACCGACTGGATTGTGGCGTTGTGTTCCTTTAACGCCGAAAAATCTTCCGCCCCGTAAGACCGCCTCCCGCGATCCAAATCATTCTCGATGATCTCCGCTAGGCTCACAATGCCAGCAAACGGAGTTTTCAGATCATGGGAAACCAAATGATTAAACCTTCTCAGGCGTTCGTTCGCGAAGGATAGGGACGCCTTTTGATTCTCGATGTGGCGTCGAAGGCTCCGAGTCCCAAGTCGAAAACCAAAGAATAGCAGTAACTCCACGAGCACATAGCCAATTGCGGCGGTGATCAGGTTGGCCCGAAAAATCTGATCCTGTCGGGCGACGGCCTCGCTTACATTCGACCAGGATAGGACCAGGCCGACGCCATCGTACTCTCCGTCGCGCTCGGATCGGTAGTCGATCAAGGGCTTCATGCGAACGACGAACCACTCGTCCCCGAACTCCAAAAGAGAGTAGGTGACCTGACCCGCCTCCCGTTCGAAAACCTCTTCTGCACGGCCCAGAATTTCGTTCACAAACGGGCTGGTAGTCGCCTCGATAAAGTAGTTTGCATTCGCTTCAGAGGTGCCAAAAACCTTGTTCAACTGATCCTCCCAAACCGTTTCCCGCACGTAGGATTCATCCAGTAAAACGGCAAAATCGTCACCTGCTTCCTCATGAAGCTCACCAAGAATATTTCTAAGGGACATTCCTGCCTCCAAAGCACCAATACATTCCCCATTCACCACGAGCGGCACCACTCCCCGCAGCCCGGCATAAACCCTCCCGGACTCAAAGCCGTAAGTGATCCGATTTTCAGCAATCGCATCTACGATCGTATGGCGAACGGACGAAAGATCATCTCCGAACTTCTCCGGTTTGTGAACTCGCAGAAAACTAGTGTCGCCCGGACCTTGATGAAAATGCAATTGCCGGTAGTGAAAGGCATCCTGCAAAGGTTGCCAGCTATCAATCATCTCTTCAAATAGCTGGGTCCGATAGACATTCGCTTCCTCCTCATTCCCCGCGCTAGCCGCTTGAAATCCCCGCTCCACCAAATCCATCGTCTCCGGGTCGCTCGCCACAAAAGTCGCGAGCTGCACCATCGAATTTTCCATCGCATGGATATACTGATCATAGACCGACATCGAAGCGTAGGCCCTCTCCTCCAGAATCGCCTCAAACTCCCGATGGGAAGATCGCAAATTCAATTGCACCAGCGCTACGTCTGAGAGCAAGAGGCAGAGAGAAGCTGCCAAAAATGCAACCACTCTTCCATTGAGGCCTTTCCGCATCTTTACCGTTCTGCTGGGATCCTTCACCGAAAAAAAAATATTCAGCCAGAGCAGACTTCGCAAGTCTCATTAGATTTGGCCACCCAAACGACGCCCTTTTGAGGTCTTGTGGCGTGCAGCTTGAGCAAACGTACGCCTGGATCGGCAGCGCCCTGAGCGAGCAACGGTGGATCTGAGTCGGTAGTTTGGGGAAGGAGAAGAATTCGTAGGCTCATCGCTATGAGCAACGTAGCCCATGCTTTCAAGCTTGGGCTTTAGCGCGGCGCGAGGGGTTGCCGTGTCGCTGGGGCGGCCGCTGGGCTAGGCGAGGACATTAAATGGCGTGGGAGCGCGAAGGCTGAAGCCATCGGCTACGAAGGCATGATTTTAGGGGAGACTGTCTTATTCTTTCATGTGCTTTTGTATAAAGGTCTCGACCGGTTCGCGGATGCTGGGTTTTAGGCTGGAGCCGCCTGCGTGGCCTGTATTGGGCATGGGGATCATGAGCTTGGGGGCGTCGATTTGATGATAGGCGGCATAGACGCCGGGAGGGGGGCAGACGGAATCGATGAGTCCGACGGTCATCACGGTAGCGGCTTGCGATCGCTGACAGAAGTTTGTGGCGTCGAAGTAGCGCAGGGCCTCGACGACTTGGGGTTGGTAAGTGGATTCTCCCCATTCTCGCGCCGGCCATCCGCCCGGGGTGCCGGCTATGTTGCACGTAGCGGGTACCAAGGCGCAGACAATCGAGACGCGCGAGTCCAGTCCGGCGGCGGCCAAGGCTTGTGCGCCGCCCTGACTGGGGCCGTAGCAAATTAGATTCTTCCCGTCCCATTCCGGCTGATCGCACAGGAAATCGATCGCGCGCATCAAGCGCAGGTACATACCGAGCAGGTAGTAGGATTCCCGATTCTCCATGCCCCGGTGTTGATAGTCCTCCAATTCCTTCGCCAGCTCGTCGTAGTAGGACTGTGGCTGGTCGTTGAGCATCCCGTGTGCGTTGATATCGAGTACAATGGCGTTGTATTTCTGGGCGTAGAGCAATGCCTTGTTGAGGTTGGCGCGGCACCATTTACCGCTGACGCCTGCTGCATGAAATAGGACGATCACCGGGTGTTTCCCCGGTTCTGCATTGGGAGGCATTACGTAGTACCCCCTTACCGGTCTGTAATCCAGGCAAGGGATTTCCAGGTTGAAGAACTGGTACCCCTCGGCGCTCCTATTGGCTATGTTTTTTGCCAGATATGGCTTGTCGGTGGCGATTTCCAATTGTTCCGGGGAGAGTTCGGTGAGAATCGGTTGAGCTGGATTGGAGGCGAGGCGGTCTTTCTGCGTGGCCCAGAATTCATCAAAATCCTCGGGCATCGGATAGGCCGGCTGAAAGGCGTCCGGATTGTAGAGCACGCCACTTGCACCGCTGCTAAATTTTTGATCCGGGAGTTTTGTGGTGCAAACAAACCAACCGTGCTCGGTGGAGGTAAAGGGGATTTCGAGGGAGGTGCTGCCTTCGGTAAAGGAGTCTTCTGCGAGGGGAGTTCCGCTAAAGTCGCGCAGAATCTGGACCGTGGCGGTGCTCTTGGCTTCTCCCCCTTCGATGGGTCGAATGGTGAAGGTGGCTTGCTGGCCCGGAGCGTAGATGCCGGTCGGCTCGTCGCTTTGGACGGTGAAAGAGGGCTTGGCATGCAAGCCGAGCGCACAGAACAGGATGATTGAGGTCCAAATCAGAGGTGCGATTCGTGGGGGTGTCTTTTTCATAGAGTTGGTTTCGTTGTACTCATCCGTGGCGGAGAAAGGTGAGGTGGTGATTTGATTAGGGAGAGAGATCCCTGCCAGCGGGGTGTTTTCGATGGAAGTTGTATGGATGAATGCTCGGGGATTTTCTTCAAACCCTACGCGCCAAAGGATGCCAAGTAGGGCCTGTCCTGATCCGTTCGCAGGCCCCATTCAATGAGCATGAGCATGAGTTGGCTTGTGATCGAGTCGTAGGAAGGATTGCCGTATTCGTTATTCATTTCATACGGATCGGATTTCAGATCGTAGAGTTCATTGCCGCCGGTCTCGCGGATGACTAGTTTCCACTGTTGGGTGCGTACCATTTTGCACCGTGCCATCGCGTCAGGGCATTTCTGATAGACCAGTTGTTTGCCTTCATTTGCGAGAACCCACTGTCCATTCTTTTCTTTCCACACGGGCGCATTGAAGCGGGAACGCATCGCTTCTTCGTGACCCCCGCTTGCGAAGACCGCTTGCTTGGTGGATTCGCCCCGTGTCGCTGGAAGGAGCGACTGTCCGTGCCAGACCCACTCCTCCGGTTTTTGGAGGTTCAGGTAATCGAGGACTGTCGCGGGAATATCCACCATCTCGGAGAAGCTATTAGTGCGTTCGCCGGAAGGGATGTCGGGTCCCGAAAGGATGAAGGGGACATGGAGAAGGCAATCTTGCAGAGATGCGTCCCACTTTTCAACCAGACCATACTGACCCGCGTAGTCACCGTGGTCTGAGCAGAAAATGATGAGTGTGTCTTCCCGGAGGCCTTGCTCGTCCAGTTCGGCGAGAACCCCTCCCACCAAGTCATCCACAAAGCTGATCATCCCGTAATAGACCGCTTGGATTTCGGCGGTGGTTTGCTTGGGGAGGTTGAGCCCCGTCCGCCATTCGCGTTGAGCTTGTAGGGGCAAAGGTGCTTGAGAGGGTAGGTCGCCCGGGAACGGTGTAATCGAGTCCGGGTGATATTGTGAGTAGTAAGGCTCGTGTATCTGGTAGGATGGATGCGGCTTGCTCAGGTTTAGCTGCAGGAAGAAGGGCTTTTCATTACTCCTGATCTCTCTCAGGTATAGCTTTGCCTGGTCGGCTCTATTTTCATCGGAGAAATCGGTGATCCGGCCCTGAGTCAATCCATTGAAACCCAAATGGCTGAGGGCGGAGACCGCGTCACTTTTGCGTGCCGTTCCGGCCGGATACTTCCGCTCGGTCAAGGCGATGTCGACCAAAGGACCATCGGTAAATGACGTATAGTCGACAACTCCTCCGCCCGGCTTTCGGTAAGCTTCTCCGTGACCGTAAAAGTCGTCTTCGTGCCAAATGTGGTTTAGCCCGAGGATGGCGGTTTCGTACCCTTGAGAACGCAAGAAGGAGGCCAGAGTCGGTTGGTCCTGCCTGATATGATTGTCCATCATGACCGAGCGCAATCCGTCGGTATGAGGGTAGCGGCCTGTATGCATCGAGCAACGGGAGGGCACGCATTTGGGGAAAGGAGCGAAGTGATTCTCGAATACGGTTCCTTGCCGCGCCAACGCATCCAGATGAGGTGTTTTGACATCCGGATTCCCCATGAAGCCCGCGCAGTCTCCGCGCATTTCATCAACGGTGATCAATAGGATGTTTTTCATTGGGTGTTTATCCGGGATTCGTTGGGGAGCGGTATGGCATGAGGTGTGCGTCTTTTGTTCATTGTCGACACATCCATGACATCCGCAAGATAAATTGGAACTGTCCAATGATTTGTGGGAAGAACCTCCATTTTGCGTATTCCATTGGGCAAACTCTCAACCTTTCGACCGTCGTCCGCCGCTGGCATTTGCCGGGTGGAGTAGTCGAATGAGGACTCGCTAGTGGGACGGCATCAAACGCCACTCTCGAATGGCCGATTCCAAAAGCTGTTGCCAGCGAAGAAGCGTCGATGCGTCGCTATGCTTACCTCTTCTTCCGAGGAGGAGCGATGGTGTCCATATTGTCGAGTCTCGGAGTCACGAGGCGTGGTTTGAGCGGCTTTTTTGGATTCTTAATTTTTTGCAACACCATGTCCGCCGCCTCTTTTCCGACTTCGTCAAAATTCAATTGAAGGGTCGAGATCGAGAGTCCGGTGTCGTTGCGGTTGAAGCGTCCAAACGAGATGATGGACAAGTCTTCGGGTACCTTGAGGCCCGCATGAATGGCGGCAACGAGGATGGGGGCGGCGATCATGATTTCGTAGCAGATCATCGCCGTGGGTAGCTTTTTCTGTTTGATGATCTCGGTGGCCAGCTCGAAGCGGACATCGTGCTTCAATTTGTTGAGGGGGACGCCCGTTGATTTTTGAATGCGCTGCGGTTCGAGGTTGGCGTCCAGCATCGCCTGTTTGTAGCCCTCGTAGCGGTCAACTTCGCTGTAGTGGCCAAAATCGAAAAAGCTGACATAGGCGATGGAGCGGTGTCCCAGCTCAATGAGCTGTTTGGCACTTTCGTAACCAGCCCTGAAATCGTCTGGGTGTACGCAGTCGTTCTTCAGCTTGGAGTTGGCCCAAATGCAGGGGATGTTGTGACGCTCCAGCATGTTGACGATCTTCGGTGGCAACGTCCCGGGATAGTGGATGATAATGCCGTCACTGCTCCATTCTTCCAAGACCTTGGGGACATAGTTGGGCGAAGTTAATTTTTGCTCATCGAGCCAGGTGAGGTTGAGGCGGTAGTCGTTCTTGACCATCTCCTCTTCGATGCCAAAGAGCAGTTCCGAGGGCAGGTAACGCGGGTGCACCCGGCCCAGAATCAGCGATACGCTATGGAAAAGGCCGGTGCGCATGGTCCGGGCGATTGAGTTCGCGCGATAGCCCATTTCCTCTGCGGCTTCGATGATCTTCTTGCGAGTCTTGGCAGCCAACGGACAATCCTCCTCCGTACTCCCGAGAGCGAGGGAGACTGTGGATTTTGACAGCTCGAGTTTGGCGGCAATTTCCCGAATCGATGGGCCACTGTTTCGCTTGGACTTAATATTCTTGGGTGCTGTGCTGGAAGGCATGGTGGTGGACTAGATATTTTCGCACTCGAGTACGCGAACATCAATTCCGCGGCTCCTCAATGCATTCAGGTTGCTCAGTAGTAGATTATGATGATTTGAGCCCGATTCAAGCTTGTCAACCAGTGCGAGTTTCAGCGTGCCGCCTTCGAGGACCGCCACTCCCGAATAACCCAGTTCCCGGGGGGACTCACTGTTGAATTCCCAAGGGAACAGCGGGCCGGCAATTTCAAAGCAGCTCGGCACCCTCATGCCCAGCCAACCACCGACGACTCGATCCGCCGATGCCACCTGCAGCCAGCTTTGTCCGGTGTCGCCTTGCAGTAATTCCAGCGACTTCGTGGCCGAGAAAACGGTTCGATTGTCGATTGAAACGATATCGGCTCCTTCGCCTTCCACGAGGCGCAACGAGGGATCAAACGAAGTGATGTCTTCCGGGCTGCGGCTCTTGCAGTCATCCAGCAATTCAACCTGATTGAAGGGGATCGCCTCCACCGGCGATACGCCGGTGTCCAGCCAGTCGATCATTTGGGCCAGAAGAAGGGCATGGTTTGTGGATTGCGACGGGTCAGGGTCGAATGCGATTGAAGTCAGGATCGAGGAGGGGCCACCGTCGGAGACCTCTGCGACGATTGAGTATTCCCGCCGTGAACCGCCCATTAGGCTGCGGAAATGGGAGGGGGCGACCTCCGGCTTCCGGTCTGGGTCGGAGCCTGCATGGTCTGGATCGAGACCGGCGCCAACATTGTGAACGATGCGCATGACTTCGCTCACCTGAGCCCCGGGGAAGAGGAATGCGCCGTGGGCCACTTTATTGCCGACTGCCGCTCCCCGCCAGTACCGGTCTTTCAGCGCAGCGCGATCCTCGGCAGCGGCTTCCCAGACTCCGGTTTCCGGGAGTAAGAGCTCATGTAGACGCATTGGGTAGCGGATCACCGGGGAAAACTTCCAGTCGTGGGCGACGGGTTCATCGAAGTTCAAATACTGGACGCCAAAGAGAGTCGCCGGCGAGTGCGGGTCGAACGGTACGATTAGCGAAACGCTGAACTCGTTAACGCGATCCCGCCAGTGTGGGATCGAGTGCAACGACTCTGCGTCGATGATCAAAATCGCTTCCCGCAGCGTTTCCCATTGAATCGGCCCTGCCTGGATCGGCACTGTTTGCATGCCGTGCTCGTCCAGGCTCTCGAGTACGCCTTTCAGGGAGGATGAGGTCTTGGCAAACAGAGGGCGAGTGGGTTGCCTCCCTGGCTTCGGCGATAGGGGAAAGAAACAATCGTCCACCGCATCCAGCTCTTCGCCCTGGTCGTTGAGCCATTGTAGGGTCACGGGCAGCTCGTCGGAATCGGAGGGGACGGGAATCTCCAATTGGAGAGAGGTGGTGGTATGGGGTGGTGCACCTGCAGGGGCTTCGGCTAGTAGTTGTTGATCGGATAGGAGCCGGACACTTCCTTCCACGATGGCCTGACTGTCGTTTCGCACGAGAACCTCCACCGACCGCGATCCATTCGGACTCAATGGAAGGGTGCGCCGGGGGGAGGCAAAGCCCACGCAGTAGCGGCCCAAGAGGTGACGCCATTTTCGGGCCAGGCTCTGGTTGATTCGAAAGTCATAAGCTGTATCGGGATCGGGTAGCCCGACGCGCATTCCCTCGTCCAGAGTCCATGACCTCGTGCGGGAATTGGATTCCGATCGGAAAGTGCTCCAGGAGCGAATCCATTGAGCGGAGAAATTGTAGGGAAACACTCCGGAGGCTCCGGCCATGCGCATGGGTTCAATACGGTTCCGCCAATGTTCCCACTGCTTCTCCTGATAATCCTTCTGGCTGTAGTACTCCTCGCCGGTAGTCAGGCGCTGTTCCGCGCCGCGGCTGCCGATCCAAAATTCTCCAAAAACGATCGGCTTATCCCGTTTCCAGTTGGCCAGCATGGGCGCGTAGGTTTCCTCGTGGTGAAAATGGTAGATCTCCGCCGCCTCACCCATGGCACCCGAGCTCCCGTCATTGCTGATGGGGCGGGAGGTGTCCCAGCGACGAATCTCTTCGTTGAGAAAGAGGAAATTGCGGGCTTCGCTGGGATTGGGTGCGATGCGCGCCATCTCATTCTCGGCGCCCCAGATGATTACGCTTGGATGGCTCGCGTCCCGCCATACCCACGCTTCAATCTCCGCTGCCGCCGACCGTTTGAATGGTTCAAAGTTTTGCTTATAGCCGCCGTAGCCGCGCGACCAGATCGAGGATTGGTTCAGCAGTAGAACGCCCACCTCGTCGGCGGCGTCAAATATTGCCGGGTGGCCGATGCTGCCATGGACGCGGAGGCAGTTTACGTCCAGTTCCTCTTTGAGTAGTTTGAGATAGGCGCGGCAGTGATGGATCTCCCAGAATTCGGGCGATTCGAGAGAGAACGGATTGGTAAACTGAAGTCCTCGGTTTTGAAGGAAGTTGCTCTCGCCGCGTAGAGTGATGGGGCTTCCGTTTAATTTGAAATCTCCCTCATCGATCTCAAAACTGCGATAGCCGAATCGTTTGCTCTGTGTATCCACGACTTTATTACAGAGGAGGAGGTGGAATTCGATTTGGTATAGCGTGGGCGAATCCGGTGACCAGGTTTTCAAACCGGCAGCGGATACCCTGAAATTGAATTCAGTCTGACCGCTTTCGCACACCAACTCCAGGGTTCCGGTGTCGACTCGTTGTTGATCGGTGTCGGTAATCTGCCATTGCAGGTCGGGGGTACAAGTCTTTTCCGACGAAGTGCTTCCCTTGATACACAGTTCGCCAGCAACCAAGTCACTGGTCACCATCAGCCGTTGCAAAAAGGTTCGGGAGCGTTGCTCTAAGTACACCTCCTGCCAGATGCCGAAACGGCAGGGTGGGGTGTCGAGCCCGGTTTCCTTCTGCCACGCTGCGAGAGCCCGACCGCTCAGAGTAGCGCTGCTAACGGAGACGGGATGACTGATCCCGTTTTCCGTGATCGCTGCCTGTTCGCCTAAAATTTGAATGACAATTTGGTTTCTTCCCTCTTGCAACCCGCTCGAGATATCGAACTCGAACGGAGTATATCCTCCACGGTGTTCACCAGACATTTTGCCGTTGATGAAAACGCGAACTGCCATCATTGCGGCCCCAAAACAAAGCCAAAACGAATCCTCGTGCGCCACCGAAAGATGGATGCTCTTGGATAAAACGGCGGCGTTGCAACTGGGCGAAGCGCGGAGAAAGGGAATGTCTACCGTCTCGGAACGTTGACTGCCCCCGTCGAGGGGAAGCTCCTCAAAGGTGGAGGCATCGTAAAAGACTGCCGTCCAGTCTTGGTGTAAGGGAATTTGGTTTCGAGTGGATGACATGGGTTGTTGGGAGCGTTCTAAGGCGCAGGGCGTTGCGGGCTCTTCAGTGCCTGTAACGGGTTTGCGCGTCCGATCGATTGTTTCTGTCGGCGTAGGTCCTGCCTGTCAATTGGACAGTTACAAATTATTCCCGAGAAGTCGAGAAAATGCTTGCCGGGCGTGGTTTCCCGCGATTGGATTGGACAGTTCCAACCCCCCTTGTCCCCAGACCATGTTTCGCAAAGATCAAAGAGGTTTCGCCTTGGTGCTTACCTTGTCGCTACTCGCCCTGTTGGTGATGGTGATGATGACTCTATCGCTCTTGCTACAGTCGGAGATGAAGATGGCCACGCTCAGTCAGGACCGGGAGCACGCGAAGGAGAATGCGCTGTTGGCACTCCAAGAGGCCCTGGGTCGATTGCAGGCATCGTCGGGACCGGACCAGCGGTCCACGGCGCGGGCGGATATCTTGTCCGACACGAATCGGGAGAATGCGTTTTGGACGGGAGTATGGCCCACGATCCATCCCGACGACCCGGAATGGGACCTGGAGACCGTGCGGGCCTGGGCTTACGAGCCCGATCAGGTCGAATGGCTCGTCAGTTCAACCGGTGAGCCGACACCCGATGCGGACTTGAGCTCGCTGAACCCCGAGGGAGTGAAGCCGTTGGCGTATTACTACAATGAGGACACGGAGACGGATGAACCGGTGAACGGTGGGTTGGTGCCGCTCGTCGATGAAGGCGTGACTAAAGGCCGCTATGCCTGGTGGGTGTCCGATGAAGGAATCAAGGCGAAGTTCAACTTGCCCGATACTGGTGAAGGGGGTTCGGTGGGTTCGGCGGAGGAGCGATTGCAGACGCAGTCAGGGGTACTTTTGCCAGCGCAATTTGGGATCGGTTCGATGAGTGAGTTTCCTTCGGATGTCGACTACGATGCATTGAGCTCATCGGTATTGCAACAGATGGGAAGCCTCTCGGATATGACTCTGGCTAGTGAGAGTTTCGAGGGTACGGAGCGCACCTTGGGAAAGGACGTCACTTTCCACTCAAATGGTGTTTTGGCGAACCAGCGACATGGCGGACTAAAGCTGGATTTGACTCGGGCGTTGGATGATAGTTTTCCCGACTACCTGGCGGGTCGACCCCTTTGGTGGTTCCGGGATCCGGATAACGGAAGAGTGATTCGCGGCGAATACTGGGACGTGCTCTATGACTATGCGAATCTCTACCGCCCGTACCCTCATTGGCAGTTTTCCGGTACGGTAAAGGACCAAGCCTACGACTATACTTATGAGCCCCATTCCGGCAGTGGACCGGAAGGCCTGTCGGATTCCGGCGATTGGGACACCGCACTGCCCATCCGCTTTTTCGGTCCGGAAACCACCAGTGGCAACGGATCGTTCAACCGGCAGGGGAAAAATATGGGCGCCTACAGTTACTACTCGATTCGTCCCACGAATTCCTATGTGGGGGAAAACTGGGGGTATTCTGAATCGGGAAATGCCCAAGGTCGCCCCGTGTGGAACGGGGTGAAACCCGTTGTTCTGGCGAGTCTTTGGCGTGTCGGCATTGGATCCAGTGATTTACTCACTTACTCGCAGTCCAGTGCGTTTGAGCAGGATGGCGCTGCCACAAATAGTGTCGGTCCCCTCTATGATCTGCGGCAGCATGACGGGACTGACATCGTCTACGATCATCCCGGAGGCGCCGGTTATGGCGATCATCCCCTGGACCTGCCAGGCGATTGGGAAGGGCGGCCCGCTAGCGGCGATTCTGCGATTCAAGGCGTCGCCAAGAAATACTATCGGCTGCACTTTGTGTTACAGCCGGTGGTCGTTTTGTGGAATCCGTACAACGTCCCACTGCGCGTTACCGACATGCTTGTTACACCGAAGTTCGAGCCTTGGGTCAGTATCGACTACGACGATGGTTCGGGAAGCGGGGTAAAGCCCGTGAAAGTGCAAAAGTATATGTATTATCGCGACGGGGGCGTCGACAATGCCTTCCGCGTAGTTGAAGATTATCCCCATTCTATCTACGGAGGATCGAGCCCCAGTAACAATCCCAGCGAGGCTGATGATCGCTTCCTTCTGGCGGATGACGGCGTTATGGCGGGAGGAGAGTTAGTCAGCGGTATTCGGATCGATGACTATGTACTGGAGCCTGGGCAGATCGAAGTTTTCTCGCTGAATCAGAACACGGTGCTCCCCAATAGCTTCGGTGGAGAAATGGTGGCGCGGCCAATCAATACCGACGCAGTTCTCGTTCGTCGCAACCCTCTCAAGCACGATTTCCCGGAAGGGACCCGGATCAACAATATCCACTTATTCTATGATCCGGAGAATGTCGCCGATGCCAACAGCGTGGATGGACGCCTGCACACTATGAGCATGGATGTGCAGCTATTGAATCAGGATTTGAGCCCGGGGACCAAGTCTGACGTCACGGTGCAGCAGATCTCGCAGTTGGCGCCGGATGCTCCCTCGCGGAATGATTGGGATGAGGAGCGGATCTTTGAAGTGAACGCAAATATTGAAGACATCCTTGCGCCTTATGCGGGGAATAACATGGATATCAATGAGCCGTTCAACGATGTCGTTTGGTTTGCGGTGATTGGGGCGCAGACGAAATCCATCGAGGAGTCCGATGGTGGCCTGCCGATGTTTAGCCAGTTCAACCCGATGCGATTCCGGGATGGACCCAATCCATCGGACATCGAGATGAGCGGTAAGCTTTGGAGGGCGAAGTTCTACACCGATCCGGAGTTTCAGGATGCCGTTGAAAATGAAGATCTTCCTTTTTGGGACGGCGATAGCGAGGTCTGGAATGGCGTCGATCGTATCATCGCCAAAGAGCTACCGCGACAACCCCTGGGTTCGGTGGGGCAGTTGATGCACGCGAATCTCTCCATCAACGATTGGGATCCGCTTTATGCTGTGGGGGGTAGTTATGCCTCTCCCTTTGTCGACCGAACAGAGTTCTACAATAAATTTAACCTTCAAACCGGGGGCAACTCCGTGACCGGCTATGACAACCTCGTGCCGGACGTGAGCTTTCTGGCCAACGAGCGATTGTTCGACCAATACTTTTTTTCGACCGTTCCCTCGCAAAACTCGGATGCGGGTAAACCCGGCTACAGCGCGACTTTTGATCCCAACGCCTATTCGCCATTCAAGCGCATTGATGACGAGGATTTGCTTGCCGGCGAGGCGACTGTGAACGAGCGGATGACCTTTATTGGGGACGCCAGCGACATCGATGGAGTCGGCCCGCTGGACCGGATTCGCGATGCCGAAGATGCTGCCTCGATGCTGCTGGTTGACGGAGCCTTCAATGTAAATTCTACCTCCGTTGACGCATGGAAAGCCTTTTTCGCGAGCCTGCAGGGTCGCTCCATGGTGGCTGCTGACGGAACCGAACTCGCCATGGGCGAACAAGCGACTTTTCCCCGGACCTCTTCGATGGCCTTTGGGGCTGACGAGGATGAAGACAGCTTGTTTGCAGGGTTTAAGAGCCTGACCGACCAAGAGCTTGAGGACCTGGCCAATGCCATGGTGGAGGAGGTCGTTCAGCGCGGACCATTTCTCTCGCTCTCGGACTTCGTCAATCGCCGCCTGGAGGATTCCGCCCTCGGGGCCAAGGGAGCGATCCAGGCGGCCTTGGATGATTCCATCAATCAACCACGGAGCCGATTCGGGGACGAAGTAGGTCTCGGAGATGCGGGGGACATCGACGCCGATCTATGGTTGGAGGACCGACAAGGCAATGACCTCCTGCGGCGGGAGAATCTCGTGGAACAGCAAGGGGCCGGCGTGGCCCAGTGGATCTTGCAAAATGATGTTCTTCAGGTAATGACCCCGTTTATTCAGGCCCGATCCGACACTTTCGTGATCCGCGCCTACGGGGAGACCCTGGGGATCGTCGGAGAGGAAGGATCCCAGGCATGGTGCGAAGCGGTGGTCCAGCGCTTGCCTGATTATGTAGACTCGGATGACCAGGAGCCTACGGTGAAGCCCTACCTCGTCACCACTTCCACCAATGGAGATCGTTTGGATGATCTAGAACTCAACGCCGCCTTGAGGGATATTAACCAACAGTTTGGCCGGAGATACCAGGTGATCTCTTTCCGCTGGTTGGAGGAGGACACTTTGTAATATGATTCAACTCTTACGATGCCTCTCTCTGTGCGCGATGTTCTTCGCGTCGATATCGCTCGAAGCAAATACATTCCGTGTACTCTTGTGGGATGCCGCGGTCCCTTCGCTCTACACGCTGAACGACGAAGATTTTATCCCCATCCAAGCGAGCAAACGGAAGTTCTCCCCCGAGTACAAGAATATGGGCGAAGGTCCGTTGGTCTTATACAAGCAGGTTCGGAATGCAGAAGGCATCGATGAGTATGTTCCGGCGATTGAAATCCTGGGAGTGAACACCGCAAAGGTGGCCGGCATCCTCTTGACGATGAATTCCAAGGGCGGTTTGTCGGCTCATGTTATGGATATCTCGAAGGAGAAACTACCCAATGGGCACTACTCATTCATTAACTTTTCAAATCGCGAGCTGGCGTTCCAGTTTGGCGACGAAGTGTTCTACTTAAAGCCCTCCAAGGAAGAACTGCTCGATTCGGCGGAGGCGTCGTCGGTTCTCTCGGAGATGAATATTGCCGAGATCGCGGATGCCAAAAGTGGAGGCCAAAGCATCATTGTACGGGCCGCGGAGAAGCAGGCCAATCGTTGGGAGCCAGTGCTGAACGTGCGTTGGATGATGAGCCGCAACAGTCGGACGCTGGTCTTTGTCTATAACGGGAGGAAGGGCGACCTCGCGATTCGGCGAATCACGGATCGCAGCAATTAGGATAACTATCACGAGCAAAAGATTTTTCAATATGTGTCGGTTTCGACGCAGTTGTAATCTTCGGACCGCTTTCGAGCTGGATGTGTAGTGATGCCGGGGCCGTACTTCGCTCTTAAATCGAACCGTCGCATCCAGTTTATTCGCAACGATTGTCGGTCCACTCGGTGATGGCTTTCCGAGAGGTCTCTACGTAGGTTGTCATGCATGGGAGAACCTATTTTCTGCTCGGAGCACATCGCTTCATTTGAGAGGCGGGATCGCCGTCAACGGGAGGTCGCCTCCGCGAGGACAGAGAACTTTTTGATGGGTCCGGTTCGATGATGGCCTTGCGAAGGAATCGTGCCGTTTCAGTCGTGGCGGTCTGCATCGTCTGGGGGATTTCCCTCCTGTCGGGGGGACTTTATTGCGTTGCAGCGGGTGTCGCTGATCCTGGAGCTGTATCGGACGAAAGAATACAAGAGGTTGAGAATTCGACTCCGCTGATTGTGTTGGTAGAGCGCGGATCGACCTGGCTCTACCTCGATGACGGGACGGATCAGGGGACTTCGTGGATCGCCCAGGATTTTGATGATGGGGTATGGCGTTCGGGAGTCGCGGAATTGGGGTATGGCGATGGCGGAGAGGCGACGGTCATTGGTTTTGGCGGTGATCCTACGCAGAAGCACCTCACCTCCTATTTTCGCAGAACCTTCCTCGTGGACGACAAGGATCTTGAGGCACTGGCTCGCCTGAAGGTCTCTCTTTTGAGAGACGATGGGGCGGTCGTTTATATCAATGGGGTGGAGGTCGTACGGGATAACCTGGATTCCATTCCTATCGATTCTCAAACCCCTGCTTCGAGGGCGGTTGCCGGTGGGAATGAGAGCCGGTATTTCGATTTTCTTGTGGATCCATCGGTGCTCGTTGAGGGAACGAATACGATTGCGGTGGAGGTCCATCAACATCGAGGAGGGAGCTCGGATTTGAGTTTTGATCTTTCGCTCGAAGCTCTCGTGGCGAAGGATCGGGTGGTCGTTGGTTCTGGAAGCGTGTGGAGATATTACGCCGGTGGCGAGAGTCCGCGGTCCGATTGGGATTTGCCGGGCTTTGATGATTCCTCCTGGCTCACGAGAGCGGCTCCAATTGGATATGGAGAAGGTCCGGTCGAGACCCCTTGGAGTGGGGGACCTGCTTCGAATGGGGAGGAGCTCGCTTCCTATCTGCGCACGTCCTTCCCCATCGAGTGGCTGGAGTTGGTCGATGATCTTCGAATGGATTTCGATTGGGGCGGAGATGCGGTCGTCTATCTTAACGGCAACGAGGTCGTTCGGCGGATTCGTTCTGATGAGGAGGAGGTTGTTCCCGGATCCTACTTCATCCCAATCACGTATCTGGTCGAAGGCGAGAACTGCATCGCCGTGAAACTCGAGAGTCCCGAAGCGGGAGGAGCATTGGATCTGAGGGTAACACTGAAAGCGGAAAGGAATGCAGACGCAGTTGCCTTTGATTTGGACGTCTTGGCGACCCAGCATGCGGAGGTATTGAAGGATTTCGCGTTCGATGTGTCGGGGTACGTCCCAGGAGGGGGTGGAGAGAGCCTCTTGTTTTCCGTGGTGAAGGGACCGGATTGGCTCGGAATCGATGAAGAGGGGATCCTGCGGGGAACGCCGGGACCGGTGGACGTAGGGACCGCAGAGGTGATCGTTGGGGTGGTCGATGGCGTGGGCTCGAGTGTTGCGCGTTTCGATCTCGTTGTGGCTCCCGCCCCCGAAATGACGCGGGCTCCATTACCGGGAATCAATGGCGAAGAGGCGGTGGTTTTTGGGGTGCTTCCGGATACACAGGGCACTTGGGATGGAGTGCCCCGGGATGAGATCAACTCGATCGCACCCCGGTTGATTGCCCACGGTCCGGATTTCGTGATCCATGTTGGGGATGTGACCGACGGAAACAGTGAGATCGGAGATGTGAAGCTGGCTCAACTGGAATATCTTAAAGAATTGTTGGTCACTCCTCTCTCCGAGGCCGGTATTAACTTCTACCCGGTTCGCGGGAATCACGATGCGAATGCCTACAAAAACACCTCGCGAGGGGTTTCGGCCTGGGCCGCAGCCTTTCCCTTCCTGTTTGAAGGGGAGCATCCGCTGGTGGATCCTACCGATGTCCCGGGAGGAAGTCCGGAGTCTCCCAATGACAGTAATTTTTGCTACGTGTATTCTCCCAGCGAGAACGTATTTTTTGTCTCGGTCGACCAATGGAATGGAGGGGAGGACGACCGCAACTATTCGGATTGGGTCGCTCGTAAATTCGTAGAGATCCGGGCCGATCACCCGGACGCGCACATCTTCGGCTATTCGCACTCAGGGTTGTTTGCCACGTCCATTCATTCGGCGATGAGCGAGTTCGTGGCCGGAGGCGCCGGGCCTTATCTCGAAGCGGGAAGACTTGCCCGAATCGATGGTTGGTTCAGTGGACACAACCACATTTACGATCGGTCGATGGCCATCAATCTGAGCGAGGGCAATGAGCCCTATCTGTTCGATTTCACCTGTGGGTCGGCGTCGGAAAAATTCTATCCGATGACACGTCCTCCGGTCGAAGACCAGCACTTGAACCGTGTCGTCGATAGCACGACTACGAGAGGGCAGCCGATTACCTATCTTCTGGTCAAAATCATCGGCCCGTTTGTTCAGATCGAAGCCTATATGTCGCCCGATACGGATGGCCAGGGGTCATTTAACGATTGGTCGGTTTGGGATGCCTACACCTATTCACGCAATGGTCACCAGTTTACCGTTGCGGCCGGGGAGAGTTATACGGACCGGGGAATTGAGGATGCCGCACCCGATGAGGTCGGTTTTCTCGGGACGACCGTGTCTATCCGGGACGGGATCAATTCGGATCGGACGGTTTACGCTGCCGATGGGGAACGATTTTCTCCGTATCGCAATATCACGACAGGATGGTGGAAGCAGGAAGAGTGGTATGATGCCGGCGACGTGACGATCGTCACCGACATTGTCTCGATTCACGGCATGTCCAACGATACCGCCCGCAATCGCTCGGATACCTACACCCTCGTCCTCGGGTATGAGGGAAGCCATCTTTCGAACGAAGAGGCGGCCAATCTCCGGATCGCCGCCTTCCTCCAGGGAGACACCTGGGAAGAGGGACCGGGAGTCTGGTTTGATGCGGTAGACGCAACCCTAGCTCCATCGGTCTCAACGAAACCACTGATGCGAGCGCCACGGGCAGATGATCCACTGGGCTCCTGGGGAATCGATCTTAGCGGGAAGGCAGTCTGGGCCCGCCTCGATTATCAGGGTGATTTCGCCATAGCCTGCGATGGCGATCGATAGGGTTGTAGGGGTGGGGAGGCTGACGCAGCGAACGTTCGCTGCGTCACGCCACAAGATTGCATCGTATCGGCGTGAGTTATACTTTCTTGTAGCGTGCAGCTTTAGCAAACGTCCACCTCGTTCGGCGGCGCCTTGAGCGGGCTAGCCGCCGTTGCTGGAGTTCAGGATGGGGCGGCTGACGCGCCGAACGTTCGCTAAAGCGTCACCCCACAAGATTGCATCGCATCGGGGTGAGTTATACTTTCTTGTAGCGTGCAGCTTCAGCAAACGTCCCCCCTCGTTCGGCAGCGACTTGAGCGGGCTAGCCGCCGTTGCTGGTATTCAGGATGGAGAGGCTGACGCAGCGAACGTTCGCTGAAGCGTCACGCCACAAGATTGCATCGCATCGGCGTGAGTTGTACTTTCTTGTAGCGTGCAGCTTCAGCAAACGTCCCCCTCGTTCGGCGGCGCCTTGAGCGGGCTAGCCGCAGTTGCTGGAATTCAGGATGGGGAGGCTGGCGCAGAGAACGTTCGCTAAAGCGTCACGCCACAAGATTGCATCGCATCGGGGTGAGTTATACTTTCTTGTAGCGTGCAGCTTTAGCAAACGTCCCCCTCGTTCGGCAGCGACTTGATCGGGCTAGCCGCCGTTGCTGGAATTCAGGATGGGGCGGCTGACGCAGCGAACGTTCGCTAAAGCGTCACGCCACAAGATTGCATGGCATCGGGGTGAGTTGTACTTTCTTGTAGCGTGCAGCTTCAGCAAACGTCCACCCGGATCGGCGGCGTACTGAGAGTCCTACATGCCGTTGCTGGAATTCAGGATGGGGCGGCTGACGCGCCGAACGTTCGCTAAAGCGTCACGCCACAAGATTGCATCGCATCGGGGTGAGTTGTACTTTCTTGTAGCGTGCAGCTTTAGCAAACGTCCCCCCTCGTTCGGCAGCGACTTGAGAGGGCTAGCCGCCGTTGCTCGTATTCAGGATGGGGAGGCTGACGCAACAAACGTTCGCTGAAGCGTCACGCCACGAGATTGCATCGGATCGGCGTGAGTTGTACTTTCTTGTAGCGTGCCGCTTTAGCAAACGTCCCCCTCGTTCGGCGGCGACTTGAGCGGGCTAGCCGCCGTTGCTCGTATTCAGGATGGGGAGGCTGACGCAGCGAACGTTCGCTAAAGCGTCACGCCACAAGATTGCATGGCATCGGGGTGAGTTGTACTTTCTTGTAGCGTGCAGCTTTAGCAAACGTATGCCTCGTTAGGTAGCGCCTTGAGCGGGCTACACGCCGTTGCTGGAATTTAAGATGGGGAGGCTGACGCAGCGAA
>DGMY01000067.1:4141-11930 GCA_002388665.1 Opitutia bacterium UBA4506 | reverse complement strand
AAAACAGCTTAAGTCGGGTTAGTTTGAAAGCAGGAACGGCTCAACGAAATGTAATTCAGCATTCATCATTCATCACTCGCCGCAGGCGCTTGATTCGAGTTGGGCTTCGGTGAATTTCATGGGGTGGACTTACCGCAGATTTTTACCGCTGAGACGCGAAGGGCATGGAAAGGGCGAATATGGTTTTTGGTGGCGAAAGAGCATGATTTGAAATGATCAACTAAAGTAACATCGCAGCTTGGTTTCGGTCATTTCTACGACTGTTGAGTAGACTGATCCTAGCAAACGTTTCATCTCTGCATTTAGCGATGAGCTCTCCACGCCGGGTTGGGCGATGGAAAATTCGAATACGACGTCGCTATACTTCAGCGCCTTCTTGATCTCCTCTAGCGTCGCCGAGGATCCGTGGTAGAACCTCTTGTTCTTGAGAACTCCCGTCGCGTTACGTCTTTCAAGGTGTTTGATGAGTTCCTCGGGCTTCCATTTGTATCGCAGCGATACGATGGCTTGGCCGCAAACTTCGTATAGATCTGACAGTCTTGTGCCTGCTGTGGCTTTCGAATACTTGCAATGGACTAGCTCGAACCGGACTAGTCCATCTTCCACAAAGACAGCGACAATGTCTGCAGATTCGCCCGCGTTGTCGTCGTTGAAGACTACCCGTGCTCCTGAATCGACTAAGCGGTTCATCATGTATTCTTGGATGGAGTTCTTCCGTAGGTTCGTCCCCTTGTAGAGCGATTCGATTTTGAAATTCACGCCATCCCACGAGAGATTCTCGATTTGGTCTTCAGGGATCGCGTGAATGTCTCCTTCTCCGTAGTCAGTGTGTATGCACCCGGAGATTGTGCACCCATTGAGCAGGAACAAGGTCGGAGGATTCTCTTGGAAGAACTGGGTTAGAGAGATTGATGCCGCCTTCAAGCCAGCGACCTCAATCTTTAGCTTCTCAAGACCCTCGACACTGTGGCCCTTCTCACTTCCCAACTTGATCGAGAAACCGTGAGACTCATCCCCAATATTCAGAGTGAGATTCGCCTCGCTGCCCTTTATGGAATCGAACTTCAGGGTCGATTCAGCCAGCAAGATTGACCGCCTCTTGGGGAGTTCCAAAGTGAGTTTGTGAATTCGGTCATACAGTCCGTCTGACCAGTCAGCAGCCAAGACAACGATGTCATCTGGATATTTCTTGAGCTCGATTTTCTTGGCGGAGTCTTCGAGAAGAAGATTCGAGTCAATGTTCTCGTCAGTGACCATTGCCCCGATGGCGAGGCACCATTCCTTCCATTCCTTCAGGTCGCCGACCCTGGCTGGACTCCAGATCTTGCCCTTTACCGATGCTCCTACGCTGACAGGAAATCCATCGCGAAAACCCACTCCAACGAAATCTGACTTATCGCAACGACCTTCTGTTTTCCAACGCGTCAGTTCAGTTGTCACATCGGCGCCGCTGAGCCGTGAGTATCGGTGGAGGTGGTTGGCAGGTTTGAAGATACCAGCGTGCACGATGCAGAGGCGGTTGATTGAATCAAACGAACGGAATACGCGGTCGCCTTTCAATGGGCGTGGCTTGGAGCCGGAGATTTCCTCGACCAGACTATCAGTATCGAGGCGTTTTTCAGAGAAGCCTACGTAGAGCATCTTGTTGTCTGAGTCATAATGCATCACGATCAGATCCCAAGTTTGGTCCCTTAGTTCTTTCGTCCTAGCCCATTTCACCTTCTCGCGTTTCTGAGTTGTGAAATAGAAAACGTTCTCGTCAGGATTGATGTATGGCTGCGATAGGGCGTATTTTTTGAGATTGAACGCGTCCTTGAATTTCGCCCAATCCACGTTGCTGCACTGGTAGCACACGCAGCTCAGCGCGGGGTAGACGAGCTTAGGATTTAGCTCGATATCAGGTGAATCGAAGCCGGAGTAAGGTTGACAGCCTTGAAGAAATGCTAGGAGTGACTCCGCCTCATTCTTTTTGGCGTCGGCGATTTCTTTGATTACGTGCTCCCATCCTGACCCCTCTTGAAATAGGTCTTCTAATTCGAGCGAAATCTGCTCCTCCGCATAGTTTACGACAAAAGAAGCATCGCCGAGCCCCTTTTGGGTTCTGGTGAATCGACCAATGAACTGGAGAAGAACGGCCAGGGACTTATGGACGCCGTGAACGGCTGCAATTTTGAAATCGGGGTAGTCGAACCCTTCTTTCAGCATGTCAACACAGACGACGAGATCAAATTCGCCGTCCTTGATCTGCTCAATAATATCTTTCCGCCCCTATATTCCGGAGTGAACTAGTGCAATTCGTTCTTCCGGAAACCAATCCTGATACTTTTTGTAGAGGGCTTCGGCGCTAGATCGCGTTTCGGCCCGAACCATCATGCGGTGTCTTGTCAGGCCATTCGCGCGATCTTCTTGAAGCCGCGCCATGGCGGCGTCTGCGATAGCTTTATCCTTTTTGCGCGGGTGACGCTCGTCAACAACTACCAGTGAGATCGGTGAGAAGCACTTGTCCGCTAATGCTTGGGAAAGAGGGTAATTGTAGATTAGGTTTCCCTCGATCGGCTTCCGGTCATTTCGATAGGGTGTCGCAGTGAATTGAACGATCTTCGATTCTGAGAAGAGTCTCTTGATCTCGTCCCACTCTGTGGCGACTACGTGATGCGCTTCGTCGAAGTAAACGTGGGAAAATGCTTTCCGGAGCTTGGTCTTGATTGGTTCTGGCGCCCTGGCAAGTAACGCGGGGGTGGCAACAACGACGTCTGCGGCGTTGATATAAGCCAAGTGAGAAGCCTCGGTGATTGTCTTCTTGAGGACAAGAACCTTGGGGTTAGGAGCCTCATTCGGCAGCACGCCGAGCTTTCGCAGCATGCCCCAGCTCATGAACTTTTCAGCGATCTGATCTTTGAGATCTCTGGTAGGAACAATGACCAGAGTGCGAGAAGCTTGATCAATGAGAGTCGTCACAAGCATTGTCTCGGTCTTGCCCGTGCCGGTTGGCAGCACTATCGTGGACGGCTCTGTTGACAGTGACCAGTGGGCTAAAAGCGAGTGGACTGCGCCAAGCTGAGCAGGACGAAGTTTCCAATCTCCTTTGCCGGATCCGTGAAGATTGACGCCTTCGAAGAACGACTGCTTTTTACCCTTAGCTCTTGTGACGCACCCTCGGATAGAGTAGGTTCCTTTCTGTTTGCCTTTTCCTTCTTTCAGTTCCGCTTCAAAAGAGAGTCCTATCGGATTCGTGAGAGTGAAAGTTTCACCAGCTTTGTGGGTGGCGTCGAATTTCCAGTCGCCCTTATCGAGGGCGAGGTGCCTTAGCCAACCAATGGGCGTATTGTCGTTTTGGTAGAAGAGCGGATCATCGAACTCCAAGACCTCCTGACGGGGATTTTGGGATGATTCAAATTCGAGTTGTTTGGTATTCATAGCTGCCCCTAAATAGATATGCTCGGTAACCGCATTTTGGAGGACGGATTTATCGAATTAGCGGGGATATTCAGTTCCCCGGAGATGATTTTCGGGAGGAGGGTGTCGCGGAGTTTGGAAAGGGTTTCCGCTTCCTTTTGATGTTCTCCGACTTTTGCGATCAGAGGTGCTGCTTGGTCTTCGAACAATTGAAGCACTGCCGAACTCGGAATCGTGATCTGTGTGTTGCCCACTACCTCTGGCCTAATTGCAGGGTAGGCCGCGCCATCTGCCAAATGCGCAAATACTTCGATGGTCTCATCCCTAGTAAGTCCCAAGTAAATGAATGACCGGGAAGCTGCGTCGTTGGATCGGAGGACCGCGAAGCCCGTGCTTCCAGTTAGGCCATCATCGTGAATGTAAGCAAAGGATCGATTCCCGGGACGAACGGTGCCGATGATCGTGTCGTGTTGCTTCAAAACCCTTCTTGCTCGGCTTGGGGCTTCCCCAAATTCATAGGCGGTGGTTTCGGTGATTCTACCGTCTTTGGTGTTTGCAAGATCGGCGTAATTGACCGAGTCAGGATGCTTCTTTGCCGTCCAAGATTCCGGATTAAGTGCGGCCAAGTCAGATATGCAGCCGACTTCCCACCCTTCTGGAATCCAGCCGAGCTCTTCGGTTAATTGGAAGGCAGCGGGGAATCCGGCCTTCGTCGAGGCTTCGGCGGACAGGTTCTTTCGGACTTCGGCGCGGGGGGCGAGTTCGTCGGGGATGGGATTGCCGGCGGCGCGGGAAGGCGCCTGCGGCGAATGATGAGTTTTGAGTGATGAGTTCTGAGTGGAGGACTCGTTTAATTCATCATTCCTCACTGAGCATTCATCATTTTGATTTTGCTCCAGTATTTTTCGTCGAACCTTGGCGCGCTCCGCAAATTCCTCAGGTATCGGATTCCCGGCAAGGATTGCGTTGTCCAATACTGGATCAAAATCAACAAACCAGCTTTTGAAGAGCGCCTGCGCCATCCCTTCCAGCGTCGCATTCATCCGCCGATTCAACTCAATCTTGTCATCCAAGGTGCCCAAGATGTGAGCGATCGCTTTTTGCTCGGGGAGGGGTGGGAGAGACAGCTCGATACTCTTTAGTAATGTTAGCGGCTGCCCGATTCCCGGAGTCCCGACTTGAGATGCATTCTTGAGCAGCTCGTGTTTACCAAGATGGCTTTTGAAGAAATAGTAGAGGAATTTTGGATGCGCTTTTTGCATATCACAGGTGAGCTTCATCAAGCTGGATGAAAGAACGAAGCGTTTCTCCTCCTGTAGGATGCCGACTTCTCCAATTGCCCCGCGATGAGGGAAGACCAAGTCACCCTGGTAGACATTACTCGACCCGAGTGTGTCTGCTTTTTCCTCGGTTATGTAGACAAACTCACCTTCGAAGTTCGGGCCGCCAGTGATGTTCGTGCCACGAATGACTGGGATACCACTCTCGACGTAGCAGTCGCTTTTCATTCGCGAGCCGAATGGGCCGATGGCGATCGATCCTTTCGAGTCGGCCTTTAGCTCATCAATTGTCGTGGATGACCACTCACTTCCCATACCCCAAGCCCTCCGATGCGCCGTTGGCGAGTGATGAATGATGAGTTATGAATGATGAGTTATTCTTCATATCCCAAGCCCTCCAGGTTTTTCCGAATCACCTCATCCAGTTTGGCTGAATCCTCCATCTGCGCGTAGAGCGCCGCGCCGCGCCTGCGGCGAAGTGCAAGGTGTGAAGAGTGAAAAGTGAAAAGTTCATTGCTTTGTGCTTAGTCTTGTTTCGGTAGCTGTTTGGCGAGCTGTGCATTCGTGGTGAGGGATTGCATCTGACGAATAGCAATACTGTTGAGCTTTATCAGTCGCTCGGATGCGCTGAGTTGCATATGAATGAGCTCGGCGTTCATAGACTCAATATTCGCGAGCACGAGCAGTTGTTCGATGCTGGCATGGTCGCGAAGGTTGCCTTTGAGCTCTGGATTGGCTTCGCGCCACTGCTTGGCAGTTTGACCGAAGAGCCCGACGTTGAGCAGGTCGGCTTCACTCGCGTAGGTCATGGCAACTTGAGCCTTGGAAACTTGGGCTGGGATCAGTTGGTCCTTAATCGCGTCGGTATGGATGCGGTAGTTGATCTTCGAGAGGGTGCGGTTGAGATTCCACGAGAGTGAGAGGCGCTCGTTTTCGTCGTCTTTGAGGCGCTGAAATTCTCGAATGAGGTAGAGTTTGAATTCTGCACTGATGGCTGATCCAAATTCGAATGCAATGTCCTTATGTGCGTAGGTGCCGCCGTAGCGGCCAGCCTTCGAGAAAATGCCGATCGCTGAAGTCTGCTCGACCCATTGCGTTGGACTGAGTACGAAGGACGGGAGGCCTGCCTCGGATTTAAAGTGGTCGAATTCGACCACTTTAAAATCCGGGTTATAGATTTTCTCCCATGTGCCGAGGAATTCGAGAGTGGTGCGTGTGCGGAGCCAGTTCTTGATGATGTCGGCCGCTCGGGAGTTGTCGCCTTTGCCCTTGGCCATATCGGTCAGGCAAATGTAGTCCTGTCCGTCTCGTTGTGTGACGGAGACCGCAATGTCGGTGACGTTGATGGACTGATTTTTCTTGGCCATGGGTAGTTTCCAGCTAAGTTTTCTACTGATGCCCCGGGCACTTCTTCCTTAGTCCTTCGCGATTAATAGGAGCCGGGGTTTCTTTTTGCCCAAATTTATTGGCCATATCCGAGTCCTTTCAGGGGTGCGCCTGCGGCGAATGATGAATGATTCTTCATAGCCCAATCCTTTCAGGTTTTGCGGGTAGTCTTTTTGGCAGGCATTGAGCGGGAAATTAGTCGGTCGTTTGGGCGAAGCAAGGGCTTTGGAAGGGGTAGGGCGTGCGGTTCTCCGAGGTGGTGTTCTTGAGGGCCGAAGGCGCTAGCATGGATCGGAGCATAGGTTTTGTCAGAAGTGTGTAAAGGCGGATCTTCGGGAATGTGCTCTGTCTCTTCGGGTTACGAGTTCTTGCGAACGGGCAGGGGGCTTCGGTTGAAATTCCCCACCTGGATCTCTAGAGTCTACCTCCCGTTTTTGCCTGACAGTCCGTTTTGAGTGAATCATGGTTTGTGGCGATGGGACGAGAGGGTGCAGGGATTACTGTTCGGGAGCTGGCGCGCTTGGCGGGGGTGTCGCGACAGACGGTATCAGATGCCTTGCGGGGGACCGGCCGTGTGGCCGCGGCCACGCGGAAACGGATTCGAGAGCTGGCGGAAGAATCTGGATACACCCCCGATCCGCTCATTTCAGCGGGATTGGCCCAGATACGCCGCAAAAGTCCGCAGCGAATCAAGGCCGTTCTCGGGTACGTGGAAACAGGAAAATTTCCTGACCTTACCGGAACCTACGAATCTTATCGCAGGCTGTATGAGGGAGCGAAGGAACGGGCGGCTGAGCTGGGATACCTGCTTGAGCATTTCTCGATCGCGGATCCAAGCATCAAACCGAAACGTTTGCAGCAGATCCTTTGGGCCCGTGGCATTCGCGGCTTGGTCATTCTCTATGTGGAAGACTGGGGCAACGAACCGGCTCCTGTTCCGCTTGATCTCAACCAATTCGCGTCGGCGACCGTCGGTGCCCGGATGCGAACACCTGCCCTCCATTTCGCTATGGCGGACCAGTTCGCCAATACGCAGCTGTGCCTCCAGCACCTGACCGCTCTGGGCTACCGGCGGATCGGACTCGCCCTGCCGAGTCCTCTGGACCACTTGATTGAGAACCGGATCAGTCATGCCTACTATGGGTGGCAACAGTCGCAGCCGACGAGAGCGCGGTTGCCGGTGTTCGATAACCGAATTGTCCATTTTGAAAGCACTGTCGAAGCGTATCGTCACTGGTTCGATCGATGGAAGCCCGACGCCATTATGTCCTTCCCCCAAGGGCGATTGAATCGCCATCTCGGGCTCCGTTTCCCCGAGCAGGCCGGCTTCGCCCACCTCGACCGCAATCCGTCAAATGCCGGTATCGCAGGGATCGATCAAAGCCATGAGGCCACCGGAGCCGCCGCCGTGGACATTGTTGCCAGACACCTTGCACTCGGCGAAATCGGCCCTCCAGCTACTGCCCACGGCACCCTGATTGAAGGGAACTGGGTTGTCGGAGATACGGTCGAACAGGGCAGCCAGATCGTGTCGTGATACGTCCCGTAACCTGCGCGGTCGGGGGCCTTGGTTCATTTGCGTGGTTCCGGAGGGCAAGCCGTCACAGGGTGACGGACTGTCAGGCATTTCTCTTGTGCAATATGCTTTAATATTCTAGGTTTGATGTCAGTTTATTGAGTGTTGGCGAGCAACTTGCCGCCCAGAGATTCAACAATTACCCCCCCCC
>DGMY01000067.1:0-4022 GCA_002388665.1 Opitutia bacterium UBA4506 | reverse complement strand
CCGATACTATGAAAACTATTCGACACCTATTGTGTTCCACCAAGATTCAAAAGCCATTGGCTCTGAGCTCGCTGTTACTTCCAGCGCTTGGGTTGACGGCCTCGGCCGCGACCCTCGCCTCATGGGACAATTGGGTCAGTGGCAGTGTGGATGGAAGTGACTATGATTACAGCGCGGATGCCACGTTTGCGGGTTTTAACGCCACGATTACTCAAGTGGGGAATGATACCGATCGGCGCACCAATGATACATGGGGGTCCACTGACGGCACGTTTGGGAACGATGTCAGTGGTGCTTCGACGACCGGCAATGCGCTGTTCGTAGCCGCCTCCTATGCCGATACGCTCCTCATTACGATTTCCAATTCTTCGGGGCAGGCTTACCAGATCGATTCATTCCACTTCGATTTCGCCCCTCGTGAATCCGGCAACGCCACCGACTATGGTTTCAATGCCTTTGATCTCACTTACACGTCGGGAGGACTCGGCCCGGATGACACGCTGATCGATTCGCAGTCAGGCTTGGATTACGTTCTCGTCAAGACCACCGGTGCGCTGTCCAATTATCCGGGTTACGATTTAGATCTGGCTGGGGACCTGAGTGACCTAGTGCTGGCTGACGGTGAATCCGCAGTCTTCACCCTGACATTCAGCGGAAATGCGGGTGAAAACGGTGTGAATGTTTCCAGCGTTCTCGACAACCTGGCTTTCGAGGGTCAGGTGATTCCCGAGCCGTCGAGTGCAGCGTTGATTATGGCTGGCTGTGCCGGCGTGCTGTTGATGCGTCGTCGCCGCGCTTAGTCGGTTCTACGATTTTAAGGAAGACGCCGGCAGACGATTCGTTCGTATGCCGGCGTCTTTTGTTTCGTTCGTTCCGTTTGCATAGGGAGCGTTCGACCGTGGTTTTTTCCGAGTGAAATGCCGCAGCCTATCGATTTTCTCACCTGAGTGAAGGGCGCCGTATCCTCCATTGACTGATTCAATCGGGGCGAGTGCCCATCAGCCCCTCTATCCCTATTTGCCTGTGAAACGAGCGATGCACAAAGCGTGCGGGTCTATCATCGCCTGCCTTCTCCTCTTCGTAATTGCCCCCCTGCCTGCGCAGTCTGTCCTGCTCGATCTCGGGCCGGAGGCTTCGACCGGATCTGTGGAGGGTTTTAAAAGTCCTGCCCAGCAGTTTTCATCCGCTTCTGTCGGCGAAGTATGGAACTTTGTTGAACCTACTTCATCCGGTGCGCCCCTTTCTGGCAGCAAGGGCGAGACTCTCGGGGAGCTTGTGCTGACCTATGGGGTCGAAACAAGTAGCGACAGCCAGATAATCGATTTCACGGAAACTCCCAATGGATCTTCCGCACTGGGCGCTGCTGCGGGAGCGGGGGTGTATCCTTCGGGCGGGCCGTCTGTGGATGGAGTATTTCACACCGTGGGTTCAGACTCGAGGGGAGTGGGCTTGCGGATCGATGGCCTTGCGGCTGGCAGGTATGAGATCTATCTGACGGGAAAAAATACGAACGCATCGACTGCTATGGCGATGCGTTTATACGCTGCTGCCGGAACGACGGACAGCTCGTTCTATTTTGGGTCGTCCTCATCTGTGGAGGTTGGCAATGCGTTGGTGAGCCGTTGGTTGGGTGCTAAGAATTTTGGCCGATTCGAAGTCGATCTCACTGCGGGGGAGTCGCTCTATCTCGTAGCGGCTGGCGTGGGTTCGGGCCTGGAGGGGCGTGGTTTTTTGAATACCGCAGAAATTATTCGTATGGACGAGAGCCATGCCCGGCGCCCCAATATCCTCTTTATCTTTGCGGATGATTTGGGCTACGAGACGGTGGGAGCCCTTGGGGGCTTGGACTTTGAAACCCCAGAGATTGATTCGCTGGGAGAGTCCGGACTGTTGTTTTCACGAGCTTATACCAGCCCGGTTTGTACACCATCTCGTGTGAGTCTACATACAGGCACCTACACCTCGCAGCATACTGTCGACGATGTGCTGCCAGTACACTATGGTACGACAGACTACGTCGATTTTATATCGATGCCCACTTTTGCTCAAATCCTGCGTGACTCTGGATACAGGACGAGCACGACGGGCAAGTGGCAGCTGGCCACTTTGACAGTGCGACCGGATCACATCCGTGACTCCGGGTTTGATTCTTGGTGCGTCTGGCAAATCTGGGATGGTTCCGCCAAGACGACGCGTTATTGGAATCCATATTTTAATCGAGACGGGCAGGTCCTGAGTGGAATCTCGGATCGATTCGGACCAGACGTACTGCACGAGTATGTAATCGAGCGGATGCATACCGCGCAGGAGGAGGATCGGCCGTTTCTAATCGTTCACAACATGTTGCTGCCCCATGTTCCGATTGTTCAAACACCGGACGACATCGGGGCGGGCCGGAACGGTTCTCTCAAAGAGATGGTTTCGTATTTGGATAAATTGGTGGGAGAGCTTTTCGAGGAAGCTGAATTCATGGATCCCGAGCGTGAGACCTTCGTCATTTTTATGGGAGATAATGGTACCGAGAGTTCAAGCAATCGGACCACGACTGCGGGCACTGTATCCGGAGGCAAGCGCGACCTCGATGATGCGGGTACGCACGTGCCGATGGTCGTATGGAGCTCGCATCTGAGCGAGCGGGGACGGGTGATTGATACTTTGACCGATATTACCGATATCTTTCCCACGTTTTGTCAGTTGGCTGGGATTGATCTGGAAGAAGTTCATTCAGTGCCCGGTTACAGTTTGGTCCCTCAGATCCGAGGACGCCCAGGAGCCGTCCGGTTATGGACGCACCAGGGGATCTCTGGAAAAACCAGTGTGTTTGACGGTACTTGGCGCCTGAGTAGCAACATGAGTTTATACGGCAGTCCGAGTTTGCCGAATGAAACGCTTATCGATGAGTCAGATGCCGATTATGCAGACCACGCCAATCGACTGGAGCCGTTGTTGGACGGTGATCCCAATACGGGTGGGGCGACTAGTGACGCTCTTGTGCTTGATGATGCATCCGCCTCCGGTGTGACGATCATCGGTGATTGGAAAGCTTCGTCCGCAGTGGCGGGCTACTACGGTAGTAGCTATCTACACGACCAGGATAGCGGTAAAGGGGAGAAGCTTGTCGCTTTTGAGTTTACCGCACAGTCGGCAGGAGACTATGCATTCGATCTTCGTTGGGTCGCAGATGAGAACCGCGCGAACAATACTCCGGTGACAGTAGTCACGGATAGTGGATCGACAACGTACTCGATCAATCAGCGTATCAACGGAAACGCATGGAACACGATCGCCATAGCGGACCTTAGCGCGGGTGAAGTGGTTAGTATGGAGATTTCAAACCTCGGCACGAATGGCTATGTTTGTGTCGATGCCGCGAGACTTATTTCAATGGTCGAACGGTCTGACTACGATGTTTGGAGTCAGCTCGTTTTCCCCGCGTCGATTCGCGAAGACTCTGGCATGGAGTCCACGGTCTGGGGCGATTTTGCCGATCCGGATCAAGATGGGATACCCAATCGTCTGGAGTACTTGCTGGGTAAATCGCCATTGACTCAGGACACATTGTTTCAGGATGCGCAATTTTACCGCGAGGAGGGAGAGGTGGTATTTTCGTATCTGGATGATTCGGAAGGGACGGAAGGTGGTCTCACCATGAAAGTCTCCACGGATCTACTGAACTGGGATCCGATCGAAGAACGGCTTGAAGTCCTCAGTCGTTATAGGATCGATAGTCGCCTCCGGGAAAACACGGTGTCTCTGGAGGGCGATGGCTCGATCCGCTACTTCTTTCGATATGATTACAGCGATGCAGAGGTCGATTGATCGAAGCGAACCCGCTGGGTTCACCCGCCGCGGGCGTGACCGTTTCTCGATTGCCGTCTCCGCCCCGAAAAGGATCGCGGTTGGACGGTGGATTCTAGCGACGGAGCGACGGAGTGTGGCGGTAGTGGGGGGGGTGTTGGGCCAAGACCCCAATGTCCACGGTGCGACTTTCGATCCGAATCTAGCCCGACTTAAGCTGTTTT
>DGMY01000017.1:14687-29741 GCA_002388665.1 Opitutia bacterium UBA4506 | reverse complement strand
CGTTCTCCTTTTTGCATCACTTCTAGGGTACAGGAGAACGGGTTTTCCTACCCGTTTGCGTCCTCATGCGCGGCGGGCTTTTCAGGACGTGAAACGGACTGGAAAGTCCGTTCTCCTTTTTACACCACTTCGAGGGTACGGGAGAACGGGTTTTCCTACCCGTTTGCGTCCTCATTCTCGGCGGCCTGTGCAGGATGTGCACCGGACTGGAAAGTCCTTGTTTACGGGCGAGGATCGTTGGGCGCGGCTTGCCAGCCGGACCCATTCTGCCGACTCGCACTAGCGACGGCGACGCAGAGCTGCCCCCACACCCACGAACATTGCCAAAGCGATGGCTGAATGAGCCGGCTCGGGAACGGCGGTTAGGTTCAGGGAGGTGATTCCCACGTTGTTGCCTAGAGCCGATCCTGTGTCTTGAACAGAAATGTTGAGGGTGTAGGTTTCGGCATCCGTGAGGACCAGACCCGAAGAAAATTCGATGGTGATGTAGTCAGGACCGAACTCGAAGAAGGACGTGATCGCGCTTTGCGAATCAATGAGGCCCGAGGAGGAACCGGTTACAGAGGCGGTCCATTCAGACTGCCGCGTCACCCCATCCTGACGTTCCCCACTGTTGTTGAAATTGTTGATGCCCAGCTCGAGCGAATCCAGAATCAATTGATCCACCGTCAGGGTGAGCGAAATCTCGGTACTCCAAGGCCCGACCGTTTCAATGTTTTTGCTCACCGCAAAAACACCGGCAGCATCAGGTGTCGTAAAAAGCCCCGAAATCGATCCGCTCCCCTCATTGATCGCGGTCATACTGCCAGGGTCCTCCAGACCGTTTGTCATCCAGGTAATATCGCTTGCGGTAGTTCCGGAAATCGTTCTTCCGCTGAAGTTGGTAGAGAGAATACTTTCTGCCTGGAGGTAACTGCCAACAGTTGGAACGAGAAAGCAAAGAGTCAGTCGAAAGAGGGGGAAATTCGATCGTTTCATTATTGAATGATCTCTCCAAACCACAACGTAAAGGCAAGGTAAAATTATTTCGGGAGACGAATTGTTACGAACTTTAAAAATTCCCCGATCACCCTGTTTTTTTTGCGTCCTGGGCTCCCCTTACGGTTACGGTGTGGCGACGCCGGAGCCGAACTCGGATCGGGGTATGGAAATGATCAGTGTGGTCCCCGATTCCTCACTGGTTTCAAACGACATTCCATATCCGAGAAGATCGGCGATACTCTTGCTGCCATAGGCACCCAAACCGGTACCGTTGAACTTCCCAACGGTATTGAACTTGGAAAAGAACCTCCCACGGGCCTCCAAAGGAATCGCACCCTCATTGTGAATCGAAACAGTGAACGCATCCTTATCAGCGACGACCTTCACCTCGACAAGCCCTCCGGTAGGAGATGCCTCTACTGCGTTTTTCAGGAGATTGCCCACCATTCGCTTGCACAACGAAAAATCGGTCATAATCATCAGCGAATCGGTAGGGGGAGATTCCTCACGGTAGCGAAACTCCACCCCACGTTTGCGGCCGAGGGTCTCGAGAACCTTGCACTGGGAAGAAAGAATCAACCGCAGATCACCCGGCTGGCGACTCACCTGATAAGTCCCCTCCTCGATCCGGTAAAGGTTGAGCGACCCATTGATCTGCTCGAGCATGCTTTCGCCACTTTCGCGTATGAGATCCAGGCATTCCAACTGGTCGCTACTCAAGGACGATTCGTCGCTTTCCTTGATCAAATCAGGGAGATGAAGAATCGCGTTCAAGGGGGTCTTGAGGTCGTGCCTCATTACGTGCTCGATCTCGTTCTTCAGATCTTCGAGTTGGCGCTCCCGCGTCACATCCGCGATGACTCCAAAAAATCCGCTGACCTCTCCATTTTCCATTCGAATGGGGCTCCATACGGTCTTCGCCCAAAACTCCTCCCCGGTTTTTCGTCGACAGAGAAAGACTCCGCGCCAGTCATCCGCATTGCTCAAGGCGGCCTTCACCTCATGCGAAAGGGGATTTCCCGAAACATCGATCGACAGAATGTCGATCCCTCCTTCCTGAAAATCCTCCAACGTATATCCACTCACTTTCTGGAGACGGGCATTGACGGAGACCACCCTCATTTCCGGACCCGTAACCACCATCCCGTAGGGGCTGTGGTCGATTGCCACCCGCAATTTTGCTTCATTAATCAGGATCCGATCCAAATAGCGGGAATCGAGCATCAGGATATAGCCCGCCAGGAAAAACAACAAAGACACCCCCATCGCACAGATGTACAACTGCTGAACAGGTCCTCCCTCCAGTAGTGATTGAATATCTCCCTCGAATAAAATCGTGCCCAGTACCCTCAAAAACGTCCCGGCGATGACAAAGAGAAAGATATAGCCAAGGACCCGCTCCCCCCCCTTTTTACCCGCTCGAAAAGCCTGATAAGCAGGATCCAGCCAGAGTGTCCCAAAGACCAAACTGAAGAAAATAATCTTACCGTTCAGCGAAATCCAATAACCCAGGAGGTTGAACGACACGCCTCCGAGAAGGAGCAGGACAATAGGGACCCAGTTCGAGCCACGCTGATTCAATCGCCGCAGGCTCAGCCCCATCAAAGCCGGACAGAGAAATAGAAATGAATTGCCAAAGTGAAAAATCACCCATCGGGGCAACACCGCACTGCCCAATCCAAACATAACCGTCGCCAAAGAAATCGCTAGGATCGAGAACAACCAGAGAGAGGCTCCTCGCACAAACCGGCAGTAATTCCAGTAGACGTAGATCGACAACCCCGCCACACAGAGGCCAAGAACGGACAGGTAGATAAATATTGTGCTGATATCCATAATACTCGCAAAGAAACGAACCCAGCTGACCCTACTGGGTTAACTTTATTTTTACGATCTTAAACAATGAGTCTCACTCCAATCCTTCCGGCAAATGTTCACATCCCCAACCCATCGTGAAATGACCATGCTCCATATTGCCGACCCTTCCCCTTCTGCGGGCCGTCGGCCATTTCCTCTCTCACATCCGACAGAGCTCCTCCCGAATTCCTCCGCGAATCCCCAATAATGTCGGCCAGAACCGATGAGTTATGGATTTTACGTTTCCCTAAGAAGCAAATTCCGGCTACCTCCTTTTATAGATGAAATACCAGACTCTCCTGATTTCGATGCTATTTCCGCTCTTGCTCGCGGCGGAGACCACATCGAAAACCGAGCCCTCCACCGACAAGGCAAGCAGTCAACCGGCCAGCCAATCCTCGACGGAAGACGATGACTCCTGGATCGATGAGACTCACGACTGGCTCTACGACAATGCGCACGAGAAGATCGTCTGGTTTGACAATCAGTTTGTGCCCGAAGGCGAAGAGCCGGTCAAGGTACCGCCCTCACGCTTTCGGCTGGGTGTCTACGGGGAATTCGATTTTGGCGCGGCCGACCATTTCAAGCTTCAGCCGATCCTCGACCTCGGCACCGACATCAAACTGCCAAATCTCGAGAGACGACTGCGGGTTTTCGCTTCCACCAAGGATCCTTCCGCCCTCCCCGGAGCTTCCACCGTCGATTCAAACAATACGCTTCGCATCGGGGCAGCCCGTAGTTTTTTAGAGAATTGGGATACCTCGATCGGCGTCAAGGCGGACTGGCCTCCGAAAGCCTTCGCAAACGCCCAATGGGCGCCTACCTACAAACCTGAGGAACACTGGACGCTCTACCCGAACGCCAAAGTTTTCTGGGACAGCGACGAAGGAGTAGGGTTTCTCGGTGCGTTTACAGGGGACTACTGGATTGATCGCTGGCTCTTTCGACAAACCCTCTCGGCCAAATGGGATCAGGAGCAGCGAGACGACGACCGCAATGACGCCAATGACCCGGACAGCTACCTCTATGGAGAAAACGGTGAGGGCTATAGCTGGGCCGCAACCTCTCTCATCGGCTACGTTCCCAAGCTCCTCAACGAGAAAGAATACGGCAGGCGAGTCAACGGAGGCGATGTCGCCGACGGCTGGGGCCTGCGCGGCCGGATCGAAGGCAATGCGGCACAGACCTTATCCTACGAACTCGGAATCCTGCGAAAGGGCCCCCTCTACGGCGACTTTCTCTACTATGTCATCACCCCAAAGATCGAATGGGAGGCCGAGAACAATTGGGGCGCCGAGTACCGGATCGAGATTGGCTTTGAAATGCTCATCTGGGGCGACCTGAAACACCATTCCCGTTAGTTCCATTCGCCGGATGGCCAACCGCCGGTCGACTCTATCCCTCCTGAGGATCCGGCACATCTCTCCTGTTTTGTAGCCGATCCGCTTACGCTTCGCGCTCTGGCGTTGTGTCGGTTTATCGGGATCGGGGACGTTCCGAGGTCAATGCCTACTCCTCGCCGGCCGAAGCCCAAGTATAAAAGCAGGGCCGACTGGGATTCCGGATCGACCTCCACTATAGAAAGTGCCGTTCGGAAAGCTCTCACCTGAAGAATACGGCCAGTAGTCTACGCGAGTGCCCTCAAACACACAGGAACCTGTACCCGATCCCGAAATACTGGGCGGGGTAGCGAGCTAGAAGGTGATCTTCAGCCCGATTGAGCCCCCGTTGGAAGAAACGTTTTCCGAAAATCTTCCTTCGTATCGGATGTGGGCGGAAGAGGACTCGTTGAATTGAAAATCAATCCCGGCAACGACTGTGCCGCTGATATCATCCAATGGGAGTCTTGTTGTAAAATCTCCGACGGACTCCGGGCTGCCAACAAACCGGGCATCCTGCTCCCATGAATCGTTGGAGGCGAAAACGACTCCAGGGCGAACGAAGGAGCGCATAATCGTGTCGTTGGAGAAGTCGGTCCGAGCCCCCACTTCGAAGGCCGGCGTGAAGAAGAGTGTACTTTCTTCCGCGGAATCGACTGAGAGATCAAAAGCTCCCGCACCCGATTCGGTGTAGGAGCTCGAATGCGTATAAACACCCGTCATCGTAACCAGCGGACGCAGGTACACTTTCTCGTAGGCGTGTAGATAGGCTACGCGGAAGGCGAGCGCTGCGGTCTGCACTTGAGGGGAGGCCTCGGCGACGGCTTCCTCTCCGGGGAAGTTGATCTGGCGGGAGGTTTCATACCACCCAAGACTTCCGCTCAAGGCCCCTTCGAGTAGCCATGGCCCGGTTTCGTGCTTGAGGGTCACCGCACCGAGGGCAGTATCCCCGCTTCCCGATGTAATGTGATTGTCACTACGCAGAGAATCGTCACGATAGGCAATGGACCCCCCGAGATAGGTGTTGTCGGCAATGGCCGCCTGCCCACCTGTTTGATACATCATGCTGTCGATGTCATAGTTGGAGTATCCATCCGGGAAACGTTGCGAGGTAATGCGTCCGTGAGCCCGAATCCAGGCAGAAGGCGATTCGGCAAGGGTCGCCGTAGAGCCCTCAAAGATCGGGCCATTCAGGACCGAATCCGAAAAATACTGTGCTTCCGTCGATCCAAAAGCCCCGAAGCCCAGAGTAGCCCCCGGGGTCAATTCGTCGAAAAAGGTGCCGATCTGACCGGATTGGGTGCGGGAGAGCGCATCCAGCGTCCCAAAGATGTCCAGGCCCCCACTCCCCGCGAGAAAGATCTCTTCGAGGTATTCGGCCATCATCAATTGGTTTTCGGAAAAGGTCGGATCGAGACCGGCGAGGTCGATACCGGTCACGGCAATGGTGTAGGTATTGGCCGATTGGCGCAGGTCGTAATCGAAAATCCCTCCGAGGCTCCCGTCGAGGTAGAGACGTCCTGAGATCTCGCCGTCCACAGTCAGAAGAGTGAGCCTCCGGTATGGAACAATGCGCGCCCCGGGGACGGGTTGGGGACGCACCCTTCCATTCAAATCGGCATCGCCTTCGACGACCAGAGAATCGTTCTGCCCCCGCTCAAAATCCGTTCGAAAGATCAAGGTTCCCCCGCTCGCTTGAACGAAGTCTCCCGTGATCACCGTCTGGCCATAGCCTCCCCCCGGGATTCCACGGCCCACGAAAATCTGGCCTTCGTTGTAGACATTGGCCTCGACCCGGGAACCGGTAAAAAATCGTCCCGTCGAGTAATTGTTCACCTGAACCGCCTCTGCACCCGAGGAATCAGTAAATCCCACAACGCTACCAGACACGTCGCCATAGTTGTACAGAACTCCTGGCCCGGAGTCACTGTTGTCAAAGCGGGCAGCGTTTCCGGAAGCCGCACTGAGGCTTCCCCCTGAATTGATCGTGAGGGTGGATTCGCCCGAGGTATTCGCGATGATCCAGACTCCGTATCCACCGCCACTTCCGTCAGTCTCGGACCCACCGTCGCCGCTCCCTCCGGTCACACTTCCATTGATCGTAATCTCCACCGTTGACCCACTCTCGGAAGGAGCCGCTTGCTGGGCGAGAATCCCCACACTGTTATACCCGGAAGCCGAAATTGTCCCAGACTGAGTGATACTGATCTCTCCACCAAGGGAACCGTTGGATCCGGGCGCCGAAACGGTCCCCATATCGACGGAACTTTCATACCCGCGAAAACCGCCGCCGCCGCCAATACTTTGGGCAAAAATTCCATGCGCCCCATCCCCCGTGGTCTGGATGATCCCGTCCACCGAGATCGCAACCGGAGATTCAGCAGTCCCGCTGGGAGCAACTCCGTCGAAATCAATCCCGTCGGAATAATAGACCGCACCATCGCTACTGGGATAACCGGCGATTCCACCCCCTCCTCCAATTGCCTGAGCCACGATCCCATGAGCAGCCAAGCCAGTTGTATAGATCGTCGATCCCGCCGAAAGGGTGATACTTACCCCGCCAGAGTCTCCCAAGCTCCCATTTCCCCCGACCTGAATAGGGTTCACCTCAAGGTCTTGCCCCTCCTCGGGAGTCCAGGCAAGACCGCCTCCCCCGCCGATCGATTGCGCCAGGATTCCGTAAGACGCCCAACCAGTCGTGCTGATATTGACGGTCCCATTGAGCTGAACCGCTCCCGCAACTCCCTCGGAATCCTGACCTCCTCCAACGGACAGGCTGATCGCGGGGTCGGGAGAGCCTGTGGCCAGATCCAGGCTCGATCCCTGCCCTCCGACTCCTCCGCCGCCGCCGATGGACTGCAAGACAATGGCATGTGCGGCATCTCCCGTCGTCGTCACTATCGCATCCCCCGAAAGAGTGACTCCCCCGCTATCCCCAAAATTACCCCCACTCCCCGACACATCACCTCCGACCTGGATGGTCCCGGTGCCCGTCATGGATCCATCGGCACCGATACCTCCTCCGCCGCCGATCGACTGAGCGTGAATCCCAAATGCGCCGTAGCCCGAGGTCATGATCGAACTACCGGAGTCGAGGTCAATGGTCACCGATCCACCATCCCCGCCATCACCTCCGGCGCCGCCGACTCCTACGTCAATCGAGAGCGTGGGATTGGCCTCGGTATTGGCCGAGACGGCGGTCCCACCCTTTCCACCACCACCCCCGATGGACTGCGCCAAAATACCGCTCGACCAGTCCCCATACGTCTGGATCTGGCCCGAATTCGTGATCGTCACGTCGCCCCCGTTGGCCGCTCATCCTCCGCCGCCTCCCACATCGAGGGTAAACTTTGCACTGACCGTCGATCCATCGCTGCTGCTATCGTCCCCGCCGGAAGACGAGTAGAAACGCTCCCCGGTGCTGGGATCGATCGGGCTATCGGCCGACGCGTCGTTCCCGGCACTTCCTCCGATACCCCCGCCACCGCCAATGGATTGCGCGAGAATCCCGACAGAATCTCCACCCCATGTAGTGATTGACCCCTGGTTTGTCACAGAGACCACCCCTCCGTCACTCCCGGCGCCCCCATCTTTCCCGAGGGAGATCGAGATAGTCCCGTCCAAATCCAAGTCGTCATCGTCCGAACTCCCGTCGTCCTCTCCGGCAACGGAAGCTGCAGCACCAAAACTCAGCCCACCACCCTGGGAAGTGCCACCGCCGCCACCGATTGATTGAGCGACGATCCCGTGGGAGCCAGCCCCGTACGTCTGAACCGTCCCTTCGTCAAAGACTTGCACGGTCACCCGACCGCCTTCACCGCCGGCACCGCCGCTCGCCCCGATATCGATTGTCATCCCCAAACTCTCGGTGCCTCCCCGGTTTCGAGTGTTGCCACTGCCAAACCCGGCATTGCCCCCTCCTCCACCGATGGACTGGGCGAGAACCGCGTTGGAGTAGTCCCCGAAAGTCGTGACGGAGGCAGCTCCGGAGGCCACTGCATCAGAATTTCCTCCAACATATACACCCACGGTGCCCCCATTCCCGGCTCCACCGCCTTCCCCGCCAACCGTAAAGTTGCCGGTAACCTCGACCGTATTCTCGGCATCCCCCGAAGCCGCGACCGTAGAAGCCGAAGCCGAAGAGTCTCCGCCCAAACCGCCACCGCCGCCGATCGACTGCACGACCACCCCGTGCGAGCCCTGCCCCTGTGTCGCCACTCGGGATCCTTCATCCAAATACCCAATTGCCTCGCCGCCGGATCCGCCGATACCACCCCTACCTCCGACGCCTGAAGTCACGGATACCGCAAAAGATGTGTCGGTCTCGGGAACGGGAACCGCAATCGCCAGGGCTTGGGCAGTCGCACTCCCGCCGGAGCCCCCTCCCCCGCCGATGCTCTGCGCAACGATCCCAAAGGCATCCACCGGATTCGCCGAAGAGGGGTCGCTCGTATGCCCCGTGAGGGCCCCGGTGAAAACTCCACCGCCCGAGAGCCCCACTTCCGACCCACTCCCTTCGCCGCCCGAGCCCCCCTGACCGCCAACAGCAACGGAAGTGTCAAATCCGGCCCCGACCGAGTGGGTGTAGGCAGATCCTCCCGTTCCGCCCCCTCCGGCGATCGACTGGTTGACGATCCCGATCGAATTACTCCCGGCGGTGATGATCTCAAGATCAGAATTGATAAAGACCTCAGCAATCCCGCCATCACCACCTGCGCCCCCGGATCCACCGATCGCAACACTGACCTCCGGACCGACCGATGTTGCGTTCCCCGCATTTCCGCCTCCGCCGCCGATCGATTGGTTGACGATCCCGTGGGAGAGCTGACCGTATGTCAAAAGAACCTCTCCCGCATCGGTAAGACTCACGGTCGTCTCACCACCATTTCCACCCGCAGCACCATCACTACCGATAGTGATGACCCCGCTGGAGCTTCCGCCAGAGCCTCCTCCTCCCGCGATACTCTGAGAGAGCACTCCAATTGCATTTTCTCCAAAAGTCGCGATAGATCCCACCCCGCTTACATTGATCGTGCCTCCATTGCCTCCGGCAGAGGAGTCCCCACCGAGCCCGACCGCACCGTCCCCCTCACCAGCGGTACCACCTCCACCGGCAATGGATTGAATGACCAACGCATGGGAGCCGTTGCCAAAGGTCGTGATCTCCGAATTGGTATCAGCATCCACAGAAATCGTTCCAAGGTTTCCCGCGTTCCCTCCATTGCCGCCCGAACCGTAGAACACCGAACGGTCGCCACCGGCATCGCCCCCAGCACCCGTCATCGATTGGAAAAGAACTCCAAGGCTAAAATCGCCTTTGGTGATCACGGTACCGGACAGAGCGGCATCGACATCACCGGTGTCTCCACCGTTGCCCGCGTCTCCTCCTTCGCCTGCAACCCCATCGTCCGAAGCATTGCCCCCGGCGCCCCCGGCGCCGCTGAGAGTCCGCGCAATCAGACCATGACTTTCATCTCCCGTCGTCAAAATCTTCGAGCCCTGTCCCGTAACAATCGAGAGATCTCCCGAGGCACCCCCGTTGCCACCATTCCCGGCTGAGCTCCCCCCGCCCTCATCAATATCGGCTCCCGCCCCTCCATCTGCACCGACTGATTGGATCCCGACACCGATGCTTTGATCGCCATTGGTTTGGATCTTGGAACCGTTCCCGAACGTAAACCTGATCTCTTCACCCACTCCGCCAGTCCCCCCATTCTTCCCGGCATTGGAAATCAGAGTATCAATGTCTCCGGCGTCACCGGCACTTCCTCCCTGAGAGAGCAAGATAATCCCATGGGATTCCGTCCCCTGCGTCTGAATCTGAGTCCCGAAACTCTCTCCGATGGTCGCCTCCACCTCACCGGCATACCCGCCGCTGCCACCGGCACTCCCCTTCGATGAGACAGACCCATTGCCCTCGATTTTTCCTCCATGACCTCCCGCTCCTCCAATAGACTGCACCCGGATGCCCACCGAGCTGTCTCCCTCCGTCGTAACGAAAATCGACGATGCAGAACCGCCCAACGTAACGGACGCCTCCTGGGCATTTCCGCCGGTCCCGCCATTCCCGGCCCGACCCGCTCCCAAAACTGAATTATCGTATTCGGTCCCCGTCCCCCCGATCCCTCCTTGCGAAGAGACAAGAATCGCGCCCGCACTGTTGCCCGAGGTACTGACGCCCGTCTGAACCGAAGCGTCACTGGAGGTCAACGTCACCTGACTGCCTGTCAACGCGCTGCCCCCATTGCCCGCATCACTGCTATCCTGCTGCACTCCCCCGTCGCCTCCATTCCCTCCGACGCCTGAGACGGAAATTCCCATCAGGCCGTAACCCACGGTGGTGACCGAAGCATCCGTGACCGCCACCGAAACCTGCCCCGATTCTCCTCCCGCTCCCCCGTAAGAAGAATCATAGCCTTGCCCCCCATTGCCCCCCTGCGACAATACCGAGATGCCAGCGCCCCAAGCCGGACTATCGCTCCCTGCACCCGTTCCATCGAGATAGATATCTCCTCCCAGGCTCAGAGAAACCGAAACAGCGCCACCGTTGGCACCAGCTCCCCCATTCATTCCCGACGTATAAGACGCGGAACCACCGCTCCCATAAGCTTCGGCTACGATCCCATAGAGTTCATACTGCCCGGAACCACCCGCATACAGACGAATGGCACCCGAGTTTTCGATCGAGATATTGCCGCCATTAGCCCCCTCGAGGCCGACGCTTCCCGTTCCCGGACGCCCCCCTTGTGTTCGGGCGTGAACTCCATAGTTCGCCCCGGTGACCACTGCCGGACTATCCGACGCCCCCACCAAGAGGTCTCCATAATTACTCAGACTGATCTCTCCCGTAGAGCCGCCCTGGCCGGCGACGCCCCCATCCTTAAACTGCGGTACGTTGTCACTGTTGTAACTACTGGGTGTGACCGATCCTCCATCGCCCCCCGCGAGAAATGCCGACCAAACGGTAAAGCCCCCCTGATAGGTGGCGGGGTTCAGCATCACCGTCGCATAGTTAAGTGCCTCCGTACTGCCGATATCACCAACCGCCCCTCCAGCCCCTGCGTTGTAACTCGCATCGTCATTGGTCGCATCGCCTCCGGCCCCACCTTGGATGCTCAGGTTGATTCCGTAAATGCGGTCGGTCGCGGCAGCAGTTTGTGAAACGGTCAGGTCCGCGCCTTCTTCATTGTTAAACTCTCCAATACTCCCCATGGTGATGCCATCCGTCGCATTGCTATCGGAGGATCCCGTTCCGTTCCCTCCGATCCCCTGCACCCGAATGGCAAAATCTCCATCGGTGATCTCGATCGGATCCTGGTTATCCGTGCTCGAGGGTGGATCGCCGGCCTGCAGGGTCTGATCAATTGCAATGGTGACCACAGCTCTCGCCTCCGATAAAACGAGAAAAAAGATCACACTCATCGAACAGGAGAAGTGGAAAAGTGATTTCATATTCTAGAAATTTGGATGTGTGATGAGAGGGATCAGACCACGCTCGCTAAAATTCGGGCAAAAAGATAATCCAACGCAACGGAGCAAAACTCATACTCTGAGAGCGGTTTACTCATATAATTATTCCGATAAACTTCGAAAAAGATCACTACCTGGAGGAGAATTCAAAGGCCTCACCTCCGCGCTCAGGTTCAAAACCGATTCCCACCAACCAACACACCGTCTGCAAATGTACAAAGTCGAAAGACCCGCCATATTACGTTTCTCTTCAAATTCCATAAGCCCCAATCGGATTCCGCAGTACTAGCGAGGTTACCGAACCTTCTTCAGTTAGAGCAAACCAAAGAAACGAGAGAAACCGTTCTATATCCACAGCCCTGAACCGGATGGCTTGAATCACTCCTGGATCACCACTAGTTTCGGTCTCTTGAACTCACTTCCTCAGGATGCACCTCATTGGGACGAGGTCGAACTCGATTGGACCGCCACCCACCGTCCCGACGAAACCTATTTCTGCGACGTTTCCTGCACGTTTGAACACGAAAGCGGGGCGACCCTGGAGCGTCCTGCGTTCTGGAACGGCGACAACCAATGGTGCGTCCGCTTTGCCTCCCCTCACGATTCAGGCCTGTGGCGATGGAAACTATCCGCTCCCGCAATCGATTCGCTGGATGGGCGAACCGGCACTCTCACCGCCATCCCCTCTGATGCAAACCTTCCCGCATGGCGTCGGCACGGGCTCCTCAACATATCGGCCAATGGTCGCGGAGTGGTCCACTCCGACGGGACACCATGGCTCCTCTGCGCCGACACTCCGTGGGCCCTCCCATTTCGAGCGACGCGGGAACAAGCGGCCCGGTACGCGAAATATCGGGCGGCCCAGGGGTTCAATGCCGCCCTCCTCATGTCAATCCAGCCCGACAAGATCCGACCGACCGAACCGCGCCCCCAAGGCTGGGAAGAAGGATTTCATGACCTTTCCCGGAATCGGCTCCGCGAAAATGCACCGAGCTATTTCCAATACCTGGACGGATTGATCGACGAACTTCTCGACGCCGGAATCGTCCCCGTCTGGCAGCCGGTATTTCACGGGTACGGCTGGCGGGGTCAATCTACGGCCGGCCCCACTCTCCCGCCCGAAGAAGTCGCCTGGTACGCCCGCTACCTGGTCGCCCGGTACGGGGCTCGACCCGCGCTCTGGCTTGCCTGCGGAGACGGTTTCGGTACCGAACCCACCGTTGCTGCAGCCGGAGAAGCTTTCGAGAAGTTTGACGCCTATCGCCAGCCGACCGGCCTCCATTACGGTCCCCATGCCAGCGATCACGCCCATGCGGACGCGGTCTGGGCCGATTTCCACTGGTGCCAAACAGGACACAATGCCGAGCACCAACCGGAGAAAGTCGCGTGGATATGGGATCGCCTACCGGATCGAGGTGTAGCCAATGGGGAACCCTCCTATGAAGGGATGGGCCAACCGGGGCGGGCCGCAGACTGGTGGCAAGGCGAGGAAGCCTGGCGCAATCTCTGCGCCGGTGGGACCATGGGGGTGGTCTACGGTGCGGGCAGCCTCTGGCAGTGGCGCCAATCCGTCGACGAGCCCGACGAACCCTGGACCGTCGCCGAGGGCTGTTGCTGGAACGACGCCCTCCAATTTCCCGGCGCAGCCCATGTCGGACGGGTCCGTCAACTACTGCAAGGCCTCCCCCTCCATCAGGCGGTCCCCAATCGCAACGCCACCTACGGCCGTCCGGGCCTACTCGCCGCACATCAGTTCTTCCTTTGCTTTCTCCAAGACGGCGGAAGAACCATGGTCATCGATCCACGGGTTCCCCGACAGTGGACCGCTTACGACGCCCGAAGCGGAGATGTACTGGCAGAAGGAATACTCACCGAGGACCAGCCCATGATCGGCTCCTCCGATCCAGTGCCCACCGTCATCCTTTGCCAAGATTCCTGACCCAGCAGAAGTGCCATTGCCAAGGCAGTGTCCCTCCCCCCTAATCTTCTCCTGTACGGGTGAACTTTCTCACCATATATTTCTTCCTCACAGAATCCTGAGCCGGTCGAATCTGGCCACCAGCAAACCCTCGATCCCTAATGAAGCTCACCATATCAGCCTTTCGCGACATTACCGCGTTTATTCTCCAAGGGAGTGGCGAAGCACATTTTCCCGACCTAGAGATCCGCTACGTCCCGAATGCCGAGGTTGCTCATTTAGATTTAAAAAACGGGGAAGCCGACCTGGTCTTCATGTCCTACGACGACACTCTCTCGATGTATTTCGAGGAAGACTACACCGACATTATCGCAGTAATGCCTGTGCACGGAGGCATTCTGAATCTTACGGGCGAGATGACCCCGACCACTGGCAAGAACCGTGTTGGAATCGACACCGACAGCGGGTACGCGCGGGCTCTTCGCCTCTATCTGGAGAAGAGCTTACCCGCGGACCAATACAATAAACTATCCTTCATCAAGGCCGGAGCGACGAACATCCGGTATGATGAGCTCATTCAAGGGAACATCGATGCGACCCTGCTGAATCCCCCCTTTTCCTACCTCCCCGGCGCCCCGAGCATCACTCGTATGTATGACGCCATCGGCCCCTACCAAGGAGTTATCGTCAATGTCACTCGACGCTGGCTGACAATCCCGGCGAACCAACAGACGATCAAACAGTTCGCCCAAGAGTACTACGCGAGAGTATCTTCGATGCGTCTTCAACCGGAAAAAACCATCGAGGAGTTGAGAGCGTTCTACGACCAATTGACTCAGTCCGAGGCCGAGGCAATCTACCAACGCCTCTGGAGCGAGGACGGGCTTGCCCAGGATTCCACCTTCGATCCCGCGCGACTCGCCGGGACTGAGAAAATCTATACCCATGACACGGGCGTCTCTATCAAGAGCCCAAGATCCTGGGTCTGCGGAGTCCTCTAAAAAAACAAACTCTCCCCACGGGGACAGGAAATGCAATGAAGGAGGCGACTCGAGAGGAAGCCTATCCATGCCCCCCTCAAAATCGATGGGACTCCTTGAATTCATGGATGTCCTTGAATCCGAACCGGACTGGAAAGTCCGTTCTCCTTTTTCATCACTTCGGGGGTACGGGAGAACGGGTTTTCTTACCCGTTTGCTATCTTATGCTCGGGGGGCTGTGCAGGATGGGAAACGGACTGGAAAGTCCGTTCTCCTTTTTACACCACTCCGAGGGTACGGGAGAACGGGTTTTCTTACCCGTTTGCGTCATCATGTTCGGCGGGCTGTGCAGGACGTGAAACGGACTGGAAAGTCCGTTCTCCTTTTTACATCACTTCGAGGGTACGGAAGAACGGGTTTTCCTACCCGTTTGCGTCCTCATTGTACGGCTAGCTGTGCAGGATGTGAA
>DGMY01000017.1:0-14488 GCA_002388665.1 Opitutia bacterium UBA4506 | reverse complement strand
TCTCCTTTACATCACTCCGAGGGGTACGGGAGAACGGGTTTTCCTACCCGTTTCTTTCCCATGCTCGGATGGCTGTGCAGGACGTGAAACGGACTGGAAAGTCCGTTCTCCTCTACACCACTCCTAGGGTACGGGAGAACGGGTTTTCTTACCCGTTTGCGTCCTCATGCTCGGACGGCTGTGCAGGATGGGAAACGGACTGGAAAGTCCGTTCTCCTTTGCAATACCACTAAGGTACAGGAGCGGACTCAAATCAACCGCGCACAGTAAGCTCCCGACTACTGGAACGAGATGGACGGCCCAATTTCGCCACAAAAAATCAGCAATAGACACTCATTGAATCAGCAGTTGCCTAGCACTGACGGCATAAAAGTGGTATAATATATCTACGATATCAGCCATGACCTCCATCAGAGAAAAATACCCTTTAACCCGAATTTCCGCGCACTACTAGCTGGATGTGCGCCGAACGAAATCGACGAATAAAACCCACCAGCCACATTGCAAGTTGATCACATTCGCGCTTGGTAACTCAAGTCCCGCCTGTAGTCCCCCCCCTTTCACAAAAATGTTCCCCAAGCATATTACCCAGCCCCCTTTTGGCATTCATCGTAAATCGCAGCGAAGCAGAGACGGGTTTGCACTGATCATTGCGCTCTCATTGATGGCGTTTCTTCTCCTTCTCCTGCTATCGATGTCCTCGCTGATCAAAGTCGAATCGAAGTCAAGTTCGAGAGTCATGAAGCAGATGCAGGCGGAGCAGAGTGCATTGCTCGGGCTGAATATCGCCATTGGACAACTGCAAAAATTCGCGGGCCCGGATCAACGGACAACCGCACGCGCCGACCTCACACAGGGTGCCGACACTCCCAACTCTCATTGGATCGGGGTCTACGGCAGCACCGTTCGAGCAGACTACGAAGCGCCTGCCGAGGCGATCTCACCCGATCTGGCGGATCTCAACAATGTCAGTTCTACCGGTTCTCCCAGCCGCTTGCTCAACTGGCTTGTCAGCGGCAACGAGACCTCATCCTTCGATCCAAACTGGAACAGTGGTGACGTCGGCGACCGGGGGCAAATTGTCAGGCAACCCACCATACCCACGACACCATCCGGCACCATCAGCGGACTCACGGCCGACACTCCCGCCACCGATACAAGACTCACCATTACGAACAGCTCGGGAACGGCCATACCTGCACGCCTCCTCGTCGGAGAAAACAGCGTGACCTCCACACTCGACGGCACCGATATTCCGATCGACTACGTCGTGGCACCCGCAGTGGACATTGAGACCAGCGGCGGCGGTACCACGAGCCGCTATGCCTGGTGGGTGAGTGACGATGGGATGAAAGCACGGGTCAACCTGCCGATCGCGGGGAGCGACAGTTCGCTATCGGCCTCTGAAAGACTCGAACAGCAACGCAACGCCTTTTCCAACTCTACACGCGAGGCCATCGAGCTCATGGCAGAAGCCGACAACGACGACTGGACCAAGAGTTCGCCTGACGAACATCTGATCGACACCCTCTATACTCCCGATGCATCGGTCACTTCGATCATCACTCCGGCGCAAACCGCGCTCGACTCAAGCGATCCCGAGCAAATGTCTACGGCGCTGAAATACCGATTCCACGACATCACCGCTCATTCCCAATCTGTCCTCTCCGACACCTACGCCGGTGGCCTCAAGCGGGATTTGAGCGTATTACTGGATTCCAGCTACACTCCCTCAAGCTCAGATCCTACAGCCAACACGAACCGAATCTGGGTGCCCCACTCAGAAGATGATGGCAGTGACTCGAAGTCATTCACCGCAGGATTCTACATTCCTACCTGGCAACATCTTCGCTCCTACGCACAAACCGAAATTCCGACCTCGGGACCCGACCCATTGGCGCTTACCGCAAGACTACCAGCGATCGACAAAACCGGCTCGACGGACGACCTGGGAGTCGCACCGGTCCTCACCTACTACTCGATGGGCTTCCGTTTTGTTCCGGCTGCTTCCCCCGCTCCAGGAGTCGAGTACCGCATGGCGCTCTACCCGCTCGTTGTGCTCTGGAATCCATACAACTTTACCCTAAAGGCTCCGGCCGCTGAAGCCGACGGGAGTAATTATGAAGTTGGCATCTACCCGACGTATCGAGTGACAGTCGACCTGCAAAAGATCGAACTCGACGGCAAGGCAACCTCCATCGACAGTTTCGACTTCCAGAGAGAAACAAACGGCAAGCAAGCGGACTATGAATACATCCGCTTTCGGCTCAAATGCCCGGACATCCCACCTGGCCAAAGCCTCATATTCTCCCTTCCACACACCTCCAGCGGTGATCTCTATACTCAGAAGAACATTCTTGAGAATATCGAACCCGAACCGGGGGCGTATGTGTCTATTCCCTTCACCGATAACAGTGACAACATCATCACGATTCAACCTGGTGATGAAACTCTCGACCACCAAATGGTCCCCTACATAAACACATCTGGCTCGAACCGCGGAGGCAGTTTTTCGAATGACGGCGGAGGTGTCGCTTACACCTACCTAGGAGCCCCGGATGACGTCGAGAAAATGAAAGTGGGCGGCAGCGCCGAGCAAACCCGCCTGAACGAAAACCCATCAAACCCAGCGCGAAACTGGTATAGCGCTGACCAAAGTATCGGTTGGGACAAGAACGTGGCGACCAGCGTATTCCAGGGACCCGAGTTGCTGGAATACAACACCGTCGACCTGGAGCCTGCTTACGTATTCCTCATGCAGGCACTCTTCTCCGGGCACGGCAACAACGCACAGCTCGATGAAAACCAATTTATGTTCACCACACGTTGGCTGGCTCAGGGGAACCCCCGGGCCAACCGATCGGGTCGAACCCGTCGTGACAAGAACTTCAACGTACGATTCATCGCAAGCGCGGGCACTCCGGGTAGCAAAGTAAAATGGCAGAAGTTCAACAACGACTCTGGGCCGAACAGCAATCGGACCTCGGCGGGGCAAGGACATGACTGGATCGGTGGGTCACCGGTCGACGTAGCGCTTTTTGAATTTCCCTACGAGGGCCAGGCTCTGCAATCAATCGGACAGCTCCAACACGCGAATCTATCCCTGGTGGGGTCCTATCCTGCCTATCCGATTGGCAACAGCCTCGCGGACTTCCGCCTGCATGGCTTAGGCGGCTCGGACTTCTCGACCGCTCAGCCCCTGGGATGGGAGCTCGTGCGTGTGGACAGCGCATCCACACTCCCCAGCACTATGGCTGGAGACATGAAAGGGTACTATGATATCTCCTATCTGCTCAACCGGATGCTATGGGATCAGTACTATCTCTCCACCGTACCCGCCACAGGTAGCGTACCCGATCTACTCCCGAATTCACGCTACGTACGTACCGACGACAGTATCGATCTACAAGATCCGGATCAATCCGCAGCCGCACTCACAATGGCTGGCGGCTTCAATATCAATTCTACCTCCGAACAAGCATGGCGCGCAGTTCTAGGCGGCAGCAATCAATTGAACTTCGATCCGGAAAACCCAGATAGCCACCCCGGTTCCAGTGCTATTCTAAACCCCTCTTTTCCACGCCTGACCAGACCTAACGATGGCGCCAATCCCACCGATGCATGGGCAGGATTTCGCACACTCGACGAAAACCAGATTGCCCAACTCGCTCGCAATATCGTGACCGAGATTCGCAATCGAGGCCCATTTGTTTCGGTCGCCGATTTCGTCAACCGCCGTCTCGTCGATAATCCAAACACCCCTGATCAAGACGAAACATTTCGTGGCGCCCTGCAAGCCGCCATCGACAAGACCAACTTATCGGCCAGCGGAGTCTACCCCGCCAATGACGGCAATGATAGCTTCTGGCTTGATGACGACCTCATCACATCGACCGGTAAAATCAATCAAACGACACAATACACGGAAGGCTACTACAGCCAGGCTCAACTGGAAGGACGCTTTAACGAGACGGACACAGCTGAACGTCCTTACGGCAATCAATCCTCCTTCGCCCCGAAGTATCTTACCCAAGCTGACATTCTCGCAAAAATTGGCGCCGGGCTGACCGCTCGCTCCGATACGTTTACCATTCGCACCTACGGAGAGACGGTCAACCCAGTCACTCAAACCGTCGATGCGCAAGCGTGGTGCGAGGCGGTCGTCCAACGGCTGCCCGAGTATATCGACGACTCGGAGGATCCCGAAGACACCCCTTCCGACGGAAGTTTAAATCAGACCCTAGGCCGAAAATTTAAAATCATTTCACTACAATGGCTCTCATCCACCGACATCTAAGTTATTTCTTCCTCGCTCTTTCTGGCCTACTCATCCCATCGCAAGTTAACGCCCAGACCTCACCGGGCGCTGAGGCTCAGTTCCGCGTTGTATCAATGTCGGACATTGAAACGGTGCTCTTTGATACCGACGAAGAACAGGTAGTCCTCACCGCCAGTGTGGCCACGTTCTCGCGTCTATTGCCGGCGCCAAAAGACGGGAACATCCTCTTCTACAAAGAAACCCCCAATCCGGAACCGGGAGAACCTCCGATCAAAACCCCATTGGCCAAAGCCAAGCTCCCTGCGCAAGGCAGCGGACCGTACCTGATTCTCCTCATTCGCAATCCCCCCACTCAAGAGCTGAGATTCAGCACAGTTGTTCTCGATCATTCACTGGAAGAGTTTCCAGCGAACACCTATCGCATCTACAACTACTCAAAAAGGCAGCTAGCCGTGCAGCTGGCCAAAGTAAATGCCGTTCTCGATACGAGAGATTCCACTAGTATTCCCTACCCGGATACACGGAAAACCTGGTTGAAAGTCGCCGCAAACGACCAGGACGAGGGCTGGTTGGTCGTCCGGTCCGCCCCACAACCGGTAGGCACAAACAGCCGCACCACGGTCTTTCTAGTCGACATCCCTCCATCGGAACGCGACCCCAACCCACTGGGAATTGTTGATCGACGAATCAAGGAGCGCATCTACACCGACGAATTCGGTGTTCAACATATTCGATAAGAAAATCAACACCCCAAATAGCGCAGGGGCTCCATTGATATAGAGATTACATGACTACCTACGGACAATTCAGCGAGGATGGCTACGAGTTCATCATCAACACGACACGTACACCACGACAGTGGTACAATTATCTGTGGAATGATAACTACATCTCGATCGTCTCTCAAACCGGTCAAGGGCAGGCCTTTTCACAGGACCGACTCGGCAACCGCAGCCAAGCGGTTCTGGAGCGTATGTGCTTTATCAGTGATGTGGATACAGGGAACTACTGGAACATCAATGGACTCACGCCTTCGGATGAATACAGCTGCACCCACGGCATGGGGTATTCTCTGATTCAGCAGAGAAAGAATGGGATCGCTTCCTCGTATAGGATTTTTGTGCCCGAGCAACAAACCTGCGAAATATGGACGGTCACCCTATCGAACCAAAGCGACCAAAGAAAAAACCTCCGCCTGTTCTCCTACACTCAACCGGAGATCGCATCGCAATCCACTCCGCAAGCGTACTACTCGGTCGATGCTTCCTATGACAAAGCTCTAAACGCAGCCGTACTGAGCACCCCTGAGAACATGCCCGAGCGGAGGCATCACTTCCTAATGAGTGATCAAGTAGCGAGCGGCTACGACACGCGGTATGATAGTTTCATAGGCACCGGATCGGGTCACAATCCCGATGCGGTTCTCGACGGCGCATGCCGCAACAGCGAGAGCAGAGAGGATCGATCGATCGCGGCCCTCCAAAGCGACATCACACTGGATCCTCAGGACTCCATCACGGTGCAGATCATTGCGGGCAATGCCAATCGTCTCGAGGAAATCACTTCGATTCGCGATACCTTCCTGGCCGAGAAGACCTCGGTCGAACGCGAGTACAGCAAAGTAAAAAGCCAAATTATCGCCCAGACAGCGAATGGCGATTTTGCGACACCCGATCCGACCCTCAACACCTTTGCCTCCATCTGGTTAAAGCGCCAAATCTCGTTGGGCATCCAATGGGCCCGCGTCCGTCACAACGGATTTAGAGATCAGATCCAGGACATTTCCGCCTACGCCGCGATCGATGCCGAAGCAGCCACAAAGCAATTAAAACGGGTACTATCCTATCAATACCCTGCCGGCAATGCACCGCGCACCTGGATTGATGGAGAGATCCTACTTAAAGACTTTTCGGACAACCATTCCTGGATAGCACAAGCCGTCTATGACGTCGTGGCCGAGTCGGGCCAGGTTGCCTTACTCGATGAAATCGTGGAATTCAACGATGGCAGCAGTGCCTCGATCTACGAACACGTGATGCGATCCGTGGATTACATGTGGCAGGATCGGGGAATGTATGGCCTATCCCTCCTCCATTCGGGTGACTGGAACGACTGTCTGGAGATCGCGGGATCGCAAGGCAAAGGCGTCAGCATATGGCTCTCGATGGCCTATTGTGTCGCCGCAGGGTACGCTCAGAAGCTGGCGGAGGCACTCGGCAAGGAGACTGACGCCGAAGCATTTGCAAATAGCATTGATACCATGCGAAGAAACATTGCTGAGCATGCTTGGGACGGTGACTACTACGTCAGAGCCTTCGACGACAATGGCAATGTGATCGGCAGCCATAGCAACGAGCAGGCGACTCTCTTCCTCAACTCACAATCCTGGGCCGTGCTGGCTGGCATCCCCCGCGCAGAAGAAGCCCTACGACACGCGGAAGAAAGGCTCAACTGCGACCTCGGCATCCTCTCGGTAGAGAATGCTTTCAGCAAATTTGACCCCACCGTCGGGCACATGAGCACCAAGCAGCCCGGTGTCGGCGAGAATGGCGGCGTCTACCTGCACTCCAGCACCTTTAAATTGGTGGCCGATGCCATCCTCGGCAAGAGGGAGCAAGTCGAAGAAGGGCTCAAAAAGATCCTCCCCTTTGACCACACCTACTTCAAACTCGATTGCGAGCCCTACGTGTTTTGCAACAGCTATCTAGCGATCAAAGACACCTACCGCTACGGCACGCCCGGCCAAAGCTGGGGCACTGGCACCGCAGGCTGGTTCTACAAAGCACTACTCAACTACGTGTATGGGATCAAACCGGAGATCGAGGGACTCAAGGTAAAACCATGTTTACCCCCCTCTTGGAACCAGTGCGCCTTGAAGTACAATTTCCGCGGCGCGACCTATCACTTTGAATACATCCAAGGGCAATCCGAAGGCATGACGGTGAATGGAATCACGATGGATCCCACTGATTTCCTTCCGTGCGAAGCCGGCCAGGATTACAAGGTAATCATTCAGCTGAAGAACGCCTAGCCTACGTCTCTCCCTATGAGTAGACGCCAGTGAATCCGGCGACAGCGCATTTCGAGTATCTCCGCGCCAGGATGACTGTTGGCGGACCGGACACCTCTCGCCCAACGAGGTTCACCTGCCTGCGTGGGAATGGAGATAGAGCCGGAGACTAAAATATTCACGGTCCTCAGAACCGACTTCCCCGAGATGCCGGCTAGGACAACCGGGGATTCTTGGACACCTCGACAACCGGCTGCCCCTCCACGGAACCAAACTGTTGCCGATATTGGCTGGGGGTCATCCCCATCTCTTTGCGAAATACCTTACTGAAATGGATACGATCCGAGAAACCAGACCGATCCGCTGCATCCCCAATCTGAACATCGGAATTGCGCAATAAATTCCGCGCAAACTCTAAGCGCGTACGGCGGATATAATCACTCAAGCTCGTCCCCACATATTGCTTAAAGCGGCGGCTCAAAAAATCTGGATGGCAATTCAAGTGAGCCGCGATGGTTTTGACATTAAAGGTTTCCGCCAGATTCACATCGATATAACGCTTCGCTTCCTTGACCACAAAAGGGACGGGCTCCGAGTCAGAGCGCATGTGCTCCTTCAAGCTATTACCTTTCGAACTGATGATCTCCTGAAGGTAGTACGCCGAATCTTTCCAGGTTCGAACCTGAGTCTCATAGTTGACGTGGATCAACCCGTATCGGTGCTTAAAGCCCTCCTGCCATTCAAAGTTGTCCAGTAGCGACCAATGGAAGTAACCGTGAACATCCACCCCGTCATCCATCGCCCTGCGCAGAGAAAGCAAATGCCGAACCATGAAGTCGATGCGGTTACTGTCATGGACCGCACCATCCAAACTAACACGGTCCAAGATCGAGCAACCATTCTCGGTGATCACTAACGGCAGATTATAGAGTTCATGCAAAAAGCGTGGCCCCCAGTAGAGGCAATCGGGATCCTGCGTCCATTCGTAGAGCGAAATATCTTCGCCATCTGAGAGAGGGACTGCCACAGGGGATCCCTCGTCACCCATCCGCACTGGCGTCGCCTGAAAAATATTGCAGGCATAGTAATCCAGCGGCTGATGAATTATTTCGAAATCCGATGCAGGAAACCGAGGTAAAGATTTCTGATAGGCCTTTAAGCCCTCCTCGGGATAGTGGCCTAAAATGGCAGGGTCGGACCACCAGCGAGTATTCCAAACATTGTCGGAATAGATTGCACTCGTCGCTTCCCGCGCGGCGCTAATGTCATCGATACGATCACTCCCCGGACGGTAGACCGAGCCCGACGGCGACCACCCGATAATCGGAGTTCGTTTCGCGTACTCGCGAATGACCTGTACAGCTCGCCCGTGCGCCAACAGAGCGTGATGCCCCGCCATCAGACATTCCCCGAAGCTCAGCTTCAGGCCAGGTGCATGCGTACCGTCGCGGTAACCCAAACCAATAAAACACTGCGGCTCATTGATCGTCACCCATTGTTGCACTCGATCTGAAAAACGATCCACCACGACTTTCGTATACTCAGCAAACCATTCTGCGCTATGTCGATTGGACCAGCCTCCTCTCAGAAATAATTCGTAGGGCAAATCCCAATGATAGAGCGTCACCCAAGGTTCGATCTCATTTTCGAGCAACTCATTGATCAGCGCATCATAGAAGGCGAGCCCAGCTTCATTCACCTCTCCGGTTCCATTGGGTAGAATGCGCGCCCAGGAAAGCGAGAAGCGGTATGCTTCCAAACCCATGAGTCGCATCTGCGCGACATCTTCCTTGAATCGATGATAGTGGTCACAAGCAATTCGACCATGCTGGCCGCGCCAGACGCGCCCCTCCCGCTGGACGAACAAATCCCAGATCGACGGACCTTTCCCATCGGCATCATGGCCGCCCTCAATCTGATAGGAAGAAGTCGAGGCTCCCCAAATAAAATCTTCTGGAAAGAGATTGGCGTCTTTATTCATGCAGCAGGGACCAGTGAGAAGGAGTAAAAACAAACAAAACAAGACGATAGATACTACGCATTGTCAAATGCTGTTCAGCCATGACAGGAAACCTCTCCGTTCAGAGACACACGAATCAGCGAAAGACACATATCAAGCAGCACTGCACCATTCACACCATCCTGCTGACGATGCCACCTGGATTCCACCGCGCCCCTCTCTCCTACCCGGACTACCGCTCAGATTTCGGGGAACTGCATCAATCATCCCAAGGAACCCACTCCAACCAGTGAAACCAGTATTTGACGCACTCCCCCCCGGCAAGAACTCAGTAGCGACTTTGACCACGGAGACCGAAACTTTCGGCCATTCATCGACACAACGAGGCAAGACAGTGGCATTTCACGCGGCGAACTACCCCAAAACCGACCGGCAAATGACACATACTCAATCAGTAAACCCTTAACAGCCCATCCCGGAATAATGCTATCCTTGGCGCCTAACATTTACCGCACATACCATTTCAACAAAACGCGGTCTAAACCTCGACAATACATACATTCAAATGACTTCATCATTCCCCAAAAATTTCACCTGGGGTGCCGCAGCGGCTTCCTACCAAATCGAAGGTGCCTGGCAAGCGGACGGCAAAGGCGAGTCCGTCTGGGACATGCTCTCCCACCAAAAAGGAAAAGTTTGGGATGGGCACACCGGCGACACTGCTTGCGACCACTACAATCGCTATAAAGATGACGTTCAATTAATGAAGCAGGTCGGCCTCAAGGCCTACCGTCTTTCAATCTCATGGCCACGCGTCATGCCCGATGGAACAGGCCGAATCAACGAAGCGGGACTGGCGTTTTACGACAACCTAGTCGACGAACTGTTAGCCGCAGGCATTGAGCCTTGGGTCACTCTGTTTCACTGGGACTACCCCACTGAATTATTCAATCGCGGTGGCTGGCTCAACTCTGAGAGCCCACAATGGTTCGCCGACTACACAGCCGTCATCGTAGACCGCCTGTCTGATCGTGTGAAGCATTGGATTACACTCAATGAGCCACAATGTTTCATCGGCCTGGGTCATTCTACCGGCAGCCATGCACCGGGCCTGAAACTCGGCATACGGGAAGTGTTGAAAGCGGGCCACAATTCCCTGATCGCCCATGGCCTTGCCGTGCAAACCATCCGTGCACGTGCCAAAACAACGCCGCAAATTGGTTGGGCGCCGGTCGGGTGCGTCAACTATCCTGCCACCAATAAACCAGAAGACATTGCAGCTGCTTACGCAGTGATGGACGGGGTTTGGTCGGACAACTGCTGGAATAATCGCTGGTGGGGGGACGCGCCGGTGCTCGGACACTATCCAGAGCAAGGGCTTCAGGCCTACGGAAAGAATCTGCCCAAGTTCAAAGATTCCGACTTCGAGATTATCAAGCAACCGCTCGATTTCTACGGATGCAATATCTATCACGGCAAAGCAACCAAAGCAGGACCCGACGGCAAACCCATCCTCGTCGAAAAAGAAGTCGGCGGACCACATACCCACTTCCTTTGGGAGCGTTCCGACGACGCGCTCTACTGGGGCACAAAATACCTGGCAGACCGCTATAAATTGCCCGTGGTCATCACGGAAAACGGACTGACGATGCCCGACTGGGTGTCATTGGACGGGCGCGTGCACGACACACACCGGATCGACTTCCTGCAACGCTACCTGCTCGGCTTGGAGCGTGCGATTGAAGATGGCGTCGATGTGCGCGGATACTTCCAATGGTCGATCATGGATAATTTCGAATGGGCCGAAGGCTACAAACATCGATTTGGTCTCATACATGTCGACTACCACACTCAGGTTCGTACACTCAAGGACTCTGCATACTGGTATCGTGATGTCATTCAATCCAACGGTGCCACTTTACACGAAACACCTGTTGTTTCCACTACCCCTCGACTCACTTTCGCCTAATTTCACTCTGCAATGATTTTCATTAAACACCCCAAAAAGACGGGCCTGCTGGCTCTGTGCGTAGCATTGGCGCTGCCCCTCTCAGCGCAAACAACGCCAGAAAGCGCAACGCTTATGGTGCCTGCATCGACGAGCATCACCAGCTACAAGACCGAAAACAACGCCAGCGTGTCCATCGTCGATGTGGATCAAGCCAAAGCGCTACGCATCGATTTCCCTGCCAGCAATACATACCCGGGAGTTAATGTTCCGGTGCCCGCTGGTGGGTGGAACCTTTCCGCCTACGCCGGCATTGAAGCTGAGATCATCAATACCAGCAGCTCGCGCCTCAACATCAGCATGCGCGCCGAAAACAAGGGTAACTGGAAAAAGGAGCCTTGGAACAGCAACAATGTATGGCTCGCTCCGGGTGAATCCGAACGCTTGCAAGTAACGTTCGGAGAGTCCTTCGGACAATCCGGATACCCGCTCGATAGCAGTGCGATCAGCGCGGTGAAGCTCTTTGTGAGTAAACCGAGCGAGAGCGGCAGCATTCTGATTCAATCCATTCAGGGTTTCGGCCAAAGCACTCCGCAAGCAGCCCCTGCAGAAAGCCCATCGCAAGCTTCCGCGGCAACCAGCGCCGATGACGTCATCATCTACATTCCGTCGCAAGGAGTCACGGGTATCAAAGTCGAAGAGAACGCACGCATCACAGCCTACTCCCAGGCGCTTACCGTGCTATTCCCCGAAGGAGGTAAATACCCAGCGGTAAATTTCGCGAGTTCCAATGGCGCATGGGATATGTCTGCTTACAATGCAATCGAAGCGGTCATCGAAAACACTGGAAGCACTCCCATCCGAGTCGGTCTACGCATCGACAATCAGGGGCATTGGAAAAACGAGCCGTGGAGCACGGACCAGGTAACGATCGCACCGGGAGAGACCGATACATTGACTGTTCCTTTCGGCACCAAATATGGCCAGTCAAGCAACGGCTTCGACCCGTCCAAGATCATCAATGTGAAGCTAATGGCGCTTCACCCGAAGCCTGGTTCACAGTTGCGCTTGATCTCGATCGAACCGGTCCAGCAGGGCAACGCGCAAGCCAGCACTCCATCGAGCAACAGCACTCAGGTTCAAAGCGAAGTGCTCTTCGACCCAGCGAGTGCTGATCTCAGCGCCATTCACGCAGAGCAAAAGGGCACGCAAATCAGCAGAGGCAGTTACGAAGGGACCCCTGTCGCCGACATTGAACTGGCGACCGGCATCAAGTATCCCGGCCTCAATTTCCTCGCAAATGGTGAAACCATCGACCTCTCGAACTTTGCCGGCGTAACCGCAAAAATTCGCAACGCAGGCTCCGAGAAGATACGCCTCACCCTTCGTGTCGACAATGCGGGTCATTGGAAAGATGAGCCGTGGAACACCAGCAAAATCACGCTGGGAGCGGGCGAGACAAAAGACCTGAGTGTCACATTCGGTCAGAACAACAACAATGCACCGGGCTTTCCGCTGGACCCATCACGTATTACTCAAATCAAATTGTTTGCCTCCGACAAATACAGCGTAGCGCCACACCTGCAGCTATTCAGCCTGAGCGGCATGGCGAAGAGTGCGGGTGGCGAAACGGGTTCGACCAACTTTAACGTGCCTGCAATCGACGGCGTGTTCTATCAAATCGACGCACAGTCGGACCTCTCACTACTGGGGCAAAATCACACCAGCGTCAGCATTGATGAGAGCACTGGCAGTCCAGCGCTCAAAGTAGAATTCGACTCCAGCACACACTTCCCGAACGTGACTTTCCCCTGCCCTGAAGGTGGCTGGAATATGGAAACCTTTGGCGGGATCAAAGTCGACGTCACCAACCTCAGCGATCACAAGCTGACCAACATCACGATGCGAGTGGATAACCCGTCGACCCCCGAGAACAAAACTCCATGGAACAACGAAAAGATCGCGCTTGAGCCCGGAGAAACGAAGACGCTCGAACTCTTCTTCGGAGGCACAGAATCGAGCCCCAAGTATCCACTCGATCCTACACAGATCTCCGGCATACAAATCTTTCAGTCCCACCCAAAGGAAGACAGCACACTGTTGCTGAAGAACCTGCGCGCGTTTGGCAGCCCCAAATCGGCTCCGGCCGCGGCCTGGACATCCTCCCTCGCGGATCGCGATATCCCGGTCACTCCGCCGGCATGGCTCGGCACACGCCCACCGGTTGAGGGCGATTGGGTCCTCACGTTGGATGAGAACTTCGACGAAGGCACGTCGCCCAACCCGGAGATCTGGAACTTCAAACTATCCCACGATACGGTGCATCCCCACGAGGCTCGAAATACTCCCGACAATGTGTACATCGAAGATGGTGCCATGGTCATCAAGGCAGAAATCAATCCCGGCCACCACAACGACGATCCAAATCTGCCCACCCGTGAATACGCCGCAGGAGCCGTGACTACCTACGACAAATGGACGCAGTGCTACGGCTACATCGAGGCCCGCATGAAGCTGCCTGAGGCACGCGGTCTTTGGCCCGCATTCTGGACGATGCCAGAACGTGGCGAAGCGAGCGGACTGGATAAATGGCAACGACGGACGACTGCCAACCGCAACGGCAAGGGCATGGAAATCGACATTCTCGAGTACTTAACCGAGTGGGGACGCGGCCGGAATAACGTAGCGACCCACTGGGATGGCTATGGCGATGACCACAAGAGCTGGAGCTACAGCCACATGTATTATGGCCCCACTCCAGATGGCTGGCATACCTTCGGACTACTTTGGGAGCCCGGCAAACTGAGTTGGTACATTGACGGGCAACTCAAGTGCGTCTGGGAAAATGAGCGGATCATTGATGTCCCCAGTTACCTCATACTCAACCTGCAGATGGGCCGCTGGGCGACCAAAGACGTCGACCGCGCCAGCCTACCGGATTACTTTAAGATTGATTACGTGCGCGCCTGGCAGCTCGAGTCGCGTCTTTGAAACAGTAGCACTGGATTGATCCGGCCTCCGCCTCATCAATGCATCGTAGCTGACTCTTTGGGGATGTGCTCAGCATATCCGGATTCTCAGCGCCCTCGTCCCACTCGATGGGACGGGCTGCGCTCCCGAGAGCGAAGATAGAGATAATTCTATTTTCAAACCGGCGGCACGGAGCAGCTGTTCCCGATTCGGCGAAATTGCGGTGACCTAGACAATCGGGCGCATTCCACAGGGTTCGTATCGATTCGAGCAGCACCGAATGCACAGTTGATCGATTGCTAGCCCGACTTAAGCTGTTTT
>DGMY01000047.1 GCA_002388665.1 Opitutia bacterium UBA4506 | reverse complement strand
TGTAGGGAACAATCTGGACCAACTACTGGACTCATCAGGCCGCAAGAGGCGCGAAGCATCAGCCAGTGGCCCATGGCTTCAGCCTTGGGTTCCTGAACGACTGTGGCTTACGGTAACGCAGTGACGTGGCAGGACGGCGGTGGGTTCCGTCTCCGCAATGAAGCGCGAAGCCTGAAGGCATCGGCTACTATCAATGCATGCCCCCCAGGATCAGTCCCCCTTTCAATAGCTGGAAGCATAAAGGAGAACGGGTTTTCCAACCCGTTTATTTCCTTTCCTGCGCCTGATCACGACGCAAACGGACTGTAAAGTCCGTTCTCCTTTATTTCATCTCCGGTGTAGGGAACAACCTGGGCCAACCACTGGACTCATCAGGGCGCAAGAAGCGCGAAGCCTGAAGGCATCGGCTACTATCAATGGAAGTTCCCTGGCGGGTCTCTTTCCAGATTTCCCCTTTGTCCGACAAGGAAGAGGCGCGAACCGAGGCTCCCGGCCAATCCCATCTTTCCTTAGCCCTTGGTGAATCAAACTCTATATTCTGTATCGAATTCCAGTTATTGGAATCAACGGACAGGCTACTCTCTAATTCTCCAGTAAAAATAGCGATCTTCATAGCCCAACGGTTCGACGATCAATCCCGAAAGCTGTGTCTCAATGAGTCGATCCTCGTCATTCATTACTTTCGAAAAAATTGGCCAATCCGTTTCATTGAGGAAAGCACGGAAGCCCCAAAGCCCGATAGCAAATACAAAGACAATGACTCCTAGAAAAACGGGGATCCGGACGATTCTCCAAACCCTGCGCCGAATGTCTCGTCGAATGACCCTCCTCGCGGCTGCCGCTCGAAGATTGTCGACCATTTCCTCGGGAATCAGTTTTCGTCGGATGAGGTAGTTTTTTGATTTCTCATCGATGGGTTTCTGCAAGTTAAGGTTGTCCTTCATCGCTCTAAAGTTTCTGCATTCTCATTGGAAGTGAGCGCGAGAAACGCTTGCCAATTTTCCTCAAAAGATTCCCGTCCAGCGGGATGGACCTCAGCTGCTTTCTCAAGGAGGTCCTTTACTTCTGCGGGAGGTTGCTCAGCATAGGCAAGAGGGTAGAACCGGAGGTAATAGCGGTCGATCTTGGATCCTTTGGTCAGGAAATACTGAAAATGACTTCTTCGGAGTTCGTGATATTTCCGATCAGCTTTTTCGCGATAATGTCCGTTCGGGATGGATTCATTCACTTCTTCCAGAAATAGGTAATGGGCCAGGAGAGGTCGCCAATGGATGTCCCCTGCGGCCAATTGACGCCGTGCTGCCCAGAGAGCGTTGCTGTATAGTAGAGACAGTTGAGTGACTCTGGAGTAATCAATTCCCTCAAAGGTTTGCCTCCTTTCCTGCAGGAGGGAGTCGTTCAGGTTCATGGTTGCCCGGTCGACATTTCGAGTGAAAAGGAGAAACCCGTCATTGCGGTGGATATTCATATCGATAATCGGAACGAGCTTAATGCGCAGGGCGTCCAAACGGTCCCGATAGTCATTGGATTGGCTGAGATCGATCAACCGTTCCCAATAGGCGTTTCTGAACCCCTCCTTTTTGTCCGGGTCCCATACCGCTACGAATGGCTTATACTGGCTTCGGCTATCATAAACATAACCGTCTAAATTGACTGCGTATTCATAGAAATTGTGATGACGAATCGCGCGAAAATACTGGGAAAGAAAGGATTTCCATTCACCGGGTTCGTCATGCCAAAATCCATTATATAGGCCGACCAGCTTGAAGGGATTTGAGGGGCCCGGATAGTTCTTCTCATCCGGATTCCTGTCCCTGTATCGAGCGAAATCTCTTTCGTATACCTCCAAAGAACGTTTCATCTGCCGCCTGATCGCAGTCCGTAGTTCGGCAAAAGCCTCCTCGTCGGCCGTTGTGGGTGCCTTCCGCTGAAAATAGAAAGTCTGGAGAAATTCAGACGAATTTCGAACGATCTCGTTAGAGGTTTCCATCCATTGATGCATCTCTCTACGATCCGAAGGAATCTCCTCCTGCGAGAACTGGCGTAGCGCTTCAGTTGCGGATCGGGCTGCGGCAGCATCCATCGAGCCGAAGAGATATCCAGCATTGTCCGCACCTAGTTTCAATGAATGCTGCCGATAAAATGTATCGGCTAATTCAGTCAAATCCGCATGGACTACTTTCGGACCACTTACGACCCATATGAAAAGGGCATATAGAGGAAATACATTTTTTTTCATCATCGAGATTGAGAATTTCAAACAATACAGTTTCAGAACAATCCAATTTTGCCAAGGATTGGAGAGAGACTAGTATCGGAATAGACGAAATTAGACAATTTGGGACACTCATCGACTTTGGAAAATGATGGACCAGGTCTCGACGCCTACTCCGCCTCCCGCATATACCCTAGCCACCTGTTTGGAAAACATTTAGAATCCAAACCAAACCAAACCACACGGCCCCGAACGTTCCGGAAGAGCCTAAGGGTATCCCCAACTGCCCCCGCTATTCCCCACTCTCGATTCCCCGCCAGAAAAGAATTGCCCCGTGGCCGACGGGTGCGGCGCGGGACACGTCTACTCTACCGAAACTGTCATTCTTTTGGGAACACGGTATAACTCAATCATACACCCTTCTCCGCAAAAGCGTCACCACCGCAACGAGAACCGCTATCACGAAAGTTATCTGCGAAGGTTCGGGAACCACGATCGCGTAATCCCTGAAGGTATCGGCGAGAAAGTGGAACCTTTCGCCGTCATAAACCGCGCCTTCCGGTTCGACTTTGGACCAGGACGCGATGGCGTTCGCCCGGTAGAAAACCGCCAGCTCCCCAAACTCTGTCCGATCCGTAGCGGAAGATCGACTTAAATTCTTTACGCACTCACTTGTATGCAATTCTTCCATCATCAATGAAAATACACACGCACTACAAGTCACACAAATTATCTCAAACCGGATTCGCTCGAAACCTCGTTCAGCGTCTCATTTTCAAGTTTCGCAATGAAGCTTTCCACGAGATCATTTCCAAAGCTAGTGCTCATTCTACCTTCCATATTAATCAAAATATCCAGCAATTCGATCCTATCCTCGATAGAAACCGAATTTTCAGTATTATTTCTAAACGATCATGCCTCATTTAGATCGATATAACCCACTCCCTTTACCGCTCCGAAAAAATCTCACAAACAAAAAAAGCCAATCACAGCCAGCCATCGAGCCATAAGCACAGAAACGCTGTTTCCAGCTACGCCGGATCTGTCTTCTGCTCGTGCGTCCAGCCCTCCTGCAGGGATGGGGCTACCAATCAAGGGAAGGCACTCGAGATCCCGGAGCATGTAAACGCGAAGCCTCAGCCAGTGGCCCATGGCTTCAGCCTTGGGTTCCTGAACGGCGATGGCTTGCGGCAGCGCGGTGGAGTAGCTCGACGGCGGCGGGTTCCGTCTCCGCAGGGAAGCGCGAAGCCTGAAGGCATCGGCTACTATCAATGGATAGTTTCCTGGATCAGTCCCCCTTTCAATAGCTGGAAGCATAAAGGAGAACGGGTTTTCCAACCCGTTTATTTCCTTTCCTGCGCCTGATCACGACGCAAACGGACTGTAAAGTCCGTTCTCCTTTATTTCATCTCCGGTGTAGGGAACAACCTGGGCCAACCACTGGACTCATCAGGGCGCAAGAAGCGCGAAGCCTGAAGGCATCGGCTACTATCAATGGAAGTTCCCTGGCGGGTCTCTTTCCAGAATTCCCCTTTGTCCGACAAGGAAGAGGCGCGAACCGAGGCTCCCGGCCAATCCCATCTTTTCTTAGGCCTTGGTGAATCAAACTCTATATTCTGTTTCCAACCCCACCGCTTCGGAATCAACGGGCAATGGGTATATTCCTGTATTGAAACCAGCGATTCGAGGCCTGATCATGAACCTCCTCCCGACCAAACGGACAGTTGTGGGAGTCCTTTTCTTTTCACACCTATGGCCCCAGAATTCACTCATCGTACGGAAGCTGACTTGGAAACAAACGGCTGGACCGCACAAACTTTCAAGAACATCGATTCGGTGGATTTGAAAATTTGGCATAAACCATCGGCGACTCTCGGCGACGGACAAGCAACTGCTGCGATCGTGTTCTACTACGGTGGAGGTTGGCGCGGTCGCAACATCAATCATTTCCAGAGGCAGGCCGAGCACCTCTCCACCCGGGGGATGACCGTATTTCTTGCCGATTACCGATCAAGCGAAGCGTACGTAGGCTCACCTTTCGACTGCGTCGAGGACGCCAAGAGCGCCATGCGGTATGTCCGTCAGAATGCAGCGAAGTTCGGGACCGATCCAAATCGTATCGCCGCAGGAGGCGGCTCTGCCGGAGGCCATCTCGCCGCGGCTTGTGCCCTCCTACCCGACCTAAATGACCCCAATGACCCTCCGATAAGCTGCAAGCCCGCGGCCCTTGTACTCTTCAACCCCGTCTACGACAATGGACCCGGCGGATATGGTCACGATCGGATAAAAGATCGCTGGCGAGAAATTTCTCCGATTCACTCGATTGAGGCTGGAGCGCCGCCGAACATTGTCTTTCTCGGTACCGAAGACCACCTCGTCCCGGTCCAAACTGCAGAACGATGGAAGGCGAAGATGGAAGAGTGTGAAGTCCGCTCCGAGCTCTATCTCTATCCCTCCCGCAAACACGGTTTCTTCAATCAAGAACCAGACTACACCGATACCCTGCAGAAGGCGGACAACTTCTTGGTCACATTGGGATACCTTCCCTCAGGAGAGAGCCAGTATCAACACCGAACGGATTCGCATCCTCCCCTATTTTCGAGCCGATCGATGACTTCCCCCTCCAAATCGCCAACAGAGAAACAGACCCCCTGAGAACCCTGCGGATTCCTTCGTGCAAAACCGCAAGCCCAACTGAAACATGCCCACTCCCAACCAACACCCCAACTTCATTCTACTCGTAGGCGAAGATGCCGGACGCGCCCTCCATTGCTACGGCGATTCGGACGCCAACACCCCAAATCTCGATCAGTTCGCCTCCGAAGGATGCCGCTATGACAATGCGTTTTCCACCGCTCCGGTCTGTTCACCGAGCCGCTCGACCCTAGTCACCGGACGATATGCATGGAGCGTGGGCACTCATCACCACCGCTCCAACCTGCTGAAGCCTCCCCGCATGTTCACCCATGAACTTCGCGACGCCGGCTATCACGTCAATTGGGCGAACAAGCAGGACTTCAACTTCACACCCGAAGAAGACTTCGCCGACCAACAGAGCGAGTGGATCGAAGATCTGGAAAAGGGAACTCTCCCCGACGCACCCTTTTTCCTCTATCACAATTTCACAGTAACCCACGAGAGCACGATGTGGTCTGCGGAAGCGACGTCATTGGGCGGGCAGAATCGAGAGCGTGTCGCCAAGGAGCACCTGTTGGCCCCCAATCAGAGAGTCGACCCCGATTCGGTTCATGTCCCCGCATACCTCCCCGATACCCCCGAGGTGCGCCAGAATATTGCCCGGTTCTACGAGGCGCAATCCATCGCCGATGCCGAGATTGGACGGGTTCTGAACGCTCTCGACGCCTCCCCCTACAAGGAGAATACCATCGTCATCTACCTCACTGATCACGGCCGCGGTCTCCTTCGCGAGAAACGCTGGTGCTATGACGCGGGGCTCCACCTGTCCCTACTCGTCCGGGCACCCGGCATCACAACCCCAGGGACCGTGAACAACGAGCTGGTCAGCTGGGTCGACGTTGCCCCGACCATTCTCTCACTCGCCGGTGTCCCCATTCCCGGGAACTACCAAGGCCAGGTTTTCCTCGGTTCGGAAAAAGCATCCCCCCGCAAACACGTCTTTGCCGGGCGGGACCGTTTGGATGAAGCCTTCGACTACTGCCGTAGCGTTCGCGACAAGGACTTCCACTACATCCGCAACGGCTTCCCCGAACTTCCCTACGCACAGAGAATGTGGTATCTGGAGATCATGGAAACCACCCGCGAGGCTCGCCGCTTGGCCGAGAGCAATTCACTAGCTGGTTGCGACGCCCTCTTCATGCAACCCTCCAAGCCTGAAGAAGAACTCTACGACGTCGAAGTCGACCCCGACATGGTTCACAACCTCGCCGAGGATCCTTCCTTCGTCAGCGTGAAGAACGACCTCCGCAAAGCATTGGATCAAAACCTTCAAGCCTGGGGCGACCTGGGCCTCCTGCCCGAGCGCGACCTCATCGATCAGGGCATCATCGACGATGCCCTCACAGCCATGCATGCCAAAGTAGAAAAACTCCCGAAAGCCCAGCGCATCGGAGTCGAAGAGACCGTCGTCGAAATGCCGAATTAAAGACCAATCACGATCAGCCAACAAACCACATGCGCTTCCAAGCGGTTTCCGCTCGAGGCCCCAGCCACTCTGAAAGGTTTCGATTTCTGATCCCGAAAAGGACCCGAAGTCCCGTACGTGCAGCTCCTTGTCCGCCGAAGCTTGTAGCGCGGAGGAGGAAGCAAACGTCCCCATGGAGCGGTTCGGATCATGTACCTCGAAGCATCAGCCAGTGGCCCATGGCTTCAGCCTTGGGTTCCGAACGGCCGTGAATTGCGGCAGCGCGGTGGAGTGGCTGGACCGCGGCGGCGTTCCGTCTCCGCAGGGAAGCGCGAAGCCTAAAGGCATCGGCTACTATCAATGCATGCCCCCCTGGATCAGTCCCCCTTTCAATAACTGGAAGCCTACAGGAGAACGGGTTTTCCAACCCGTTTATTTCCTTTCCCGCGCCTGCTCACGACGCAAACGGACTGGAAAGTCCGTTCTCCTTTATTTCATTTCCGGTGTAGGGAACAATCTGGGCCAACCACTGGACTCATCAGGGCGCAGGGAAGCACGAAGCCTCGAAGCATCATCCAGTGGCCCATGGCTTCAGCCT
>DGMY01000042.1:108460-174559 GCA_002388665.1 Opitutia bacterium UBA4506 | reverse complement strand
TGCCGGGTTCGGTATTTTACCGACGGGATCGTGCTGGGGTCGGTGGAGTTTGTGGAGGCGCAGTTGAAAGAATTGCCTGAGGGGATTCGGCCCCGGAAGCCGCACGGGATGGCGGGTGCTGACTGGGGTGGACTCTCGGTGGGGACTGGACTGCGGAAAGACCTGTTTGGGTAGTCGGGTACTGGCAGCTCCGGGGACAATAGTGCGTCATTTGATCGTCCGCGGAGGGACTGTGTGGTGTCGCTCTCCTCGCTAAAGAGTGTGTGTCAGCCGGTGGTGTGAGTTCGGACGAAATTGCCGAGAAGGGATCCTAGTGTGACGCCGACGAGGCATAGGGTCATGGAGCCCACTGCGTTGAGGGTTGCGGCTACCGTTTTTCCGCTTTGGAGGAGGGTCATTGTCTCGAGGCTGAAGGAGGAAAAGGTTGTGTAGCCACCGAGGAAACCAATCAGAATGAGATGACGGAACAGCGGATGCTGCTCAAAGGAACTGCCAACTGCGAACGCCGCAGCTAGACCAATGAGGAATGAACCCGTTACATTGCAGAACATTGTTCCGAATGGGAGCGAGCCTTTGCCGGCGAATAAATCGGTGACTACAAGAGTCATGAGAAATCGAGAGCAAGCCCCGAGTCCTCCGCCTATAAAAACAGCTAGTAGATGGCTCGTCATAGTGAGTGAAGGTTATTGGTACAGCTTCAGAAGACGGGATCGGATGCGCTGGAATAGGAATAGGTTGATCAATGAGATGAGGCAAGCCCAAGCCAAAAGAGTGATCCAGGAAGGGGACGAGGAAATCGAAAGACCGGCCTGTTCCAAGTAGGAGACAATCGGTTGGCGAGCTAAGTAGACTAACCCTAAGCCCGCCATGGCGGGGATCAAAGCGGTTATCAGACGAATCGTGAGTAACTTTCGGATCAGTACCCCAGGACGGTGTCCCAGGAAGAAGAGCTTACGAATCCGCTCCTGATGGTCGGCGACTAGCGTTTCGACCTCGGCGATGAAGAGAAGAAGGATGAGTAGGAGGATGGACGCTCCGGCAGTTCCAAGGACGGCGAGAGCTAGATCGAGGAGGATTTGGAGGCGAGCGGTCTGTCGGGTTCCGCGACTGCTGACGAGATTGTGGTCTTCTAAAAGTCGGTAGAACGCGGCGGAGTCTGGATTCGTCAACGCAGCGGCGACCCGATTGGAGCCGGATGAGTGGGTGTTGCCGAATTCCTGATTCGCCCAAGCCAAGAACGGGAGAGGGACGAGGATCGACTCGATCTGGTCGCTGAAGCCAGCAATCGAAGCTGTAAAGGCGACGGGTTGGCCGCCCTGTGTAGGAAATGCGATCAAAGTGAAACGAACCCGCATCGCAGCGCCCTCTGCGATAGGAGGCAGCCCTTTGCCGGGAGCAAATCCGAAATTGTAGAGATTGAGAAACTGGCGTGGGACCAGTACGGGGACGTTGGCGTCGCCCGGAGACCATTGCCAGCCACTCACCGCTGGATTGAACAATTCTGGAGGAATCGCTTCGAGGAAAATCTCGCTGGCGATGGTGGGAACAGCTCCTCCTCCAATCTCGATCGATGCGGGAAAGTGGTTGCGAAGAAGTGGTTCGGCGATAGCCACACCCGGCACGGAGCGAATCTGCTCGAGTAAATCGGCAGAAATTCGCGAGGACGTGATTCCCATGCTGTCAGTAAGCTTCACCTGACGATTGAGAAAGACCATATCGTTGCGGAACCACTGCTCTTCTTCACTGAGAAGATCTCGAAAATCCAACCAACCCTGCAGTGCACCGAGAGAGAGGAACCAACCCAGCACAGCCGCCAGAGCGAGCCCTACCTGGCGAAGACGTCCTCCCTGAAAGGAAGGGATCAACCTCGGACTGCGGTGAAAATTTCGGGAGCTCATGCTTGAAGAGTTTGTCCGGATTGAAGCTCTGAATCAGCGGTTTGCTGGGCAATGACCCAACCTGCCCGACGTTCTTCGCAGACAGAGAGCAGTAGATCCATACTCTTTGACGCAGAATCGGGGTCCAAGTGGCTGACGGGTTCGTCGAGAAGGATCCAGCGGAACGGTGAAGCCAGGGCGCGCAGTAGGCAAAATCGTTGTTTTTGTCCCTGGGACCACGATGACGGGGAGCGGTCCAAAACCTGAGGTATTCCTAGAACCTCTGACCATTGCCCTATGGTGGAGTCGGAGACCGAAGGGTGTCGAGCTGGCAGGTAGCCCAGGTTATTCCACCCGCTCTCTTCCTCAAAAAGATGAAAGTCCTGGGAGACGAACGCGATATTTTGTTCTCGAATGAAAGGCCAGTCCGCCGGTGACGAGTCGCCTAGGGTGAGTGATCCGGTAAACCGCCGTTCCAGACCGTAGAGAATACGGAGAAAAGTGGATTTCCCCCTTCCTGACGGTCCCCAGACGATGGTTCCGCTCGAAGGGTCGAGCTCGATTGAGCGGTCCCAGATCTCGGACCGATCAATCGTCGATTGATCCAAATAAGTCGGACAGATATGATGACAACGAATGCGCACAAATCTGTGTCTATTTACGTAGCGGGGCCGAGATCCTCATTTATCGCATTGAAAGGGGGAGTATCTCGTGTTTCAACTCTTTCGTGTCAGGGGATATCGAGAGTTCCAATAAAGACCAGGGTGGACCTTTTACGAAGCCTATTTGGGTCAGTTTGCTCTTGGCTGCTGTTCTGATACTAGCGTTTGTGTGGATCTGGAAGACGGAAATGCGCGAGACGGCCAAGGAAGAAGGCATGGCAGTCGATTTGCAGCGTTCCCGCTTTGATATCGACCTCGCTGCCCCTGTGAAGGCGATTCGGGACGCGAGATTCCTGTCCGCAGCGTCACTTTCGGGGGACGAATTCCGGGACGCGTTGGAAGGAATTGTCGAACAGGATCGGCGGATTCGGAATGTAAAGATTCTGGATGCGGCGGGAAAAGAGATCCTGAACGTGGATCGGGACGACGCAGGGGATTCTTCTGGAAATCCAAGGGAGGAGTCTGAAGGTCCTGATCGCGAATTTCGCGAGGATTTTATCGAAGAATTGCGCAGCTTGTCTTCCGAACAGATCTTGATCTCGGAGTTTTCGACAATAGTGGACCGCGGGAAGATCGAGCCAGCGGTATTTCTCGGGACGGGGTTGTTCTATCCGTCTGGTGCGCGGGCGGGCTACGTGGTGGTTGAAGTCGGCATCCACGAGATGATTGATGGAATGGTGACCCTCTTTGAAGGGAAGGACCACAAATTCTTTTTGATCTCTTCGGAAGGGCGGTGGATTTATGATTCCCGAGCGGAAGATCCGTGGGAAAACCTGAGGGATCGAAAGAACGGTGCCTGGATCATCGACGAGTACCCGGAAGTATGGCAGGCGATGGTGTCCACGGGGGATGGAAGTATCTCGCATGACGGGCTATGGATTTACCGAAAACATGTACCTCTTGAGACTCGGGCTGCGGAAACCCGCCAAGCGCTTCGGGCAGACGGAGGGCTAGTTGAATCTGTAAGAGCGGATCCTGTTTACGTACTGCGCCAGTCCGGGGGGGGGCCGTCGTGGAGTGAAGTCTGGCTCTCGATGGCGCCAATCATCTTCTTCTTTCTTTTGACCTTGGGCCTGTTGATTCCGGCATTGCTACGCAAACGGCAAGCATTGAAGGAAAGCTACAGTGCCACCCGTAAGTTGAGTGAAGCTGCATTGCGGACTCGCATGGCGATGGATTCGGCTGGGGTGTCGGAGCTTCGGATCGATCTGGATAGCGGAAAGATCGATGCGGATAAACGTCTGGGGGCCATGCTTCTTTTTGCCCCTGGGGAGAAGTTGAGTACAGTGGTTCAATGGGAGGAGCGGATCCACCCACAGGACCGCCGGAAAGTTCTCGAGACGCTGGATCCACTGTGGGAGGAAGGTGAAGGCACCTTTAGTTTTCGGCATCGGATGAAGCGCGGGGATGGCTGTTGGGGCTGGTATCGATTTCGCGGCTCGGTTCGATCGGAGCTCGGAGACAGCACGAAGGTTATTCTCGGGGCGTACATTGATTTGACGGATGTGGTTCTGCGGGATGCGGAGCTGAACCGATTGGAGATGGCGACACGGCAGACCTTGTCGGGAATTGCGATCTTGGATAAGGATGGAGTCCTGGAGTGGTCAAACCCCGCCTTCCGCGATCGTCCGGAGCGAGCGCAGATGGAAATCCAAGGAGAGGCGATATGGAATTTATATAGTTTTTCGGAGGGCGAGGAACGAGAGAAGTCGGCTATTCGGAAGGCGATCTTCAGAGGTTCAGAGTTCAGCCTGACCAGCTCGATCAATCGGGGGGAAACTTATTGGACTCGGGTGGTTGGGAATCCGGTATTGGATGAAGTGGGAATCCCCAGCCACTACGTCGTGATCGAAAGTGATATTTCGCGGGAGAAACGCGCTGAAGCAGATCTAAGGAAAAGCGAGTCCCTGCTCACCGAAAGCCAGCGACTAGCGGGAATCGGATCCTGGGAAGTCGACCTGGAAGAAGATTCGATCTTCTGGTCGGACGAAATCTATCGAATCTTTGGAATCTCGGACAATCAAACGCCCTCGACGGAACTAATGCTGTCCCTGTGTGCGCCTGAATCGAGGGAGCAACTCGCTCAAAATTTGAAGCGCGCGACGGAGCAGGGTGAGCAGTTTCAGATGGAGTTCCGGTTTGTTGATCCCAGCGGCGAGGAGAAATGGATATTCTGCAAAGGAATGGCGCTCATTGAAGGCAAAGTGACGTCAAAGATTTATGGAGTCGCCCAGGACATCTCCTCGAGAAAAGGATCTGAGCACGAATTGAAGCGGGCAAAAGACGAAGCGGAGAGACTCAACGACCAGTTGGCGGAGGCGTTGGACAAAGCCCACCTCAGTGAGCGAAAAGCGCAAGAGGCCAGTGAGGCGAAAAGTTCTTTCCTCTCAATGATCAGCCACGAAATCCGAAACCCATTGAATGGAGTCATCGGGATGGCCGATCTCTTGCGGCAGACGGAGCTCGATGATGTTCAGGAAGAGTACGTTCAGACGATCCACAGTTCTGGATCGACCGTAGTTATGCTGCTGGACGACATTCTCGACTTCACCCGGCTTGAGCATGGAAAAATCATGTTCGAGGAGAAGCGATTTTCAGTGGAGGCTCTCGTCGAAGAGACGGTATTGTTTTTTTCGGCACGAATCGCCCACAAAGGCTTGGATTTCTCCTTCTTCATCGACCCGGATGCGCCCGATTTTGTGACTGGAGACATTACCCGGGTAAAACAGATCCTTTATAACCTCTTGGGGAATGCAGTTAAATTTACGGATGCTGGATCGATCACCCTGGAAGTTGAGCTAAAGGAAAGGCGTCCGAACGATCGCTGTCTCTTGATGTTTTCCGTTCAGGATACTGGGATGGGAATTCCCGATGACCGGAAAGATCGAATCTTCCAATCCTTCAGCCAAGTGGACCCATCGATCACCCGAAAATTTGGCGGTAGTGGATTGGGGCTCGCGATATCGAAAGAACTCTCCCTGCGGATGGGCGGAAACGTTCATTTTGAGAGTGAGGAGAGCCGGGGAACTCGCTTTGAAGTGTCCTTACCCTTCCCATCCACCTTCGGAGAGAAGCCGGCGCCGGATCCACGTTTTACGAATGTCGAGGCCATTGGTTTCTTCGGATTGGAAACCCGCGAAAAGCATCTGCGCACCATGCTGGAAGAGATCGGGGTGCGGGTGAAAACCTTTGCGGCTGAAGATGAATTTATCAAGGCGCTCGAGCTTTCGGGCCCGGAGACTTGGATTTTTGTGGACGAAGTAATGCTGCGGGAGGGCAGAAAATTGTACGCCGCGATGCAAACTCGCGGGGTGGACGCGCAAGGTGTAGTCGCCATCGGTTTCCCCGCGACCGATCACGCCTATCCATTTCCGGTTATCCGAACCTCGCAGCCGGTTACCCGGAAGCGGTTGCTCTCGATCCTGCAAGGAAACCTGGGCAAGAAATCGGTTCGTCAGGCTCCGCAGAAACGTGCGGTGGAATCAACGCCGCTGAAGAGTTTGAGGATTCTGGTCGCGGAAGATAATGCAGTGAACCAGAAAGTCATCCGGCTCTTGCTCAAGCGGATGGGATACGATTGTGAAGTTGTTGAAAACGGCCGCCTCGCTCTTGAGAAAGTGAAGGAAGAGGACTTTGACCTGATCCTGATGGACATTCAGATGCCGGAGATGGACGGAATGGAAGCGACGGCCCATATCGTGAAGGAAGTGTCGGAGGAACGTCGTCCGAGAATCGTTGCGCTGACTGCGGGTGCCACCAGTGACAATCGAGAGGAAGCTGCGGAAGTCGGGATGGACGGTTACTTAACGAAACCGGTCCAGTCTCAAGCCTTGGAAGCAGAACTGCAGGCGACGGAAGACTTTCTGGGAACAAGATCCACTTAGCATTTAGCTTCTAAATTCTTAAAGTTTAGGTTGTGCCGGATTCAGAACATTGATTCAGTTTTCGAAATGACTGAAGACGCAAAACCTTCCGGTATCGGAGGATGGCTGATACTCCCCGTGATTGGGCTGATCCTGCTACCCATCAATCTTCTTGTAATGCTTGTGACGATCTATTCGCCGATCTTCACCGACGGATATTGGGAGGTTCTGACTACTCCGGGGAGTGAGATTTACCATCCGATGTGGGCCCCGGTTTTGATCTACGAGGTTGTGGGCAATATCGTGTTCCTAATCGGATCGCTTCTTCTACTCGTCTTGCTCTTCCGAAAACACTATCTATTCCCCAAGCTGATGATTTGGTTTTTGGCGGTAAACGTTGTTTTCATCGGCATCGACTTGTTTCTAGCGGATCTAATTCCATCCGTAGCAGCCGAACCGGATCCGGAGGGGATGAAGGACTTTGTGAGGTCAATTATTACCGCGGTGATTTGGATTCCTTACTTCATCCTATCCAAACGTGTCCAGAATACCTTTGTCCGGCCAGTGGAAAAGGACGTGGATCCGGGTGAGGGTGTCTACCAGTTAGGGTAGATTTGCTGAAAGCCGGGCATTGCTTTCCTCCGGCCGAATTGGAGCTCTTCACTTCGCCTCAAGGCGCTGGCTCGAAGCCCCTTCGGATCATTCTGGAAGGGAGAGTTTCCGGGGGGAGTGGAGAACCGTCTGTCAGGTGGTGCGCGAGCCGCTCGGTGAGGCGGGGCGCGTAGAGTGCTCCTTTGGAGCCCAAGCCATTGGCGATGTAGAGGTTTCGTTGAGTCGGATGCGGCCCGAAATAGGGAACTCGATCGCGGGTGCTCGGTCTAACCCCGGAACGATGTTCGAGGATCGTGGGATCCGATTGGAGGCTGAATATTTTGCGGCAGGCGGCCATGAGTTCACTGCGCCCCTCGGTCGAAGGTTCGAACGGAGGGAGTTCCTGTGCTGCGGCGAGCCCCTCTGTCCCTGTGTATTCCTTGCGGTAGGTGGCCCCGATCCGAAATCGCTGATCGCCCAGTGAAATCGCCCATTTCCTGTGGTGGATGATCTCGGGGAAATCACTCACTTCGGGCAGGTGCACGGTAAGGGTTTCGCCGTGCAGCGGGCGGAATGGTAGCCACCGGAAAAAGGGATTCGTGAGATTGGCGACACCCTCGCAGGTGACAATCGACCTGGCCTCGATATCGTTGAGTCTCAGCGCGTCGTCTCTTTCCGAAAAACTCTCCCAGTTCGCATCGGCCGCCCGGTAGCGGTCTCCCAGTTCCTTTCGAATGGAGTCGAGGATGGGGACAGGCTCCACCCGGCCAACACCGTGAATGGTGAAACTTCCCAACGGATCGTCCCCGGCCGGCCCTGGGACCCCCGGCTCGAAACGCTCGCCGAGCCACCTCTCATATTTTGCGGTGTGGTTGTGCTTTTCGTAGAACTCCATCTCGAGCTCGTTGAGAAAATATCGTCGAATCGAAGTGTCGAAATAGTGTTGGTCTCCAGCTGGGATCTCTCGATAGATCCTGCGGGCGGCATCACGATATTCATCGAAATCGTCCATCAACGTGAGGCGACTCCCTGTGATCGGATTGAGTACACCGGCGGACACGTCCGACGCTGGCGGGATAGAAGTTCCACCGAGGACGAGCAGGTCCTCGTTCCGCAGTTGCCAAGCCAGAAGCAGTCCGGCCAAGCCACCCCCGACAATCAGGAATCGGGTCTTCTCAGAAGGCATCGCGTGGGAGGGCGTAGATCATTGTTACTGGGATCGGTTTCTCTTGCGGTTGCGGAGGATTGCGGGGAGGAAATCCCGAATCGGGGCGAACCGGAGACCGTAGAGGATGATGCCGTAGAGGGCGATACTACTGGGGATGATCCACCCCAGCCGAAGGAGAAGCTGGGCTTTACTCGCCTCGAGCGAAGGGGAGGGCAGGCAGAGGAGGAAACCCAGCATCGCGACAGAAGCGATGGCCACCTTCCACAATTCGACGGGCATCCACTGTTCGCCGTCGCCAATATTCTTTCGAAGCCGCATTTGAAGAAGGACGACTTGGACAACAGCAGCGAGAGAGTTGGCCGCGGCGAGACCATGCACCCCGAACGGCACCATTAGGACAACACTGAACACAAAATTGGCGAGCAACACCCAGGCCGCGACCCGAACGGGAGTTTTCATATCCTGGCGTGCCTGATGAGCCCGTGAAAGAAGAGTCGATTGGGCGTAGAAGGGCAGCCCTGCCGCAAAAATAGCGAGTACGGGTGCGGCGAGGGAGGCGTCCTGGGCATCAAAAAGACCCCAAGCGAAAACTGCGCGAAAAATGGTATCGCCGAGGACCGCTAGCCCGATGAGCGCCGGAAGAGTTATACTGGCAACGAGGGCAGAACCGTGCCGGTAGGAGCGGCGGAGACCTTCTGTATTTCCGCTGCTGGCGAATCGGGCGAATTCAGGAAAAAGGACCGTAGCGGCGGCGATGGCAAAGATACCCAGAGGCAATTCGACCAGTCGAGCGGCGAGGTAGAGTAGGGCGACCGCATCGTCATTGAGAAAAAACGCCAGCATCCGGGACACCAGAATATTGATCTGCAGGATGGCGGCACCGGCCAACGCCGGTAGGAACAACAGCTGGAGTTTGCGAAGAGAGTCGGTTCCCGAAAAATCCAAGGCCGGGCGCCACCCCCGCCGGTAGAGATCGATGGCGGGGAGCAGAAGCTGTACCGCACCGCCGACCAGAACACCGATCGAGAGCCAGAACGCCTTTTGAAACGGAGTCTGGGCAAACCAGACTGCAGGGCCAGCGAGGGCTCCGATCATGAAGAGGTTGAGAAAGACAGGAGTGATGGCTGGAGTGAAAAAACGACCCAATACCTGGAGTGCCCCAGCGAGGAGCGCCGCCAAGCAGATGGGGATGATGTAAGGGAAGAGTAAAAGCCCCAGGCGGCTGGCTTCGCCATAGCGGGATTCATCGATCCATCCACTGTAGAGAGGAATCGCGATAATGGTCCCTACGAGAAGGGTCAGGAACACGAGAACGACCAGGAGGCGGGTCAACGTGCGGTTGAGTAGACGGAAGGCGGCATCGGGGCCCTCTTTCTGGTTCACTTCAGCGTAGACTGGGATAAGCGCTGAGCTCAGAGCGCCCTCGCCAAAGAGACGCCGGAAGAGGTTCGGGAAGGTGAAAGCGAGAATGAAGGCAGAATTCGTCTGGCTGAGCCCAAGGTGGGCATAGACTAATACATCGCGAAGAAGCCCCAGGATCCGCGACCCCAAGGTCGACGTGGAAACTGTGACAATAGACTTAAAATTTTTTCGCATGACTTCGAGAAGGGATTTCGGCATCTTCCGTGCTGAAACTCAATACAAGGCTTTGGTTGATCCCGAAGCACCCCAAAGAAAGATTCTATAGCCATGCCACTTATACAGAAACTGACCGAGAAACTGGCCCGTCACCCAAAGCGGATCGTTTTTCCCGAAGGAAGCGATCCACGGATCATCCAGGCCGCACGCCTGTTTGCGTCCCGCCAGCTTGGTGTCCCTATTCTTCTTGGGGATCGCGCGTTGATCAAAAGCAATGCACGTCGACTCGGTATCTCTCTCGATCACATTCGACTGATTGAGCCTCAGCGAAGTGACGAATTTGAAGGCTTTGTGGCCAGATTTCATGGATTGAGGCGGTTCCGGGGACTCTCCCAAAAGGAATGTCACGAATATGTTGCAGAGACCAATTACTTTGCGACGATGATGCTGGCAACCATGCAGGCCGACGCCATCTTGTCGGGAGCAACGGTGTCCGCCTCCAGTGCGATCCGGCCACTGCTCAAAATTATTCCGAAGCAGGAAGGCGTGAAAACGGTTTCTTCGCTGCAGATTCTCGATTTTGATGAGGATAGCCACCGGCCGGAACTCTTTCTGTCGGACTGTGCAGTGGTGCCGGATCCCACGCCGGAACAACTGACGGACATCGCCCTAACCGCGGCCCATCTGAGGACTCACCTCACCAATGAACAGGCGCGGGTAGCGATGCTGAGTTACACGACAAAGAACAGTAACACGCGGAATCCTTCGGTGCTCAAAGTACGTTCGGCGACAGAGATGGCGCAGAAGCGGGTGCTTGAGAATAAGTGGTCCTTCCTCATTGATGGGGACCTCCAAGTCGATGCGGCCCTGGACCCGGCGACCGCAGAGACGAAGAAAGTCGGCGGTGGCGTAGCGGGGCAGGCAAATGTCCTAATCTTTCCTGATCTGAACAGCGGTAACATCAGTTCCAAGATGATTCAGATTCTCGGTGGCGCTCATTGCTACGGTCATATCCTGAGTGGGTTGAGCCGCCCTGCGGCCGAAATCAGTCGTGGAGCGAGTGCGCATGATATCTTTGGCACGGCGGTGCTCGTGTGTGCCCAGGCGATTGAGCGCAGCTTCCTGTATCCGATGGAGGGAGAGTCGTCACAATGAGCAGCAGCGCCTCCCAGAAGTCCACTGACGGAGGAGATGAGTCCCGTTACGATTCACTCAACTCGATTTCGATCTTCGCGTCCGGAAACGAGCCGCTGATCAGTGCGCCGAAGAATACCACGACGAAGCGAATCTTCGTTGCAGCGACTCGACAGAATCAGGGGAAGACCACAACCTCTCTCGGGCTATTTAGCGGGATGAAGAAATTCTCGCCGAACGTTGGCTACATCAAGCCGATCGGGCAGCGCTTTGTCCAAGTGGAAGGGCAAAAGATTGACGAGGATTCGGTTCTTTTCGATTCCGTTTATGATCTCGACGTACCGATCGGAGCGATCAGTCCGGTAGCGATCGATGGCAAGATGACTCGCTGGTATCTGGACAATCCGGGGCGCAAGCTTGAGCACCTGATCGATTTGACCTGTCGCGCTTTTGACCGGGCAGCCTTCAATAAAGATTATATCATCATTGAGGGGAGTGGTCACGCGGGAGTGGGATCGGTCTTTGACCTGTCGAACGCAGCGATTGCCAAAGTCCTCGGCGCGAAAGCGATTATCGTATCGGAAGGGGGGATCGGTTCTCCCATCGACGAAATTGCGATGAACAAGGCGCTCTTTGACCAATTTGGAGTCGAGGTGATCGGGGCCATATTGAATAAAGTTCTTCCGGAAAAGCTAGATCTGATTCGTGATTACGCGGGTAAGGGGCTGGCGCGTCTGGGAATTCCTCTTCTCGGTACCTTGCCATTGCGCAAGCGACTGCAGGCGCCAACCTTTGCGCAGGTCGTGAAAGAGATTAACGGCCGTTGGCTCAACGGTGCGGAGCACGGTAGAAAAGAGCGGATATTGCGGGTCGTGATCGGTGCGATGACGGCAAAGGGCGTAGTCGATTATATCCAGCCGGGAGTATTGATCATTACCCCGGGCGATCGGGAAGACGTACTCTTTTCGGCAATCGCCAGCGCGAATATTTCCAAGAAACAAGTGGTCTCCGGGATTGTTTTGACTCGCAACATCCTGCCGCATCCAAAGTTGATGGAGCTGATTGGAATGACCGATATCCCAGTCGTGATATGTAGTGAGGAAAGCTATACAGTCGCTTCGAAAATTAACAACATGACGGTGAAAACTCAGCCAACAGATCAGGATAAAATCCCCATTATCCAGGAAATTGTGGCCGAGCATACGGACATGGAACGGATTCGTGATGCCTTTACGGAAGGTATGCCTGATTGATGACGGTAGGTTCGGTAGGCTTAAGTTAAATACAAAATAGTGGGGTTGTGTATTCGATTTTACGCATATTGTTAATCGGGCTATTTGCGGTGCAGTCCTTGCAGGGCGATGACACTACAACTGCTCAGGACCCAAAGGGAGAAGAGAGTAGTACGGCCGTTTCAGGCGAGAGTCCGGCATCCAAAGAAAAAAGTTCGGCACCTGCAGGCGAGACTGCTGTTCCTGCTGGCAAAGGCGCGGCCTCTGCTGCTGAGAGTACCGCTTCCGCGGATGAGGCCTCGGGCAGCAGTGCGGACACTGAAGATTCCGCAACCCTGGACTCCACTGCGACCCCTGCGGATTCCAGTGAAGTCAGTGGGGCGGAGCCCTCGGACCTCTCTCCGGTGATCACGACGGATCAGACCTGGATCGATGAGAGCCATTCTTGGCTATACAATGAATCCCAGGAAATGATCGAGTGGTTTGACGGTCTATTTGCTCCGGACGGAACGGATCCTCTGAAGACACCTCCCTCCCGTTTTCGCTTGGGCTTGTTCGCGGAGTTCAACCTCGACGAGGACAAGGACTTTAAGCTCTCGCCGGTGATTGATATCAAAACGGACATCCACCTCCCCAACCTGGAGCGTCGACTGAAGCTCTTTATCTCGACGAGAGATCCGACGGCGTTGCCTGATGAGAATATTGCCGACGCGAATAATGAACTGCGAGTGGGGGCTACCCGTGATTTTTTCAAGAACTGGAATACCTCGATCGGGGTAAAGGCGCGCTGGCCCCCGGAGGCGTTTGCCAACGTCGAATGGGCTCCGACTTACAAGCTCCCCCGCATGTGGACCCTCTACCCGAAGGTCAAACCCTTCTGGGATAGTGAGAAGGGCTTTGGAGGAATGGGTTCGATGATCGCGGATAAGTGGAGTAAGCGATGGCTTTTCCGGCAAGTAGTGTCGGGGAAGTGGGACCAGAAATCTTACGACGACGACAAGAATGACGCCAATGATCCCGATAACTATCAGTATGGCCAGGATGGGGAAGGGTACCGATGGTCCCTCTCCTCGGTGATTGGATTTGTTCCCGCCCTTCTCGACGAGAGGGATTACGGTCGGCGAGTCGGCGGTGCGGACGTTGCGGATGGCTGGGGGCTGCGGGGGAGAATCGATGGCAATCTCGCCCAGACATTGCAGTACGACCTCACTCTTTTCCGCAAAGGCCCACTCTACAAAGATTTTGTCTTCTACGTGATTGCCCCGGAAGTCTCGTGGGAACGCAGTGCGAATTGGAAGGCGGAGTACTCGGTGCAGATTGGATTCGAAGTCTTGCTTTGGGGGGATCGGACGATCATTAGACGGTGATTGCCGCCCTGCGGAGGAATCGACTTCCGAAGCGCGCAAAACGATGAACATTCGCTCGCACTATCAATTGACCCCCGCCTTTCAGAAACGGGCGGCGCACGAAATGTTTTTCGATGTGATCCTGCGCCGGAAGTGGATGGGAGTCGTCGGATTTGGGATCGCCGGATGTATCTGTCTCGCCATGACACCAACAGTGCCATGGGTCTTTTCTTTGGTGTTCCTCGGGCTGGCGCTCTACCTTCTCTTTGTTTGGGGTCGCGGCTATTGGATGCTGCGAAAGCAAGCGGTTGCCCTGGTTCAATCGCTCAGGGACCAGGAGGTGTCGGTCGAGGTGGATGAGGAATGTCTCCGCGTTGTGATGGATGGGGGCGTGCGTGAAATCAAATGGTCGGAGGTGGACGAAGTGGTAGAGTCCAAGAGCTGCCTGATTCTCGTTGTGGGTAAGCAACCTGCCGTATGCCTCCCCTTGGACCTGTTTTCGACGGAGGAAGTTGATGAATTTGACCGATTGGCTAGCTTGTGAGTCTCGGATTAATTATGAAAAAACTAGCCCAACGACTCAACTATCGGGGATTCCGTTCGCATTTCCGGAGGATCGCTTTACTATTACTTCCTATGTTTGGATTCCTTTCTTCTGATGCCTCTCCTTTGGAAATTGGTGCGAGTGCGCCCACGATCACTGTTACCAGTAGCGAAGGTGATTCGATTGATCTCGCTGAGCTCTACGCCAAAGGGCCGACCCTCGTTTATTTTTACCCGAAGGCAGACACACCCGGCTGCACGACCCAGGCTTGTAACCTTCGTGACTCGTACGAGACGTTAACCGATTCAGGGATTCAAGTGGTCGGAGTGAGTACGGACGAAGTCGAAGCGCAAGCGGCGTTTAAGGAGAAGTACTCACTTCCTTTTCTACTAGTGGCCGATTCGAAAGGGGAGCTGGTCGACGCGTTTGGAGTTCCGAAGAAGATGAACTCCTTCGCTTCCCGGCAGTCTTTTCTCATCGTCGGTGGCGATGTAGTTTGGCGCGACCTGAAAGCGACGCCGAAAACTCAGTCCGAAGACGCCCTCGCGGCGTTGAAAGACGCTCAGTAATTGTCGCGCTCAGATCAGGGGCGGGATGAACGTTCATTGGTTCCAGCACGTTTCCTTTGAGGGATTGGGAGCAATCCATTCGTGGATAGAGTCCCGAGGCCATACCGAGACGTGTACGCGCTTTTTCGGGGGCGAGTCCGCGCCCCATCCCGACGAGATCGATTTTCTGGTCATAATGGGAGGGCCGATGAGCGTGAACGACGAGTCGAGCTATCCTTGGCTAATCGAAGAGAAAAAGGTCGTGCGAGCAGTCATTGAGGCGGGAAAGCCTGTCTTCGGTGTATGTCTCGGTGCGCAAGTTATTGCTTCGGCTTTCGGGGAAAAGGTGTATGCCGGTCCCGAGCTGGAAGTAGGCTGGTTTCCAGTTCAGCCCAGTGCCGATTCATCTGATTCTTCCTTCTCCATTGGGGAGGAAATCACCGTGTTGCATTGGCATGGGGAAACATTTGACCTGCCCCGGGGCAGTGTTCGTTTGGCCAGCACCTCTGTTTGCCGGAATCAAGCCTTCCTGCTGGGTGAACGAGTGATCGGGACCCAGTTCCATTTCGAGGCAGATGCAGCGACAGTGGAAGGGTTTTTGCGGGATTCCTATGAGGGGCTTTCGGCCGCAGACTCCTTTGTGCAAACACCGGAGGAGATCCGTGAAGGAGAGAAGCTGCATGGTGCCGCCATCCAAGCACAGCTCTTCCGCGTGCTCGATTTCTTGGCCCGGTAGTGGATCCTATTTCTTCCCATTCGGTGCCACTTCAATTGGGCTGGGTTGGGTTGGTCGCGTTAAGGAACTCCTCTAAATTGGTATATCCGTCGCCATCCTCATCGGCATTGTTGTCCATGCTCCCGGGAGAGAGGGCGAACTTGGCCTCCCACTCATCGGGCATGCCGTCCTGGTCGGAGTCGGCCGGCGGGGAGGCGGAGCGATAGGTGGGCCAGCCGCCGACTTCACTCTGAGAGTCGATAATTTGGCCGGTACCCCTTTGGACCTCAGCAACAATACGGGAGTCGACTGAATCGCGGTGTGGGAGGGTGGCGCCGGCTTCGCTGAGGACGAGAAGACTGGCCTCTTGAGCCGGTTGGATGCGGATGCCCGAGCCGGGAAATGGCGGCGTATCAACGATCGCTTCACGGTTCTCCACTCGGGGGTTTGCAATTTTCATTTCCACGGTGGAACGATTGCCCTCTGAAAACAATTGTGCCTTCGGGCTCGCGTGAGAAGGCACATCGAATCCGCCGAGGGAGGTCCGGGAATTCGGTCCGGGGATAAATAGATTCCCGATCAGGATCGCGGAGGAGGGTTCGGCATCGGTCACCTGTGAAAACCCCATGGCATGGCTACCCCAGTTGTAGATCGTATTATTGACGATCTCTGTAACGGTGTCGCCTTTCAGGGAGGGATTGCGGAAATTGTTGTGAGCGAAAAGATTGTGGTGGAGACTCACTCGGTGACTGTGGTCGCCGACCAGCAGGCCCATACTGTGTGGACCCTTGGGATGAAGGCTGTCCATCAACCCTTCGCTGATGATGTTCCATTGGAAAGTAATATCCAGCACGGGGTACCACGTGCTGGCGTTTTCATCGATGGCCCAACTCAGTGAGCAATGATCGATGATCACCCTCTCGACCGTCTCCTGATCCGATCCGACCCAGATCGCGTCGCGACTGGCAGGGTGAGGACCCTCAGGATCATCGCCGGGGCGAATTCGAAGTCCTCTGATGATCACATCATGAGCTTGGACGATCAGACCGGCCCCGCGCAGGCAAATCCCATCTCCGAGAGCGGTTTGTCCCGCAATGGTGACATAGGGGTGGCGAATGTAGATGTTCCTCTTCAGATCAATGGTACCACCCACCTGAAAGATGATGGTCCGCGCTCCCTCGGCCTCGCAGGCCTCGCGAAGGCTACCGGGTCCGGATTTGTTGAGGTTTGTGACGAAAAGCACCTTCCCGCCTCGGCCGCCCTTGGCGTAGGCGCCAAACCCTTCGGCACTGGGGAAGGCCAGCGTTTCGGCCGGGGCCGGGACTGCCAGCAGGGCGAGTAAAAGAACGGAAAGAGGGGGCAGCAGAGTCTTCACCGCTCGATGAAACCCGATTACCGGTTGCAGAGCACCGCTCATCGGATTGAAGCTATTGACCGCGGGCCTCCCGGCTGCGATCCGGCCAGACGCGGAGTCAGCACGACCTGACCGATCGAGAAGATTGCCGATCGGTTCGAGCAATCATTCCCGCCCCAGAGTGAAACCGAGGAGAGTCTTCAGCCTCCTCGCTGTACGAGCAAGTTGGAGCTAGTACGAACGGGCGAACAGAGCGAGAGGAGCGTTCTCGGTGCCCGTGAAAGGGCAAGTGCCGGTTTCCTTCTCGTTCATCGGAATACAGCGAATCGTGACCTTGGTCTCTGCGGAAATTTCCTTCTCGAGCTCGGCGCTTCCGGCCCAAGGACAGAGAACGAAACCAGATACCTTTTCCTGAGCAAACCATGAGTAGAATTCCTCTTTGCTCTCGATTCGCTTGGTGTTCTCCTTCTGGAAATTCAGCGCCCGCTGGTAGATCGTGTGGTGAATGTCTTCGAGAGTGTCACCGATGCTGGATAGAAGATCGGTGCGCGAGACGGTTTGACGATCCTTGGCGGCCTTGTCGCGGCGACCCAGGAAGACGGCGTCATTCTCCACATCGCGTGGGCCGACCTCGAGGCGTACGGGTACGCCCTTTTTGACCCATCCCCATACCTTCTCTCCGCCGCGCATATCGCGCTCGTCGAGTTCTACGCGAAGGGGAGCATCCTGATAGGTGCACCCGATCAATTCGGCTTGCAGCTTGCGGCAATATTCGGTGACCGCTTCCCGCTGTTCCTCCTTGGGGATGACTGGAATGATCACAACATGGCGCGGAGCGAGACGAGGAGGAAGTACAAGACCATCGTCATCGCTATGGACCATGATCATCGCACCAACCAATCGGGTGGAAACACCCCATGAAGTGGTCCAGGCAAACTCTTCCTTGCCCTCGGCGCTGAGGAACTTGATCTCGCTGGAGCGGGCAAAATTCTGCCCGAGGAAATGGGACGTCCCTGCCTGGAGCGCCTTGCGGTCCTGCATCATGGCTTCGATGCTGTAAGTCGACACGGCACCGGGAAAACGCTCGGCGGCAGTTTTCTCCCCCTTGATAACTGGCATCGCCAAGTAGTCGCGGGCAAATTCTTCGTAGACGTCGAGCATCTTGAGGGTTTCCTCAACCGCTTCCTCCTTCGTCGCGTGTACCGTATGGCCTTCTTGCCAGAGGAACTCCGCCGTGCGCAGAAACAGACGAGTCCGCATCTCCCAGCGAACTACATTGGCCCATTGGTTGATCAAAATCGGAAGGTCGCGGTAGGACTGAACCCACTTGGCGTACATTTCGCCGATAATCGTTTCGGAAGTAGGGCGCACAATGAGAGGTTCTTCCAGCTCGCCGGTGGGCTGGAGCACTCCGTTTTCGTCGGCCTGCAGACGAGAGTGGGTGACCACCGCACACTCTTTGGCGAAACCGTCCACATGCTCGGCTTCCTTCTGAAGGTAGCTTCGGGGAATGAAGAGGGGGAAGTAGGCGTTCTCGTGTCCGGTTTCTTTGAACATCCGGTCGAGAACCTTTTGGATGTTTTCCCAGAGACCGTAACCCCACGGTTTGATCACCATGCAGCCGCGGACCGGGCTGTTTTCGGCGAGGTCTGCAGCTTTGATGACCTGCTGGTACCATTCAGGATAGTTGTCGGCCCGGGTGGGCTCGATGGCGGTTCTCTGTTTTTTCGACATGGAGGAAGTCAGCTCTACGGGCTGGAGACCCGATAGACGAGGGATTTTTAGGAGAATTTTTTGGGTGGGGACGGACAGGGACTCAATAATCGAGGATGGAGTTGGTCTCTTTCTCGTGCTCTTGCTGCTGCATCTCGAGGCCCTCTAGCCCCGAATCGACCTGAGTTACGACAGTTCCGCCAAAGTAAATGGCACCCGCTACACAAGCGTAGCTCGCGACTACGCAGAAAAAAGATTTCCCTTCGGATACGCCGAGAAAGAACCGCGTGGCGATCATTGCCGTAATGAACCCAGCGAGGATCGCACCGGCCAGCGGGAGGTAGTCGCGGATGAACCCCGCGTTGAGATCGGGGATCGCGTAGATGCTTACGGCGACCCATCCAGCTGCCGCGGCCGCAATCGGGAGGAGCTGAGCGATAAAAGTCAGGAGGATTCCCCGTTTCGCGGCAAAAATGAAGTTGGCGATGAGCCAGCCCAAGATGAAGAGAGTTCCGAGAGCGATACCGGCGGTAATCCAGAACGGCTTCGTTCCGTAAGGGGATCCCAGAATCGTTTCGAAAAAGGAGTAGAACTCTGTTTTCCAGTCGGTCATGATGGTCAAAATTCTGTCATGCCACGGAGGCGGATGACGAGTTCTATTTCGAAGCCGGCTGACGGGATTGCGCTGGCAGGGATTCGTTGACTAGATTGTTCCCATGATTGTTTCCTTACATGAGATTGCCCCTGAGGTGGCTGTTGGAGTTCGCGGTGGAGAGGGGCAGGTGAGCGCGCATTCACTGCTGCAGAAATTTCCCGGAAGCGCTCTCCACAGTGTGGGGGTGGTTCGACTTGAACCCGGTGCTTCGATTGGTGAGCACAGCCACCACGGTGACGAGGATTTCTATTACTGTCTTTCGGGGGAGGGCGTGGTCATCGATAATGGCATCGAGCACCCCTTCACCCCTGGCACCCTGCAGATTACCCGCCACGGTGAAACCCAAGCTCTACGCAATACCGGCACGACCGAGCTGGTGTTCCTGGGAGCGCTGATCGCCTGCCCCGAGTAACCTCTCGCTGGATTGATTGAGACCGCCCGCACCTCGTTGAGAGGCGAAAGCGCAGGGATGGATATTGCTCCGGGGAGTGTGTTCGGCGCCTGTTGTGGGGAGGTCGTTTCCGAGGTCGCCGAGAGCTTCCTTCTCTCGTGTTCTCCCTGAAACCGGTCCAAGTGCAGCGGGAGGGAGGCGGCAAATGATCCGCCTGACCGCATCCGTCAGAGTGCCTATTTATAGGTTTTGATAACTATTTGACATACAGCAGGTTCCTGTCTATTCTGCCGGATCAGCGATGAAGGCGAACTATAGGTTGAGGGAATGGGTTTTGCGTTTCGGTGCACGAACTGAGATTGTCCAGCCTGTTGTCGGAAGGAGGAGCCCTCTGCCGTGATTGTACTGTATGTGGTCATCGGTGTTGTGGTGGGAGCGGTCCTCTTGGTTCTCCTTTCCAAAGGAAGAAAGGACGAAGAGAACCTGACCTCGGAGGATGAAGACCCTTCTGCCGGCGTAGGCTGCCTCTTTGCCCTCATTCAAATCGCGATCCTAGCCGCCTTCGGCTGGCTTGTCCTCAAGTTCTTCGGCTGGGTATTTGGGTAAAACTCCAAGGCCGGTGACGTTCTCGGCTTGGGAAGACGGCCCACATCTCGTCTGCCCGCCCTGATCCGGATATGGGCTGATCTTGGCTGATTCGTTTGGCATCATCCATTCGATGGATGATTCGAAAGCGGATTGATACGGGGGGTAGGTGGTAGGGTTGAGCTGTGATTAGGAAGAGTAATTCAATAGGAGGGCATTGTTTTGGGAAATGAGAATAAATCAGAAGTTTCGAAGGTATTGGCCTTGGTCCTGGATGATCTGATTCCCATTCCGGGGACGAAGTACCGGATTGGTTTGGACCCGATCATTGGGTTGGTTCCCGGAGTCGGAGACGCCTCGATGACTGCTGCGGGTTCCGTGCTTCTGGTGCGGGGGATGCAGAAGGGTGTTCCGAGAATTGTCTTGGTGCGGATGGCGCTGAATCTCTTGATCAACGGCATTGTCGGGGCCATCCCCTTTCTCGGTGATTTGTTTTCGGCATGGTTCAAATCGAACCGGAGGAACTATCGCCTACTGGAAAAGCACGAGACAGGGACGCGCCGCGCCTCATGGACCGATTGGTGTATCGTCGGCACTGCCGTCGTTCTTCTCATCGCGGTGGCCGTGGGAGTTTCCCTGCTGGTCGGGTGGGCGTTCTACGCGGCCTTCCAGTCGGTTTATGGGGAAGGCTAGTCCCGGACCGATCCCGCCGAAGGGATCGCGAATGCCATGAATGCATCCGGACCCTCCGACAGACTCGTTCTCGAAGTGTTTCGGCTGTGAAACCTAAACCGAGGGGAAAATCTCGGGAGAGCGCTGGGCAAATTCGACAAAATTTTTGCCCATGATTTGGTAGCCCTCGGCATTTGGGTGAAGTTGGTCGGGAAGGAACTCTACGAGAGACTCATCGAAGAGATCGAGACCGCTGAGGTAGTAAATCTGTTGATCGCCCAAGTCCCGGAGCTTGGCAGCAGTCTCCTGCACTGCGTTGCGGTAGTCTTGCAGGTTCCAACCCACCGCATTTTGCTGGGTCTCACGATGGCAGGCAAAGATAGGGGAAATCAGGAGGATCGGGATCTCGGGATGTTTTTCCCGGATGATGTCTACGGAGCCCATCAGGTTGGACGGGAATGAGCGTTCGTTTAGACTGCAGCGGCCCTGAATGTTGATGCCACTGCAGATCGAGATTATATCTGCCTCGGAATCGCGGATTGTCCGGGCGATTGCGATGTCGAGATGGCACTCGCCGCCAAATCCCATCGAAGTCAAATTTAGACCGAGAGTCCGGGCTGCGATTGATGGCCAAGTGAGAGAGGGAGATTCGGCTCCCCGGCAATGAGTGATCGAGCTGCCGTAGGTGATCCACTTGGGACGGCTGTCTTCAACTTTCTTCAGCGATGCGCCCTCGTCGAGTACCAGCGATTCGAGGGAGAACATTGCGAACTGAGGAAGCCAAAGCTCGATCCGTTTTTCGGCAGAGGACAGGTTCTCAAAAACGAATTCGGTCTGGCCGGTTAGATCGACGGAACTGTGAAATTCCCCATCGATGAAGAGGTCCATCTTGGGTCTTTCCGTCGAGATGGGGAGAAATTTGCCGGCGATTTTTGTCGAACTGCTGATCAGGTCGATCCGAACGCCAGAGGCACTGGCTCCTTTTTCCTGAAGGGCAGGGTAAAAGCGTTCGATGGAATCGAACGGTAGCCGCCACGGGCGTGTGTAGGTGTCGGTTCTCTCGAGCGAAACCGAACCGGGCCAACTGATGCGAGGGTCGTCATGAGCAATCTGCATCGAGGAATCCTATGACCATCGCAGTAAATTTTGCGATGTCTAGTTTTCGGGAAACGACCTGCTCGATCAACTGCGACTCTGGACCTCGGCACTGACTAAGACGGCTGGACTTGTGGGGGCGGGGGATCCGCCTGTTGGTTCAATACTGACGGCAAAGCGCAGCGAGCGTCCGCCGTGGGGCGAAGCCCCGAACTCGCGGAAGGCCATAAACTCATCGCCGCTGCTGAAAGTGGCACCGGGGATAGGGTTCTCCTGCGTATCGTCGAGTGCCCACGACCAAGTAGGCCGTTTCCGCCTCCGAATCCCAGAGGGCTCTTTGGGGGGGTGCAGTGCGCTTGCGAGTGCCTCCTCTGCGGAAAGTTGATGAAGGGGCTGGACTCGATTTGGCTCCGTAATTAGATTGAATGAATCATGAACTTTATTTCGAAATTGTTTGGCGGGAAGACTCGATCGGGCGGCAAAGATGGGCTGACTCAGACGGAGAGGGAGGCGATCGTCGATCTGCTGTTGCTCTGCACCTACGCCGACAATCACCTCTCGCTCGCGGAAGACCGCGTCTTGCAGGAGCAAGTGGACGGCTATTCCTGGGAGTCGGGAACCTCCATTGGTCTCTACGTCGCCTCGGCGACGGACCGTGCCCGGAAGGCCACGGACGATGAGGACCGGTTCGATGAGTATATGACCTCCGTCGCAAATCGACTCGAAGCCGACACCTCGAGCGAGAAGGCGGTGGAACTGATGGAGAAACTCTTCCGCTCGGACGGAACGGTGGCCGCAGAAACGGTTTTCGCCGACCGCGTACGAACGTACCTGTATGGATAGCCGTGCGCCCGGGGCGCTCTTTTTCGGGCCACCCGCGAGACCGCTTTAAATTCGCCGGTTTGGGGGGACCGGATCTTTTGAAACGTCAGATTCCTCCAAGTGTGACATCGATGTCATTTAGCTTGCGGTTGTGTCCTTTCATGAATGGGATTGGCCCATGAAGCGAACCGAAGACGGGGAGAGGGGTCGTTACCGCGATCGGATTATGGGATGTTGGCTGGGTAAGGCAGTCGGGGGCACCCTGGGCATGCCATTTGAGGGCTATGCGGGGCCCTTGGATCTGAAGTATTACGATCCTATCCCGGCCGCGATGATCCCGAATGACGATTTGGACCTGCAGGTCTTGTGGGCCTGTTTACTCGACGGGCAAGAGTGTCCACAGGTGGGGCCGGAAATGTTCATGAAAGGTTGGAGGGAGCACATCGGTTTTCCCTGGGATGAATATGGCGTGTGCAAGCGGAACCTAGCGGAAGGGATACTACCTCCTCGATCGGGTGCCTATAATAATTGGTTTCAAAATGGGATGGGCGCGGCGATTCGCAGTGAGTTGTGGGCCTGCCTCGCACCGGGTCGCCCGGAGCTGGCGGCAGCCTATGCTCGGGAAGATGCCTGCCTCGATCACGCAGGGGACGGGTTGTATGCGGAAGTGTTGCTCGCGGCGATGCAGAGCGTCGCCTTTGTGGAGTCAAATCTTGATCGCATCATCGATACAGGGCTCAGAGCGATTCCGGAGGAATCAGAAGTCGCCCGAGCGATTAGGGATACGCGGTGCTGGTGGAATCAGGCGGGAGATTGGCGGAAGGTACGAGAGCAGATTTTGGACAAGTATGGGCACGAGAATTTCACGAACGTGACCGAGAACCTCGCGTTCACTCTCTTGGCTCTCTTGGAAGGAGGAGGAGATTTTGGCCGTAGTATTTGCACCGCTACAAATTGCGGGAAGGACACCGATTGCACTGCGGCGACCGTCGGAGCGCTGTTGGGAATCATGGACCCGGATTCAATCGAAGAGAAATGGTTGAAGCCGATCGGTCGGGATTTGGTCCTGAGCCCTGAGATCGTGGGCATTCAACCGCCGCCAACCCTGGACGAATTCACCGACCTGATTGTCTCGTTGAGAGATCGGTTGGGAGGGCAAATGCCCGAGCGGGCGGAGTTCGCGGATGCTGGGCTCGAGCGATCGGTACCCGCGCGTATCGGCTTTGCCGACGTCCCATGGTTTGGTCACGGGTGGCATTTTGGGCAGTCCATTCCACTGACCCTACCATCGATGAAACGCGTGGTCTTTAGTGGTACCTGGGGGGCGCTGGAGACAGTGGGAGTGAAGAAAAATGCGATCTTCCTCGAGTACACATTTGAGTTGCGGGAGGAAGTGAGAGCGCGGGTGATTTTCAATACTCACGAGAATTGCCGTGTCTTTCTGAACGGGGAGCCCGCCTTCGCCCGGGAAGCAGGTCGCATGGCGCCGTCGCCTCACCGCGTGCCGCCTCATCAAGCCATCGATATCGATCTGCCCGCGGGAGAGCATACCCTGGTCGCGGTCCTGCGTTCCCCGGAGCCCCGAAAGCGCATTGAGTGGGTGGTGGGCGTCAGTGATCGAGATAACAACGATCAATGGATCCCGGGAATTTGGAGTGCGGGTACATCAACACCCCTCTCCGAAAAAAGAGGAGATGCCTCGAGTCGAGTTTCTGTCCGCTGACCCCGTTCCCAGGGTCAACGGACCTCATCTGCGGGCGGATGGAATCGAAACTATTTCCGGAATTCGGGGAGGCGTCGGGACTGCACCTCGCGGGAAAGCCACTCGGTAAATTCTTCGACCGTGAGAGTGGAAGGAGCGGAGGGATCGATGCGGCTTCGCAGGGATACCTTGCCCTCTTCCTTTTCCCGATTCCCAATGACGAGCATGTGGGGGACCTTTGCGGTTTCGGCCCGGCGGATCTTCGCGCCGAGCTTGTCGGCCTGGAAGTCGCGTCCGATCCGGAATCCACGTGCTTGGAGAGCGATGGCAATTTCCTCGGCAAACGGAACCAAGTCGTCGTTCATTGGCAGGATGCGCACCTGTTCAGGCGCGAGCCAAGTGGGGAAGTTTCCTGCGAAATGCTCGGTGAGCACACCGGTAAACCTCTCGAGAGAGCCAAACGGAGCGCGGTGAATCATGACCGGGCGGTGTTTCTGATTGTCGGCGCCGGTGTAGTGTAGGTTGAAGCGTTCGGGGAGGTTGTAGTCGACCTGCACCGTTCCCAATTGCCACTCACGACCGATGACGTCCTCGACCACAAAATCGATCTTTGGACCGTAGAAGGCCGCCTCGCCGAGCTCCTCAGAGTACTCCACTCCGATGGATTTGACCGCTTCCTTGAGGGCAGACTCCGCTTTGTTCCAATTCTCGTCACTACCCGTGTACTTGCTCGACTCGGGGTCCCGCAGGCCGAGACGCACACGGTACTCGTTCATCCCGAGGGATTGGAATACGTCGCGAACCAGACCCAGGCAGCCCTTGATCTCGTCACTTACCTGATCCGGAGTACAAAAAATATGGGCGTCATCCTGGGTAAAACCGCGGACGCGGGTCAGTCCGTTCAGCTCTCCCGATTGCTCCCAGCGATAGACCGTGCCAAATTCGGCCAGGCGCACGGGTAGATCCCGGTAGGAGTGGGGCTGGCTGTCGAAAATGCGAATATGCATCGGGCAGTTCATCGGCTTGAGCAGATAACCGTCGATATCACCGTCGGCCAGCTGGTTGGCCAGCTCGCCACAGGAGCATCCCTCATGGGCGAGGGTTTCGAGAGTGTCGTGCTCGAGGATCGGGGAGAACTGGCTGTCGCGATAGTAGGGGAAGTGCCCGGAAGTGCGAAAGAGTCCTAGCTTGCCGATGTGTGGGGTGAATACCTGTTGGTAGCCCTGCCGTGCAAGTTTGCCGCTGATAAAGTTCTGCAACTCCTGGCGGATGATGGCGCCATTTGGTGTCCACAGGACCAAACCTTGCCCGACCTCCTCGTCGATATGAAAGAGCTTCAGGTCTTTGCCGATCTTGCGGTGGTCGCGTGCGCGGGCCTCTTCGATGCGTTGCAAGTGCTCCTCGAGCTCTTCCTTGGCTGCAAATGCGGTGCCGTAGATTCGCTGGAGCTGCTTGTTCTTCTCGTCCCCGCGGTGGTAGGCACCCGCGACGCTTAGCAGCTTGAAGGCCTTGACCTTCTTGGTGTAGTTGACGTGTGTGCCGGCGCACAGGTCGGTGAATTCGCCATTGCGATAGAATGAAATGGCTTCGCCTTCGGGAATATCGTCGAGACGGCCCAGCTTGTAGGTCTCTTGTCCGATCTCCTTAATCAGGTTTACGGCCTCGTCGCGCGGGAGTTCAAACCGCTCAAAGCGTTGGTTCTCCTTGATCACCCGTTTCATCTCGGCCTCGATTTTCTCAAGGTCTTCTGCCGTGAGCGAATGCTCGAGGTCGATGTCGTAGTAGAAGCCGTCCTTGGTGGGGGGGCCAATATCGAGCTGGGCCTTTGGAAATAGGCGCAAGATAGCGGTCGCCAGAATGTGGGCGGCGGAGTGTCGGATTTCCTCCAATGGTGTCATTGTGGGCATCCTGTAATGTTGCTAAGAACCCTGCAGGAAATCGCAATGCCGAAAACATGCGGGGTTGTCGCGATTGAAAGAGGGCGGCGAATGGTCTGGGGCAATAGGGGGGAGGGGTAGCAATGGAAAAAATCTTGTGAACCGACGCCCATCCTCGACTATCGCAGTGGAGTCTGCTTGCGTCGAGGGGTTCGATTTGATCGAACCTCGGCTAAAGACAACGAAGAATTCCTTTTGATCCAACTATGAAAAAGACTCTCCTCTTCTCTCTCGCACTACTCACAGGTGGCGTTTCGGCCCATGCTGACGATACGGGAGCCTTAGGGCAGCTCGCATTGCGCCGGGTCACCTACGAACTCGATGGTACCACGTTTGAGAGCACCATTGTCTGGGACCGCGATGAAGAGGATAGCCGTCCGGGGATTCTCATGGTGCCGAACTGGATGGGGCCGACCCGGAGTTCGTTGGAAAAAGCGATGCGGATCGCGGGCGACGATTACGTAGTCATGATGGTCGATCTTTACGGGACCGAAGTTCGCCCGCAGGACCAGAGTGAAGCAAGTGCCGCTGCGGGGGCGCTGCGAGGTGACCGCGAGTTGATGCGTGACCGTATGGAAAAAGCCATGAAAGTGTTTCTCGACGAGAAAGGGTTGCCCCTCCAGGACGGCCAGTTGGCAGCGGTCGGTTTCTGTTTCGGGGGTGGAGCCGTTCTCGAATTTGCCCGTACCGGGGCGGACCTGGATGCCGTAGTGTCCTTCCACGGTGATCTGCTGTCACCGACACTGGAGTCCGACAGCAAGAACATTGATGGCAGCGTTCTCGTCCTTCACGGGGCTAATGATCCTTTTGTACCGCAGGCGGACGTCCAGCAGTGGATCGCCGCGATGCAAAAAACCAAGGTGGATTGGCAGCTCGTACAGTTTTCCAACACGGTGCACTCGTTTACCGACCCGAGCGCAAGCATGTCGGGAAAAGCCGAGTTCAACAGTCTCTCTTCTGAGCGTGCCTTCGAGTACATGGAAGAGTTGTTCGACGAAAAGTTCGACAAATAGTCGATCCGCGTCCGAGGCCTTTGGGCCCCCTCGGAGAGGGGTGGTCGAGCCGCGCTGAAATCGTGGACCCTGTCGTGGAGGTGTTGATTCTCTAGTACAGGAAGTGTGCTGCGTACCCCGCGAGGATCGCCATGGCGAAGATAACTGCGGTGAAGGCGGCGAGTAGTTCCAGCGTGAAGAGTGAACGGAGGAGGATCAGCTCGGTCAGGCTCGCTCCGGCACTCCCAATGATTAGGGCCAACACGGCGCCTGCACCCACACCTTTGCCCAGCAGAGCTGCCGCCAGAGGAATTACCGCTTCGGCCCGAATATAGAGTGGCACTCCAATCACTGCCGCGAACGGAATCGCAAAGGGATTGTTCGGCCCGGCGTGTTCCTCGAGAAAGCTGGAGGGCACGAAACCGTAGATCAGGCTTCCGATCGCAACGCCGAGGATCAGGTAGGGAAGGACCGCCCGAAAGTCCGACCAACTCTCCTTCCACAGCCCACTGTATTTTCCGGCTTTGGTCTCGGTGGAAGCCTCCCCTCCGCAGCAGGACTGAGGCTCCGGCGTGCTCGGTGGAGGAGAATCAGACACGCAGCAATCGTCCGGGGCGCAGCATGAATCGCTGTCGTCCACTGCGCAGGCTTGGCCTTCGGAGGGGGCCGAAATTACGTAGCGCTCAAATCCCAACGTCTGCATGAGATATCCTGCCAGTAGTGATACCACGAACGACGCCACCACGTAGATGGCAGTGAGAGACCAACCGAAAGTGACGACGAGCAGGCCGACGATGATCGGATTGAGTAGTGGAGAGGCGAAAAGGAAAACCATCATCGGGCCGAAGCCTGCCCTCGCTCGGATCAAACCCTTGAGCATCGGGATCGTGGAGCAGCTGCAAAAGGGGGTAATCGCTCCCAGCGCCGCCGCGAGAAGATAGCTATATCGGTTCTTGGCGCTCAAGCGGGCCTCGATGGTCGCGGGAGAAATGTGCCGTTGGAGTGCCCCGACCAGCAGACTGATTCCGAGAAACAGCACCGATAGCTCAACCGCGAGGATCGAGAACATCGTCAGGGCGTCGAGGATTTGTTCGTTATTGATCATTGTTCGATAAAACTAGAAATATGGAAACCTTAGTTATGGTTTGCTAGTTGTGTGGATCAAACGATATTTCTACATTGATCGAATTAAAAAGGAGGAGACGAGGAATGGAGCATGAGAAAGTAGTTGAGAGCTTTGCCGAGTTGGGCAACCCGCATCGGTTATCAGTTTTCCGGCTTCTGGTGAAGGCGGGTCCGGAAGGGGCGACGGTTGGGGTGATCCAGGACGCGTTAAAAATCCCGGGATCGACCCTGTCGCATCATCTTACGCGGATGACCCGCGTGGAGTTGATCACCCAGGAGCGGGTAAGCCGCACGATCGTCTGCAAGCTGAACTTTCCTCATTTGGGAGGCCTCATCCAATTCTTGCAGGATGAGTGCTGCCAGGGGATCGAAGACGGCCCGGCCTAGGTGACTTCGGTCGGGTGGGAGCTATGGTGCAGGGCTCCTGAGGAGGCTACCTCAGTGAATGGTGGGCTGAATCGCTTCGAGGCGGTCCCACTCATCGAGAAAACGTTGAAGGGTTGGCTTCCCGTTTTGGATCTCTCTGCCGATTAGATCGCGAACGGCCTGTTGTTCGGCCTTGTACTGCTCGTCTGAAAGAAGTCCACCGAAGTGAGCAAACCGGGCCCAGACCAAGTGGGTCGTCAGGGCGTCGCACTCATTGTAGGCGAGGATTTCGTCTAGGCGGCCCTCGAGCCAGAGCTCGGCGACGCCGCCGCCTTGGGTATCGATCTTGCCGGGGATGCCGGAAAGACGGGCAACCTCGTTGAGAGCGGGCATCTGGCCGAACCGACCCAAGATAGGAGCCAGATCGACGCTGTAGTCGCTGTGACTGCTAAAGTAGTCGATCCCCTCCCACGGTTTCTCGGGCCGGCGGGCGAATCCGGGGCAAGAAAGTCCATTGACGATTGCCCGCTGGACGAGAATAGGCACATCGGCCTGAGCAGAGTTGTAGCCGACAAGTTGGGGTTTCTTTGTGCCAACCGACTCGAAAAATCCCTGGAGGATGGCCTTTTCCTGCTCCATCCAAGGGGTGTCGAGCTTCAGGGGTAGAGAAATGAGACGAAGCTTGGGAGGTGCAGATCCCTCTGGTTTTTCGCGGAGAACTCCGACAAGAGTGACCACCCGGCAGAGGATGGTCTTTAGGTAAGGCTGAGGCTTCTCTGGCGTAGCGCCTCCGTATTCCCAGAGAAGGCGCATTGCAGCTTCTTGTTCGCCGGGAGTTTTGATGGGACAACCAAAGAGACGGGCGGCGGCAAGTGGGTCGGGGATCCACTCTACGTCAAAGGAGAACACAAGAGGTTGGATAGACTTGAACATCGTCGAAACCAGTTAGGACCTGGATGGGCGCAAAAGCGATGTGAAATGCCGGCTCATCGACTGTAATCTTGCGCACGTCGTCTTTCGTCCCCGTGGATTGAACTGCGCTGCAGGGCCGAGCCGACGGTTCGGTGAGCTGCACGAATGTGCGCGGAGGTTATGAATTTGGGCTATCGTCTTTCTTCTCGGCGGCGAAGATCGTGATATCGGCCGAGGTCAGGCCGGTGATCTGTTGAGCGCGCTTCAGGGCATCGCGGGTGGACAGGTTGGGGTTCCCCTCGCTGTAGCGGAAGAAATTTTCTTCACCCAGTTCGTCCATTAAGCCAGAGCGTTGGAAGATCTTACAAATTTCCTCATGTGCGCCGGAGACCAGGAAGGCGCAATTGTTCTTTTTGGCGAAGCGGATGAGCTCGATGATGGTCAGGGCTGCGGTGGCGTCGAGATGACGCGCATTGCGCATACGGAGAATGATGGCGCGCTGGTTTTCGTGACCGACGAGACGGCGCATCTGTTCGAGAAACAGATCACTGGAGGCGAAAAAGAGGTCGCCCTCAACGTGTACGATCGCGATCTCGGGACGCTTTTCCTTTGCTTGCTCGGGGGTGAGGTTACCTCGGTCGTCAAAGGAGATCTCTTTGAGGTCCGGGCGGGCGGCTTTCTTTACGAAAAGGACGATGGACGTGATGGCTCCCAGAGCGATCGCCGTGTCGAGGGGAAGGGTGAGGCCGCCGATGAAAGTGGCTAAAAATACGGTGAAGTCGCTTTTGGTCGTCCGGGCGATGACCCCGATGTCCTTGATGTTGATCAAACCGATCCCGACAATAATCACTACCATCGAAAGACTGGCTCGGGGGATGTAGCCGATGAGGCCGCCAATGAGAAAAAGGCCGATGATGAGGAACGTGCCACTGAAGATACTGGCCACAGGAGTGACCGCTCCACTTCGGAAATTCAGGGCAGACCGAGTGAGCGATCCGGAGACCGCCATGCCCGAGCCGAAGGCGCAGACAAAATGGGCAGTGCCGATACTGAGCATCTGCTGGTTGACGTCGACCCGGTCACCCGCTTGGGCTGCGAGGGATTTTGCAATGGATGAGCTCTCAAGGAGGGAGAGAAAAGCCACGGCCATTGCTGAGCCGGCCAACTGATTGATGTGCGACCACTGGAAAGAAGGGATCGAGAGAGGCCAGGCCGCCGCATTGATCGGGGATAGCATCTCGGGGTTTACGCCGAGAGGTCGTATTAAAACCACAACCACAGCGGTGAGAATCAAGCTCAGAGCGACTACCGGGATGCCCCGGGTAAAGCGTTTGAGGGGGATGTAGACGGCGAGAGTGATGCCCGCAATGAGAGCGGATTCCCACTGCGTTCCGGCAAGACCGCGCAGAAGATTCCAGAGGGATTCGGCAAAAGTGGCGGCCCGCGGTACGTGTAGGCCGAGGACGGTCTTGAGTTGATTGACGATAATCAGGCAGGCGGCGGCACTGATGTAGCCGACGATCACTGCCTTGGATACGAATTGGGTAATCGATGAAATGCGGAGGAGAGCCCCTCCGACCATGAACGTACCGATCATGATGAGGAGAAGCGGCATAGCCACGACAGCTTCTGCGGGAGAGTAGCCGAGGGAGAGAAACGCACTGAGCAAAAGGACAGCCGTCGCGTTGGTCGGCCCCAGCATGATAAACCGGGAGCTGGCAAGGAACGGGCCGGTGATCGAAGAAAGAGCGGAACAGAAGACCCCCATTTGGACGGGGAGACCTGCGATCAGGGCGTAGGCCATGCCCTGTGGGAGGTCAAGGAAGACTACGTTGAAGGCGGATTTTGAATCGGCCTTGGCCTTCTTCCAACTGTAATGACGGAGAGTTTTACCGAGAGGGAAGGGCTGGAGACCCGATGATCGGACGATGTTTCCCGCGCTGCGTAGCCAGTGCACTCTTTTCTATCCTCTGGTTAGGAGTGGTCTTCCTGCTGGAAAGACGGGTTGAGATTGAGGGTTTTACCGGGGGAGACGGTGAAAGTCCCGAGATCGGATGGGGTTTCGTCGTTGAGGTAAATTGCAGCGGTAAAGCCCTCTTCCAGCTCGCCTGACCATACCCACTCGCCGATGCCGGTCATGTCGAGTCGCAATCCGGTATCTTCTGAGAGGCCGCCACCGCTGCCGCGGAGGTAGATCCCGTTTTGGATACCGACAAAAGCAGAGACCACAATTTTTGTAGGCTTGGGAGAGGGCGGAGGAGGGGGCTCGGGCGTAGGCTGGGGAGGAGATTCCTTCGAAGGGGGACTCTCGCTCAACTTGGCGCTCACCTTGGGGGGGGCTTGATTCGGCGGATCCTTGTCTAGTTCGGAATCCTGCGGATCCGCTTTCTCAGGGTCGGCATTCTGCTCGTCCGGGGTAAAATCGTCGCCGTCTCCATCCTCCGATTCGGGATCGGCCAGCTCATTGAGTGGCAGGGCGTCTGGATCCTCCCAGTCTTCGTCCAGCTCGGTGGCAAGATCCGGCTCAGCATCGGGCTCGGGAATCGATTCGATTTGCGGAATGGGCTCTGAAAAAGATTCGGATTCGTCCGGGAACGATTTGGACGCAGGAGTGGGTTGCTCGACTGGCGAATCGGAGCTGGTAGCGCCGTAGAGTTGTACCCTGCGAAGCTCGTCGAGTTTGGATTGAAGCGCCTGCAGCTCATTGGAGACATTGAGAAAGCCGGTTTCAACGTACTCGCGGGTGGCAGCGTGGCTCGAGAGGACGCGAAGGTCGTCGTGGAAACGTTCGAGATCTTTTGCGAGCGGGCTCAAGTCATCGAGCTTGCGAAGAATCTTCGACGGGCGGTCGTCCGATTTCTTCATGCTCTCTTCCAGCGCTTTGCCGATCTTCTCTTCAATGAGTTCGGGGAGCCTCTCCGAAACGATTCGCAGGGGGCTGTCCTCATTGTTGCGCTCGCGCAATTCTTCGACAATTTCTTCGGAGCGCTGGAGCGCACTTCTCAGATTGATGCTCGCTTGCGACGAACGAACGCGGGTGAGGTTGAGCAGTGCGAACTGGTCGAGGAGAAAGGGGAGAAGGGAGAGCAGCCCGCCAATTGCGAGGCAGAGAACGACGAGAAGAACCGTAGCAACGGACCAAGGGTTCGGCCCGAAGAACACAAGCGATGCGGCGAGAGCTGCTAGCAAAATGTTCCCAGCAATGAAAGGGGCCTTCGGGGTTTTTCGGTACTTTATAGACGCTTCACTCATTCGTTCTCTGAAAGAATCTTTTTGGGGGAAGTCTGTAGTTCTTGCAATGCACAATCCGCAGGATTGGAAGTCGGTGCAGGTACGTTGACTTTGGGGGGAATCCTCTACGTTCTACTAGGATATACGTTATGGAAACCCTGTCATCTCAGCATTTCGGTTCGAGAGATCGTGAAGGTTTGTTGGCCTTTTTGCAGTACTGCCAGAGCTGTGTCTCGAAGGATGGATCTCCCAGGATCGGAAGCATTTCATTGCGGGTGCGCGATCTTGACCCGCTGGCGGTCTTGCAGTCGATTCAGGAGCCGGAAGAACCCCACCTCTATCTTGAGCGACGGGCGGTTTCGGTCTCCGGCGCGGAGGCTGTCGCCCTCTTTAGTGCCGCCGGCGCGGGACGGTTCGAAAGAGTTCGCGAGTTCGTCAAGGAGTGGTCTTCCCGGATCATTACGACCGGCGACTTGGATGGCTGGTTCTCGGGACCATTGTTTTTTCATGCCTGTTCCTTCGAGGAAAGTCATGTTCCCTCGGCGACCGTATTCATTCCGAAGTGGCAGATTTGTCGAACGGATCGGGAGTGCGTCGCGGTGGCCAATGTATTGGTAGAAGCCGATACGGACCTCGGAAGAGAGGCGGATCGTTTGCTGCGCGCACATGGAGCCTTTTCGAATCCGGATTATTTCTCGCCGTCGGAAGCTCCGGCCTTGGGCGGTGTCACCATCCGGAAGGAGAATCCGACACTCTACCGCGAGCGGGTGAATCGTGTATTGGAAGCGATCGAAGGAGGAGACGTTTCGAAGGTAGTGCTTTCCCGCTGGATGGAGTTGGAGGCGGAGCGGGAGTTCCGGCCTCTGGAAACTTTGCGGGGACTCCGCGAGGCCTACCAAGACTGTTTTGCGTTTTCTTATTCGCGGGGGAAGGGCGCGAGTTGGATTGGTGCGACCCCGGAACGACTCATCCAATTGCGAGACGGGAGATTCTCGACCGAAGCGCTGGCCGGTTCCGCCCCGCGGGGAGGCAGTTTGGCGGAGGATACGCTGATGGGAAGAGAACTGCTCTCGAGTGATAAGGACCTGCGGGAGCATCAATATGTGATCGACGCGATTCGGGCCGTATTGCTCGAACTGGGACTCGATCCCGAGGTGGGGGAGCACCCGCACCTGCTGCGGCTTTCAAATGTCCAGCACCTGCGAACGCCGATCTCCGGGGCGCTTCAGCCCAGACGCTCATTGCTGGAGATTGCCGAAAAACTTCATCCCACCCCTGCGGTTGGCGGAGCCCCCCGTGAGCAGGCGGTTTCTCTCATCCGTGAGCTGGAGCCATTTGCACGAGGCCTGTATACAGGTTTTCTCGGTTGGGAGAAACCGGGCGGCGACGGGGAGGCGGTCGTAGCGTTGCGCACGGCGCGGATGGAAGGGCGGACAGCGCGATTGTTCGCGGGCGGTGGAATCGTTGCGGGGTCAGACCCGGAAAAAGAATTGAAAGAGACCGAGATCAAACTGGAGGCCATGGCCAAGGCCTTGGGAGCGTTGGAGGAGAATCGGGCTGGAATTCGTTGACTTACTCAATCCCGGGCCCAATCTGAATAGGTTGACCTATGAATGAAATGAACTCGGATGCCGACTCTTTGAGCGGAAATAGTCGTTGTTTTTGGTCATTGAACCTGGAGAGCCAGCAACTCTCTCTCTCCCAGTCATTCTTAAGTCAACTTGGACGGGATCAAGAGCGACCCGTAGATTCAGTAGATGCGTTTGTCGAGTGCCTGAGTCCGGATTTTCGCGACCCGTTTTGCGAGTTTCTATCCTCCTTTTCGACCGAACAAGGTCCCTTTTCAATTCGGCTGGAGTGCAATACACCGGAGGGAGTGAGCCGTGTAGAATTGGAGGCAGATACTGTATTTGGCCCCGATGGCAGACCGGCAGAAGTATATGGTTCAGCCTTGTTCAGGAAGACCGCCGGGCTAAAGGCGCCCGTGCAGGGGATGACCCCACTGAACTGCGAAGAAGCTCTGGCCGAGATCAGTGAAATCGCTTTGGTGGGCTGGTGGGAGGTCGATTTCGATACGAATCGCGTCTATTGGTCGGAGCGTTCGAAGCAGATTCACGAGGTTCCCTTGGATTTCGAGCCCACCTTTGCGGATGCGTTGGACTTTTACTACGAGGAAGATCGCCCGTCGATCGTGGCGGCGATCGAAACGGCGCGGAACCGGGGCGAGGAATATACTTTCACTGGTCGGATGATCACTGCGAAAAAGAATGCCAAATGGACGAAGTCGATTGGTAAACCTTTATTCAGAGACGGTCGTTGCGTGGGGATGAGAGGGGTCGTACAGGATGTGACGGCGGAGAAGAGCGCCGAGATGGCGGTCCGCGAAAAGGACGATCGTCTCAAGCGAGCCCTCGCGTTTGCACAGACTGGATTTTTTGAATGGAACCTGGAAACGGACGAGGTCTACTGGGATCGAGGCTGTTGTATGATCAACGGCCTGGGCGATGAAGAGTTGAGGCTACACATCTCCGAGGTGCGGACCAATATCCACGAGGAAGACATCGACGCGTGGAACGAGGGTTTGGGGCAGTTGACCGAAGTCGGGGATGTGTTCGAATCGGAACACCGGATCGTTGACGCGTCCGGAGAGGCGCGATGGGTCTACGTGCGCGCCGAGATCGTTGAGTCTCTGGACGGAGTCCGCCGGATGGTGGGAATGGCCACTGATGTGAATGATCGCCGGCAGGCGGAGATTGAATTGCAGAAGGCCAAGGAAGCCGCTGACCGCGCCAATCGGGCCAAGTCGGAATTCCTCGCGATGATGAACCATGAGCTGAGAACTCCCCTCAGTACAATCATCGGTCCCTGTGAACTGGCCCTCCAAATCGCGGACGATCCCGAAGTCTGTCGCTTTCTCGAGCTCTCGATGGAATCGGGACGCCACCTGCTGGATTTGATCAACCGGGTTCTCGACTTGGCGCGGATCGAATCCAACGACCTGGAGCGTGCGGACCAGCGGATCGAGATTCGGCCGTTTCTGAGGGATTTTCTGAAGCCTCTCGCGGGTATTGCGATGCGCAAGGGCCAATCGCTCTTGATCGAGTTCGATTGTGACCAGGAGGTAGCGCTCGACCCCGTGATCGTGCGGCAGGTGCTCTACAATTTAGTGGGGAACGCGATCAAGTATTGTGACGGCGGTCAGGTGAAGGTCGTCGTTCGGCAGGATAGCGGGGTGCTGATTGTTGATGTGATCGATGACGGTCCGGGAATCAGTGAGCGGGACAAAGAGCGAATTTTCAACGAGTTTCAGCGTCTGCCCGGCAGCGGTATCGAGCGTGTCGAAGGATCGGGCCTCGGGTTGGCCATCTGCCGCAGATTGGCGGATCTGATCGAAGGTTCGTTGCAGGTGGACAGCACCCTTGGAAAGGGGAGCACATTCACCTTCCGGATGCCGCTTGGAGAATTGCCTGAATTGAATGAGCCGGATACTCAGGACCTGTCCGATGTTCTGAAAGAAAGAATCAGTGAAGGTTCCTTGCCCAGAGTGATGCTTGTCGATGATAACGCTCCCAATCGGGAGTTTTTGGAAGCGTTGCTCCGCTCGATGGGTCTTTCTTACGATACCTGCACGACAGGGGAAGAAGCAGTGGAGAAGTTCGAGAAAGGAGTCCACATGATCGTGCTGATGGATATTTTTATGCCCGGGATGAGCGGGGAGGAGGCGGCGGATGCCATCCGCCGCAGGGCAGGGGATTCTCCTGTATATATCATCGCTCAGACTGCGGGTGTCTCCAATGAACACCGGGAGCAGCTTCTGAAAAACGGCATCGACGATTTTGTCCCCAAGCCGATTCCGTTGCCCAAGTTGAATGAGGCGATTTATCGCGGGCTCAACGCGATTCGCGCGCAGTAGTCGCCCCGGTTGTGGTCGAGGATACTTGCAGCCGCTCAGAGAGCTGGAAGTGTCGGAGACTGATTGGAGGGGGGTATTTCGCGCGGAAGGCTACTCCGAACGGGAGTCGCGAATGCCGTCGGCGTAGGCTTCGAAGACCATCTTAATCCGGTCGCGGATTTCGCGGAAGACGGCGAGAACCTCTTCATCGCTTCCGGTCGCATCAGCGGGATCCGGGAAAGACCAATGGTGGCGGGTCACATTGCCGGGAAAGACCGGGCAGGCTTCCGCTGCGTTGTCGCAAACGGTGATGACCACGTTGATTCCGCTATCGAGAAACTCTTCGAGATGCTTCGACCGGTGGTGCGAAATATCGAGCCCGATCTCGTTCATGACCTCGATCGCTTTCGGGTGAACGTAGCCGGAGGGCTTGGCTCCAGCGCTGAATACTTCGATCAGTTCTCCTCCTGCGTTGCGGAGGATGCCTTCGGCCATGTGACTGCGGCAGGAATTGCCGGTGCAGAGAATCAAAATCTTTGGGATGTCCATATATTCACAGTTCGGTATATTTGTCAGACCTACCTTTGGCTTTGTCCACAGGATACTTTGCCGCGTTGTGTAACATTTTCTTTTCGATGGTTGAGGCGAGATCTGTACCCGTCATATTCGCGAATTCAATCGCGTAGATGACGATATCAGCCAGCTCCTCGCGGATTTTCTCGATCTTCTCGGGATCGTCGACAACGGATCGGGAGGAATGGGACTCCGTCCACAGGAAATGCTCGAGGAGTTCGCCCGATTCGGCCGCGATGGCCATGGAAAGATTTTTGGGAGAATGAAACTGCTCCCAATCCCGCTCGTTTGCGAACTGAAGAACGCGGTCTTTGATCTCTTGGAGATGGGTTGTCGTATCGTTCATCGGGTCGCTTCTTTGTTCGTGGGGCGGCTAGTCGTTTTTCTCGGATTCGTCGGGAATTACGGCCTCGGGCGTTTCTTGAACGATTCGCTCACTCTCTTCCTGGACGACGGAGTCGACGTCCACTCTGCGGGTTTCAGGGAAGTGCTGCAGATCGCCGAGCGAATCGCGTTGATGCTGGAATATCATTTCGCTCCGGGCGTATGCGACGATGAGTCGGGCGTTGCTCAATAGAGCGTGGACATTGGTCCGCTCGTACCCGTGGGAGGCGTCGACCCCGAACGTGATGAGGGCAGTGCGGATATCGTTACCCGCGTCGAGGGCCGAAGCGCTGTCGCAGCGATAGTAGCGGAAGACATCCCGTTGATGGGGAATCTTCTCGTTCTGGCAAAGGTGGAGTAAGTGATGGGTGAGGTGGTAGTCGAACGGTCCTGTCGAGTCGGCTACTGCGATGGTCACCCCGAACTCGCTTGAATTCTGGCCCGGTCCACACGTTCCGTTGTCGATCGAGACCATCTCGGCGACGTCCCCGTGGAGTACCGCCGAGGCCCCTGAGCCGACCTCCTCTGAAATGGTGAACAGAACATGAAAGTCGACTGGAAGCTCAATCTCGTTGGTCTTCAGATAGCGAACGGCAGCGAGAAGGGCGGCGACACCTGCTTTATCGTCGAGGTGGCGCGCATTGATGTAGCCGTTCGGCATAAACTCCGCGATCGCGTCGACCCCAACGAAATCGCCGATATTGATGCCGAGGCGGCGGAGATCTTCGAGGCCCTCAATGGGCGCGTCTACTCGAATTTCGACATTGTCCCAAGCGCAGGGCTGGGTATCCACCTCGGTGTTAAAAATATGACCGGAAGCTTTGAGGGGGAGGATGGTTCCCCGGAGGATGGTATTGTCGGTGAAGATGGAGACCCTCGCTCCCTCGGCGAAACGGGCGGACCAAGTGCCGACCGGGACAATGGCCAGCCGACCGTTTTCTTTCAGGCCGGCGACGATGGCCCCGAGGGTATCGAGGTGGCCGATGATTGCGCGGTCGGGACCCTTCTTCTTTCCGGGTAGGGTGGAGCGGATTGCGCCACGTCGAGTGAGTTCAAACTCAATTCCAAGGTCGTCGAGCTCGTTGCATATCTCACGAACAATCGGATCGGTGTATCCAGTTGGGCTGTGGATACGGAGGAGCCGGAGAAGGATGTCTTGAAGATAGTCCTGATCAATGTCGGGAGATGGATCCATAGATTACCGATTTTCGGTGGGTTTGATGGAATGTGGAAAGAGGAAATCGATGAGCTTCTGCGCGGTCGGTTGCGGTTCGTGGTTGGCGAGCCCGGGCCGTTCATTGGCTTCAATAATTACGTATTCTGAAGAATTCTCGCTCGGGACGATAAAGTCGAGCCCGACAACTGGAATCGACAGGGCCGCGGCGGCTTGGATTGCCGCGTCGCGAAGCGTGGGGTTCAACGATTCGGTGACATCGTGAATGGTCCCCCCGGTGTGCAGGTTGGCTGCCTTGCGCACGACGACCAATTGGCCCTCTGCGGGAATCGAGTCGTAGGCGAGACCGGAAGACCGCAGGCAGCGTTCGGTTTCTTCGTCCTTTGGAATTTTGCTTTCGCCCCCGGTCGCGGCGGCCCGTCGGCGGGAGAGCCGATCAATCAACTCTTCGGCTGAATGTTTGCCGGTGCCCATGATCTCGGCGGGTTTGCGAATCGCCGCTGCAATCACCTCGCCATTGATGACGATGATACGCAGGTCCCGGCCTTTGGCGAACGATTCGAGGATCACATGTTCGCAAATTTCGCGGGCTTCGGAGATGGAGTCCTCCATGTCCGACACCTGAGTGATGTCGACCGAAACGCCGAAGCCCTGTTCCCCGCGGGCGGGTTTGACTACGATGCGCTTGTGCTCCTCGAGGAATTTCTCGTTCTGTGCAGCACTGCCCGATGATTGCTGGGCGGGCACCTTGAGTCCGGCTTCCGCCAGAAGTTCCCGCGTGAGCGATTTGTCATCGCAACGCATGACCGCGATGGCAGATGTCATCTCGGTCAACGATTCGCGGCACGTAATCGAGCGCCCCCCGAGGCTGAGGGTGAAGAATCCGCGAGCCGGATCCGTGTTGCTCACGCGGATACCCCGTCGCAGTGCTTCGTTGATGATGATCTCCGCGTACGGATTGAATTCGGGGTCGGGAGGTTCTCCAATGAATAGGCGTTCATTGATGGAGTTGCGGCATTTGACCGCGAAGACAGCGACCTTCTCAAAACCGAGCTTCTTGTAGAGCTGGATGGCGCCCTCGTTGTCGTGCATCACGGACAAATCCAGTTGAGCGCGACCGCGCTCGATCATGGTTTCGATCGTCTCGCGTACAAGAGCTTCTCCGACGCCGGGTAGACCTCCCTGCTTGTCCACCGCAAGGGCCCAGAGGCTGGAGCCATTTTGGATATCGTCAAAATTTGCCTGATGATCGACGCCGAGAACTACGCCAAGAATGTGGCCGTCTTCGAGGCGGCGGGCGACGAGGTATTGGAATTTCGGGCTGTTGCGCTCCTTCCACACCAGTTCTTCATCCACGGGAACCATCTTGTGGGAAATGTAGATCCGGTTCATCTCGCGGATCTCTTTCCTGGACTGGATGGGGGTTACCTCGAAACCGATCAATGAGCGGGCCGACTTGGTGTAGTTCGAAAACTGAAGCCGGAACGTAATCGAAGGATCGAGGAAGAGCTCCTGAGGGGCCTCGTTGAGGACGAGGTGTGGATCGTTCAGGTAGAAGGCGATGTCCCGTTGGCCCTCCCGTTCTTCCAGTACCTTTCGTGCAACCAAGGCCGGGGAAGTAATGGTGTGGGCAAAAATGAGACGCCCCCAACCGCATTCGAGGGTCACTCCTCCGAAGTTCATTTCTTCAGACATGGCAGCGGGTTTAATGGATGTCATGAGTCTGGAGCCACATTTCCAAGAGCGCCAGTTGGTAGAGTTTGGATCCTCCGAGTGAGGTGATGTGATCTTCGGGGGCCTGCAGCAGTTTCTCGACGTAGGCCGAATTGAACAGGCCGCGCTGCCGGGCAGTGTCGTTGATCAGGGCCTCGCGAGTCATCTCGAGGAAATCGCCCTTGAGATATTTCAGGGCGGGAACGGGGAAATAGCCCTTGGGGCGATCGATCACCCCGGCCGGGATCACCTTGCGAGCCGCTTCTTTGAGAGCAAATTTGCCGTCGCCGGGCACCTTCATCTCGGCCGGCATTTTTGCAGCAAACTCGACGACCTCATGATCGAGGAACGGTACCCGTGCCTCCAGGCTTGCGGCCATGGTGTTGTTGTCGACCCGCTTCACCGGATCGTCGACCAGCATGATGTTGGAGTCGAGGCGAAGTGCCTGATCGACCGGACGGCTGGCACCCGGAGAAGCAAAATGGTTCTGAACAAACTGGAGCGGATTGTCGTCCGCGCATCGGTAGCGGTCGGCTACCACCTGACTGTACTCAGCGTATTCGCGATCGAAGAAGACGGAAGCGTAGTCGGCGACACCGTTGCTACTTTCCATCATTTTCTTGTACCAGAAATATCCGGCAAAGACCTCGTCGGCACCCTGTCCACTTTGGACCACCTTGACGAATTTGCTGACCTCCTGCGACAGAAGGTAGAACCCGACATTGTCGTGGCTCACCATCGGTTCGCTCATTTGGCGAATGCAGTCGCGGAGTGCGGGGATGGTGCGGGCCGAATCGATGAATAGCTTGTGGTGGCTCGTTTGGAAACGGTCGACGATGATGTCGGAGTACTTGAACTCGTCCCCTTGCTCGTTGTTTACCGATTCAAAACCGATGGAAAAGGTTTCCACCGCCGAAGAGTCGTGCTCGCAGAGAAGTCCGACAATCAGGCTGCTGTCGAGCCCCCCGGAGAGCAAAACCCCGACTGGAACGTCGGCCACAAGACGCCGTTTGACGGCGGTCCGCATGACCTCGAGAGTTTCGTCGATCCAATCTTCCTTGGAATAGTCTTTGCGGCTGTCGTCGGTACCGTATTGAACTGACCAGTACGTCCGGCGCTTCATCTTCCCGTCGGGTTCGACAATCGCGATGGTTGCGGGAGGGAGCTTCCGGACCCCGTTGAGCATCGTATGTGGTGCGGGGACGACCGAGTGAAAGGTGAGGTAGTATTGCAGGGCGACTGGATTGATCGATGTGTCGACTCCGCCAGCTGCGACAATCGCGGGAAGGCTTGAGGAGAATCGGAGCCGATCGCCCGTGAGAGAATAGTAGAACGGTTTGATCCCGAGTCGGTCGCGGCCAAGGATCAAGCGGCCGGTCTCGCGCTCGGTGATCGCGAAGGCGAACATCCCGTTCAGCTTTTCGACGAAATTTTCACCAAAGGCATGATAGGACTTGAGGATGACCTCGGTGTCCCCGTGGCTGAAGAAACGGTAGCCGAGGCCTTCGAGCTCTGCACGAAGCTCTTTGTAGTTATAAATGGCCCCGTTGAAAACGATGGAGAGGCCGAGGTCCGAATCGACCATGGGTTGGCGGGATGCTTCCGAGAGATCGATAATCTTTAACCGCCGGTGTCCGAGTGCAATCCGATTGGCAGACCAGGTGCCGCTTCCGTCCGGCCCCCGCCGCTGCATCTCCACGCACATGCGATCAAGTACCGCCGTTTCGACCGTACGGTCCCCGAATGCCATTTCTCCACATATTCCACACATAACTAACTTCGTCTATTTCGTTCGGATTCTGGTGCCCAAGTGTTCGTTGGGAAGCTTTGAGGGGTTCCGTCGGGGTGTCAAAGGAAAGACCGTAAAAGGTCGGGGCCGTGAGCGCCGGGCAACTCATTCGGAAGAACGCGGTCGGGGTGGGTCGGTCGGGAGAAAACGGGGGATTTCTTGCGTCATCAATCCTTCCGCCATACCGTTCGCCTCATCAATGAGTACTACGCAAAAATTTGGGTTTGTCGGTTTGGGGCGCATGGGCAGCAACATGGCTCGTTGCCTGAACGACAAGGGTTATTCGATCTCGGCAGTGTACGATGTTCGCGGTGAGGTGACTGCGGAACTCGCGGGTGAATTGGGAGCGCATGCCGCGAAAACTCTCGCCGAAGTGACGGCGCGGGCGGATGTCATCTTTACCGTGGTGACCGATGATGCGGCGATGGATTCGATTTTCTTTGGCGAGAACAATCTGCTGACCGAGGCCGACGGGAAGACCTTTATCAATTGTGCCACTCTGAGCCCGGAAGCTCATGAGCGAGTCGAGCGGGAGGCTGCCAAGGTGGGCGCGAATACTTTGGAGGCGTGTATGGCCTCGAGTATCCCACAGGCGCGCAACGGAGAGTTGTTTCTGATCGTGGCGGGAAATCGTGAGGTCTTCGATAGTAACCAACCGGTTCTCGAGGATTTGAGTAAGTCGCTCCATTTTGTCGGGGAGACGGGTCGCGGCGCGCAGGTGAAGGCACTGGTCAATATGGTCATGAATATTAATACCGCAGCCCTGGCGGAAGGACTGGGGCTAGCCGATGCTCTGGGGTTGGACCTCAAAATGGTCTGCGACGTTTTCAGCCAGACTGGCGCAAATTCCCGAGTCCTCGAAACCGATGCTCAAGATATGATTGAGCGTGATCACGATTGCTACTTCTCGGCCTCACACGCGGCAAAGGACAGTGGGATTGCGCTGCAGCTGGCGGAATCCCAAGGCATTCCGATGCCTCTCGCCGCCGCGACTTTTGCCCAGTATGAGAAGCTGAAAGCGCAGGGGAAGGGTGATCTCGATAAGTCCGCCGTGGCCGAACTGACCTTTAAATCCCGAATGACCGACCGATGACCGGGCCGATTGAAAATTCCAAAGGGGAAGTCCTGGACGCGGTCTTTGAGCAGGCGAAACCGGGGCACCGCAAGAATGGCTATCTGGTGGTCATGGGCCATGGGGTGACGGCGAACAAAGATCGCCCCATTCTCGTGGACACCGCGAAGGCCATCAATGAAGCGGGCTTCGACACGCTGCGCTTCTCGTTTGCGGGAAATGGTGATTCGGAAGGTGAGTTTCGCGATGCGACAATTTCGAAAGAGGTCGAAGATTTGGGGGCTGTTTTGAATCAGGTCGCTGCCGGAAGATCCATTATCTATGTCGGTCATAGTATGGGGGGTGCTGTAGGAGTCCTCCGTGCGGCAAGTGACGCACGGATTGTGGGGTTGGTCTCGCTGGCGGGAATGGTCAGCACCCGAAAGTTTGCGGAGACTGAGTTCGGGGACGTGATTCCCGATGAGGGATTCATGTGGGAGGACGAAGATTGCCCGCTATCTTCGGCCTTTGTGGAAGACCTCTGCGAGAAGGTGGTTTCGGTCGCGCCGGCAGCCTCAGAGGTTCGGGTCCCCTGGCTCCTCGTTCATGGCACCGAGGACGACGTGGTCTTGCCGGAGGATTCCGAGCAGATCCAGTCGTTGCGGGGTGGCGACGTAACCTTGGTCTCGATTGAGGGGGGAGATCACATGATGAGTGATCCGACCTTGCGCGCAAAAACGGCGTCTTCCGTGGCTAGCTGGATTGCCCAAAATTTCTCGTGAGGCTGTCAGCGGATTCTGTAGATCTTTGATATTGAGATTTGCGAAACGTTCGAAGGGAAACTACGGAAGAGAAGCATGCTCCAATACCTGAAAGTGGAAAACCTCGCACTGATTGAATCAGTCGAGATGGAATGTCAGCCGGGCTTTACCGCGGTGACCGGTGAGACAGGCGCCGGAAAGAGTGTGATCATGGGGGCTCTCTCCTTGTTGTCGGGGCGTCGAGCAGATCGATCCATGATCCGCTCCGGGGCCGATTCCTGTGAGGTGCAGGCCAGCCTGTTCCTTCAGAACCCCTCGCGCATGATAGAAGCGATGGAGGAGGCCGGGCTTCGTCCATTGCAGGATGGGGAGTTGGTTCTTACCCGGAAAATTCAGGCGGCCGGCGGCCAGCGTATTTTGGTCAACGGGCAGATCGCCACCCTCGGGCAATTGGCCGCATTGGGAGATATTTGGCTGGAGCTTCACGGACCCGAAGCACCATTGGCACTCTTCCACCGATCGGCGCAGGTGGATCTGCTGGACGCATTTGCGGGGAATGAAGACCTCCGCGAAGATTTTGCGGGGTTGTACCGGCAGTGGTCCGAGTTGACGGACAAGATCGAACGAATCGAGGGCGAGGGAAGTTTGTCGGAGGACGAGCAAGTCTACCTGAAGTCACAGATCGATGAAATTCGCATGCTCAACATATCGCCAGAGTGGCTCGAAAAGTTGGAGGGCGATTTTCGCCGGGTGAGCAACGCACGGGAGATCGATCAGCGTTTGAGCGGGCTGGAAGATTCTCTGTCCGGTCCGAAGGGAGCCCCGGCCCGGCTGTCGGATGTCTATCGCTACGGTAATAAACTGCGGGAGTTGGTGCCCGAGGAGATCGGTTCGCAGATGGATCGACTCGATGCACTCATGGTGGAGTTGAACGACCTTTTCGGCGAATTGGAAAGCATGCGCTCCATCCTCGAGGTAGATGCCTACGAGATCGAGGAGGTGGAGAGCAATATGAAGCTGTGGATGGCGATCCGTCGTCGGCACGGGGGATCCGTTCAAGCCGTTCTCGAGAAATGCGAAGCGATGGAGGAGCGATTGGAATCCCACGGAAACATTGAGGAGACCTTGGCCAAACTTGCGAAGGAAGAGTCTGCTCTCCGGAAGAAATTGGAGGCAGTGGGAGATGCGTTGACCCGGAAACGTGCAGCGGTGGCCGGTCCTTTGGGAAGTAAGGTCCAGGAGTTGTTGACGCGTCTCGGGTTTAAGAAACCTGTCTTCCGAATCGAGGTTGAGGACTCGACCGAGTGGAGCGAGCGAGGCACGTCGATGTGCGAATATTTATTCTCAGGAACGGCCGGTCAGGCGCCAATGCCCCTGGGCAAGGTAGCCTCCAGTGGGGAGATTGCCCGGGTGACCTTGGCTCTGAAAACCGTGTTGGCCGCGGTGGATCACACGGCGGTTCTGGTCTTTGACGAGATTGACGCCAATGTTGGCGGTGAGGTTGGACGCGAGATCGGCAGAGAGTTGTCGCGGCTCGCTGAAGACAATCAGGTTTTCACGATCACCCACTTGCCACAGGTGGCCGCCATGGCGAGTAGCCATTTCGTGGTCACGAAGGACCAGACTGAGGACCAGGCCTCTGTCACCCTGCGCGGACTTGATGCCGACCGGGGCGAGAGGGTGGATGAGATCGCTCGGATGCTAGGGGATCGAAGATCGAAGACTGCCCGTTCTCACGCCGAGGAACTTCTTTCGGGGAACCAGTAGCTCGCGGTCTCGAACCTTTCTCGCGGTCTCGGATGCCGCGAGAGGAGCGAATTAGGGTCTTTGGAGTCGACCCGCTCTGAGATCGGGAAGCGCGGTTGAAGGGAGTCAACCTGAAGAAGAGGGCTGGAGCACTTCGCCGTTGGGATTGGCAACCGTGAGTGGAGGCCGGGCAGGGGTCGCCGTCCGAAATTTTAGAAAAACCCCTCGCCCTCGGAAAATTTGCTCCCTACAACCGGAATATGAAGACATTGAAAATCGCAGTTCTTCCTGGTGATGGAATCGGCCCTGAGGTGATGAAGGGGGCTCTTGCTGTCTTGAATCGAGTCGCAGAGCAGGAAGGTTTTGGCCTGGATTGCTCCACTTGGGATGTTGGCGGTGCCGCCATCGATAAGCACGGGGAAGCGCTTCCCGAAGCCACAAAAGAGGGTTGCCGCGGTGCGGAGGCTATTTTGTTTGGCTCCGTGGGCGGCCCAAAGTGGGAGAGTCTACCTCCCAAGGAGCAGCCGGAACGGGCTGCGCTGCTGCCTCTTCGCAAAGAATTTTCTCTCTTCGCCAACGTGCGTCCAGGGTTGCTCTATCCTGAACTTTTGGAAGCGTCTCCGTTGCGTGAAGATCGCATCCCTCAAGGGATTGATATTGTCTGCATTCGCGAGCTTACCGGCGGGATCTACTTCGGTCAGCCCAAGAGCACAACGGTCCTCGAAGATGGAGATGTGGAGGCCATTGACACGATGGTCTACCGAGCTTCGGAGATTCGCCGGATTGCTGAGGTTGCCGCAGTTGCCGCAAAAGAGCGAGGCGGGCGAGTTTGTTCGGTAGACAAGGCCAACGTGCTGGAGACCTCGGTCCTATGGCGCAAGACCGTGACCGAGTTCTTTGAAAAAGAATATCCAGAACTTGAGCTGAGCCACCTCTACGTCGACAACGCCGCGATGCAGTTGGTTTCGAATCCGAACCAATTCGATGTGTTGTTCACGGAAAACATGTTTGGCGACATCCTCTCTGACGAGTTGGCAGTGGTTTGTGGTTCCATCGGAATGTTGGCCTCAGCCAGTCTTGGTAAGGGACAGAATGCTCACGGCCTCCCCTTTGGACTCTATGAGCCAGCAGGTGGAAGTGCCCCCGATATTGTCGGTCAGGACAAGGCCAATCCGTGCGCGCAGATTTTGAGCGCAGCGATGATGTTGCGATACAGTTTCGGCGAAACTTCTGCGGCTGACCGGATTGAAGCTGCGGTGAGCCACGTAGTGAAGTCGGGCATCCGAACCGGTGATATCGCCTTCGGTGCGGATTCCGTTGGAACCGAGCGAATGGTCGAAGCCATTCTCGAGCAGATCGGTTGAGTCAGTGTAACCGATCACTTTTACGAAAAAGGGGAGGCCGGATGGGTCTCCCCTTTTTCTTGGACGGTTGTTCGAGAAATCTCCGCCGAGTAGGTATTTATACGGACAATACAGAGCTCCTTGGCGAACGGAGGTTACTCGGCTACGCGTTTATTGTTTTTGTAAACCGATTCTTTGATCTTTTTGCCGGACCACGAGTATTCAACCACCTTTCCGTCAATGGCACCGTCCTTATAGTCTATGACGAAGCGAGGAGTTCCGTCGGGGTAGTACACCGTGGTTTCTCCGTTTAATTGATTGGCTTCCAGCAGAGCTTCTTTAGCGACGGATCCATCCTCGAAATACGTAGTCTCAGTCCATTTTCCTTCACCGAGAAATTCCAGTACTTGATCCCCTCGCTCGTATCGGCCGACAGGGGGTTCTTGAATCACTATGGGATCTTTTTGCCCCTCGAGGAAAAAGTACAAACGGCCGACCTCTTGGCCCTCATTGTAAAATACGGTTAGGTTCTTGATGGAGAGTCTGCGGAATGTGGGTTCATCACTCTCTGGATTGAGGACGGACAGGTCGTACCCGTAGGTGACGACTCGCAGAACTTTCGCTTCGGGGTCTTCCGGGTCTACCTCAAATCCGAAATAATCGTAGATGTACGTGATGACATTGGGCTCCTCGTCGCTTTCGCTGTCACCGAAGAGGAGTTTTCGTTCCTCACTGCTTTGAATGAAGTCCGGTGTCCCGTAGGTCTCCCGAATGGCGGTAAATGATGGAGTCGTTTTGCAGGGCGGGATCGCCGTCTCCATTGTAATGAAGAATCCGTCCCTGAACCTTTGTGTGGATCGGATGTTTTCGAAGGAGTCGTTGATTCGGTTTTCGGCGTAGGCGCGAGTAAACCATTCGGGGTTGAGGAGAATCTCTGCCCCCTTGCCGCCGAGGACCTCGGCTTGCGCTTCGACCGGTAGTGGATGTAGTTCTAGGATCTCTTCGATTGTAGCGTAGTCCCATTCTTCCTCGGATTCGGTGAGCAGTATGCGCCCGGAGACCGTACCGTTGTCTTTCTCCATTTGCCGAAACCAGAGGATGTATTCCTCACCGGGGACGAAGTATCCAGATTCGAGAGTTTGGAGTGTCCGGAACCGATCATCGCCGTAGGACTCATCAAATTTCTCATAGAGTTTATCGGCGGGTAGCCAGGACCTGAAACTCGGTTTGAATTCTCCTTTCGCTGGGCAGAGGTACCAGTTCGCCCAACTGTTGGGTGCGTTGAAATACCACACGAATTCCATGGAGTCCGCGTTTTCGGGAGCGGTGAAGCGAAATCCGTCGATAGTGCTCCCATCTCTCAGGGTTAATACGGACTCCCCGAGCTGGACCGCAAAGTCGGTTGGAGTTCCGTTCGGGCTGAGTTGGATCTCTTCGAACTCCTGAGGGTTGTCCTGCAGTTGTTCCATGAAAATGGCTTGTGGGTCCTCCTCTGCTCGCAAAGTTGTGGCGAGGACGAGAATCAATCCGGTTCGAATTAGGGTTCTGATAGAAAGCGTTTGCATAGGTGAAATCGAGGAAGGTTGGAGTTTTATTCCAGTAGTGGAGCGGAGTAAGAGCAATAGAATTTGCTGGCTCATTGGAGGCGGGGAGGAGAATGGGGGCAGCGGCGACTTTTGGCATCGCCTCGTGCCGCCTGGCGATCTGGAGGAATCGTTGTTCAGCGAACGTCTTGAAACTTCGAGTCCGGTCCGACAGTTTGTCGGCGTGGAGGAGGAGATCTATCTAGCGGGCGGTTGTCTTTGGGGAGTGCAGGAATTCCTGCGTCATTTGCCCGGTGTTTTGGATACCGAGGCCGGTCGAGCGAATGGAACATCCTGTGATCGGGATGGCGATTACGATGGGTATGCCGAGTGTGTCAGAACGCGGTTTGATTCAACGCGGCTCTCCGTGAAAGAGTTGATGGGCTATTTCTTCGAGATCATCGATCCCTATAGTCGCAATCGGCAGGGCAATGATGTCGGCCCGAAGTACCGGACAGGCGTCTACAGCTTGAATACGATCCACTTGGAACAGGCTAGGGCCTATCTTTGGATGAGGGGAGATCGGGATCAGATTGTTGTCGAGGTGTTGCCTTTATCGAATTACGTGAGGAGTGCCGAAGAGCACCAGGATCGATTGACCCGCAACCCAGAAGACCCCTGCCATATTCCGAGAGATCTCCTTCTGAAATACAAGAAGAGCTCTCTTTGATTGAGGGGCGCCGGCTTATTCGCTCTCTCTTGTCGCCCGGTCGGACCGCAGTCCGACGAACAGGAGCCTTAGACTATTGAGGCAGACGAGGACCGTACTGCCCTCGTGGGCCACGACGCCTACGGTGAGTGGAATGAGTCCGAGGATTGAGGTGGTCATCATGATAACCACCGTGCCGAGCGCGATGACGAGGTTCCAGCGAATGACATTTTTCGCGTAACGGCTGAGAAGAAATGCATCGAGGAATTTCTCAATCCGGTCGTTCATGAGTACGATCTCAGATTGTTCGAGTGCTGCGTCGCTGCCCCTTGCGCCCATCCCTGCAGAGACATAGGCCGCGGCTAGGCTGGGTGCGTCATTGACCCCGTCGCCAACCATCGCGACTTTGCGCCCTTCGGCCTTGAGGTCGAGAATGGCCTGTACTTTATCTTCGGGTAGGAGGCCGGCCCGGACTTCCTGAATCCCGATCTTTCGGCCGACAACCTCTGCGGTCGATCGGCGATCCCCGGTGAGCATGATGGTGCGAATCCCCTGTTCGTGGAATCGTTCGAGAACTTGGGCCGATTGAGAGCGGATGCGATCCTGGAGGAGGACTCGACCAATCAGACCTCGGTGGACCACCCAGACTTCCGTGATCGCTGGCGGCGGATCTGGGATCTCGTTCAAGACCTCCGCAAGATCGTCTCGGGCAAAGAGTTCGCGGCGCCCGAGAAAGCACACTTCGTCGTCCGAAACCGCACGGAGCCCATGACCGCTAATCGATTGGAAGTCAGTCACTGCCGTGGATTGAAGGCCGTGTAACTCCCCATAATGGGTGATGGCTCGAGCGATGGGGTGGTTTGAATTTCGTTCCAGTGAGTAGGCGGTTTGAAGGATAAAGTCCTCGGATCCGGGAGGAAAACTCTCGGCGCCGATCACCTCTAGCTCCCCAGTGGTCAGAGTTCCCGTTTTATCGAGAGCCACGCAATCGATCTCCGCGAGTTTCTCGATCGGGGCACCGCCGCGAAAGAGGACTCCCATCCGTGCCCCGCGAGCGATGCAGGCGAGAATTGCAGAGGGGATTGAAAGAACTAGGGCGCAGGGGCTCGCTACGACGAGAAAAGTCATGGCCCGGTAGAAAGCTGATGGGTTGCTCTCGTCTCCTACAAAAGGGGGCAACCCCATGAATAGCCACCACCCAAGGAATACTAGGGTCGTGGCCGCGAGGACTAGGTAGGTGTAGTGAGTCCCGAATCGATCGGTGAACCGCTGGCTGGGTGCACGCTGCTTTTGAGCCTGATGGATCAGTCGAATGATTTTCTGGAGGGAACTGTCCTCGGCCCGTCGGGTGACTCTAATCTGGACGGAGCCCCAGAGGTTTAGGGTGCCCCCGAAAATCTTGTCACCGCTTTCTTTTTCAACCGGAACCGATTCTCCGGTGAGGTTGGCTTCGTCGGCAGCTGTTTTTCCTGAAATCAAAGTCCCGTCGATAGGGAAGAGCTCATCCGGTTTGACCTGTACGATCTGACCGACCTCGACTTCTCCGATCGGGACGGTCTCGAGCCGGTCTTCTGCTTGGACCACTCGCGCCGTCTTTGGGGCGTTGGCTACCAGTGATCCAATCTCGCGATGGGTGCGGTAGACCGCGAAGTGTTCGAGGGCTCCCGACAGCGAAAAGAGGAAGAGCAGGAGTGCGCCTTCTATATAGGCACCGATTGAAGTGGCTCCTATCGCTACAGCCAACATGAGGAAGTGAATGTCGAGGACTCCCCGCCGTACTTTGTGGAAAGTGTCGATTGCCGCATCCCATCCACCGGCGATCATGGAGACGGCGTAGAACCCGATGGCAATCGGGAAGGAGATCGTCCCCGCCTTTTGTAGAATGAATCCAAGACCCAGGCTAATGCCGCATATCCCGGCCATGATCGCGAGGAATCGCCATTCCTCTCCTGTCGATTCTTCCTCTAGATCCTCCTCCTCGGGCCAGGAGAACTCTCGCCACTTCCAGAATTGCGGGGCCGTCGGACAACTCTCCTTTTCAAACAAAAGTTGACCGTCGATATTCTTGACCAGAATTCCTTGATTCCGGTTCACGGGGAACATCTTCCACTTCGTTGGGTCGCGTTCCGATTCGAGATCGTCGATGACCCGGGAGAGGGTTTCCCGCAGTAAGGACTCCAGTTCGCCGTCATCGGATGTTCCGAGAGTCGCCACCGCGATCAGGCGTTCCTCAGGCTTTACGAGGATTGCTTCGAGGTTTCCTTTCGTCCGGAGGAATTCCGCAAGAGTCTCCTGCCAGCTCTTTCCGGCTGCAGGCATCTTTGACTCTTGGAATGAATGAGACATTGTTTGGAATGGTTCTAAAATGACAATGTAGGCCCGGGGATCCTTCGCGGCGATCTTAAAAATGGCCAATGTCTTCGAATCTATACTGGGGTGTCCGGGGTACAAAGAGAGCAGCCGAGCTATAGATATCGCTTCCCGGGGCTACTGAATGAGTCCGGCTTCGCGGATGAGGGGGGAGTCGGCTGTAATTCGAGGGACGCGGATCCGTTTCGGCATGAGCGGGTCCCGATCTGTAGGTGTATTGAAATTTCCCTACGAATCCGCCGGCGATCTTCCATCATGGAGAGAGCAGGGATTTCATGCCTCTCTCCGGGCTGACTTTCTTTTCTGAAAAAATAACGTTCTATTTACGCCATGTACGGTTTGGAGGAAATGGGGTCGTTATTTATATCGGTATTCTGAATACGATTATTGGGCCGAAACCCATCCGTTTTGTCCTGTTTGATCGTGTTGGCTGTGATTTGGGTGGGATCGATTGGCATTCATTATGCTCCCCTAGTTGAGCCATGTTTAAAGATGCGAATACCGAACACCTAAGCCGGCTCGGCTACATTGGATCCATCGAGTGCTCGGCCAGCGGGTCGATCCTGGAAGCCACCGGAGATGACCTCGAGGTCTTCGGCCAAATCCTTGGTTATACCGCCCAGATAGCCAATATGATCGGGGAGCCCTTTGGTCTGGATGCCGTTGAAGAAGTCCATTTAGTGGGCACCAATACCACCGCAATCTGCATACCCCAGGAAGAAAGTAGTCTCGGAATTCTGTGTACCAGTCGTGCTAGTACAGAACAAATTTTGAGCGAACTGATCGACCAGGAGTGATGAATGATTGAAAAAATTATAAAAAACGTATTAGAACTACCGGACGTTGATGGTGCTTGCATCATGGATAAAAAGGGGGCGGTTCTGCAAAACGCACTCCCGGACTTTTTTCTCGATGATTTTTTTGACGACTTGTCCCGTCGAGTGATGGCGATGTTCGAAGCGGTCGACTCAAATTATCTGCCGTGCGATGATTACCTGCTGAAATTTCCGCAAAAGTACATTCAACTGCGGCGAAGTCGTTCGGTCTATTTGATGGTCATCGTGGAGCCGACGGTGAATCTGGTTTCCTTGCGCATGGTGACGAACCTCGTTCTCAAGCACATTACGCCAAAGGTGATTGGCCAGTTGCGCGCAGAACTTGCGAAAGAGCCTGAGCCAGCCGAGCCCGGGCTGCCTTCTCCGGAAGCACCGAAAGACTCCGCCGAGACGCAATCCGCTCCCGTCGTACCGGCTCAACGGAAGAGAGTGGTCCGCCCACGACCTGCTCGTTGTTTTCGGGGAAATCAGTATTAAACCCGCGCGAACCATTTCTCTGAGAACGAACTGACGCTTCATGATTCACGTGCTTGTTCAGAGGAACCGGACTCGGAGTCGCCTTTCACTCTTACTCAGAGAATTGGGGAGAAGTGCCGTGTTCCACGATGACTGCGAGAGCTATGTCGCTTCCTTGCGTCAGGAGGGAAAAGAGAGTGAACCGATCCTCTTCGACTTGCATGCCAAGCTATCAGACGGCCAGGACTGCTTTGCGCGACTGAAGGATGAATTTCCGGAGAGGACTTTAATTGGGTTCGAAGAATATGAACCGGATTTGATGAATGATCAGAGTGGGAAAGTTGATGGTCTCAAGCACTATCTTCTTCTCCCGCCTCAAGCAGGCCGGGCAAAGGCTCGCTTGAAAAGTATGCTCGGGGAAATTCGAGTGGCGCAGAATAAGTCGCCTGCATCTGTTGGGAAGAGTGGTGCGAGAGGATTTCGGCGCGCCTTCAATCCGTCGGCCGGAGCCAGAACCCTGACGGGTAGGTCGAAGTTGCCGGGTGCGAGTGCGGTTGAGAAATCATTTCGTTACATCACGGCAGTCAGTCCGGTTTCTCGTGATTTTGGAAAGAAGCTCATAGAATCCCTCTCCTTTGAAACTGTGATGATACTCTCCGGTGAAGAAGGCGCGGAGCTGATCCTCGCTGCGAGGGAGATACAGTATCAAATTCATGGGGATGAAGAGATGCTTCACATCGTTTCCGGCGATGAAGTTTCCCTCGATTTGCTGCACAGGATTGAGAAGAAAGCCAAAGATGCGGGGAAACCCAGGCTCTGCTACATTGAGGGATGCGATGAAGCTTCGGCCGAATCACTTCGAGAGCTTCTCCAGTTTGTTGAAAACATGGAGAACATCCGCAATCCACATTTACGGCTGATTCTAGGTCAGGAGGCAGGTGCCGGTTTTCTATACGAGGAGACCGTGGGCGTGTTTGCAGACCTAGTGAAAAAGAGTGTGCAACTTGAGTTGCCGCCCTTGGCTTATCGTCTGGAAGACGTCCGTCCGATTGTGAACGGATTCCTCTCGGGCCTGACCATGGCCCATCCCTTTCTCGTTGTGAAAGAGATAGCACCGGAGGCTCTCCGCTACTTAGAGGAGAATCGCGCTGAGTTTAGCTACAAGCGATTGGTTCAAGTACTGCGGAACTCGATCGCGCTCGGGCAGGAGCGGATTCTTTCTGCCGAGACTCTTCGGAATCTGGAGACCCAGAATACGATCTCTGAGCACCTCATCGAAAGTACAGCTGACGAAGCATTTTTTCCGCTTCAGGAGTCCTGTTCGGCCACCTGAAGCAATCGCCAACCACATTGAACTGATCCAACAACGCATTCATGAAGTCATTGATTCGTACACGCTCACTGGGATTCTTCCATCTCCCATCGGTAATCGTTTTAGTCTTGCTGTGTAGCTCAGGCCTTTTGCGAGCACAGGAGGAATCGGTGGAGGCCGTCGTGGCTCTTCCCAAAATTACAGGGGATATCATTTGGTATATGGTGGCGGCCTTTCTGGTGTTTTTCATGCAGGCCGGGTTTGCCCTTCTGGAGAGTGGCCTCACTCGAGCCAAGAATACCTGCAACATTATGATGAAGAACGTGCTCGATTTCAGCTTTGCTGTAGTGGGGTTTGCGATTGTTGGTTACTCGCTGATGTATGGCGCCAGTGTGGGAGGGTTCATCGGATGGGATTCCGGCTTCCTCTTTATGGGTGACGCGCTTCTCTCCAATACCGATACGGCAGCGAGCAATTTGGTAGCCGCCGAGTGGTTGTTCCAAGTCGTGTTTGCCGCGACTGCGGCGACGATCGCTTCCGGGGCCATGGCCGAACGGACGAAGTTTATTGCCTATATTCTTTATAGCCTTGTTGTCACCTGCTTGATTTATCCGGTTGTGGGTCACTGGATCTGGTCTGGTGGCGGATGGCTCGTTGAGCTGGGGATGCGCGACTTCGCTGGTTCGACAGTAGTGCACTCGGTTGGCGCATGGGCAGGACTTGCTGGTGCGATTGTGTTGGGTGCTCGATTGGGCAAGTACGATGAATCGGGTAAGCCGCTTCCCATTCCCGGGCACAATATGCCGTTGGCCGCACTCGGTTGCTTCATTCTGATTTTTGGGTGGTTCGGATTCAACGCCGGTTCGACATTGGGCGCGGATAACTCCATGGCCTATATTGCAATGGTCACCCTAATTGCCGCTTCGACCGGTTGTATCGGAGCCGCTGTTTCCACTTGGTTAAAGTTCGGAAAGCCGGATCTATCAATGACCCTAAACGGCTGTATCGCCGGGTTGGTCAGTATTACCGCATCCTGCGCGAGTGTGACGATCATCGGGGCAATGTTTGTCGGATTGATCGGAGGTGTCCTCGCCGTGTTCTCGGTGATCTTCATCGAACGCGTTCTCCGGGTGGATGATCCAGTCGGCGCGGTGACTGTCCATGGGGTTTGCGGGGTTTGGGGAACCTTGTCGGTTGGCGTCTTCGGATCGCAGGCCATCGACGCAGGGCTGGTTTCTGACGGAATCCTTTACGGAGGCACTGCTCAGTTAGGTGTTCAGCTGGTCGGGGTGATCGCGGTCTTCCTCTTTGTCTTTCCCGTTTCCTGGGTTTGCTTTAAGCTGATTAAGGCGACTACGGGTCTACGGGTTTCGGCTGAGGAAGAGATCGAGGGCTTGGACATCGGCGAACACGGAAACGAAGCCTATCCTGACTTCCAAGTGTACAGCGACCTTCCGGAAGAGGACCTCGCCTGAGGTGATCGGATCTCTCTTCGGCGCCCGGGAGCGGATGCCGTACGGTATTCGCTCTCCGGGGCTTCTGGAGGGAAAGTCCGCCGGGGTCGCAGACCTAGGCTTCCCGAGGTGCGACGGCGGCTGTTGATGAGTCTGCGGTCTCTTCTTCTGAGGGTTTGGAGGCGTTCTCGAGTACAACTGTTTGCGTGGGAAAGGCGAATTCGATGCCCGCGTCATTGAAGCGGCGCACGAGCTCGGAATTGACCCAGGTGGCGTGGGCGAGGTAGTCCCAGTATTCGGCGGGGAAATACCAGTAGATTACCATGAGATTGAGCGAGTCCGCAGCCAGTTCGTTGAAATAGACCTGCGGAGTGAAATCCGGCTTGTGTAAGGGTTCGTTGCTCGGAGGGGCCTGTTTCGAATTCTCGTCGCTTGTCGAGATCCCGGAGTCTCCGCTGGAAGGGGTGTCCGTACTCGCTTCCTCCTTCGCGGGCAGCGCCAGGATTGATTTTACGATGTTCATCGCCTCTTCGATCTTTTCGGGAGAGGTGCTATAGGGTAGCGTAATGTTGAACACCCGCTTGATGTAGGGGCGGCTGCTGACGTTCTCGATGTCGGAACAGGAGAGTTCATCGTTTGGGATGGAGACTACGTGTCCGTCGAGCGTGCGTAGCCGGGTGGATCGCAGTCCGATTTCTTCCACGATCCCGTCAAAGTTTTTGATCTTAATCCGGTTTCCAATGACAAACGGTTTGTCGAGAACGAGCATGATACTTCCGAACACGTTCTTGAGTGTACTTTGGGCGGCCAAGGCGACCGCGAGACCGGAGACACTGGCCCCCGCGAGCAGTGTCGCCCCGGAGAAGCCGAGCCTCTGGAGTCCCTGCACCATAATCCCGATGGCAATGATGATGCTGAAAATGCGGATGCCGAGGCGGATCAGGTATAGGTCGATACTTCGGATCTTTAGGCGCCGTGACTTTTCAATAAAGGCCGCAATGATACTACCCAGTACTATGATGATAGTAATCATGCTCAGGAGGACGATCAGGTCAGAGATCATGATGATGAACTCCCATGCCTCCCCGGTGAGATAGACCTGCTCGTCCAACAGGTAGATCAACCATTTGGTGAGGAAAATCGTGACGATGGGTACAGATAGATGGGCGGTGCTTACCGACAATGGTTGCCAGTTTCGGCTCACGTGTTTGATGAGTCGGCCGAGCCCGTAGACGGCGCCGACCAGGACGGCGAATCCGAAGAGAGTCAGAATCCATTGCCAGATGGTTTGCTCGTAGATATCGACCATCATCCAGTTGGGCAAAGAGCGGATCAGATTGGTCGGGATCATGGGTCCGGGTGTCAGGAAATATAATTCGTAGAAGCCCTGAAACTGATCGCTGAGGTAGGGGTAGTTCGCCGCTTGGTCGTAGAGGCTTTTGGCATCGGTGAGCATCGTGTTGACGAACAATGAATGGCCTTCGAGGTCTCCATGATTCACGCGGGCAATCTCAATCGGAGTACCGGGGATTCGGTAGACGGGTAGTTTGCCCGCCTTGATGGCTTTAGCCATTTCGTCTTCGTCGGGAATTTCGTTAAGGGGCGGCATCTCGCGGCGAGACAGATACTCCGCCATGTAGACAGAGGCCTCGATTGCGGCGTCTGCCTGAAAATTGACGGGTACGTCGTCCATGTCGAACAGATCGGCCAGCTCAAGCGCGATATTGTCCAAGTCGTCTTGGTTGTCCCAAGTTACCCCATCCGCGCTGATCAACGTGTAGTAGCTGTCGATCAGGTAGAAGAAGCTTTCAAGGGTTGCACGGGGGCTGCGGGTATCGGAGGCGAAGTTGGACATGTGGTCCAAAAGTTTTCGCGAATTGAGCTTTTGGTCCACGTAGGCGGGGGCGTCCATGTGGGAACGCTTGTAGGCATCCGTGTGAGTTGAAGGGGTGGGAGGGGCGGTGTCCGCAGAATCGGGAGGGCTATTCTCGGTTGCTTCCTGTGCGGGTAGGTGAATGACGATTCCTGCGCTGAGGGCGAGAATAGTAAGCAATAGCTTCATTGTTTTCTGTATGGAGGGGAAGGATCTCAAAAAATGAGACCCGAAGCGCAGGCTTCGAAAGGGCCGTCAAGCCAGACAGATTCAGCCTGAATCTGAGAAAATATTGGTCGCGAGTGCGGTTCTGTCAATGGCGCCTAACCCCAGCTGAAGGAGGGGGGGGCGGGGCATTCAATCTCCTAGGGTTTGCCTTTGGCTCGGGCCTCGGTTACAGGAGAGTTAATGGCAATTTCTGATTCTATCCAGGGACGTGTTGGGGATTCCCGCTTTTTGGTCGGGATTTGGGTGGATCCTGATGCGGGCAAGGTACACACGGCTTGGCGGTCGGGGGATACGGCCAAGGTGGAACTGATGGAGGAGCCATTTCACGGGTTTGCGTGGATTGACGAAAAACTCTGTGACGATCCCGAGGTTGGTGCCCTGCCACGAAAGACTTTGGTCGGAGAGGGTGTTCTCTCTCATATGGTCGAGGCCGAGGATCCGATGGGTGCCAAGGTATTGGCACAATTGCCCCGGAACCCGGCTAAGGTGGAATCGATTCGGCCTCTCGAGCACCAGCACATGCTTCGGTACGGACTGCGGATGATCGCGCCGGGGTTTTTGAGCGATATGGTGCGTTGCCAGATCGATATCGAAACCGGTTGCGAGGCCCAAGGGGGATTCAGCGATCCCACACGGAAAGGGGACCGAGTCCTGGCGATAGGACTGCGGGTTGGCGGAAGGTCGGAGATTCTCGAGCTGGAGGAAGACACCGACGTCGCCGAGCGTTCGCTGTTGAAGAGTTTCGGAAGGCGTTTGCAGGAGCTCGATCCCGACATCCTCGAGGGGCATAACTTTTTCAACTTTGACCTCAACTACCTGCGCACGCGATGCCGCCGATTCCGGGTGGCCATGGAGTGGGGGAGATTCGGGGCGGAGCCGACGTTCCGCAAGAGTCGGGTGCGTATCGCCGAGAGGTGGTTTGATTTGAGCCGGTGCGATATTCCCGGTCGGACGGTCTTTGACACGCTGATTGCGGCGCAGTTCTACGATTTGACGCAGCGGAGTTTGCCGGCCTTTGGCTTAAAGGATCTGGCCCTCCACTTTGGCCTGAGCGGAAAAGAGGAGCGGACCTACCTGCCGGGAGACCAGATCGCCCAATCTTTTGCGGAGGATCGGGAGAAGTTCCGCGCGTACTTGGAGGATGATCTGCGGGAGACCGAAGGTATCGCGACCATCTTGCTTCCAACTTACGTCGCGCAGGCCGCTATTTTCCCAATGACCTTGCAGGAGATTTTGTTGCGGGGGACGGGGTCCCGGGTCGAGATGGTCTTTCTGGAGGAATATTTTCGCGCGGAGCGTGCGTTGCCCGAACCGCAGGCCGCACGACGGTTCGAAGGGGCTGTTTCGAAGAGTTTTGAAACCGGCGTCTTTCACAAGGTGCTGCACTTTGACGTGGCTTCGCTGTATCCAAGTCTCCTGTTGCACATCGATCGCAACCCCAAGAATGACGATCTGGGGGTGTTGATCCCGGCCCTGGAACGATTGCGGGCAGAGCGACTGACTTATAAAAAGCGCTCGCAAGAGGAAGAGGACCCCGACTTGCGTCGAGAATTTGCCGCCCGACAGAACAGTTTCAAAATTCTCATCAACTCCTTCTATGGCTACTTGGGTTTTGGTGGGGCCCGGTTTGGTGACAGTGAATTGGCCGCAGAGGTGACGAAGGGTGGGCGCGAGATTCTTGAGCAATTGATTTCAAACTTCCAATCGAAGGGCTGTAAGGTTCTCGAAGCGGATACGGACGGAATCTATGTGGCCGCCCCTGAATGGTATGATCGGCCGGAAGGGTTATTGGCCGCGGTCAATGGGGATCTGCCCGAGGGCATCGATCTTGAGTTCGATGGGGCCTATGAGGCGATGTTTTGCTACAAAGCCAAAAACTATGCCTTGCTCGAAGGAGATAGTATCGTGGTGAAGGGGTCTGCTTTGCGGTCTCGGGGGACCGAACCCTTCCTGCGCGATCTCACCCGACACCTGATTGAGTGGTTGCTGGGGAAACGGGAGGAGGACCCGAAGGAGAAGATCAGCGAGTTGCGCTCTCGTCTCGAGGAACATTCGGTTCCCGTCGGGGAGCTCGCGAAGGGAGAGTATTTAAGCCAGTCCCCGGCAGCGTATGCCAAGGCCGTCGCCGATAAAGGAAAGTCCCGCCGGGCTTCCCTGGAGGTCGCATTGAGAATGGAACCTAACCCCAAGATGGGAGAGAGGGTCTCCTATTATATAGGGGAGGCCGATAGAAAGAGTACGCCCGAGTGGCAAAAGGCGCGGGGGATCGATGAGTATGATCCGGTTCTGTCCCCGTACGATCCAGGCTACTACCAGAAGCGAATCGAGAATTGGATGAAGCGCTATGGTGAATTCTTCCTCGAGGAGTCGTCGTAGCACCGGTTGGCGCCCGGTCAGTGGAGCGAGCCGGGTAAGGTCAAAATCCGGGTAAGATCCGTGGGCGCGAAAACAGTTCTTGCGGGAGATTGAAACGGGGGATTTCCTCAAGAGTGTCATGTCGCGTCACGATTTTTCGAAAAGTCCGCTTAGCCCGGAAAGCATCTCGGAGTTTCTGGATTTTGCTCGAACCATAGCTACTGAGGCGGGTAAAGGGATCGCGGATCGATTCAATAGCCGCTCTTTTTCGGTCGAGGCCAAGGACGATGGGTCCCCTGTCACCGAGGCCGACCAAGAGGCCGAGCGCTACCTGCGTGATTGCATCGCCCGAGAATTTCCGGAACACGGCATTATCGGGGAAGAATTTGGTGCGAAGGGAACGAATCAAGAATTTATATGGGTCCTCGATCCCATCGATGGGACAAAGAGTTTTGTTCATGGCGTCCCCCTGTTTGGAACGTTGATCGGTTTGTTGTACCGAAAGCGCCCGGTCATCGGGTTGATTCATCAGCCGGTATTGGGGCGGATGGCAACCGGAGACAATCGACATGCTTGGTTAAATGGGGAGCGAATTCGTGTCCGCGGGGACCGGCCCTTTTCCGAGGCGACGCTCCTTATGACCGATCCTTCGGATCCCCTTCTTTTGGAGAGAGGTAAGTCCTATACGGATTTGATTCGTGGGGCCGGAGTTGTCCGCTCATGGGGCGATTGTTTCGGGTACTTGGCCTTGGTCATGGGTCAAGCGGACATCATGATCGATCCCATTCTCAATCCATGGGACATGTTGCCATTGCTTCCTGTGCTGCGGGGAGCGGGTGCAATTGTGACCGATTGCAATGGTGGGCCAGCCGAAGATGGAACTTCGCTGCTCGCTTCAACGTCCCGCGGTTTGCACAATCGGGTGCTCCGGGGATTGGAAGACTTTCCAATGGTCGCTCGATGAAGCGCCCAGGCGGTCCTCATCTTTTGTCGACAGCGGGGAAGGTCATTGAGGCCACGCTGGGCGAATTGCCGCCCGAACTCAGGGAGATCGCTGTGGAGATTCCCACGATCCTGTTTGAGAAGGTTCCGCAACGAATGGTGCGGGAGGGGTTGGAGCCCGATACGCTAGGTTTGTTCGAAGGGGGCGATCTGGCCGAAGAAGATGGGGCCGGACAGGCCCGCATTTACCTGTTTCTCGAGAACCTGTACGAGTACGCTCAGCGCGACCAACAGACCTTTGTCGAAGAGGTTCGCGTGACGTTCCTGCACGAGTTGGGGCACCTTCTCGCTCTTGACGAGGACGACTTGCTGCAGCGCGGTCTCGATTGACCGACACTGCTCAGAGGCCGGGGGTCTAGTGGAACAGCCGGTACTCGGTCGGGTTTCCGGGGAGGAACCAGTGGAAGCCGGTTTGTACGAAAGCGCTTACGACGTTTGCTACGAGGACGATCACAAAGATCCCAAGGACGCATTTGGAGAAGCGGGACAGTCGCGCCGGGCGATAAGATTCTCCCTCGTTGATCGTCCAGAGGTGGAGGCCGCTGACTGCAATCATGGTGGAGAAGACCAGGAAGGCCCATGTATACAGGTGCAGGCCCATGACGGGAGTTCCGTATCCAGGGTCGGCCGAGTTAGCGATGTGCAAAAGGACTTGGCGGGCTGATATCGTGGCGCCGAGAATGGCGGCTACGATTGTCATTCCGAAGAATTTCACCCGAACGCCATGAAGGATGACTAAGCAGGGGCCGATGGCCGCCAGAGCCATTCCCATGCGCTGGAGGTAGCAGAGAGGGCAGGGGATTTCTTTGAAGATGAGTTGGATCCCGAACGCTCCCAGGAGAACCCCGACTAGGGCGAGGACGTAAAAGTGGGCGAGGGTATAGGTCAGTCGTGCGTTGCTCATGGTTCTGATCCTATAGGTTGATGTTGAGGGTATCCGTCGAGTGATGGAGGAAGAGCACCACAATCAAAATGAAGGTGACGATAAACATGATATCCACGAGGCCTTTTGAGGAGCGCGTTGCGGCATAGAGCGTCGCGAGTAACGAGAGGAAGATGATCGTCGCCATAGTTGGGTTGGATTGAGTTGGGTTGATTCTGTGAAAAATTCGAGAATGTGAGGGAATGATAGGGGGGTGATCGCGATAATCGCAAGGTTAGGAATTCTGTCAAAGGAGGAGGGTGGATCAGTTTGACAGAGGGGGCTGGCTGGTCTGATATCGGCTATGTGAGGGTGAGAGGGGTTCATTGGGTTGGAGGCTGGGTCGCACTGATTCATTGCGGCGGTCTTCTCTTCGGGCAGACCGTGGGGCAGAATGCGGCCGCTTTTCAACAGGGGAGTGCAATCACCCAGGAGTCCTATCATTGGGACTCGGTAGCGGGTGATCCTCCGACTCCCCAGGTGGCTTCGACTCCCCGGACCGTATTAAATGGTGCCAACCTGACTACGCTGAGCTGGGACCCTGTCGGCCGCCCCGACATTTATCAGGAGAAGGTGATTGGAGGCGTCTCCTATCAATCCACTTTGGTGGCGACATTTACCAAACCGTACGGGCTGTGGGACTCTGCCCCCGGGACCGATTTGACCCTGACTTTTGATAGCGGGGGCTCGACCTCGTATATTATGCCCTACGTCACTTCGGGAGATCACTTGCTTGACTATTTGCAGGAGACCTACTTTGCCCCGACGGATAGTCCGGACTCCGAAACTGTGGCCCTTCGAATTCAGCAGTCGGTCGGCTTGCCGCAGTCCGATCCGGTCGAGCACGGCTTGGCGTTTTTCTGGGTCCCTCTCGATCACCTCTCCAGGCCCGGGTATTCCGGGGACATCACCTCGCAGTTCCCCTCTCTGGATACATTCCCGGACGGGAGTTATGAGACCACAACAGTCGGTGCGCCGGATGGGTTTACCTATGTTGATATCAATGATGCGACGAAGACCTATACGGGGTCGGACGGGCTCGGCGAGTTCGTGGAATGGAATCAGGCCCAAACGGACTACCCCTGGACGGCAATGGGTTGGACCTATAACTGGAATTTTTTGCAGGACGGCAGCGACCCGGCACTGGGGTACGATCCATTACATCCCGATTCTCCAGTGGCCCTGAGTGAGTTTGTCGTGAGCGGTGGATCACAGGTCCTCGCAGAGGATTGGATCCCGTTCGCCGATTTGGATCAGTGGATCCTGATTCCCGAACCTTCATCCTTCTGGCTCCCGTTTTGTGTGGGATGGATTGTGACCGTGGTGCGACGTCGACCCGCTGGTGAAAGGACCTGCGCGAAGGTTTCGCGATAGGGCGGATTTTTGAGAGGTCGGGTGCTCCCGAAGGTTGCCTCTCTTTGCCGGCCCCATCGATCAAACGGTGGTGGGCGATCAATGGGCAGAATGATTGGGCCCGATCGTGTGGAGCCGATCAGCAGTAACCCGGAGCCGGATGGATATTTTCCATCGCAATCCTGGAATGGCAGGTCTAGTCTTTCGGAATCGTCTATGGATTTGAGCTGTCTAGAGAATCTACCTCTGATTGAGAAGGCACCCGGTGAAGAGATTTTCGTTCAGGGGCAGCAGTGCCCTTCGCTCTTCCTATTGGAAGAAGGTTGTGTCGAGATTTTGAAAAACGGGGTCTATATTACGGAGATCAGCGAGAAAGGTGCTTGTTTTGGGGAGATGTCTTACCTCCTCCAGAGCGAAGATACTGCCACTGTACGGGTGAAGGAGCCCTCCACTTTTCGTTGGATCGAAGATCTGTCTGTTCATTTGGAGGCGAATCCCGGCTTTCTTGTCTTCCTCGCTCGGAGTTTGGCCCACCGCCTCAATGCTGTGAATGAGTACCTGGCGGAGATTAAGCGCCAATATGGAGGGAAGGAGAATCATTTCGATCTGATGGACGATATTTTGAAGGCCCTCCTCGTTCGCAATCCTCCGGTCGTCCCGCCGCGGGAGGTGCCCGATGATTCCGATCCGCCGATTCCCGGATCCCGGTGAGGCCTTTTGCCCAGGGATTTTGAGTCGGGGAAGTGGATGGGGGAATCCCGTATCTCGCTGCTAGGCGAGCGAGATCGAATCCGTATCATCCATGGAGACCCATGTCGCGCGGTTTTCTGTGAGGTCGATTATGATGTAGGTTGGGATTTCACCGATCTGCTTCCCTGGATTGAATACCCAGGTGTCCCCCAGGCGGTCATACCAACTCCCGCCCGATCGGAAGGGTGAGAGGTGAATGTGGCCGCAAAATACATATGTAGGACGATACTGCGCGATGAGCCGATTCAGATTTGGGTCTCCCGCATCTTTCTTCCCTGTCCAGCTTATCGGCGATCCGTTCGGAGGGGCGTGGTGTAACCATGCCCAGGGTCCCCGTACGCATCGGGATTCCCGTTCGAGAAATTCTTCCATCTTTTGGCGGGTTTCCGGTCCATCCCACCACGGGAGAATGGTCATGCGCTGTGTGCCGATCTCGAGGCTTTGCCCATCTACATACAAGCGATCGCCTCTCACCTGCGTCAGCCAGGTCGCTATATACTCGTTCTGCAGGTTTACCGAATCCCCGTCGTGATTTCCCGAGCATACTAGTAATGAGCGCTTCTGGGAAATGCGTTCGAGGTATTTGCTGATGATGAGGATCTGGTTTCCCAGAGGGAGCGTGCCCGCGATGTCCAGTAGGTCTCCTGCTATTATTACGGCGTCGTAGCGATCCGCTACCTTCATCAACCAGTCCAGCTGTGGCAGCGTGAAGTGGAGGTCGGATACTACTAACAGTCTCATGGTAGGCGGAGTAGTTGGCCTATAGCACCCCCGTCAGAGGGACAAGGCTTATCCCCCTCTGGGGCTCGCCCGTTCTCGTATATACTATAGGGCAGAGTGATCGGCTTCGGTCGCTGTCGCCCGGAAGCCGATGATCTCGACGCCCGCCTTCTTTGCCTTCGCGAGAACAGCGTCCTTGTCGAGGATGACCGTCTGCCCGGTAGCGAGGGCGGCGGTGGAGATTTTTGATTCGATCATTGTATCAAGAGTACGAATACCAAAAACGGGAACGTCGAAACGGAAGTCGTGATCGGGGTGGGGGAGTTTGACGAAGATTTTTTGATCGGTCTTGAATTCGCCACCTCTGCGAAGCATGGCGTCGGTTCCCTCAAACGCCTCCACAGCGAGTACAGTGCCTTTGCGCACAAGGACGCCCTGGCCAATATGGAGGCGGGCCGATTCTCGAGCGATACGGATGCCGTGCTGAAGATGCTCGGGTGAGTAGGAGGGCTTCCCTCCGGTCATTGATCCCTCTGTGGCTAGGTCGTCATCAATAAAAGCCCGCGCATCCAATACCGTGCATCCAGTTCCCTCGATCTCTCTTACAATGGCACCAAAGATTGTCGCAGCATTCTTCTCCTTGAGAGAGGCGAGGATCTTAATCGCACGGAGATCCGGATGGATGCCTCCAAACAGGCGGTTCGGTTGAACCTGCCCTACCATTACTACATAGCGGGAACCAAACTCCTTGAGAGTCTTCGTAAGCTTCCCAATTTGCCCTACCTTAATCATCTTCCGGTCCGAGGACTCAAAGGAATCGAAGAGCGAATCACTCGTCTCTCCCTTTAGACCTATCAGCTTTAGGGGCAGTCCGGCTGCTTTGATACGCCTGGCAGTCAGCTCGGGATAGCTCCCTCTGCCTGCCATTAGTACGATTTGGTCCTCAGATTGGAAAGAATCAGGAAGAAAACGGGATAAAGTCGCCATATATAAGGGCGAA